>JAZRMW010000019.1:0-42498 GCA_045647865.1 Phocaeicola sp.
TTGAACCGTTAGGTCCACCAGTAACCATAGTGAAGACAGCCTCCAACGGATTGGTAGTGGCATCAGTAGCCGTCCAACCTGAACCGAAACCGGTAGCACCGTCATTAAACTTACCGTTCACCACGAGGTTTTCACCTGTGATTTTGTACTTTGCAACTTTACTATAGGCAAAGTCACCTATTTCGTATGCCTGTGCAAACAAGGTTGTTATGGCAAGCAGCGACACTAATAATAATTTCTTTATCATATTCACAATTTTAATTATCAAAAAAAGTCTTTAAAATCAATACACCTTGAGATATTTCTTCTTTGTTTTCAGACAGAAGAACATAAGGACATAAGTTTTTATTTCTCTTCTATTCTTTTGTTCTTCTGCCTGAAAATAACTTATTTACTTCATTTCCTTCGTCACCTCTACGCGGCCATCCTGATAGATGCGCTGGATGATGTTCAAGCCTTGGAAAGGTTTGTCAGAAACTTCACCCGTTGTGGAGTAATAAAGCACTTGGGCCTTGTCAGCCTCAACCGCATCAATGCCATAAGCACCGCCTGTCACGGTCGAGAAGGTATCGGCCAATGTGGTCTCTACCACATTCTTGGAAACGACACGCACGTTTGTGAAGTCCACATGTGCTGTACCTGTGAAGCTTTCATCAGCCTTTACGGTAATGGCCATCAGAGACTCACCACCGTTGAAAGTACGGTTCGCCAAGGAGTAAGCCGCGATGCGACCTTCAGCATTATAGGTTACAGTGTGAGAAGCATTGCCTACCATCTCCACTCCTTCGATGCTCAAGCCTTCGGGAAAAGTCATATCCATTTGCATGGCGGTGTATGCCTGTGCGTTGTCCAACTTCACATAAAGAGTGGTTGTCTCACCGGATGCCACTGCGGCATCAGCGACATGAATGTCACTGTGGAGGATGGAGCGGGCACCTGTTGCCTGGACACCACCACCCATCAAAGTATTCACAACGGCTACGACATCGACAATGGTAATCTCACCATTCTGATCCATATCGGCAGCATCGAAGATGAAGTTACCAGAGAAATCTCCCATCAGAGCATTCACTACCGCCACAACATCGACTATGGTCACTTCTCCGTCACCATTGGCATCGGCCGGAGTGTAGGACTTCACAATGACAGTGGATGAGACATTGGGCAACAGATATTCCTGCTGGTCGGGAGTACTCAGACGAATATTACGGATTTCAACTTCCTGCATCTCTGCACAACCGTCGAGGGCTGTCAAATTCAGTGTGAAGAGTTCACCTTCATTGCCTTTGAACAATTTGTTACCACTCGAATAAGATGCAATACGGATAGCACCATCAGGTTGCAAACTGGTAGCAACAGAGTGCGTTGTGGTCTTGCGATCAGCATTCAATTCCACATCATATTCACTCTCATCATTCCAATTCAGCATCAGACCTTCGGGCAAATAGACATCGCATTGGAATGCAGTGATTCCACTTTCATTAGTCATGGATACGGGCAATAAGAATGAAGAGCCGGAGAAGACGGAGGTGTCGGGCAGGAAGAAGGAATTGGAAGCAGTAACAGGTTCGTCTTCTGTCCCTTCATCCACATACGCAATCACACCTGAATAGAATGCAGCTAATTCATGCTTTTGACTCCAATCAGCATCATACGTCATGTAACTCACACAAAAATCACTGACAGAAAGTGTTCCATCGCCATTATATGTCAGGGTAATAGGAGATGTACCGAGATTCATATCTTTCAATGTTAGATAACTTTCTCCTGCCACAATAGTCTTCAAGTAGCCTGACGTTGTTTCAATTTCGGCCTTATTGGGTTCTGAAACTGAAATATCGATAGAGATTCCACCATAATTCAACGCGGTTATATCTTCTCCTAAGAATTTTGTTACAAGATACATATTCCAATCCGCATAATAAGTTATCTCCATCTCAAACTCTGAGGGATAGGAAATACCATTGATTTCCTGATTCACATAAATATCAGCAGCTTTTACGTTGAAGGTAACTGTCTGTGCAGTCATTGCCAATGTCATGCCCAACAAGGCAAACAAAACAGTAAAGTTTTTTTTCATAATTCTACATATTTAAAGTTCATATGATATTAAGCTAAGCGAAAGATATGTTAAAGCCCTCATACTAATTAGGTTAATTTAATGTTTTGATATTCAATTTAATGGATAAAAGTCCACAAACTTAAACATTTTATTTTACATTAAGGAATATTTTTGAATTTTACCCATATCCATTAAGGAACTTTAACAGCAAAAGATTGTTTTAGCAATAATATTCAAGAATTATTCAAAGAGAACATACAACAATCTGTCCCATAGGAAGGATTAAAGAGAGAGGGAAACCGAAAGTAACCGTTTGATTACTGACACACTTTCATCAAAGTCCAAACTCTTCAAGGTGGGGTCTATAAATCAATTTATGACTAAGTAAAAAACAAGTCAACTCTAATTAAAAGTATTGTTTAACCGAGTCAACCTACTATATCAATAAGACGAAAAGTAGTCTACTAGAACCGTTAATATACGCTCTATCTATCAATCCATTACGTTTACATTCTATTTCCTATGAAATGTAAACGTCTTTACAGTTAGGTGTAAAGACGTTTACAGATAAGTGTAAAAGCCTTTACAGCTATGTGCAAAGAGCTTTACACATAGCTGTAAAGAGAAACGGAGCTGCAAGCACTGAGCATGACAGTTAATACCGTCCAAGTCTGATACCAATAATATTTCTAAAGGAGCATGAATAACTTTTCAAATCCATCACATGTTATGCCACCCTTTCAGAGATCAACGGACCTCTTCAAACTCCACATATTCGCCTTCGTCATCACCAATGACCTTCTTGTTTTTCGAAGGAGATTGGGTAGAAAAAGATGCACTTTCCTGACTAGAATGGCGACGAGCGTCTTGGGATGTATCATAACCATATGTACGCGAAGTGGTTTGCCCCAAACCAAAGAAACGCAATATGCTACGCACAAGTGTTACGCCGATACCCAATACGACAAAGAATATAATAAGCGGTAATATAATAAATAACAATCCGAATATACCCACGTTGATTTCAGTTTTTAAGTTCGTAAGTTTTTGAGTTCAAGACCCAATACTCTATAAACAAAAAACGTGCCAATCTGACGTTTTGGCACATTTCTTTTATATTGATTAGGATTTACGCTGCGTAATCAAGGAAAGCAAGGCATACCAAATGATGATGGCTGCCAATCCTGCTACTTGCAATAAGACTATCAAAGGAATGCAACCCAAAAGAAAGATAAACTGCACCTTATTGTCGCGCCACGAGAGATTCTTGAACTTCAAGGAGAACATCGGAATCTCGGCTACCAACAACCATGAAGTGAAAGCAACTAATATAATAAGGTATAGGGCATTGAAACTATCGGATACCAGAAAATCATGAGCACCAACAACCAATGAGCCCCAAAACAGGGCATTAGCCGGTGTAGGAACACCAATAAAAGAACTGGTCTGACGGGTATCTATATTGAATTTGGCCAATCGCAACGCAGAAAAGACTGCTATGAAAAATGCCGCATAAGGTACATATTCAGCTACGGGAAGCAAAAAAGAAGGAACTGTCACCTCCTTGAACAGCGAAAAGACAATCATAGAAGGCGACACACCGAAAGTAACATCATCAGCCAAGGAGTCCAATTCCTTCCCTAAAGGAGAGTAAGCCTGCAAAGCACGAGCCAAAAGTCCATCAAAAAAATCAAATACCGCTCCCAATACAATAAATCCCAATGCCGCAGTATAGTCACCGCGATAAGCCATCACGACCGCCAAACAACCCGAAAAGAGGTTGCAGCATGTAACTGTATTAGGAATATGACGGGTAATGCAATTTGCCATAATACTTGTTTAAGCCAACTTCGCGATAACCGTCTCATTACCAACGGTACGGTCACCCAGTTTCACCAAGACTTCAGTACCCAAGGGTAGATAGATATCTACACGGCTACCAAATTTAATGAATCCCATGTGCTCATCAATGTAGCAATCTTCGCCGACTTCTGCATAAGTGACAATACGACGGGCCATAGCACCGGCAATCTGGCGAGCCATTACTTCTGCCCCTTCGGGAGTCTCAATCACAACCATAGAACGTTCATTCTCCGTACTGGACTTGGGAAGCCATGCTGCTTGGAAACGACCATTCTGATGACCAACTTTCTTAACTGTACCATCAACCGGATACCAATTGGCATGCACATTGAACACACTCATAAAGATACTCACCAACAAACGACGGTCGTGGAAATATTCATGCTCTTCCACTTCTTCAATGCAGACAATCTTTCCATCTGCTGAAGCGACAACAGTTTTTTCCGTATCGCCTCCAAAATAACGGATTGGGCAACGGAAAAAATTGAGCAACAACAGCCACAAAACAATGGAGACTGGGGCTATCAGATAAAAAGGCCATTTGAACTCTATACAACCATACAAGGCTGAGTTCAAAGCCAACAACAAGATTGCACTTATAATAAGGGTATCGGTTCCCTCATGATGAATTCTAATTCGTTTGAGTTTTTTTAGTTTTTTCATTGCTTCACACAGTATCTTTTATCGCGCAAAGATAAATGAATCTTTTAACTTTAACAAATAAAAACGATTATAATTACACAACAGGACCTAAATATGACAAAAATAGAGGTTTGGAAGTAACTTTTCATTCCCAGAATTTGAGATTCAATAAAAGAGAGCTATCTTTATGCGATTTTTCTAAAACTCATATTTGAAGATGCAAGATTTCGTACACCTACACGTCCACACACAATACTCCATCTTGGATGGACAAGCCAGCATCGCCCGTCTGGTTGACAAGGCAATAGCCAACGGCATGAGAGGAATGGCCGTTACCGACCATGGAAGCATGTTCGGCATCAAGGAATTTTTCAACTACGTCAACAAGAAGAACGGAGGGACAAACGGCGACATCAAGAACTTAAAGAAACGTATTACAGCTCTGGAAAACGGAGCCGAAGCTGGCGAAGAATGGAACGGTGACGCACAGGCGGAACTGGCAGACTGCCGTACCCGTTTACCGGAGTTGCAGAAGAAACTATTCAAGCCCATCTTCGGATGCGAAATGTATGTAGCCCGTAACGGCAACTTGCATAATAAAGAAGGTAAGGAAAATCAAGGAGGTTACCACTTGGTTGTGCTGGCCAAAAACGAAAAAGGATACCATAACCTGATTAAGTTGGTATCCAAAGCATGGACTGAAGGATATTACAACCGACCGCGTACCGACCGTACCGAACTGGAAAAATACAGCGAAGGATTGATTGTGTGCAGCGCTTGTATCGGAGGCGAAATCCCCAAGAAGATTCTGAACGGACGATTGGAAGATGCGGAAGAAGCCATCCAATGGTATCAAAAGACCTTTGGCGAGAACTTCTATCTGGAGTTGCAACGCCACAAAGCTACCGTACCACGCGCCAACCATGAGACATACGAGTTGCAGTTACAAGTTAACGAAAAACTCATCGAATACAGCAAAAAGTATGGTATCAAATTAGTGTGTACCAACGACGTACATTTCGTCGAAGAAGAGAATGCTGAGGCTCACGACCGTCTCATCTGTCTGAGTACAAGCAAAGATTTGGATGACCCAAAACGTATGCTCTACAGCAAACAGGAGTGGTTCAAGACCCGCGAAGAGATGAATGCCCTGTTTGCCGATATTCCTGAAGCACTGAGCAACACATGTGATATATGCGACCAAGTGGAGTTCTACAGCATCGACCACGCTCCCATCATGCCCAACTTTGCCATTCCAGAGGAATTCGGAACAGAAGAGGGATACAGACAAACCTTGACCGAAGAGGACCTTTTCAATGAATTTACCCGTGATGAGAACGGCAATGTGGTGCTGAGCGAAGAGGATGCCAAAGCCAAAATCAAACGTTTGGGAGGATATGACAAACTATACCGCATCAAACTGGAAGCTGACTACCTGAAGGAACTGACCATGATTGGTGCCAAGAAATTATACGGTGACCCACTGAGCGAAGAGGTACAGGAGCGACTGAACTTCGAACTGTACATCATGAAAACAATGGGTTTCCCCGGATACTTCCTCATTGTACAGGACTTCATCGGGGCTGCACGCAGCGAGTTAGGCGTTTCTGTAGGTCCTGGCCGTGGTTCGGCTGCCGGTTCTGCTGTCGCCTACTGCCTCGGTATCACCAAGATTGACCCTATTGCCTACGATCTTCTGTTTGAACGTTTTTTGAATCCTGACCGTATCTCACTTCCTGATATTGACGTGGACTTCGACGATGACGGACGAGGCGAGGTGCTCCGTTGGGTAACAGAGAAGTACGGAGCCGAAAAGGTTGCGCACATTATCACCTACGGCACGATGGCCACCAAAATGGTTATCAAGGATGTGGCCCGTGTACAGAAATTGCCGCTGGATGAGGCCAACCGACTATGCAAGTTGGTACCAGACAAAATTCCCGACAAGAAAATGAACCTGCCGAATGCCATTGCATACGTTCCGGAATTGCAAGAGGCCGAAGCATCACCCAATCCGATTTTACGAGACACCATCAAATATGCCAAGATGCTGGAAGGCAATGTACGAGGAACAGGCGTACATGCCTGTGGCACAATCATCTGTCGCGACGACATCACTGATTGGGTACCTGTAAGTACGGCTGAGGATAAAGAAACCGGCGAAAAAATGCTGGTGACACAATATGAAGGTAGTGTCATCGAAGATACAGGTCTCATCAAGATGGACTTCTTGGGACTGAAGACGCTATCAATCATCAAAGAAGCCGTTGAAAATGTACGTCAGAGTTTAGGTATTGACATTGACATCGACTCCATCGACATCAATGATCCAGCCACTTACAAACTCTATTGCGAAGGAAAAACCATCGGTACATTCCAGTTCGAATCAGCGGGCATGCAGAAATATTTGCGCGAACTGCAACCTTCGACCTTTGAGGACCTCATTGCCATGAATGCCCTCTATCGACCGGGTCCGATGGATTACATTCCAGACTTTATCGACCGTAAACAAGGACGAAAACCCATTGAGTACGATATTCCTATCATGGAAAAATACCTGAAGGATACGTATGGAATTACCGTCTATCAAGAGCAGGTGATGCTCTTGTCACGCCTACTGGCCGACTTTACCCGAGGCGAGAGTGACGCCTTACGTAAAGCGATGGGTAAAAAACTGCGTGACAAACTGGATCAAATGAAGCCCAAGTTCATTAAAGGAGGACAAAAGAACGGACATGACCCGAAGGTCTTGGAAAAGATTTGGACTGACTGGGAAAAGTTCGCCTCATACGCGTTCAACAAAAGTCATGCCACTTGTTATTCATGGGTCGCCTATCAGACGGCATATCTGAAAGCGAATTATCCCAGCCAATATATGGCAGCAACCATGAGCCGCAACATCAGCAATATTACAGAAATCACCAAATTGATGGATGAATGCAAGTCGATGGGCATACAGACTCTTGGACCTGACGTGAACGAAAGTAACTTGAAATTCTCCGTCAATGCAGCCGGAGACATCCGTTTCGGCATGGGAGCAGTTAAGGGAGTAGGCGAAAACGCCGTAGCCTGTATCATCAAGGAACGAAAGGAAAATGGTCCTTACAAAGGTATATTTGATTTTGTACAACGTGTCAATCTTTCGGCATGTAACCGCAAGAACATCGAATGTCTGGCCTTATCCGGTGCATTCGATGGATTCAAAGAAATCACCCGCGAACAATTCTTCGCCAGCAATGCCAAAGGGGAGTCATTCTGCGATCAGCTCATACGATACGGCAACCTATACCAAACATCCAAAGCTGAGGCAGCAAACAGTCTGTTCGGAGGATTTGACTCCGTGGAGATTGCTACTCCCGAAATCCCGGCAGCAGAATCATGGAGTGATTTGGAACGACTTGACAAGGAGCGTGAATTGGTGGGCATCTATCTTTCGGCACATCCGTTGGATGAGTATTCAGTAATCCTTGAACACGTATGTACCGTACACATGGACAGCTTGAACAACCTGACTCCATTAGCCAACCAAGACATCACATTAGGAGGAATCGTCACAGACCTCCGCAAAGGATATACCAAAAAAGGAAATCCTTTTGGCATTGCAAAGATTGAGGATTATTCTGGCGCTGCAGAAATCCCCTTGTTCGGACAAGACTGGATTGATTGGGGAAGCTACATGCAACAAGGATATTTCCTTTTTATACATGGAAAAGTACAGCCCAAACAATGGAGACAGGACGAACTGGAATTGAAAATCAACAAAATCGAACTCCTTCCTGATGTAAAGGACGAGTTGATAGAACGCATTACCATCAGTATCCGACTGGATGCCTTGAACGAAACCATGCTGGCTGAATTGACCTCATTGATAAAAGATAATCCCGGAAAAGCAGAACTGCTCTTCCAAATAAAGGATATGGAGAGTCTGACACAAGCCAACCTCTACTCCCAAAACACCAAGCTACGAGTAGGGAAAGAGTTGATCAACTATTTGAAAAGCCAATCTGCGATAGAATTCAGTATCAACCAGTAGAAGAATCCCAAAAGATGCAAATCTTTTTGTTCTTCTCTCGGTTTGTGCTATCTTTGATTCAAAAATCCAAGATAGACGGCACCTCGGAATAAAAAAAGATGCAAATCTTTTTGTTCTTCTCTCGGTTTGTGCTATCTTTGTCGTCAGAAAGAATTATAACCCTTAAAATAAAAAAAAGAACTATGGCATTGGAAATTACAGACAGCAACTTTGAAGAGTTGGCAGCACAAGGCAAACCTATTGTTTTGGACTTTTGGGCAACATGGTGCGGACCCTGCAAAAAGATTGCACCGGATATTGAAGCACTGGCTGAGGAATTTGAAGGACAGGTGATTGTCGGCAAATGTGACGTAGATGACAATGATGAGCTGACCTCACGATTTGGTGTACGCAACATTCCTACCGTACTCTTCATCAAGAATGGCGAAGTGGTGGACAAACAAGTTGGAGCTGCTCCCAAATCAACCTTTGCTGATAAAATCAAGGCTTTGCTTTGATTCCTCAAAAATCAGCATAACCCATTTCATTAACCTAAAAACGTAATCATTATGAGTACCGAAGACGATTTCTTGTTGGATGATGCACTGGAAGATGCAAAAACCGTTGCATTCATCAGGAACTATTTGCCTCAGGAATTAAAAGAACGTTTCACTGACGAAGACCTATACTATTTCCTGGATCTTATCATCGAATACTACGCAACCAGCGGATGTTTGGATGAAGAACCCGATGAAGAGGGATATATCAATATCGATCAAGACGAAATTGCAGAATACCTTTTGGCTGAGGCGAAAAAGGACGGAATAGAGGGATTCACTGCAGAAGAACTGCTTTTTGTGGTTCAAGGAGAAATGGAATACGGTAACAGCATAACTGAAGAAGAAGAGTAATCCTCTCACTCCTCATTTTTCAGACGCAGATTGTGTAAACAACAGTTCTCACAATCTACGTCTGTTTTTTTGGGGGGAGCAAAACTTAAATGTAGAGTGAGTTTAAAGTATTTATGGTTCAGTAGAAATTTCTACTGAACCCAAAAGCTGCATAAAAACAAAAGAGAAATTCGCTATGAATTTCTCTTTCGTATAGAGCGGAAGACGGGGCTCAAACCCGCGACCCTCAGCTTGGAAGGCTAATGCTCTATCAACTGAGCTACTTCCGCAACTTTGAAGTGGGCAAAGATGGATTCGAACCACCGAAGGCGTAAGCCAGCAGATTTACAGTCTGCCCCATTTGGCCACTCTGGTATTTGCCCAAAACAATTGATTCTGACAAGGGAGGGATGATGTCTTCCTCAATTGCGCTGCAAAGGTACAACTTATTTTTTTAACTTGCAAGCAAAATCAATCATTTTTATTGCAGTAATAGCACATTCATCACCTTTATTACCCAAAGTGCCACCACAACGGTCTTCTGCCTGCTGCATATTGTTGGTAGTAATCAATCCATAAATGACAGGAATGTCAGAAATAGCATTAAGATGAGTGATACCGTTAGTCGCTCCTTGGCACACATAATCAAAGTGAGGAGTGTCACCACGCACTACACATCCGATAGCAATCACGGCATCCACTTTTCCGCTCTTGACCATTTGAGCCGAGCCATAAGTAAGCTCAAAACTTCCAGGTACCGGCAACACCAAGAGATTTTCCTCCTTTGCCCCATGTTTCTTCAAGGTATTCACTGCCCCTTCAAGCAATGCACCCGTAATGTTACTGTTCCACTCCGATACAACGATACCAAACCGCATACCCGACGCATCAGGAACACTTTCCGCGTCATAATCCGACAAATTATGAAAGGCTGTAGCCATAATCAGTTTTATTGAATTGATTTGAATATATACCTTATTATATATAAGAGAAATGAAAAAAGGCCAGTTCTGCCCGTCAACGAGGAAGCCCTGCCCTTTTTCTTACCAATAGAATGTTTGCTTATTTAGCTGATGCACGCTCAATATATTTATCGATATCGTAAGCCTGCATAGAATTGAAATACTTGTTTTTAATCTGCTTGTAAGCATCCACAGCCTTGCTGTTCATACCCAATTTTTCATAAATCTGACCAGCCTGCAACAAATAAATAGGACTGAGAGAATGGGTGGCAGACATATCAGCAGCCTTAACCAAAGTAGAAGCAGCCTTCTCCTCTTCACCAAGCTGAGCATAGCAATTGCCCAACGTACCCATAGCAGCAGGAGCAATAACAGCGTCATCTGCACTGAAATCCTGCAAGTACTCTACAGCTTCGCCAAACTTCTTCAACTGTGCCAAAGCCATACCGGCATACGCATTAGCCAAATTACCAGCTTTTGTATTGCTGTATTCGTCAGCTACAGCTACAAATCCCATTACACCCAAGCTATCGCCATTAAGAGCCAATTCATAAGCACCAGCCTTGAACCACTGTTCTGCTTGAATCATTGCCTCAGCAGCTTTCTCTTCACGTGGAGCAGAAATAAAGTTATTGTAACAAATCACACCCGCAATGAGCAACACCACTGCAGCAAGTCCACCCAAGATTGTCTTCTTGTTGTTCGTAAGGAATGCTTCAGACTTGTTTACCATCTCTTCCACATTCACCAATTCTTCTTGTTTTTTTGTTTCTTTTGCCATTTTATTATATTTTCTTTATTGTTTCCTATTCATATTTACACATTCAGCGGGCAAATTTAGCCTTTTTCCATAGATTGACGAAATTTGAGAGCCACTTTTTTTCTTTATTTAGCGATTTAGGGGCATTTAGTGGACAAAACTTGAACTTTTACCTCAAAATCCACCTACTTTTCGTTTTTTTCAACACGAAGAAGAGAAAGCATGAAAACAAAATATAACCAATCTGGACTTTTTCCATTCATGACACTCAATTTTGTAAAGAAGAGACAGAGTATTTTCAGATATTTTGCCTACATTTGCATTCAAAATCCAAGAAACAGATAATGATACTGAAACGAATATCCATATTGAACTATAAAAACATTCGGGAAGCAGAACTATACTTTGCCGACAAACTGAATTGTTTCATCGGACACAACGGCGTCGGGAAGACCAACCTCTTGGACGCGGTTTATTACCTTTCTTTCTGCAAAAGTTGTACCAACCCCATTGATTCACAAATTATTTGCCACGGAGAGGAGTTCTTTGTCGTGCAAGGTTTCTACGAACAGGAGGATGGAACTCCCGAAGAGATTTATTGCGGTATGAAGCGCGGACGGAAGAAGCAATTCAAACGCAACAAAAAAGAATATCCCCGACTGGCCGACCACATCGGATTCATCCCCTTGGTTATCGTATCACCTGCCGATTCTGAATTAATCTCGGGAGGAAGCGAGGAACGTCGCCGTTTCATGGATGTCGTCATTTCACAATATGACCGTACTTATTTAGACTCTTTGGTACGATACAACAAAGCCTTGCAACAACGCAACACCCTTTTGAAGGCCGAAGAGGAACCCGACCCCGAGCTGCTTTCCGTTTGGGAAGAGATGATGGCCACTACAGGTGAATACATCTTTACTCGTAGGGAATCGTTCATCAACGAGTTCATCCCCATCTTTCAGAAGTTCTACTCCACCATCTCACAAGATAGTGAAAAGGTAAGCCTCAGCTACCAATCCCATGCACAACGAGGCCCATTATTGGAAGTCATCCGCCAAAGCCGTACCAAAGACCGCATCGTAGGATACTCACTACACGGAGTCCACAAGGACGAGTTGGAGATGAAATTAGGAGACTTCCTCATCAAACGCGAAGGTTCACAAGGACAAAACAAAACCTATTTGATTGCCTTGAAGTTAGCACAATTCGATTTCCTGCGACGCACGGGTAGCCAGACTACTCCTCTCCTATTGCTCGATGACATTTTTGACAAACTGGACGCCGTACGTGTGGAACAAATTGTCAAATTGGTTTCGGGTGACAACTTCGGACAGATATTCATCACCGACACCAACCGCGACCATTTGGACAACATCCTACGCACCATTGACCAACCATACAATTTGTTTGAAGTCGAGAACGGGAATATACACCAGCGCTTCTCAGAAAGCAAAATGAACTCAGAAATATGAGACGAAGCAAAGCACTCCCTGTAAGCGACCTTATATACCGTTTCCTCCGGGAAGAAGGACTAGAGTCGCCCCTTAACGAATACCGTCTCATCCAAGCATGGGAATCAGTACTCGGTAAGGCCATTTCACGATACACCGGACAAATGTTTATCAAGAATCAGATGCTCCATGTACACCTGACTTCGCCAGCTTTGCGACAAGATTTGCAGATGTCCCGCAAGCTGTTGGTACAACGCTTGAACGATGCTGTAGGAGCACAAGTGATAACAGACATCACGTTTCATTAACACCCATAAAAAACGGCTTACTATTCATCCCGAACAATAAGCCGCGTTCCTATTAGAATATTAGAGAGAGAAAATATTAACAACATGAAAACACACGCAAGAAAAAAATGTTCAATATATAGTTAAAAAAATATCAAACGCTTTGGAAGAAAGCAACAAATACTCTACATTTACACCCACTTTTAGAAAGCGAAACGGGCAAAGGCTCTACATTCTGGTTCACACTACCGCAAGTTTAAAGCACAATTTATGACAGATAGTTTTACTGACGAACAACTCGGACTTATCACCGTACGTATCAATACTCGTGCACGACGTATCATCATGCGTCCACAAATAAGCGGTATCGTCGTAACCATTCCCCCACACACCTCTCAACGCACCCTCACCAACACATTGGAAAACTTCCGGCAACGACTTCGAGCACACCAATTAGAATTGCAGAAGAACCAAGTTGAAGGCAATACCAAAGAGACTTATATCGACTTAAAATTCCGCATAGAAACCGATTTGCTGACCTTAACTCTGGAACAAGGAAACAGCCCCAAATTCCTATTACGAGCCGAACCGGGACGAACCACCATTGTATGCCCACCCAACATCTGCTTCAACGAAACCGAACGACAAGAGTGGTTACACCGTGTCATAGAACGCGCTCTGCGCCAACAAGCCCAATGGTTATTGCCCGAACGGCTCCGTACCTTATCAATCTTACATAATCTCCCCTTCAACAGTTGCAAAGTGAACGTCAGTAAAGGACGATGGGGAAGTTGTTCGATACGGAAAGACATCAATTTGTCATGCTACCTCATTCTACTTCCAACCCACCTGCGGGAATACGTAATGCTACACGAACTGTGTCACACCCGCGAAATGAATCACGGTCCACTCTTTTGGGAGATGTTGAACAGCCTCACTGAAGGCCGAGCAAAAAGCCTACGTAAAGAGTTGAAAGAGTATCATACCCACTTCTAAGCGACCTTTCTCCAATAAAAAAACAGAAACTTTACAACACATTTGCGGAAAACTTTGTTTATCTTTGTCGGCTCAAAGAAAAAAAATGAAACATGGAAGAAATGCTTGATCTCATAAATGAAATGTCCCCATTCCTGCTATTGGGATTCCTACTCGCAGGATTCATGCACACATTTATCCCTACCCACCTTTATCATCGTTATTTAGGCAAAGCGAATTTCCGTTCGGTCACAAATGCCATGCTATTAAGTCTGCCTGTTCCCTTATGCTCATGTGGAGTAATTCCCACAGCCATGTCACTCTACCGGCAAGGTGCATCCAAAGGAGCCACCATTTCCTTCCTGATTGCAACCCCACAAACCGGCATCGACTCCATCATTGCCACCTATTCACTGATGGGATTACCCTTTGCCTTAATGCGCCCCATTGCAGCCATCATCACTTCGCTATTTGGAGGACAAATGGTAAATTGGTTGGATACATCCCATTCACAAACAAGCAATTCTCAAACCTCCACAGATGTCCGCATAGCCAAACCTTCGTTTTGGACACGCATCCAACAGGCATTACACTACTCATTTGTGGAAATGATGCAAGACATAGGTCGTTGGTTGGTATTGGGACTCATCATCGCCGGACTCATCACGGCTTTTGTACCCGACTCATTCTTTGCGTTATTGGCAGGAAATACACTACTGAGTATCCTGTTGGTTCTCCTCTGTGCCGTACCCATGTATCTATGCGCCACAGGCTCCATCCCTATCGCCGTTGCCCTGATGCTGAAAGGACTTTCCCCTGGTACTGCATTGGTTTTACTGATGGCAGGGCCCGCCGTAAATGTTGCCTCTATGTTGGTTGTTCAGAAAGTCTTGGGACGCCGTGCCCTATTACTTTATTTGCTCTCCATCGTTGGAGGAGCCATAGGTTTTGCACTGACAATAGACTACCTGCTCCCGCGCCATTGGTTCACCGCCCAACTGGAAGCCATGCACAATTGTTGCCATACACACACACCTTGGTTCAATATCGGTTGTTCCATTTTGCTGTTATGTCTATTGCTTCATGCACTATACCGCCGTTACGTCCACAAAGATGAATGCCATTGTCACCATTCACATGGACACGGAGAGAATTGTCAGCGCCACCACACTCACACATCCTTCACCTTACACATCAAAGGAATGAGCTGTAACCATTGCCGCGCCAATGTAGAAAAGGCCATCGCAGGAGTACAAGGCATTGAATCCGTACACGTAGATCTTACATCGGCCACAGCATCCATCAAAGGTGATGCAAGCATTTCTGCAATCAAAGAAGCCGTAGAATCCATCGGATTTGAAGTGGATTTGTCCAAAGATAATTAAAAAAACAGCCTTTTATTTGCATATTCCAACAAAAGGCTGTACCTTTGCACAGCAAATCCGAACTATCGGATAATGCGCGGGCTTTTAGCTCAGTTGGTTAGAGCAACAGACTCATAATCTGGAGGTCCTTGGTTCAAGCCCAAGATGGCCCACAATAAAGAAAGAAGCTAAATATCTTCACAAAAGAGATTTAGCTTCTTCTTTTTTGTGATTCCCTTTTGAAATCGTTGGGATATTCCCATATTATTTGTACCTTTGCAGCAAACAATTGCCATGGCAAAGAAAGAGATGCCACCCGAAACGTTAGCCTTCATTGAGGCACATGCCGGAGACAATGTACAGACATTGGCTCTGCAAGCCGCGCGTTTCCCTAAAGTGAACATGGCTGTAGCCATCACACAGATTGCAGCCCGACAGACAGCACAAACCAAACTTCCTACTTGGTGGAAAACCATTGGCATACGTTATCCACACCATCTTTCCATGGAGCAATGCTCTTCAGAGGTAACCGCCCGATACAAAGCCACACTAATCCCCGAAGAACTTAAAGCAGGTTCATTCACCGACCTTTCTGGAGGTTTTGGGGTTGATTTTGTATGTATGGCACAAGGATTCAGCGAAGCTACTTATGTGGAGCGACAAGAAGAACTATGCCTATTGGCAACCCATAATTTCCCCTTATTAGGACTTCCTGACGCACAGGTCATCAACACTGATTCGGTGAGACATTTGGAGAAGATGCCTCCCCAATCCGTCATATTCATAGATCCCGCACGACGCAACCAAAGAGGGGGGAAAGTGATAGCTATCAGTGATTGCGAACCGAACATCAACCTCTTATACGAACAACTGATCCAAAAAGCCCAAAGAGTCATTGTCAAATTGTCCCCTATGCTGGACATCAGTCAGGCATTAGAGGTTCTCCCTTGCGTTCGCGAAGTACATATAATTGCCGTTAAAGGCGAATGCAAAGAGTTGTTGCTTATTCTGGAGTCTGAAGCGAAATCCGCAGAAGCACGCATCATTTGCACCAACTTGCCGACCATAGTGCCCGAAGTATGGCCTACCCCTTTCAGTTTTACCCGTCAGGAAGAGGAACAGGCCCACTATACCTTGGCATCAGAAATTGCCACATACCTCTACGAACCCAACAGTGTCATGTTGAAAGCCGGTGCATTCCGCATTATCGCTGCACATTACGACATTGAGAAACTTCATCCGAACAGCCATCTCTACACCAGTCATAAACTGATAGGAGGATTCCCCGGACGTTGTTTCAAGATAGTGTTTCATGGCGGATTCGGGAAACGTGAAATCAAGGAGTTGCTTGCATCTGTCAAGAAAGCAAACTTGACTGTACGCAATTTCCCTACCAGTGTAGCCGACCTGCGCAAACGTTTGAAATTGGATGATGGAGGAGATAATTTCCTTTTTGCCACAACGTTGGCTAACGGAGAAAAACAATGGATTTTGTGTAAGAAAATCTAAAAACACGAGAAAATAGTTCATTAAGACAAAAAACAATATGATTGACGCATTATTACTAATCGGCGGTTTGCTTCTTATCCTGTGGGGGGCAAATGCTTTAACAGACGGCGCAGCTTCGGTAGCCAAGCGCTTTCAGATATCCAATCTGGTTATCGGACTTACCATTGTAGCCTTTGGCACATCAGCACCGGAGTTCGTTATCAGTTTTCTTTCATCCATCAATGGCAGTGCCGAATTAGCTATCGGCAATGTAGTGGGAAGCAACATCTTTAACACACTGATGATTGTGGGATGCACAGCCATTGTTGCACCAATCCCCGTCGGCAAAGGCACTCTCTCCAAAGAAATCCCTCTCTGTGTCCTGGCTGCGCTTATGCTCTTTGTCTGTGCCAATGACAGGCTATTGGATGGTAGTTCAGCTAACATAATCAGTCGCACAGACGGACTGATACTGCTTGGATTCTTCGCCATCTTCATGGGTTATACATTCGCCATTGCCAAAAATGGAGACGGAGAAGAAGAGAGTGAAATCCGTAGTTTTCCCGTATGGAAGTCCATTTTATTCATTCTATTAGGACTTGGCGCACTCATTGGTGGCGGACAATTGTTTGTCAATGGAGCATCAGGCATTGCCCGTTCGTTGGGTGTAAGTGAATCCATCATTGGACTCACCCTTGTAGCAGGAGGAACTTCACTTCCTGAATTGGCGACTTCAGTATCTGCCGCATTGAAGAAAAATCCAGGTATTGCCATCGGAAATGTCATCGGCAGTAACCTGTTCAATGCCTTTGCCGTATTGGGAGCCAGTGCCACCATCAATGATTTGCCATTGGGTGGTATCACCAACTTCGACTTCATGACTCTCATCACCGCCAGTGTACTCTTATGGGTGGCCGGATTCTTTGTAGGCAAACGCACAATTACACGCCCCGAAGGAATCTTTCTGGTACTCTGTTATGTAGGATATACCACCTATCTGATATTGCAACAATAGAAGAAGACTGACCTTAACCAACACCTGAAACTACAAAAAAGCAAAAGGATAAAGAGATGATACAGATAAAAAAAGTAACGAACAAGAAGGAACTGAAAACCTTCATCCGTTTCAATTACGAACTCTACAAAGAGAATCCCTACTCCGTACCCGACTTGTACGACGATATGGTATCGACTTTCACACGCGAAAAGAATCCTTCGTTTGAATTTTGCGAAGCCGATTACTTTCTGGCTTATGACTCCAACGGAAAGGTAGTGGGACGTGTAGCGGCCATCATAAATCAACGGAGTAACGAAGCTTGGGACACTAAGAATGTTCGCTTCGGATGGATTGATTTCATTGATGATTTCTCCGTAAGCAAAGCTCTGCTTGACACCGTGGCAGCATGGGGCAAAGAGCGCGGGATGACCACAATGCAAGGTCCTATGGGATTCGTCGATTTGGATGCCGAAGGACTGCTCATCGAAGGATTCGACCAATTGAGTACCATGGCTACAATCTACAATTATCCATATTATCAGGCCCATCTCGAGCAATACGGTCTGGAAAAGGACAACGATTGGGTGGAGTTCAAAATCAACATTCCCGATGCCATCCCCGAAAAGATGAAGCGCATAGCCGACCTCATCAGCCGCAAGTATGGATTACATATCAAGAAACTGAAAGACATGAAGGAGGTGAAGGAGGGAAACTACGGGCAGAAGATTTTCAACCTCATCAACAATGAATACTCTCACCTCTACGGGTATTCACGCATGTCACAAAAGCAGATAGACCAATACGTGAACATGTATCTGCCCATCCTTGATTTGCGTATGGTGACACTGATTGAGGATGCCGATGACAATCTCATTGGTGTTGGTGTATCCATGCCTTCACTCTCCAAAGCTCTTCAAAAAGCCAAGGGAAAGATGCTACCTTTCGGTTGGTGGCACTTGCTGAAAGCTCTGAGATTCAACCGTCCGAAGACTCTTGACCTGATGTTGGTGGCCGTAAAACAGGAATATCAGAACAAAGGAGTGAATTCCCTACTCTTCACCGACCTTATCCCCACTTATCAGGCATTGGGATTCAAAGATGCCGAGAGTAACCCCGAAATGGAAACAAACAACAAGGTACAAGCCCAATGGGAGTACTTTGATACCATACAACACAAGAGAAGAAGAGCGTATAAGAAAAATATCTAAGAAGTTGACAAGATACCAATTGACGGATAAACAAGCCCATGCGGCACTGAATCCTCGTCAACTCATTAACTCGTCAACTCGTCAACTATAAAAATATGGAAGAACTTAACCTTAACTTGAATCCTGATGCTCCCATAGCGGAGTATAACGAAGACAATATTCGCCATCTGAGCGATATGGACCATGTACGTACCCGTCCCGGTATGTACATCGGTAAATTGGGCGATGGAAGCCATAGCGACGATGGAATCTACGTTTTGCTGAAGGAAGTCATTGACAACAGCATCGATGAGTTCAAGATGAATGCCGGCAAGCGCATCGAGATTGACATCGATGAAAACCTTCGGGTCAGTGTGCGTGACTACGGACGAGGCATTCCTCAGGGAAAGATGATCGAAGCCGTCAGTATGCTGAACACGGGCGGAAAGTATGACAGTAAAGCCTTCAAGAAGAGTGTAGGTTTGAACGGTGTAGGTGTGAAAGCCGTGAATGCATTGAGCAGCCACTTCGAAGTACGCAGTTACCGCGATGGTCAAGTACGACGCGCCACTTTCGAGAAAGGTGTCCTGCAAAGCGATGTGACCGAACCGACACAGGATGAAAACGGAACCTACATCTATTTCGAGCCGGACAACACCCTGTTCAAGAACTACAGTTACCGACAAGAGACTGTGGATACCATGCTACGCAACTACACCTATCTGAATACAGGGTTGGCCATCATCTATAACGGACGCCGCCTCATCTCGCGCAACGGTTTGATGGATTTGCTCAAAGACCGTATGACTGCAGGCGAACTCTACCCCATTGTACACCTGCATGGCGAAGACATCGAAATAGCCTTTACCCACACCAATCAGAATGGCGAAGAGTACTACTCCTTTGTCAACGGCCAATATACCCCACTGGGAGGCACACATCAGAGTGCTTTCAAGGAACATATCGCCCGAACCATCAAGGAGTTCTACAACAAGAACCAAGAGTACGGAGACATCCGAAATGGTATTGTTGCAGCGATTGCTCTGAATGTTGAAGAGCCTGTATTCGAAAGCCAAACGAAAGTCAAACTCGGTTCGCCGACCATGTCACCCGATGGAGTCAGCGTAAACAAATACGTAGGCGACTTCATCAAGCAGGAGGTGGACAACTTCCTGCATAAGAATGCTGATGTAGCCGAGGTGATGCTCCAAAAAATCACCGATTCAGAAAAAGAGCGCAAAGCCATTGCCGGTGTCACCAAGTTAGCCCGTGAACGTGCCAAGAAAGCCAACCTTCACAACCGCAAACTGCGTGATTGCCGCATACACCTTAATGACAATAAGGGAGAATCCCGTCAAGAGAGCAGTATATTCATCACCGAGGGAGACTCTGCAAGCGGTTCAATCACCAAAAGCCGCGATGTAAATACCCAAGCCGTATTCAGCCTTCGCGGAAAACCGTTGAACACTTTCGGTTTGACCAAGAAAGTTGTGTATGAAAACGAGGAATTCAACCTCCTGCAAGCAGCCCTCAACATCGAAGAGGGTATTGACGGACTCCGTTACAACAAGGTCATCATCGCTACCGATGCCGATGTCGATGGCATGCATATCCGCTTGCTGATGATAACCTTCTTCCTCCAGTTCTTCCCCGACCTTATCAAGAAGGGCCATGTCTATATCCTACAGACACCCCTCTTCCGTGTGCGCAACAAGCGTAGCAAGATCAAGAACAAAGCCGTGATTGAAGCTCATCAGTCAGCCAATGAGAAGGGAGGCAAAAGCGACTTCATCACCCGTTATTGTTACTCCGATGAAGAGCGTGTGAATGCTATCGAGCAACTTGGTCCCGACCCCGAAATCACACGATTCAAAGGTTTGGGAGAAATCTCACCCGATGAATTCAAGAACTTTATCGGCCCCGAAATCCGACTCGAACAGGTATCACTCCGCAAGAACGACCTTGTAAAGGAACTCCTTGCTTTCTACATGGGCAAGAACACCATGGAGCGACAGAACTTTATCATCGACAACCTTGTTGTGGAGGAGGATAGAGCGGAAGAGGAGGTATGAAATAGTGATGAGTGACGAGCTACGAGTGACAAGTATCATGTGATGCAAAACCAATGTCTCGCAGCTAAAAACTTAAATAACAATGAAAAGAGCCATATTCCCAGGGACATTCGATCCCTTTACTACCGGCCATGCCAGCATCGTACGCCGTGCACTCACCTTTATGGATGAAATCATCATCGGCATCGGTGTGAACGAAAAGAAGCGTACCCTACTCCCAACAGAGAAACGCCTCCAGATGATACGCAACTATTATGCCGACGAGCCGCGCATCCGAGTAGAAGCATACAGCGACCTCACCATTGACTTTGCCCACCGCATGGAAGCCAAATTCATCATTCGCGGTATCCGTTCGGTAAAGGACTTTGAGTACGAAGAGAGCATCGCCGACATCAACCGCCAGTTGGCAGCAGTGGAGACCATTCTCCTCTTCACCGAACCCGAGTTGACCAACATCAGTTCCAGTGTCGTACGCGAACTGATGAGCTACGGCAAGGATGTAACCCCTTTCCTTCCCGAAGGAATGAGGATTAGTGATGAATGATGAGCTACAAACTACGAGTGATGAATAATAACAAACAATCATACATTATATATAATAAGGAATAAAGACATGAAAAATCTCTGCACACTGATAACACTATTCCTGCTTGGATGTATCCATTTGCAGGCACAAAACGAACAAGCCCAAAAACAAGCCCAAACTCCCCTACGCAAGTTGCAGTTGGCTGAATTTGCCATTGCCAACCTCTATGTAGATAAAGTCAATGAAGAAAAATTGGTAGAAGATGCCATTCGCGGTATGCTCGAGAAGCTTGACCCCCACTCTGCCTACTCCAATGCCGAGGAGGTGAAGAAGATGAACGAACCCCTGCAAGGCAATTTCGAAGGCATTGGCGTACAGTTCAACATGGTGGAGGACACCTTATTCATCATACAACCGGTATCCGGAGGTCCTTCTGCCAAAGTAGGTATCCTCGCTGGCGACCGTATCATTACGGTAAACGACACCACTATTGCCGGTGTGAAGATGAGCCGTGAGGAAATCATGCGCCGTCTGCGTGGTCCCAAGGGAACACACGTCAAACTGGGCATCAACCGCAACGGATTCAACGAACTGCTCTCCTTCGATGTCGTGCGCGACAAGATACCCCTGCATACCATCGATGCCACCTATCTCATCCGCAAGGGTATCGGATACATACGCATCAGCAGCTTTGGAGCTACCACCCACAAGGAGTTCACCGATGCCATCACAGAGTTGAAGAAACAGGGTATGAAAGACCTCATCCTCGACCTCCAAGGTAATGGCGGAGGCTATCTGAATGCTGCTGTAGATATCGCAAACGAGTTCCTCGAAGCCAACGAACTGATTGTTTATACCGAAGGACTCCGTTCACCGCGACGTGAATTCAAGGCCAAGGGCGACGGAAAGCTTCGCAAGGGCAAAGTGGTCGTACTGATTGACGAATATTCCGCTTCCGCTTCCGAAATTGTCACTGGAGCGATACAGGATTGGGACCGCGGACAAGTTGTGGGTCGCCGCTCCTTCGGCAAGGGTTTGGTACAACGTCCGCTCGACCTTCCCGATGGCTCAATGATTCGTCTCACTACCGCACGTTATTACACCCCCTCGGGACGTTGCATCCAGAAACCCTACGACGACAAGAAGAAGTACAAGGAAGATCTGAACGAACGATTCAAGAAGGGTGAGTTCATCCATGCCGACAGCATCCATTTCCCCGACTCCCTGAAGTACAAGACACGCAAATTGGAACGTACCGTCTATGGCGGTGGAGGCATCATGCCTGACTACTTCATCCCGTTGGATACCACACGTTACAACAAATATCACCGCGACCTCGCGGCCAAAGGCAGTATCATCAATACCTGTCTGCGCTATATCGACAACAACCGCGAAGAGTTGGACAAACGTTACAAAGACTTCGACATTTACCAGAAAGAGTTCGAAGTCACCCCCAAGCTACTCCGCCAACTGGTGGAAAATGGGAAAAAAGCGGATGTCAAATATGATGAAAAACTCTACGATGAGGCACTCCCACAGCTGAAATTGCAAATGAAAGCTCTCATTGCACGCGACCTTTGGGAAATGAACGAGTACTTCCGCATCATGAACGAAGAAGATGAGAGCGTCAAAAAGGCTCTCGAACTTCTGAAGAAGTAAAACCTATATACACAAACGTGAGTTCGATATAAGGAATAGATTACCGTAGGGGCAGACCAATGTGTCTGCCCAAATGAAAAAAAGAACCGTATTTTACCTACCTAAGTGCCTTGTTATCGGCTTACCCAAGTGAATAACTTACGGCTACCCCAAGTGAATAACTTACGGCTTGGGAGATGAATAACTTACGGCTCGACAAGTGAATAACTATTCACTTAGTCATGCGATACCAAGGCACTCTGGATTGGAACTGTTAACGGCAGTTCAAAACAATTTAAAGAGCTAATAATCAAGGATAAAAACAAAAAAAAAAAACGATATTCAAGGACGTAACACCATTCGTTTGCTGTAGGGACGAGGTCTGTCCGTCTGAATCATCAAGTGCAATACGGGAGAGTGTAAAATAAACTATGTCAAGGTACAATAATGGTATTACGACATAGTTTATTTTACACTCTCTCTATCAATACATGATGGTGAATGAGGTCAACATCGGATTCTACCTTAGTCCCTTGTGGAGATTTCTCTATCTTCTTACCCAATGCTTGCAGACGATTGTACCCAAGGTCAATCTATGGTTGGTGGGTATTATACTGCTTTCGGGCACGGTGCAAGCGATGGTTTCGGTGGAGGTAAAGACCATCTCTTCGCACTTGTAACGAAGGGACGGAATCTTTCTATACCGATAGAATAGTTGCAGACAGTAATTCTGAAAGCAGCTTCATTTATATTTGGTACTTTCAGAAGTTCTAAAACCCATGAACCTCTTTAACAGTCAACAATTTACAAATATTAAAATAAACAAACCGCGATTAGACATAGAAAAAGCACTGCAAAAAAAACAAAAAATAGTTGGAGCAATAAATCCAAATTCATACATTTGCAAACACGAAACAACTCTATTACACATACACTTTATTAATTCATCTAAAAAAATAAGGCATAGACATATAAACGCATCACAGATGCTGAGACTCAAAACATCCTCGTTGCAAACGAGGATGGACAGAAGTACAACATCCACAACAATTACAACACCTTGTGATTAGTATAAACTTTTAAATAAAATCAGAATGAAAACTTATTTTTTATTAGCTATGCTTTGCATTTCTTTTTGTTGCAAAGCACAAACTGCCACCAATTTTTCTACTAAAATAGAGATTAATGGTATCAAATTAGGATATTCTTATACGATTGAGGAATTGAAAAAGATATTAGGAACCCCCACACGTTGCTATACATGGGGTGAAGCAGGTGAAGAAGATTTTGGGACAAGTATTACTTTCAAAAACGTAGATATACGTTTGGATTATCGAAATATAGTTGAATACATTTATGCCGATTCTTCGAATTTTACCATTAAACCTTATTCTTTCATCAAGTACGGAGAACCGTTGTCACGTATCAATGAGATTCCCAATATTACCGAAAAAAGGAATGGAAAAAATGCGATATGGTTATATATCAACTATGCAGATTGTGACCCCATTTTGGTATTTTATAACAAGGACACTCAAAAAATAGTTGGTGTATCAGCTTGGATTGACCTTTATTGATGCCTTAATCACCTCATTCATCATCTACCAATGTATGATGGTGAATGAGGTAGTTCTTTTGCAATTTAGTTGAAAAGGTGTAAGAACAGACCTAAAAAATGAACATATGTCCAAGTGTCAACGAACTTATGTTCAAATGCCAACGAACATAGGTTCGTGGTTATTTGAACCTATATTCTTGTCTTTTCCTGATTCCAACAAAATTGCAGAAGAACCACTCTAATTAAACAAATAGAGTTTAACTGAGTCAACCTACGACATCAATAAAACCCTACTATACTTTATAGATTATTCAAAGCCTCAATCAGTGTATCCACATTCTCATCGCGAGTAGCCCAACTGGTACAGATTCGTACGGCTGTAAGGTTGCCCTCCAACGGCTCCCAAGGGGAAAGGACAAAATGTTGTGAAAGCTGGTCGAGTATCTCATTGGGAAGGATGACAAACTGTTGATTGGTGGGGCTATCCACCATCAGACGGAAACCTTTCGCTTGCAAAGTTTCTTTGATGCGGAGTGCTTGGGCAACTGCGCGACGAGCTATTTCGAAATAGAGTCCATCTGAAAACAATGTCTCGAACTGAATACCTAACAATCGTCCTTTGGCCAACATTCCGCCATGCCTTTTGATGCTATAGCGGAAATCACGTTTCAATGCACCGGTTGTAATGACTACCGCTTCACCGAAAAGGGCACCCACCTTAGTGCCACCAATATAGAACACATCGGCCAAATCGGCCAGTTGGGGAAGAGTAACATCGCACACGGGCGAGCATAAGCCATATCCTAAACGGGCTCCGTCAATGAACAGCCAAAGAGAATATTGGTTACAGACCTCACGAATCGCTTGCAGTTCTGCCAAAGAGTAGATGGTTCCTACTTCGGTGGGAAACGACAGATAGACCATGCCTGGTTGCACCATGTGTTCGGGGCCGTCTTCGGCATAATGACGTTTCATCGTAGCATCAATCTGTGCTGCTGTAATCTTGCCATCGGCATTGGGAAGTGCCAACACTTTGTGTCCGGTAGCTTCGATAGCTCCTGTCTCGTGCACATTGATGTGTCCCGTATCGGCCGCAATCACTCCCTGATAAGGACGCAGAAGATGAGATATCACCGTGGTGTTAGCCTGTGTGCCTCCTACCAGGAAATGTACATCAGCTTCGGGACTCTGACAAATTTTGCGTATCAATTCACGAGCATGTCGGCAATGGGGGTCTTCACCATAACCCACCGTCTGCTCCATATTAGTTTCCATCAAACGTTGCATGATCAAGGGGTGTGCCCCCTCGTTGTAGTCACATTGGAATTGTATTTTTTGCATATGGTTCATATTTTTGATGCAAAAATACAATGATTTGAATGATTTCCTGTGCGACAAACATGGCTTTTTGTATATTTACCGAAAAAAACATCCGGTTATGACGATACGAGGTGTCATCATGTTTTTTTTAACTAAAAAAAAGTGAAGCCCCCGCTAATGGGTTCTTCACTCTTTGTTATTCTTGACACAATCCGTTTATACCAAGCTATAGACAACGTCCATGATTTGCTTGCCAAGTTCATCAGCAGCCTCCATGGTAGATGCTTCACTATATACACGGATGATGGGTTCGGTATTACTCTTGCGCAAGTGTACCCAACGGTCGGGGAAGTCAATCTTCACACCGTCGATATCGTTGACCTGCTCGTTCTTATAGAGTTCCTTCACCTTGGCAAGGATAAGATCCACATCGGTTTCGGGAGTCAGGTCAATACGGTTCTTGGCAATGAAGTAAGGGGGATAAGTGGCGCGAAGCTGGCTGACAGTCAATCCCTCGTGTGCCAGATGGCTAAGGAAAAGGGCTATACCCACGAGGGCATCGCGTCCGTAGTGGCTGGCAGGATAGATAACTCCACCGTTTCCTTCACCTCCGATAACAGCATTGGTCTCTTTCATCTTGGTAGTGACATTCACTTCGCCTACGGCTGCGGCATTGTACTGCTGACCGTACTTGGCAGTGACATCACGCAAGGCACGGGTGCTACTGAGGTTGCTGACCGTATTTCCGGGAGTATGTTTCAATACGTAGTCGGCCACAGTAACGAGGGTGTATTCCTCGCCATACATCTCACCATTCTCACAAATCATAGCCAAACGATCCACATCAGGGTCAACCACGAAGGCTACGTCGTGTGCACCCTTCTTCATCAAGCCCATGATGTCGCCAAGATTCTTCTCAAGAGGCTCAGGATTGTGTTGGAAATCACCCGTAGGTTCCCCATAAAGAACCTCAACCTGCTGTACTCCCAATTGATTGAGAAGTTTGGGAAGGATAATACCTCCGACAGAGTTGACGGCATCGACAGCCACCTTGAAGTTGGCTTTGCGAATCGCTTCTACATCCACGAGGTCAAGCGCCAATACGGCATCAATATGTTTCTGGTCGTAAGTATTGTCTTCGGTATATCTACCCAAATTTTCCACATCGGCATAGTCAAAATCTTCGGCATCGGCAATGCGCAACACTTCATTACCCTCAGCAGCATTGAGGAACTCACCATGCTCGTTGAGGAGCTTCAAGGCATTCCATTGACGGGGATTATGGCTGGCTGTAAGGATGATACCTCCACAAGCTCCTTCCATAGCTACAGCCAATTCTGTAGTAGGGGTAGAAGCAAGACCTATGTTGACTACATCGAAGCCCATACCCATGAGGGTACCGCACACGATATTTTTCACCATCTCGCCTGAGATACGTGCGTCGCGGCCAACGACAATCTTATTACTTGTTACTTTGGTGGTGCGACGGATGAATGTGGCATACGCCGAAGTGAACTTCACTACATCAAGCGGGGTCAAACCCTCGCCTACGGCTCCGCCAATCGTACCGCGGATACCGGAAATAGATTTGATAAGTGTCATCTTACTTTCTGATAAGTTATTTCGTAAAAACAGGGATATACATAAGAGGAAGCTTTGGATTGTCCTTCGCTATGGGGAACAATCAGACGTACTTTTGGGAAACCTGAAAGCATGAATTTCAAACGGATATAAGGCATTGGCATCATCCAACCCGAGGGAACAGGACTTCCATATGCAGACAACATATAACCCGATGTAAAGGAACCCGTATAGGAACCTCCCTTATTCTCTATCGTCATCACATCATGATTCGAGGCATCGAAGATATTGCCTGTAAGGGTATCCATATCCTTGATGTTCATTTCTATATACCGTACATTAATTTCTGCACGCTCACCATCAGCCAACGGTTCTCCCTCACCCTTGCGGACAATCTGCATATAGACTCCTTTGTCTTTGAAAAGTACGTATTCGTTCTTCAATGTATCGGTAACAGAATCCTGTTCACAGAATTGCTCGAAGGAGATAACATTGATACCTTCAGATTCGATATAAGCCTCTATGGCCTTACGTTCCTTTTCCTTCATCTCGGCATAGGTCTCTGTGTCATCACAAGCCACAAAAAGATTGCCCACAACTGCTAAGGCAAGAAACAAATGGATGATTTTCTTCATAGATAATCTCTTGATATATATTTTTTCGGCCGCAAAAGTACAAAAAACGGAATAAATCTCCATCATCCTTTGCTGGCAATTAGTGATATATAACTATTTTTTTAGCAAAAGAGGTTGATATTTCACTAAAGCAGCCTTAAAACGTTGCAAAGCCTCGTCCATCGTGCCATAGACTTCACCTCCTGAGGCGTTGAGGTGTCCTCCTCCGCCAAAAAAATCAGCTGCCACCTGGTTGCAGGGGAAACTGCCCGTAGAACGCAACGAGACTTTTATCATATTCTTCTCAGTATCCTCGCGTAAGAATACGGAGAAACAGATACCTTTCATCTGCAAAGGCAAATTCACAAAACCTTCGGCATCACCACGCATGAAATTGAAACGGCGTTGCTCTTCCTTCGACAGGGTGATAAGGGCTGAACGAAACTCGGGATAGACATGCATCTGCGTGAGAACATGTCCCATCATCCGCAAACGACCTTCGGAATAGGTATGGAACACCTTGCGATAAATCAGATCCTTGTCTATTCCTTTACTGAGCAACTGACTGATGATGTAATAGATCTCAGGATTGTTAGAATTGTATGTGAAGGCTCCAGTATCGGTCATCATGCCGGTATAGATACACTCGGCACAAGAGGGAGTTATATCCTCGAAGTAACCCAAACGGCATATCAGACGGAACACCAATTCGGAGGTGGAGGAGATGTGTGGATGGGAAATGGTAATGTGACAAAATTCCTCGGGATCAAGGTGATGGTCAATCAACACCTTGCGGGCCGGAGATGCCTCTACGGATGAAGCCATCGCATCAATACGCTTCAAAGCATTGAAGTCCAAGCAACAGATGACATCAGCCTCAGCAATGAGTTTGTCTGCTTCTTCGGGATGCTTGTCATATCGAAGGATGGTTTGAGACCCATTCATCCATTGGAGGAAATCGGGATAAGCATTGGGAACTATGACACGTACCTCCTTATCTTGTGTCTTGAGGAAATGGGCCAATCCCAATGAAGAGCCTATGGCATCTCCATCGGGAAATACATGTGAGACAATCACAAATGTCTCTGCCTTGTCCAACCACTTGGCAAAATGATCCACATTGGCTTGAAGAATGATTTTACTTAACATATATCTTTTTCTTTAATGCTCGATTCTCAGCAGCTTCCATCACTTCACGTTCACCGGGTCCTTTGTCATCAATGCCGCAAAGGTGAAGGATTCCGTGGATGATGACACGATACAACTCACGCTCATAATCCTGTCCGAACTGTTCGGCATTGGTGCGCACTGTATCAAGGCTAATAAAGAGGTCACCACTAATCGTGTCCTCCTCAGAGTAGTCAAAAGTAATGATGTCGGTATAGTAATCGTGTTGCAAATACTCGCGATTCACTTCCAGGATGCGTTCATCATCGCAGAAAATGTAAGCCACTTCGCCGACACGCTTACCGTACTCGGCCGCTACAGCCTTAATCCACGCGTTATTATCACGTTTTTTGATTGCAGGGAGTTTCACTCCATCAGTTTGATAAGTAATCATCTTTTAATTATGAATTATAAATTATGAATGATGAATGATTCTTCTATCGATAATCAGGGTATGAGTCAAAAAAACAGGTAACATATAAACAAGGCAGCCATAATTCCTGCCGCATCGGCCAAAAGACCACAGGGAACCGCATGACGCGTCTTACTGATGCCCACACTCCCAAAATAAACGGCAAGGATATAGAAGGTTGTATCCGTAGAGCCTTGAAACAGGCATGCCAACCGGCCAACAAAGGAATCAGCCCCGTATGTCTGCATGGCATCTACCATCAGTCCACGGGCACCACTACCGCTCAAAGGTTTCATCAGAGCTGTCGGAAGTGCACCCACGAACTCCGTATCAAAGCCCAAGAAGGCCACTAATGCAGCGACACCATCGAGCAACATATCCATAGCACCCGAAGCACGAAAAACGGCGATAGCCACCAATACGGCGACCAAATAAGGGATGATACGTACAGCCGTAGTGAACCCTTCCTTGGCACCTTCCACAAAGGCATCATAAACATTGACACGCATTCGCATACCTGCTACGATAAAGCCTATAATAATAAGGAATAGGAAAATATTCGCCACCTGTCCCGAATAGAGGTCCATTTGCTCACGCGACAATTGGCTTACTCCCCAGATAATTAATCCTACGGCAGCACACATTCCTCCAATGATTGTCAACATCGTACGATTAAACAAATTGATGCGTTGGTAAAGACAGACACTTATCATACCCACAATCGTAGAGAAAAATGTGGCAAGCAGAATGGGTACAAACACATCCGTCGGTTGGGCAGCCCCCATCTGTGCACGATAAACCATCACACTGACGGGAATCAGAGTCAATCCCGACGTATTCAGCACAAGGAACATAATCATGGGATTCGTAGCCGTATCCTTACGTGTATTCAATTCCTGAAGTTGCTCCATAGCCTTCAAGCCAAGAGGAGTTGCCGCATTGTCAAGCCCCAACATATTGGCAGAGATATTCATAAAAATAGTGCCTGTCACCGGATGCCCCTTCGGTATATCGGGAAACAAACGACAAAAAAGCGGACTCATCCATCGGGCCAACATATCAACCACTCCACCACGCTCGCCAATCTTCATGATTCCAAGCCAAAGACTGAGTACACCTGTCAAACCTATCGAAATAGTGAAAGCAGTTTCTGCCGAGCTGAACGTAGAATTCATCATGGCGGGGAAAACCTCCACATCGCCAAAGAACACCAACTTGACAACTGCCACCACAAAGGCTATCAGAAAAAATGCAATCCAAATATAATTAAGCACCATAACAGAATCTTTTAAGGTGACTTCTACAATTTCGCACCTCTTTAAGGTGGCAAATATACGGCTTTTAAATTAAATTTCGTACATTTGCAACCCATAAACTACAAGAATGGATATGAAAAATAACGATTGGAAAGAACGATTAGGCATGGTGTACTCCACAAATCCCGACTTTCAGTTTGTCACTAACGATGAACCCGAAGTGGAGACTTTACCCAAAAACCAGCAACGCCTGCGAGTAAGAATAGAAAAAAACGGACGCGGAGGAAAGACAGCAACCCTCATTGCCGGATTCATCGGCACTGAATCAGACTTGAAGGAACTGGGCAAATGGCTCAAAGGCCGTTTAGGAGTAGGCGGAAGTGCCAAGGAAGGAGAAATACTGATACAAGGTGACTTCAAGCAACGGGTCATCGACTTACTGAAGACTGACGGATATACACAAACCAAATAAGCAATCGCTAAAAACCCGATTAAAACAGATTCCCCCAAACAAAGCAGTCATCAAATTTGGGTTAAAAATATCAAAAGTTAACGAGAATCACACGCGGATGTTCGCCCGTGAGAAGAAAAGGATGTATCTTTGCAACCTTTTTAAGAAGTTGATTGTCTTAATATAAAGTATTCAAGAAAATAATTCAAAATAAAAGAGCATGAACGATACTAAAAATCTGGTTCAAAAGATTGTAGAAGGTATTCAAGAAAAGAAAGGAAAAAATATCGTGGTGGCTGACCTTACTTCCATCCATGATACAATTTGCAAATATTTTGTCATCTGCCAAGGAAACTCTCCTTCACAAGTCAGTTCCATTGTTGATGAAGTTTGGAACTATGTGCGCGAACATGAAGGTTCGAAGCCTACAGCCATTGACGGACAGGCCAATGCCCAATGGGTTGCGATGGACTATTCCGATGTGATTGTACACGTATTCTTACCCGAAGTGCGCGAGTTCTACAATTTGGAGAACTTGTGGGCTGATGCCAAGTTGGAAAAAATCGCAGATTTGGATTGATATGAGCGAAAACAATCAGAATAACATTCCCCGCCCACAAAACGGAGGAGGAAAGGGCGACCCCAAGATGCCGCCCATGCCCAAGTTCAGATTGAACTGGCTTTATATGATTATCGGTATAGCCTTGATTTTCCTATGGTGGAACGGAAAGAACGGTGGAGGCATGATTAAGGAGGTGACCTATGATCCCCAGTTCAAGGAGTACATCAGTCAAGGATATGCCGACCGTGTCGTAGTGTATGACGACCGCACATTAAAGATGTACATCAAGCCCTCTTTCATCAAAGAGGTGTATGGACCGGAAGCAGCCAAGATGGGTCCACAGCCTTATGTGGAAGTACAATACGGCTCTGAAGAGAATTTGGAACAATTCTTAGAAAAGGAAAAGAGCGAAGGACGCTTCAATGGCTCTATTGAATTTGACAAGCACGAAGACTATTTTGGAGCACTCATCGGCAGTCTTTTACCCATCATTCTTTTAGTCGGTTTCTGGATATTCATTATGCGCCGCATGAGTGGCGGAGGCGGCATGATGGGGTCTGGCAGTGTCTTCAATGTCGGTAAATCGAAAGCCAAACTGATTGACAAGGACCAACCGGACAAAATAACGTTCAAGGATGTCGCCGGACAAAAGGAAGCCAAACAAGAGGTTGCCGAAATTGTGGAATTCTTGAAGAATCCAAGCAAATTCACCGAATTGGGCGGTAAGATTCCCAAAGGAGCCTTGCTCGTAGGCCCTCCGGGTACAGGTAAGACTCTGTTGGCCAAAGCTGTGGCCGGAGAAGCCGACGTTCCCTTCTTCTCGCTCTCAGGTTCAGACTTTGTAGAAATGTTTGTGGGCGTAGGAGCCAGTCGTGTGCGCGACCTCTTCCGCCAAGCCAAAGAGAAGTCTCCTTGCATCATCTTCATTGATGAAATCGATGCTGTTGGCCGTGCACGCAGTCACGGTTCAACCATGGGTGGTGGCAACGATGAGCGCGAAAGCACTTTGAACCAATTACTCACCGAGATGGACGGATTCGGCACCAACAGCGGTGTCATCATTCTGGCAGCCACAAACCGTGCCGACGTATTGGACAAAGCCTTGTTGCGTGCCGGACGCTTTGACCGACAGATTCATGTTGACCTTCCCGACTTGAACGAACGCAAGGAAGTGTTTGCCGTACACCTGCGTCCCGTGAAGGTTGATGAAACCGTAGATGTGGACCTCTTGGCCCGCCAAACTCCAGGATTCAGCGGTGCAGACATAGCTAACGTATGTAACGAAGCGGCCCTGATTGCTGCCCGCCACGACAAGAAAGCAGTAGGCAAACAGGACTTCCACGATGCCATTGACCGCATCATCGGTGGTTTGGAGAAGAAGACCAAAGTAATGACCAACGAAGAGAAGCGTACCATTGCCCTACACGAGGCTGGCCATGCGACACTTTCGTGGTTCCTTGAATATGCCAACCCCCTCATTAAGGTCACAATCGTTCCCCGTGGACGTGCGCTTGGTGCAGCCTGGTATATGCCCGAAGAGAGACAAATCACGACCAAAGAACAAATGCTCGATGAAATGTGTGCCACTCTGGGTGGACGCGCAGCTGAAGAGCTCTTTGTGGGACGTATCTCTACGGGAGCCATGAATGACCTTGAGCGTGTGACCAAGCAGGCATATGGAATGATTGCTTATGCCGGCATGAGTGAACGCCTGCCTAACCTCTGCTATTACAACAACAATGAATACTCTTTCCAGCGTCCTTATAGCGAAAGTACAGCACAACTTATTGACGAGGAAGTAAAACGCATGGTAAATGAGCAATATGCCCGTGCCAAGCAACTCCTCGATGAACACCGCGAAGGACATGCGGCATTGGCAGACTTGCTGATGACCCGCGAAGTAATCTTCGCTGAAGATGTGGAACAGATTTTCGGCAAACGTCCTTGGACATCCCGTTCAGAGGAAATCATGGCTGCCGAAGAAGCTCCCAATGAGAAAGCGGAAAAAGTGGAAGAGACAACTCTCGAATTATAAATTAGGAATGATGAATTATGAGAGAATCCATCCGTACCGTATGGAACTTTCATAATTCATCATTCTACATACAGAATCATATCTATGAACAACTTCATCAAACGCGCCTTGACTGGCATCATTTTCGTCGCTGTATTAGTGGGCAGTATCCTCTATAGCCCCACGACTTTTGGCCTGTTGTTTGCCCTTATCACAGGAATGGCCGTATGGGAATTCAGCACCCTTATCAATCATGGTGGACAAGCAGTCATCAACCGTACAATCTGCGGATTGGCCGGAGTCTATCTCTTTCTGGCCGTATTGGGATACAACCAAGGGATGTTCGGTGCTGAAGGTTTTGTCCCCTATCTATTAGTCCTCATCTACCTGTTGGTGGCCGAACTGTACTTGAATCGTCCCCATCCTATCAATAATTGGGCCTATACGATGATGAGCCAACTCTACGTAGCTTTGCCTTTTGCGCTATTGAGCGTACTTTACTATTACCCCTTGCACGTGATGCAGGGCGGAGTACCTACTGTGGCTTGTACCCCAGTCCTTCCCTTGTCGGTATTCATTTTTTTGTGGGCAAGCGATTCTGGAGCTTATCTCGTAGGTTCACTCATTGGCAAACACCGTCTTTTCCCCCGCATTTCACCCAAGAAATCATGGGAAGGTTCTATTGGTGGTGGCGTATTAGCTTTGGTTGCCGCATGGGCATTGTACCACTTCTTCCCCATCATGCAATTGTGGCAATGGATGGGTATGGCACTTGTCGTTGTCATCTTCGGCACGTGGGGTGACCTTGTCGAATCACTCATGAAACGCCATCTTGGTATCAAGGATTCAGGCAACATCCTGCCTGGTCACGGAGGAATCCTTGACCGTTTCGACAGTTCTATGCTTGCTATTCCAGCCGTAGTCGTATATCTCTATACATTATCGGCATTCTAAACAAACTCCATAATTTAGGTACGGATTACACGGATTATATAATTATTTCACTTCCTATATAGGGAACTTCCGTTAATCCGCACCTAAAATCTGCCTTTTTGTCTTTTTAATCATTCTATTATCAGCCAAAATGTCGCAAACACATTATTGGTTACACGTTTGTTGTTTCTTCTTTGGAAATGTTGCATCACTCACAACAAAGCATACATCGTGGGTGTTATCAAATTTACAAACGAAAGAATTTACAAAACCATAAATTAAAAAGACAATGAACTTCAACAACTTTACCATCAAATCGCAAGAAGCAGTGCAGGAGGCGGTGAACTTGACCCGTATACGCGGACAGCAAGCCATCGACCCGGCACACCTGATGAGCGCAGTTCTGAAGGTGGGCGAATCAGTGACCAATTTTCTCTTTCAGAAATTGGGTGTGAACGGCCAGCAGATAACCACATTGGTTGACCGACAGATAGACTCCCTGCCCAAAGTCAGTGGAGGAGAACCCTATCTGAGTCGTGAAAGCAATGAAGTATTGCAACGTGCCATCGAACTATCGAAGGAGATGGGCGATCAATACGTTGCCCTTGAGGAACTGATTTTGGCCCTATTCATGGTGAAAAGTACCGTTTCTACGATGTTGAAAGATGCCGGTGTGACGGAGAAGGAACTGCGTGCAGCCATAGCAGAACTTCGCAAAGGAGGCAAGGTTACTTCCCAATCGAGCGAAGACACCTATCAATCGCTCAGCAAATATGCCATCAACCTTAATGAGGCAGCACGTTCAGGCAAACTTGACCCTGTTATCGGACGCGATGAAGAGATACGACGTGTATTACAGATTCTCAGCCGACGTACCAAGAACAACCCTATTTTAATAGGTGAACCGGGAACAGGAAAGACGGCCATCGTAGAGGGATTGGCACACCGCATCCTGCGTGGCGATGTCCCCGAAAACCTAAAAGACAAGCAGCTTTACTCACTCGATATGGGTGCACTGGTAGCCGGTGCCAAATACAAAGGTGAGTTTGAAGAACGCCTGAAGGCGGTCATTAACGAAGTAATCAGTTCTGACGGACAAATAATCCTCTTCATCGATGAAATACACACCCTCGTAGGAGCAGGCAAGGGCGAAGGGGCTATGGATGCTGCCAATATCCTGAAACCGGCTTTGGCACGTGGCGAACTGCGTTCCATCGGTGCTACGACCCTGGATGAATACCAAAAATATTTCGAGAAGGACAAAGCGTTGGAACGCCGTTTCCAGACAGTCATGGTAAACGAGCCGGACGTACTGAGCACCATCAGCATCCTGCGCGGACTGAAGGAGCGTTACGAGAACCACCACAAGGTCCGCATCCAGGACAATGCCATCATTGCTGCCGTAGAGCTGAGCAACCGTTACATCACTGAACGTTTCCTGCCCGATAAAGCCATCGACCTAATGGACGAAGCTGCTGCCAAGCTACGCATGGAGCGCGACTCTGTACCCGAAGAGCTGGATGAATTGAGCCGTCGGTTGAAACAATTGGAGATTGAACGCGAAGCCATCAAGCGTGAAAAAGACGAGCCCAAGCTGGCCCAACTCAACAAGGAAATAGCCGAACTGAAGGAACAGGAGACTTCACTCAAGGCCAAATGGGAAAGTGAAAAAAGTCTGGTAAACAAGATACAGGCCAACAAGCAACAGATAGAGCAATTGAAGTTTGAAGCCGAACGTGCCGAACGCGAAGGGGACTACGGCAAAGTTGCTGAAATTCGCTACGGACATCTGCAGGCATTAGACAAAGAAATCAAAACCATCGAAGCCGAGCTGAAACAGATGCAAAGCGGAACAGCCCTCATCAAGGAAGAGGTGACTGCTGATGACATTGCCGATGTGGTAAGCCGTTGGACTGGTATTCCAGTAAGCAAGATGCTGCAGAGCGAGCGCGAAAAGCTACTTCACTTGGAAGAGGAATTACACTTACGCGTCGTAGGACAAGACGAAGCCATCCGTGCCGTCAGTGATGCAGTACGCCGAAGCCGTGCCGGATTGCAGGATCCACGCCGTCCCATTGGCTCGTTCATCTTCTTGGGAACTACGGGTGTAGGAAAGACCGAATTGGCAAAAGCATTGGCCGAATATCTCTTTGACGACGAACAACTGATGACCCGTATCGACATGAGTGAGTATCAAGAGAAGCACAGTGTAAGCCGTCTCATCGGTGCTCCTCCGGGATACGTAGGTTATGATGAGGGAGGACAGCTCACCGAAGCCGTACGCCGCAAACCTTATTCCGTCGTCCTCTTCGACGAAATAGAGAAGGCACACCCCGATGTGTTCAACATTCTCCTGCAAGTATTGGACGATGGTCGTCTGACAGATAATAAGGGGCGCGTAGTGAACTTCAAGAACACCATCATCATCATGACCTCCAACTTGGGAAGCAGTTACATACAGAGCCAGTTCGAACGAATGAATGCCACGAACCGCGAAGCGCTCATCGAAGAGACCAAGAACGAAGTGATGAGTATGCTAAAGAAGACTATTCGCCCGGAATTTCTCAACCGCATCGATGAAACCATCATGTTCTTGCCGCTCAACAAGGAAGAAATCGAACAGATCGTACGCCTACAGATTGACGGAATCCGTCGCATGCTGGCCGACAATGGAGTGACTCTCCAATTGACTGATGCCGCTTTCGGGTTCATTGCCTCTACCGGTTACGACCCCGAATTCGGCGCCCGACCAGTGAAGCGTGCCATCCAACGTTATCTGCTCAACGACCTGTCGAAGAAACTCCTGGCACAAGAGGTGGACAGAACCCGCCCGATACAGGTAGATGTTGCCGGCGACAGTTTACGGTTCAGCAATTAAAGGAAGGGGCCATTTCAAATCTTAGTACAAAAAAAGAAGGTGTGTCAAATACAAATCCGACACACCTTTCTTTATTTTAATAATTAAGTTACTTCACACAAGCTGAATCACATTTTACTGAATCGCAACAAGCAACTGCAGCTGAATCGCACTTCACTGAATCACACTTCACTGAATCACAGCAAGCCGTAGAACCACAATTTTCATTGTTTGCATTTTTGTTACCACCGCATGAAGCGAAAGAGATGGCTGCAAAGGCAGCAAAAACCAATACCAAATTTTTCATTTCCTTTTCTTTTTTAAATCTGTAAAACAATCTATTTCCTAAAAACGGCTGCAAAGTTAGGTTCTTTTTTCTTTAGATGTGTCTATTTTGGACACTTTTTTCTTTGTTTTCTTATATTTCGTTAATATCGCGGGCTTTTTTATCCATTCTGTCACATATAAATGCTACTTTTGCTTCATATTTGTTGAATATGATCGATCAAAGTATATTCCAAGACAAGAAAGCCGTTTATTACACCCTCGGATGTAAGCTGAACTTTGCCGAAACCTCCACCTTGGGACAGGCACTGAAAGAGGTTGGTGTACGTACCGTCCGCAAGGGTGAGCAGGCCGACATCTGTGTCGTGAACACTTGCTCAGTGACAGAGGTGGCCGACCGCAAATGCCGGCAAGCCATCCATCGGTTGGTAAAGAATCACCCCCATGCTTTTGTAGTGGTAACAGGATGTTATGCTCAACTGAAACCGGAGCGCATAGCCGACATAGAAGGAGTAAATCTGGTGGTAGGAGCCGAACAGAAGGGAGAGATTATCACCCTGATAGAAAAACATTTTGCCACAGCAGAAAAGCAGATTCTCCATACCTCCATGAAGGAGATACGCAGTTTTGCCTCGTCCTGTTCACGGGGCGACCGTACACGCTACTTCCTGAAAGTACAGGATGGGTGCGATTACTTCTGTACCTATTGCACCATCCCCTATGCCCGTGGCCGTAGCCGGAACGGAACGATTGCCTCTCTGGTAGAGCAGGCCCGCCAAGTTGCAGCCGAAGGAGGAAAGGAGATTGTCATTACGGGTGTCAATATCGGAGATTTCGGGAAGAGTACAGGAGAAACATTCTTTGATTTGGTAAAGGCACTCGACACCGTAGAGGGTATTGAGCGCTACCGCATCTCTTCCATCGAACCAAACCTGTTGACAGACGAAATCATCGACTACGTAGCCCGGTCGCGTGCCTTCATGCCCCATTTCCATATCCCTTTGCAATCGGGTTGCGACGAAGTACTCAAACTGATGCATCGCCGTTATGACACAGCCCTTTTTGCCAACCGCATAGCCCACATCAAACGCGTCATGCCCGATGCCTTCATTGGTGTGGATGTCATTGTGGGAACCCGCGGTGAGACGGATGCATATTTCGACTCTGCATATCGTTTTCTCCAAGGATTGGACATCACCCAATTGCATGTATTCAGCTATTCCGAACGTCCGGGCACACAAGCATTGAAGATTGACCACAAGGTTTCGCCCGAAGAGAAACATCGCCGCAGCCAACTGCTCTTGAATCTCAGCGACGAAAAGACCGAAGCCTTCTATGCCAGCCATATCGGGCAAGAGGCCACCGTACTGCTGGAACATCCCAAAGCCGGACAACCTTTCCACGGATTCACCGACAATTACATACGGGTAGAAGTCGCCGATGTACCCATACACATGGACAATGAGTTCGTCCGCGTCCACATGAACGGATTCAATGAAGATAAAACAGCACTGAAAGCCACTTTAATACAGTCGTAACTTGAAAAAACTATCCATCGTCATATTGAATTGGAACGGAGCATCCATGCTCCGGGAATTTCTCCCCTCTGTGCTTGCCCATTCGGCATTGGAGGGTGTCGAAGTATGTGTAGCCGACAATGCCTCCACCGATGAATCCTTGGAGGTAATGCGACAGGAATTTCCCGATGTGCGTCTGATTCTATTGGACAAGAACTACGGTTTTGCCGAAGGCTACAACCGTGCACTCTCCGATGTGGATGCCGAATACAGTCTGTTGCTCAATTCTGATGTAGAGGTAACGGCCGGATGGCTTCCCCCCATGCTCGACTATATGGACACCCATCCCGAAGTGGCAGCCTGCCAACCCAAGATACGCAGCTACCATCGACGCAATGAATTTGAACATGCCGGTGCATGTGGTGGTTTCATGGATAAGTACGGATACCCTTTCTGTCGGGGACGCATGATGGATACCGTAGAAGAAGACCGAGGACAATACGACACTATCACTCCCGTCCTGTGGGCTACCGGTGCGGCATTGCTTGTCCGCAGTGCTGACTATCGCGAAGCGGGTGGACTCGATGCCCGATTCTTTGCCCACATGGAAGAGATAGACCTCTGTTGGCGGTTGCGATGCAGAGGAAAGAGTATCGTCTGCATTCCCCAAAGTCTTGTCTATCACGTAGGTGGAGCTACCTTGAACAAGAGTAATCCACGCAAGACCTACCTTAACTTCCGCAACAACCTGTTGATGCTCTATAAGAATCTGCCCGAGTCAGAGTTACACTCCGTCATGCGCATACGGGGATGTTTGGACCTGTTAGCCGCCCTCCAATTCCTGCTTAAAGGCGAATGGGGCAATGTGCGTGCCGTCTTCCGTGCCCGTAAGGATTATGCCCGTATGCGTCCCTCCTACCAAGCCGTCCGCACCGAAAACCTCTCCAAGACAACACACCCTACCCAACCCGAACGTTTCGCTTGGAGTCTGCTCTGGAAATATTACGCCAAGAGAGTACGACGATTTAGTGCCTGTTGACACGGGCAGGGCATTGTTCAAAGTTTAAACCTTGAACCTTGAACCAACTCCCGGCACTCCTTGCGATAAGCCTTCACGGAATTGACCGACAGACAGGCTGCACGGGCCATCATCTCTACATCGTCCAGCCCGAGAGCCATCAGGTAACACATGGTGAGTTTTTTCCGTTCCAATTCGCATTTCTCCAGTTTCTCAGCCAATGAGGGATTCTCCTGTTCCAACAAATTCCGCAACATCGGCAGATACTCTGATGGTTTGATACTATAGCGTGTCCTTTTCTCTTCGGGCAATCTCAATTGTAACAGCATATCTATTGCAACAGAATCATATCCACACAGCATAAAGTGTTCTATCCGCCTGTCAATCTCCTGTTGCCTCTCCAATTCAGCCAACTGTTTGGTTTGTTTCTCCAACAGTCGTTCCTGTTTTTTTACATGTTGCAGCAATTCGTGTTCCGCATGTTTCCCATCACGGAATTTTTCCTTCTGTTCGCGAAGATCGTTCTCCTTCTGTTTGTTACAATTTCTCAAACGTTCGATTACCTTATCTCGCCTGTCCAATTGATGTTGATGCTCCGCTTTCATACGTTCAATAGCATTCATTTGGTTAGAAAAGGCCCCCATCACACGTCCAAGTTCAGCATGAGTCTTACCTAATGTGGCAGAGACTTCATTCAGTTCCTGTTTCCGTTCATCCAACTGGGCACCCATCACATCCATTTGATTGCTATGCTTCCGCTTCATATACCTTATTATATATATAGTTACCATTACTACGACAACAAGTCCAATACCCCACAACCATAGCCAACGGTGTATCGCATGGTTCTCCTGCTTCAACCCTTGATTTGCCAATTTGTGAGGGATAACCGCCACTTCAGTTGTCTTTCTACGCAAGGTAATGTCACTGTCGTACTGGCGATAAAGATTGTGGTAGTGAAAGGCAGAGTCTATTTGTTCCATAGCCCTGTATATTTTATACAGTCGCAGGTATCCCCCACACACCGTCAGACTATCGTCACTTGTCAGAACCTGGCGACCAAAACAAAGGGCCTTATCAAACTCCCTTTTCTCATAATAGAGAGTTGTCAAGGCGGAATACAATGTATGAAGATAATTAGAGTCTGTCATATTTTCCATACATTCCTGTAGCAACTTTTCTGCTTCAGAATAGTTTTCACCTTCAATTAAAAATGTGGCATAGTTTTGTAGCAGCAAATAGTAATTTCTCTCCTTCCCATCACACAAATTGTCTTTATATAACAAGCCATATTCATAATAGACTCTGGCACTATCTTTCATACCGAGCATTTTATACATACGCGCGATTTGTCCACAAACCGTAACCGCATAATGAACTGAATCCCCTAACAAATTGCATTCATACGATTTTCTATAATAAGTTAATGCACTTTCATACATTCCTTGTTTTCCTAACAACGAAGCATAATGAGAGTACAGCAAAGCCTTGTACTGATGATCTTCCACACCATCAAAAGCCTGTTCACTACCCACAAAAGCCTCCACAGCCTGTTCCACCTGATGATTCTGTTTATGCACCAGCCCCTTATATAATAAGGACAAAGCCAAACGATGGCGGTCATCACTCCCGATATAGTATTCCACTGCTACATTGATGAGCGAATCACTTTCCAAAGGGATACGACATTTGTGCATGGCCTGCGTTCGGAGCAGGGCATACCGCGCCCGTTGTTCTCCGGTCAAATCCTCCCTCAATGCCAGACATTGCAAAC
>JAZRMW010000020.1:0-102398 GCA_045647865.1 Phocaeicola sp.
CGCTTCATCAGTTCCACCAAGGCATCGGGAAGTACGATGTCTCCTCCGGCATTGTGATAGGCTGTCAGCAAAGCGGCTCCTACCATCACATGATGTTCGGGTCCGTGCATGTGGCAGAAGGGCATTGCCATCATCTTCTCCATAATCTCTATCGGATTCTTTGAGGTTTCGTCAAGGCAAAGTTTGTAAATGGCATCGATACCCTTTGTATGGCACTCGTTGCAGACATAATGCCCTTGTTCGCAACAGGTTTTGCTATCTTCCTTCTTGTGGCAAATAGCACACTCCATGAGAACTTCCTTTTCCAGATATTTCAATGGGGCACTACATATCAAACATTCTTCCTTCATTGTTCTATAATTATATAATTTCGACTTTGCAATCAGATAATCGCCACCTTAATCACCCCGTCCAACTTGTTCTCAAAGATGCGGTAGGCCTTTTCTATTTCGCTCAATGGAAAACGATGGGTGATGAGTGGGGTGGTGTCAATCTTTCCTGCTTCAATCAGGCTAAGAACCTCCTCGCAATCGCATCCATCCACGCCACCCGTTTTGAAGGTGAGGTTCTTTCCGTACATTTCGGGCAGAGGAAGCACCTGAGGCTGGTCGTAGAGGGCCACCACCGTAACGATGGCATTCGGACGGGCACATTCCCACGCCAGGCGGAAGGTGTCATCGGCTCCGGCCACTTCGAGCACTCTATCTGCTCCGCCATGGTCGCTATTCTTCAAGACAAAGTCCTTGCATTCATCGGGAGTAGTGAGCAACACTTCGGGATAATGTTCTTGCACGAATCGACGTCTTTCTTCTGACTTTTCGCATACAATGATACGTTTCGGTTGGTTCAACATCACGCAAAGCAGGGTGCAGATGCCCGTAGGTCCCGCACCTATGATCAGTACCGTATCATCTTCGGTAATCTCGGAAATACGAGCGGCCCAAAAGCCGGTAGCCAAGACATCGCCCACCAACAAAGCCTGTTCATCGGAAACACTATTGGGGATACGGTTCAAGCCTTGATTAGCCAAGGGTACACGCACGTATTCGGTCTGTCCGCCATCGATGCGGCATCCCAATGCCCATCCGCCATTCGGGTCAGTGCAATTGTTCACATAGCCATTCTGGCAGAAGAAACACTCTCCGCAGAAGGTTTCTACGTTCACGGTCACTCTATCTCCTGGCTTTACATGGGTGACTTCAGCGCCGATTTCTTCCACCACACCCACCATTTCGTGACCAACGGTAATGCCAGGAACGGCACGAGGCACGCTTCCGTGCTTGATGTGTAGGTCACTGGTGCAGATACTGCTCATTGTCACGCGAACAATGGCATCGGTGGGCTCTATCAATACAGGCTTCGGCTTCTCTACCAAAGCAAACGTTCCTTTTTCAATGTATGTGTATGCGAGCATAGATTTGTAATCGTTTCTTTGTCCTCAGAGTTGCTATAATTCATTAATCACTTGTTGGAGTCGCTCTAAATAATTGGCACCATGTCCGCCATCCATCTGCACGTGGTGAAACTGAAACGATATGGGCAATGTGGTACTGAGCCAATTACGACGATATTTGCCCCACATGGCCATTGGATTGCTGAACTTGTCGGTGTATTGGTTTACAATGCAGTCAAGTTCTGTCTCTATCATAGCTGATGTTCCTACAATCATACTATCCTCTAAGAATGAACTTTGGCATTGTGTGGCAACCAGCGCTGTCAGTTGGTTATATTCCTTGGCGAATTGTTCAGCATCATCGGTGTATGCAATGTCGCAAGAATTGATTCCCCCTTTACAGTTGTTTACAATCACGTTTATGGCAATCCTGTCATATTGGAAGAGTTTGTCTTTTTCGGGTAGAAGATAGAACTCTTTTATGTTGCTTGCTGCCTTTCCTATACACCAACATAGCAGGGCGTTAAATTTGATTCCCCGTCTTTTGCTTGCCTTGAGTAGCTTTGTTACATTGAATGTTTTCGTCAATGTAACCATTGGCATTGGAGACGTCATCCAAAGCGAGAAGGCTTCGGCGCGTGTCGTCTCTTGTGGATTAACTTCTGTTTTCATATTTTTACATATTCAGAATCCAACCATTGTCTCCGTGATAGATCATCTGCTTGGTCATGCCTCCGTCGATGCAGATATTCTCGCCCGTGATAAAGCCTGCCTTGTCGCTACAAAGGAACAATGCCATATGCGTGATGTCCATGGGATTACCCACTCTTCCAGCAGGTTGTTGCGTGGCATCAGGGCCTTCGTAAACGGTGTATGCTGTATCAATCCAACCGGGGGAGATGGAGTTCACTCTTGCTCGTCCCGACAGGCTTACGGCCAATGCGTGAGTGAGTGCGGCAATCCCCCCCTTAGCAGCAGTATAGCTCTCGGATTGTGGTTGGCTCATGCGGTCGCGCGAGGAAGAGATGTTGATGATGGATGCACCATCCGTCAGGTGAGGCATAAAGAGCTTGACCAGATAGAACGGTGCGGTGACTCCCACACTCAGTGCATATTGAAACTCCTCGTAGGAACATTCATCTATCCCTTTCATCAGTGGCAGAGCATTGTTGATGATGACATCTACTTTCTCATGTTTGCTCAGCACCTCGCTTGCAAATGCCTCCAGCACCTCTTTCTTGGAGATGTCTCCAACGAAATGCGTTCCCTCCTGCTTGTCAATCACATAAACTATTGCTCCCTGTTTGCGGAACTCATCGGCAATGCATCGGCCAATTCCGTTTGCACCACCTGTTACAATCACTACTTTATCTTTGAATGTATCTGTTATCATACGATTCTATTCTTTGTTATATAATCAACATTATCGCCCTTCTGATTCGAAAAAAACGTTACACTCAACGGGCATTCTTGCGTGATTTGACAACGCTGATGACAAACCCCGCCATAGCTACCAACAGGATTATGGGTTCAGCAAGCATGAAAATGGGCATAGTCCCCGATGTCAGTGTTACCATCGTCGATGAAAGCAACACGAGGCAGATTCCCGATGCTAATATAATCAAACCCGTCTGGAGTTTGGGCTTCATACGCCCGATTACATGAGCGATCAGGCAAATGACGGCTCCTATCAGAATGTATAGCAGAAGCATACTGCGCGGCATTGTTCCACCCGCATTTCCTTGAAGGTCATAGTGTGCAGGAAGAGGTTCCGGCAATGAACTCCATTGCACAAGAATGGCCAACGCATTTAGGACCACAATCAGAATAGGGACAAAGTTACTTCGTTTGTTCATATCAGTTTTTTTTGATGTTCTTTTCTGCGAATATACAATGTTTTTAGGAAATATGGTTATATTTGTGCCACATTTTGTGATTTTATTTAATGATAGTTTATGAAAGTACTTGTTTTGAATGGTAGTCCAAAGGCTGAAGGCAATACGGCTACAGCATTGCATGAAGTGGAACAAACGCTACAACAACAAGGTATTGAGACCGAGTGGATACACGTTGGCCATCTGGATATTCACGGGTGTATAGCGTGCAATAAATGTTGGCATACAGGCATTTGTGCATTCCGGGACATTGTAAACGAATTGTCCGAAAAGATGCGCCATGCCGATGGTTTGCTCATCGGTTCTCCCGTCTATTTTGCCTCGGCCAATGGGACATTGTTGTCTCTGCTCGATAGATTGTTCTATTCAAATCTTCATGCTGATTGGACGATGAAGGTCGGTGCATCAGTGAGCATTGCCCGTCGTGGAGGGGCTACTGCCACGATGGATGTGCTGAACAAATATTTTCTTAAGACAAACATGCCGGTCGTACCATCTCAATATTGGAGCATCGCTCACGGCACCGCACCAGGCGAAGTAAACCAAGATGAAGAGGGTATGCAAACCATGCGTCAGTTGGGATTGAACATGGCTTTCCTCATTAAGTCGATACGCCTTGGCATGGAGCAATACGGCTCGCCTAAGATTCAAGAGGAATTAACGGAAACGCATTACATCAGAAAAATCTGAAATGCCCGAACCAGGTGGTTGCACTCCCTTGGATATGGATTCAGTTATCGGATGCTGACAATAGATTAATAAAATAATATATGTATCAGAAATTCATTATCACACAAGATGGTTCGCTCAGGTTTGGCCATGTTTATCAACACCGCGATTTGCTGAAGTTTGACGAATCCTGTCCTTATGGAGGTGGCTTATGGAAAATCGACGAAGGGCGCAGGGTCATCCTGCTTTATGGCCGTTCCTTTGCTTTTGGAACACCCGAATTCAGTCACGTCAGACGCATTGAGTGGTCGGGTGTGGGTGGCACTCCGCTCCCTCTCTTCTTTCTTCCACGTTGGCCTGACGAAAGTCAATTGATTCCCGTTTATGCTAACCCTGTGTGAGCTCGATATAAGGTGTCTCCGATGTCCGTAGGGAGGGGCGGGCCTGTGCATTTGCCGGATGAAGGGCATCTCCCAAATAATGAGGGTGAGCCTGTTTCTTTTTGACTCACCCTCTTTCTCTATATATAGTTATTGCTAAAGTTGCTACGCTTGTGTTTTACTTCTCCTCGCAACTGTATTGGAAGTAGTCAACATCTACGTAACCACCAGTTTTCTTGGTTGCATAGTTGAAGATTCCGAATTTGCTTCCCATGAAGAATCGGCGATAGTCGAAGTTCATGCGGTAGTTCTTCGTGCCGATTTGTGTCCATTGCTCGCCATCGAGGCTATAGTAGAAGTTTGCAGCATCGCGTCCGCCACCACGCTGGCCGGGACGGAATTCTCCATCGAGGCGCAACCATATCTTCGGTTGTTTGGCATTGAGGAGTTTGGTCAGGTCAACGGTTTCTATCACCTTTTCTTCTACATTTGTTACCGCCTTTTCACGGTTGCTCAGGCTTACCTTCTGTTCGCTCATTTCGAGTGTCGTCTTCTTGCCGTTCTTCTTGATGGTGAGCACACCGCTATCGCCATTGAATGCTGTGAGGCCGGCGCAATCGCCATCCTTCATCTTCTTCAGGTCCATACAGATGTAACCGCTACATGCAGGTCCCTCCATGCGTTGGGTGAGTGTATTGGGAGCCAGATAGAGGTTAGGCACTACGCGGCTTGTCTTCAATCGCAGGAAGCCCGGGCGTTCGGTCAGGCTCCAAGCCTCATCCACGGGGTTGTGGTTCCATTGCCAGTGCAATCCCAACTTCGAGTCTTCGAACTCATCGGGGAGGACGATCTTCTTGACGGGTTGTCCGCTCTTGTAGGGGCGCATGATTTCGGGCACTTTATAGTTTTCGTCGCCCAACATCGGCCAACCGTCAATCCAGCGTACGGGTGACAGGGTCAGTACACGTCCTACGCCTCCACGGTCTTGGAACATGATACCATACCAGTCGCCCTCTTCAGTGTCCACGATGGTTCCTTGGGCCAAGTGTGAGAAACCTCCGAAATCGCTCTCCAGGATGGTGGTCTTCTCCCAGGTGCCATTCAGGTCTTTTGTGCGGTAGCACACTTCTCGGCGATGGCGTCCCGGGGCATAGACGTGCGAAATCAAGAGGGCGTAATACATGCCGTTGTGCTTGATGACGCGTGTGCCTTCGAGCAATCCCGTTTCGTCCTTTTCGCGTTTGAAATAATGGCGATGGCTACCCTCGACGACCCCTTTCAGGTCGCGTGTCAACTGACACATTTCTCCCGTTCCGAAGAACACGTAGGGTGTACCGTCTTCATCGAAGAACAGTGTTGCATCGTGAAAGTGGCGCAGACGTGAGTGGATCGTCCATGGTCCCTCAGCCTTGTCGGCCGTGAAAATATAGGTGTCTCCCATGGCTCCGCTTTCGTTGGGGGCCAACAGAGCCCAGAATTTTCCATTGTGGTATTTCAGCGAGGTGGCCCATTGTCCGCGTCCATATACCGTACCCACACCTTCGCCCTTTTGCTGGTCGAGGGGCAATGAGAATGCCAGGTCGTACTTTGGCGAGTCGGTCAATTTGTCGAAGATGTAGCTTATGGTCTCCCAGTTCTTCAAGTCTTTCGAAGCCATCACGGGTGCACCGGGCATCAGGTGCATGGTGGTGCTGACCAGGTAGAATGTATCACCTACGCGGATAACATCGGGGTCGGGGCAATCGGCCCACAACATAGGGTTTTTGATGGGTGCTTCTCTTACCGGTTGGGCAATGCCAAGGGTGCACAACATGCTCACAAGTAGAATCGAAAACAATTGTTTCATGATGCTAATATTAAAAGATTATTCTTTGGTTAACTTATATTTTTTTATCGATGACAAAAATAGCTAATTTTTGGCGAAATGGTTACCAGGCATGTTTCTTTTTGTTTTCCATTTGTCAAAAAGGGTCGTATTCGGGGGTTTCCTTCCATTTCCGCAGGTGTTTTTGTTGAAATAGATGAGGCCAAATGTCTTCTTTCTTCTGAAAAATGTGTACTTTTGTCCCCCCAAAAAGTGCAGAAAACCCTTTGTCTGCATTTCGTATATATTCAAAGATATGACATCTATGATTGAAACGATTGATTTGTTCCAATGGGCGATACTTTCGCTCACGGCATTATGTATAGGTATGTCGAAGACGGGTGTGCAGGGTATGATGTTGCTCGTGGTGCCCTACATGGCTATGGCCTTCGGAGCCAAGGAGTCAACGGGGGTGATTCTCCCTATGCTTTGTATGGCCGATGTGGTGGCCGTGGCTTATTACAAGCGTATTGCCGATTGGCGGGTGGTGGCAAAGCTCTTGCCTACGGCCATACTCGGATTCTTTGTAGCCATCTTTGTGGACAGGTTGATTCCTGCCGGTGAGTTCCGCCAGTTGATGGGGTGGACGCTTGCTCTGGCTTTGGGTGTGATGATATGGAGCGAAGTCTTTGGCAAGGAGAACCGTTGGATGAAGAAGTGGTGGTATTCGGCCCTCTTCGGATTGTTGGGAGGGTTTACCACGATGATTGGCAATGCGGCAGGTCCCGTGTTGTCCGTCTATCTGCTCTCCATGCGCAAGGATAAGATGGAGTATATCGGCATCAATGCGTGGTTCTTTCTGGTGGTGAATCTCCTGAAAGTGCCCCTCCAGCTCTTCGTATGGGACAATATCACGTGGGACACTTTCTCGCTCAATCTGGTCATGATACCCGTCATTGGGGTAGGGGCGTGGTTGGGCATACGCATCGTGAAACTCTTTCCCGAAAAGGCTTTTCGCCGATTTATCCAGATTGTAACCATCCTGTCGGTGGTGATGATGATGCTTGGCTGATTCCTCCTGTTGAAAAAATGCTACAGGCAGAATTTGGAATGTCACTTGCTAAAATCCAAAACTCTTATCTATTTTCTTTAGTTATCGTCGATGATTACTTAGTTATCGACGTTGATTATATAGTTATCGACGATGATTAGTTAGTTATCGTCGATGATTAAAGTTTTCTCATAAGCGTTTTTAGTTTGTTCAGTAGCATAATAAGAAAATAGAGTTGCTTGCCGACTTTATTTCTCCAAGAATAGCTGAGCCATCCGTTCGATTTCTTCATAAAATACGGTTCTCCCGTTTTTTTTTGAGGGTATTGTAAGAGTTCAGATAAGCGTAGCTTGTGCCTATCTGTCCTTTCTCGCGTAATTCGTTGATTATTACCCAAAACTATCCATTCAAAGCAAATGATATATAACAAAAAAAACACTGATAACCTTTCGATTATCAGTGCTTTACCAATGTCGGGATGACTGGATTCGAACCAGCGACCACACGCCCCCCAGACATCTATTCTTATCGCAATGATAATCTTGATTTTCAGTTTGTTGCCTATCTGTCCTTTCTTCGCGGTTGACTTCGCGGTTGACTTCGTGGTTGACTTTGTGGTTGACTTTGTGGTTGATTTTGTGGTTGATTTGGGAGAATCAAGTATTAAACATTCATTTATTTTTGCAAAGTTACAGATTATGCACCACTTTAGCAACTGTTTGCACTAAAAAGTTTGAAGCGGACGTGAACTATTTTCTACGTTTGCAGATAGCGTGTATTCAATAATATCTCAGCTTCCTCATCACTCAAATAATGCACATCTGCACTATCCTCGTCCTTTTAATTGTATGTACCACGACAGATAGTTGGCCAATATCTATTTCTTGAATATTATCGTGTATTGTATAACCTTAAAAAAATTATAGCTATGATGAATGATTTTATGAAAAAGTATTTTGGCAATGTGATTGGTTTGACACCCACCAAATCACCTTCAAGGCCACTATTAAAGAAAGGTGTGTCAGACTCAAGATTAGTTAAGAAGTAAATAAAAAGCCAACTTATCCGCATGTGGGTAGGTTGGCTTTGTTGTTTTACAACTTATTCTTGAGACACTTTATTTTCTCTTCTGTAGCGAGATATTCATCATTCCAATTTTGAGGGTCTGTATCTTTAAATAACTCGCGTTGTTTTAGTACTAATGCAAAATATCGTTCGTACCATTGAAGGGCTTTTTTTATGTCTATATCTGTCCCATATCCATTTTCGTAACATGTTGCCAATAATTTAGTTGCTTCAAATTGCAACATTTCAGTTTCTATGTCATAGTCAGATTCCCAATTAAAGTTCGCGACATCTTTTATCAATGTAAATGCATCATTCTTATTTTCTTCAACACCTTTGCCTTCGAATAAGCACAAACTTGCATAAAATTTTGAATTGACATACTGGCTTTTCTCTATATCATTTTTAAAATAAAGGAAAGCCTTGGAATAATTTTGAATTTCATCACAAAAATAGTAACAGTACCCCAAATAATAGTTAGATTCAGCAATATCGTTTTTCAACGCTTTTTTGTACCAATAAATAGCGTTTTCAACATTATAATTAGTTCCAATTCCTTCATTGTAATATCGTGCAAGAATAAACTGCGATTCTGCGTGTCCTTTTAATGCTGCGTATTTCGCATATTCAAATGACTTCTCATGGTCTTCTATATTATTTGATTTGAATAGTTCTTCTGCGCAAGCACATATCTCATCAAGCCCTTTCCCGTCTAATTCTAAATCCAAAGAAATGGATTGGCAATCTTCTGTTTCTGATTGCTTGTTGAATAATTTTTTTAATCCAAACATAGTAGTATTAATAGTTAAAATTCATGTAATTCACAATCTCTTTAAACACACCGTCTGCTTTATGGTAAAAACTGACTTATCTTTCAATCGATGTAGGTTGGCTTTGTTGATTTGCTCCCTCTTTGCACGAGTATTTATTGTTTTGATTCAATGTTTAATGTACTAAATGTGGAAAATCTATTGAGACTTGATTTAAAAGATTCTCATATCTTGCCGACCCCTTAAAAGGTATATGATTACCATTAAAATCATTGAATGCCTCTAAAACATAATTGCTATATTCTTCTACCAAAGCAAGAAGAATTACGAGATATTGCTTCCTAAGATGTTCCTTATTGCCCCCTATTGCTGAAACAAGTTCACAATATGTATCTATATATGTCATCAAATCGTTTATGAAGATTCTTCCACATCTTCTTACGTGACTATCAACTGTGTACATTAATGCTTTGTCAAAACTATCTTGCAAATCAGAGTTTGATATAGTCGCGTTCACTCGATTGATGATAGCTGCACAATCATTTCTAAACTCATCAGCAGCCTCATAATGAACCACACCTTCTATTAAAGGAAGTTGTAAGTTCTTGTTGAGTATTTTATCTGGTCTAAACTGACCAAACACAACCATATTACCATTTAAGGGTAATCTAACAGTTCCACAGCACGATGGACTGCTATTTACTACAAAAGAATAGGTAAATTCCATAATCTATTACTATTATTTGTTCCAGTTTTTACTACCTTCGATGCGTTTCTTAAATCGGCCTTTATAGAAGTGGTCATATAGTGTGTTAATCAAAATCCTTCTTAAAGGTACATTGTTAGTATTGATAACATGCAAGCACACAGGGATGTAATGCACATAGAAACGCCATGCAATATCTTCCTCTTCGACTGACTTGGAGAATTTCAAGAAAAGCCTATTGCCAAATGCTGTAGGAGAAGGTAACCCTATAGCTAATATCGGCAATGTGTAATCTCTTGTTGACAACGTTTCGTCTATCAAATTCCCATACCAATTCTCTATTTCTTTTATGGCATCACTTTCTGTAAATATTGTTCCAGGTTCATATTCTTCTTTATAAAAATATCCACCTGTATGTTCTTTCCACCAAAGGTTCACATCCTCTTTGGAATCGAAAATAACATAACCTGTTCCCCATGTATTCTGGAAACAATGCTTTGCATTATAACGATGTTCCTTGAAAAACTGCTTTTTTGCAGTTAGAGCATCAGATGCATTGGGGTAGTGGTATCTCATAAATTTTTCAGTCAAGTTAATATGTTTGCTGGTACTAAAATAACCAAACAAGTATATCATCAGAATCTAACTTATTTATTAAATCTGTTCGTTGATCTTCTCCAAAAGTAATTGAAGCATAAAGAATGCCATAAACCATACCACAATTCTTAACACTGTCAATATATTCTTTGCTCGACTTTTCTATGAGTAGAGCTACTAATTTATGATTTGAGTAAATAAAGGTGATATTCCCGTGTCCTAAAATATTTCCTTGCTCAAGTTGAATTACTTGTTTTGATGTTGCTACAGGGAACTTTCTAAAACTACTATTAGTTAATTGAAGCTCAGACCAATTAAATCGTATATGTAAATTTTTACACAGATTTTCTATTTTGTTTTTTAGCTCACTAAATGTAACTTTCGAATAATGAATAGGATTATCAACCTTGTTATAATTCTTTTTAGAATCGTTTTTGGGGTGATAAATAGGTCTAACGGATTGACAAACATTTATATGATTGTACCCCCAAATCAATTGGTCTGCAATTCGTAATTGATAGGCAGAATTATTATCTTCAATAGCTTTTGTTGAAGTCCAATAGAAACCGCCTTTAACCTTATTCCCATTCCAATCTCTATTTCCTGCTAATGGAAGATAGATGCTATTCCCATTGGGGCCTGTTACTTTTAATAGGATTATTCCTGCAGAAACGAATTCAAACTCACAGTTTTGCATCAATTCAATAATATGGTCTTTTGTTGGAACTTGCCAACCAGAACCGTACATTTTTTCTGCCAAATCGCATGTTGGATTAGGTATAGTTTCTTTCCATGTGTACAGATTGCCTTCTTGATAAACTTCTTGTGCTCCGATATTGCAATCACCCCACATTACAGATAATCCTAAATTTATAGCTTTCATAATTAATTACGGTATTAAAGTCAACTAAATTAATAAGGTAATCTTTTTGATTTTTAAGCACATAGACTGTTTTGACCATTTTTAATCGACATCTGGTAAACCCAATTTTTGTTTCATATAATAGAAAAATTGTTCCTCTCTTTGGGTAATTACTCCGTCTGCAATAATAACTTGAGCAATAAACTTACCAACATAAGCCTTCTTTATAGTATCCATATTTCGAAGACAACTTGTCATCGTTTGTTCTGACAATTTGCGTGATGCATCAACATCGGTAACAGTAACTCCAAGAACTTTATTAACTTCATTGATAATGGCAATTTCTCTTGAATCACGATTCCCGTCAATTATCATTGCAGCATTAAGAAGTTGGTATAATGATTGCTTTTCCAAAGATGTAAAAGTAGAAAGCGCTACTCTGTCAAAATAATTTAATTCCATAATAATATTTATATCGTTATTTGGTAAATTCATCATATTCAATATCTACACCTCTATCAAGCAAGTGTAACACACATTTTACAACATTTCTATTTTTGAGGTAAAGTGTTATTCCGTAGTCTTTGTTGTCAAATGCTACAACTCCCATAGCTTTAAGTGTAACTCCACGCAATATTATTTTATCACCCAAATCTGCTTCCATTTCCATTAACTTAGGTTGCATTTGGTGGGTAGGTGTTGGAGTGTCCATATTCCACATTGTTACAAGAAATCCTTTTTGAGGAGTTACATCTAAACCATTGAACATATCTTTAAAAACCTTGTTTTCGATTTTTATTGTACGACTACAATATTGGTCTCCCATAACGGGTATTCCGTTTTGAAAACGTTGATGATGAGTCGATTTTAAAACTAAATCATGCATATCGTTATTTTATAAATATGTTTAATTAAAAAATCACTTTGTCATAAAATCGCAAAATAATTTATTTGCTCTTTCAGGTGTTATTTTAGGAAGATTGTAAAAAATTTGAGTACCTTCTATAAATCCCTGCTCTAATAGATTATTGACTCCATCAGCATTCATCATTTTATATAATAAAGCTGAGAATAATTCTTTCTTTTCTTGCGAAAAAGACTGAATAATATCAATGGCTTGAGAAGGATTTTTCTCTAATTGAGATGCTATTCTAAGGATATAATCGTTTGCTCCAATTTTTTCAGAAATTCTCATGTATAAATTCTTTTCTGATGGATCTAGATTGTTATCAACTAAAGCTAATTTTACAAGTCCTTGAAGAATAGCCGCTTTCTCTAAATCTGTAAGTATCATACCTTTATATTTATGCTAAGCAATTCCCAGACGAAGCGTTTATCAATGAAAAAGGTGTGGGAACTTATTGCCTTTATCCCTTTAGTGAGGCTTCTCGCATTGCCTTTGTCGCGGGATGAAGACAATAGCCCACACCAAAGGATATGCAGATAGCCACCAAGGGCTGTACACACCAATGATGTGATGCCATTGCCTATTATCTTCGCGACATTGAAATTTTGCGAGAATTTCACTAAATGAAGATAATTTCAATAACACCTTTGCCCTCCACCATGAAGGAGCGAATGCAAAGGTAGTGAAAGTTTTCAGATATTTGCAAACGCTGAGCCTACAAATATTCATTGAATGTTCAAAAACATATTTACAGGGACAAAATCGAAAATTTCTGTATTGGGTATAGTGACTACAGAAAATTCAAACTTTGTCCCTACGGTAGATTTTTCAAACCTCCCCTTATAAGATAAAAATTTCTGGAAAAATCTACCCAAGCAAGATTCAGAAGCAAAGGTAGTCATAAGACATAAAGAAAGGACACTTACCCCAAAAAAGTAGATGTCCTTTCATTTGCTAATGATATTCCCGTTTTATGCAGGAATAATCAACACTTCATCGAAATAAGCAGAGAGTGTGGCAAGTGTACGGATTGTAAAATTATGTTGTCCACTTAACCATTTTGTCACTTCGCTTGGTCGTTTTCCTATAGATTCTGCAAACTCTTTTTTTGTAAGACCTTTCTTCTTGATGAGTGCATCAATTCTGTCTGCAATGGCAAACGACAGGTCTACTTCAATTTTAACGTTAGCAGGAACTTCCGCTACCATCTGTTTAAAAGTACTATTTATCGTTTTCATATATCAAAGGTTTTATCAGTTTCAATAGTATTGGCTGTTATGGTAGTTCCCACAAAATTTTGGTTTAATTCTCGGTTTAATTCAGATGTTCAACTCAACCCTAAAACATCCATTCAATGCAAATGATATATAACAAAAAAGCACTGATAACCTTTCGATTATCAGTGCTTTACCAATGTCGGGATGACTGGATTCGAACCAGCGACCACACGCCCCCCAGACGCGTACTCTAACCGGACTGAGCTACATCCCGATTGGGCTTTTCTCTAAAAGCGCTGCAAAGGTACGGGTTATTTTGGAATTGGCAAATATTTGGCGGACTTTTTTTTGAGGAATGCACTAAAAAACGTTCTTTTTAACTTATTTTTAAAGAATCAGTGGGCTTATTAGGGGAATTATTCCTATTTTTGCGCAATCATAGAGCCGCGGGTGGGGGATGAGGTGTGAACGATTCAACTACAGTTTTGTGCATGGGGTCTCATCCGCATTCTCGTTGCAGGAGATTCGGAACGATGAAACTCGGCATTTTTTAATGAACCATATAATAAGAGAGAAAGGAAAAGTGAATCAGATAACTTTGATACCTCCCCAGGGATTGCATGCGACCATCGGTCTGCCTTCGTCCAAGAGCATCAGCAACAGGGTGCTTGTCATTCATGCGTTGAGCCACTCGGCGTACGAGGTGGCGAATGTGTCGGATTGCGACGATACGCGCGTGATGCTGAAGGCGCTGGGCGAGGATGCCCCGGTGGTGGACATTATGGCTGCAGGCACGGCTATGCGCTTCCTGACGGCCTATTATGCGGCTACGGAGGGGTGTGTGAAAACGATGACGGGTACGGAGCGCATGCAGCATCGCCCGATACGGATATTGGTGGATGCGTTGCGCCAGTTGGGTGCACGGATTACGTATGTGAAGGACGAAGGGTATCCTCCGTTGCTCGTGGAGGGCTGTCCGCTCGAGGAGAAGGAGGTGGCCCTGCAGGGGAGTGTGAGTTCGCAATACATCTCGGCCCTGCTGATGATAGGTCCGATGATGAAACATGGCCTGACGCTCCGTTTGGAGGGAGAGATCATCAGTCGTCCCTACATCAACTTGACGCTCAGACTGATGCGCGACTTCGGAGCGGAGGCGGATTGGGTGTCGGAGCATGAGATACGCGTGTCGCCCGTTCGCTATGCGCCCATCCCGTTCACGGTGGAGAGCGATTGGAGTGCCGCTTCGTACTGGTACGAAATCGTGGCTCTTTCGGAGGATGCAGAGGCCGAGGTAGTGTTGCCCGGGCTCTTTGCGGAGAGCTATCAGGGAGATAGTGCCGTAGCCCGCCTGTTCGAGGCGTTGGGGGTATCGACCTGTTATGACGAGGAGCACCATCGGGTGACCTTGCGGAAGAATGGCCTTCGGGCGGAGCGGATGGAGTATGACTTTGTGGACCAGCCCGATTTGGCTCAGACGTTTGTGGTGACGTGTGCGATGCTGGGTGTCCCCTTCCGTTTTACGGGCTTGCAGAGCTTGAAAATCAAGGAGACCGACCGCATGGCGGCCCTCATGTGCGAAATGAAGAAACTGGGTTATCTCCTTCGGGAAGAGGAGGGGCGTGTGCTCGAATGGAGGGGCGAACGGTGTGAACCCGAAGCGGATGTGGCTATCGACACGTATGAGGACCATCGCATGGCCATGGCTTTTGCTCCCGCCTGTATGGCGATGGGGGAGGTGCGCATCAATCACCCCGGGGTGGTGAGCAAGTCGTATCCGCACTATTGGGAGGATTTGGAGAAAGCAGGGTTTCGGATTCGGCATTGAAAAAGAGAGGCCTGTCATTAGTCACAAAAAAAAGAACTATGATTATAATATTGATTGCCAGTCTTGTACTGTTGGTGGTTGTGGCGTTGGGATTGGGTGCCTTGCGCAACCGTTCGATTCGCAAGAAGATTGAACGTGGCGAATTGGAGGATTTCCCCGATATCAAGCAGATAGAGGACATGGAGTGTTGTGGTCAGCATCAGACGTGTGAGAAGGATAGTCTGTTAGCTGCCGTGAGCAAGCAGATAGAGTATTACGACGACGAGGAACTGGATGCCTATCGGGGCGTGGCCTCGGATGCATACACCACTGAGCAGGTGGAGCAGTTCCGCGATGTGCTCTTCACGATGCAGGAGGTGGAGGTGGCCGGATGGGTGCGGAGCTTGCAATTGCGCGCCATTGAGTTGCCCGACGAACTGAAGGACGAGGTCTTTCTCATCATAGGCGAACGCCGCATGCATTGATGCACTCCCCTGTTTATTTTATCTTCCATAAAAGACAATAAAAAGAGCCTTTGGGAGTTATTAATAAGGTTAAGACAATAGAACGATAAGCGATAAGAAGCGTGGGACGTAATAGAATATACATCATATTGGGTGTGCTGATGTGCATGGTGGCCGTAGGGTGTTCGACCAAGAAGAATACGGCCAACACCCGCCGTTGGCATGCGTTTACGGCCCGCTACAATACGTATTACAACGGACACGAGGCTTACAAGGAGGGCATGCTGGAGCAGGAACGTGCGAACAAGGATAACTACATGGAGCCTCTCCCGTATTTCTTTATCGGCAACAAGAAGACCATAGGCACTGGAAGTGGAAACTTTGACCGTGCCATCGAAAAGTCGCAGAAAGCCATCAAACAACACTCCATCAAGAAGAAACCCAAACGCAAGGCCGGCGAGAAGAAAACCGAGAAATTGGTGCGCTGGTATGCGAAGAAGGAGTATAACCCCTTTATCCACCACGCGTGGTTCCTGATGGGACAAGCACAATTCCAAAAGGGAGAGTTTCTGGAGGCCGCATCCACCTTCTCCTACATCAGCAGATTGTATGGCGATGATCCTGACAAGATAGCTGAAGCCCGCCTGTGGATGGCCCGTTGCTATACGGAACTGGAGTGGTACTACGATGCGGAAGACATCTTGAACAAGGTGGAGCGGGATAGTATGCCTCGCAATTTGTCGTTCGAACGCAATGAAACGTATAGCAACTTCCTGTTGAAGCAGGGACGCTTCAAGGAGGCATTGCCCTATCTGGAGCAGGCCGTGAAAAAAGAGAAGCGGGGCAGACAACGTGCACGCCACTATTACCTCTTGGGGCAAATCTATCAGCATGAAGGGGACTACCCCCGTGCATACGAGGCATTTACGAAGGTCATCAACTCCAATCCTCCGTATGAGATGGAATTCAATGCACGCATCAAGCGTACGGAAGTGCCCATGGGAAAAGAGAGTAGCCGTATTATCAAGAACTTGAAATCCATGGCTCGCGATCCGAAGAACAAGGAGTATCTGGATCAAGTACATTACGCCATAGGCAACATGTATCTGGCTGAAAAAGATACGTTGGAGGCCATCCGCAATTATGAGGAGGGCGCAGAAAAAAGTACACGCAACGGAGTGGAGAAGGGAGTCCTGCTCCTGCGCTTGGGAAACCTCTATTGGGAGCGGGCTGACTACGCCAATGCCCAACGTTGCTATGCAGATGTCATCGGATTGCTGGAGGACAAGGAGTCGGACGAATACCAATTGATCAGCCATCGCTCAGTGGTGTTGGACGAACTGGTAGGCCATGCGCAGGCCGTAGAGTTGCAGGATAGCTTGCAACGCCTTGCTTCCATGTCCGAAGAGGAGAGGATGAAGGTCATCGAACAACTGATTGAACAGGTGAAGGCCGAGGAGGAAAAAGCAAAGAAAGAGGCCGAAATGGCCGAACGCATGGCTGCTCGGGAAAATGCATTGGCCAATGCCGCGTCCAATCGTACACCTGTGGCCAATCGTACACCCGTAGGAGCTGCAGGAGGAGACCGCTCGTGGTACTTCTACAACCAGCAATTGGTGGGGCAGGGCAAGGGTGAATTCCAACGCAAATGGGGACGCCGTAAGTTGGAGGACAACTGGAGACGAAAGGTCAAGACGGTAGTCAATGCGCAGGATTTTGCTGAATTTGACTATGCTGCCGAAGATAGCCTGTTGGCATTGAGCGACTCGCTGGCTACCGACTCGTTGGGTATGGCCCAAGCCGAGGCTGACTCTCTGGTGACGGACAACAAGAACCCGCAATTCTATATCCAACAAATCCCCTTGACCGAAGAGGCTATGGCTGAATCGCATCAGATTCTCTCTGAAGGATTGTACAATTGCGGATTGATTTATAAAGACAAACTGGAGGACTTTTCGCTGGCCGAAAAGACCTTTGCCCGTCTTTGCTCCGACTATCCCGATTTTGCACAGATGGAGACGGTTTACTATAACCTCTATCTGATGTACTCCCGATGGGGAAAGCACGAGATTGCCACGAGCTATCTGGATAGTTTGAAATCGCGCTTCCCGATGGGCGATTACACCCTCCTTCTCTCCGATCCTGACTATGCAAAGAATGCCCTGTATGGAAAGCATCTGGAAGATTCGTTGTATGTATCTACCTATGCCGCCTATCTCCAAGGTAATTTTGTAGAAGTGGATAGTAATGCCGTATATGCATCGGCCAAATATCCTTTGGGCAAGCATCGTCCCAAATTCATGTTCTTGCACGGTATGAGCATGTTGGAAAAGGGAGACCAACAGGGTTTCTTGAACAACTTGAAATCCATCGTGGAGAAATATCCCGAGAATGAGATTACGGAAATGGCAGGTATGATGTTGAAGGGCGTTCAGGAAGGCCGTTTGTTACAATCGGGAAGCTTCTCCGTAGGGTCCATCTGGGCACGTCGTAGAGGTGGATTGGCCGGCGATTCGATTGCTATGGACTCCATCCCTCAGTTTACGGCAGAGACATCCGACCCCTATCTCTTCATATTGGCTTACGAAGAGGGGGGCGTGAACGAAAACCAATTGCTCTTTGAGATAGCCCGATACAACTTCACCAACTTCATGGTGCGCAATTTCGATATCCAGTTTGTGAAGGATGGCGGTATTGCCATGATGCAGATAGGAGAGTTCATGAACTATGTCGAATGTCGCCAGTATATGAAGCGATTGTTCGCAGATGCAAGGTTGCGCGAGAAACTGGAAGGAATGCGCGCAGTGCTCATCTCCAAATCCAATTATGAACTTTTGTTGAAATATTATAGTTTTGATGATTACCAACTCTTCTACGAACAACAATTGGACAAGTTGCCTATGCCTGTCATAGACGGTTATTCGTTCGATGAACCTCAGATGCTGAATGCAGATGAGGCCGAACGCATGGAAGAGGAGTGGGAAGAAGTGGACGAGTAAGAAGGATACGATTATGAAGAATGGATTATTGCTTTGGGCCGATGATGAGATGGAATTGCTCCGTCCTCACGTGATGTTTCTTGAAAACAAGGGATACGAGGTGATGACGGCAACCAATGGTCAGGATGCGCTGGACTTGTGTCGCGAGCATACGTTCGACCTCATCATGCTCGACGAGAATATGCCAGGTCTTAGTGGATTGGAGACGCTTGCACGAATCAAGGACATGTATCCGGCCATCCCTGTCGTGATGGTCACCAAGAGTGAGGAGGAGAACATCATGGATCAGGCTATCGGCTCCCAGATTGCGGATTATCTGATAAAGCCCGTGAACCCTCATCAGATATTGATGACACTGAAGAAGAATATCCATCGGAATGACATCCTGACGGAAAAGACCGATACGAACTATCAGCAGAACTTCGGTAAATTGGGAATGCAAATCAACGATGCCCGCACGTGTGAAGAGTGGATGGAGGTCTATCGCCAATTGGTGTCATGGGAATTGCAATTGTCTGAAGCGGATAGCAACATGACCGATATGTTGCGCATGCAGAAGGATGAAGGAAACAATGGCTTTGCCAAGTTCATCAAGAAAAACTATCTGGATTGGATCAATTCGCCCGAGACACGTCCGTTGATGAGCCCCGACATCTTCAAACGCAAGATTTTTCCCAGTATCGATCGGGGAGAGAAAGTCTTCCTTATCGTGTTCGATAATTTTCGATATGACCAGTGGCGCCAGCTCGCAGGCGAACTCATCCAGGGATTCTCTGTGGAGGATGAACTCTATATGAGTATCCTTCCTACGGCTACCCAATATGCCCGCAATGCGATCTTCAGCGGACTAATGCCGAACAAAATAGCCCAAATGTTCCCTGACCTTTGGGTGGATGAAGACGAGGAAGAGGGCAAGAACCTTAACGAAGCTCCCCTTATCCAAACGCAAATTGACAGATTCCGTCGGAAAGACACTTTCTCATACCACAAAGTCAACGACTCTTCTGGAGCTGAAAAATTGGTTAGCCAATTCAGCCAATTCAAGCATTACGACCTCAATGTCGTTGTGCTCAACTTCATAGATTTGCTCAGTCATGCACGCACCGAGAGTAAAACCGTGCGTGAATTGGCCGGAGATGAGGCTGCCTATCGTAGCATCACACTTTCGTGGTTCCGCCATTCTCCCGTGCGTGACCTGTTGAAACTCTTGGCCGATAGCGAATATACCGTTTTCATCACTACGGATCACGGAAGTATCCGTGTGGACAAGGCACTCAAGGTCGTGGGTGACCGTAATGTCAATACCAATCTGCGATACAAGTTGGGCAAGAATCTCAGCTACAATTCCAAGGAAGTGTATGAAATCAAGGAACCCGCCAAGGCCCAACTTCCTTCGCCTAACATCAGCACGACCTACATCTTTGCTATGGGCGGAGACTTCTTTGCTTACCCCAACAATTATAACCATTATGTCTCTTATTACAAGGATACCTTCCAACACGGAGGAATCTCGATGGAAGAGATGCTCATCCCGTTGATAACATTAAGACCGAAGAAAAAATAGAATATGGAAATAAAGATTACTTCATTAGAGACCATTCATGAAGCTGCCCGCCAATTCATTGGTGCTATGGACGAAAATACAGTCTTTGCCTTTTATGGCAAAATGGGAACTGGGAAAACAACTTTTGTCAAAGCTGTATGTGAAGAGTTAGGGGTGACCGATGTCATCAATTCGCCTACCTTTGCCATTGTCAACGAATACCGTGCGGATGAGTCGGGCGAACTCATCTATCACTTCGACTTTTATCGTATCAAGCGTCTAGAGGAGGTATATGACATGGGATATGAAGATTATTTCTATAGTGGTGCCCTCTGCTTCATTGAATGGCCCGAATTGGTAGAGGAAGTTCTTCCAGAAGATGCCATCCGTGTCACTATCGAAGAACAAGAGGATGGCACAAGAGTGGTCCGATTCTGAATATGATTGATTCCCTATGTGCTGATAAGCAAGTTAAGTGTATTGGCATATTGGGCATATGTACACATTAGTAAAATTAACCTATGTTACCCACTGATCCGATGATTCTGTTCGGCTTCATCAATATGAAGTTGCGCGACCAATACCCCTCACTTGATGCTCTTTGTGAGGAACTGGAGATTGACAAAGAGCAACTTCTCGCCACTCTTGCTTCCGTAGGTTTTGAGTATAGCGAGGAAAATAACAAGTTTTGGTAAAGTTTGCGTATAATAAATGGCAGAATCTGTTTATAGTATAGAATATATAAGTATATAGTTATATAGCATACAAGAAATGCATACAAGAAATTCGCCTCGTTCACAGGAATCGTGAATGAGGCGGATTCTTTTGGGAAAAGAGGGTGTTCAAAATCAATGTAGGTGTTTGCCTTACAAACTGATTTGCTCTTTTCGAATCAGTTTACACGTCCCCTCTATAAAATCACTTGGTCGTTAATTTGAATGAGGGTTTTGAGGCGTTGTTTGAGGTGCTTGTAGAAGATGTGGAAGAATTGTCAATCTCCAACATCTTCTTGATTTTGGGGAGCTCTTTGTTGATGTTCTTGATGCGGGTAGCATCGCTTGGATGGGTACTCATGAACTCGGGTATTTGTTGTCCGTTGCCAGACATTTTTTGCCAGAATCCGATAGCAACATCGGGGTTGTATCCAGCGATTGCCATCAAGATAAGCCCCATGTAGTCTGCTTCCGTTTCATGTTTGCGCGAGAAGGGGAGTGCTACACCGTATTGTGCCCCCAATCCATAGACTTGTGCGGCCATGCTTTGTACGGCGGCACTCTTCTCGGATACGGCGGCATTCAAAATCTGTGCGCCATATTCGGTAAGCATCTGTTGGCTCATTCGCTCGTTGCTATGTTTGGCTACGGCATGTGCAACTTCGTGTCCTACAACCACGGCCAATTCGTCTTCCGAGGAGACGAGGTTCATCAATCCTTCGTACACCACAATCTTTCCTCCGGGCATACAGAAGGCGTTTATTTGGTTGTCGTTTACGAGATTGAACTCCCATGCAAAGTTGGCCAACTCACTTTCCAATCCGCTTGCACGCAGGTATTTCTCGGTTGCATCAGCAATGCGTTGGCCTACTCGGACAACCATGGCCGAACGGGAGGCATTACCCGAACGGGGAGCGGTGCTGATGTAGCTACTATATTGGTTGAGACTGGCTGAAAGGACTTCCTGGTCGCTCACCAAGAGGACTTGTCTTCGTCCTGTGATAGGCACCGTGCTACATCCCGCCCAAAGGAGGGATACAATCGCGAGGGAGAGGAGAAATTTCTTCATGATAAATCTACGTTCGCTTTTTATCTCAAACTTTCAAAAGATGTTGGATATAGATTAAAAATAAAGGCCGAATCCCAATTTGAAACCTACTTTGCTATAATCGCTATCCTTGAAACTGAGGTCGTAGTAGATGGCTGGTTCAATGGTGGCCGTACGGCTGAGGAAGAATGCATAACCCGCTTCAAAAGACCAAAGTCCATCGTTGAACTTCTCGTTTTTTACTTTGGCATTCTCCTCATATTCATAATGACGGAATTTGATGCCTGTACCTACGTAGATGCCATTTTGGCTGAAATAATAGCGTCCGCCCACTCCGAAGGTGGCGCTTCGTTCGCCCAATTTGTGATATACTCCTTCGCCATTGAGCATTAGGGCAATGTCATCGAATAGGAAGGTTCCGGCTGTAATTTGTCCTCCCAAACGCAATTCTTCAGAACCGTTATAAGAGATTCCCAAATTGGTGACGGCGGTATTGAAATACCATTTGTTTTGTTCGAATTGTGCATGTGCCAATGTCGTAGTAGCCAACATGACAAGGCATAGTAATAGTTTTTTCATATTTTTATCTTTATATTATTTGTTTCCACGTTGATTCATTTCCTCTTCTCGTTTGGCCATCATCTGTTCCTTCTTGCGAAGAACCCACCAGAGCAGGATGATAATCAGATAAGAAGCGCCGATGGTTCCCCATTTCTCCATATCGCTCAACTCTTGGTTACGGGGGATAAAATAGATGGCCATGGCCGTGGCATAGATGAAAAGGGCCAACGGCATGATGACGGATTTTTTATAACGTTTCATATATTGTTTTATTTGAAGTGATTAACAAGGAGATAAGCAGTTTCTTACTCCTGCAATTTTTATTTAAATTCTTTTGTCTTCGTGATTTTTCTTCCAAACCATAAACCAAGCCAATCCTATCAAAGTACATAAACCTCCGATGGCATATCCCCATGTGTAGGGCAATGAGAACCCTTCAGGTGCCATGCTGATATAGGTAGAACATACACACGTCATCAATAAGGCGGGAAGTAATGTGATGTAGAAGTTCTTACGTTTGAGCGTCAGATATACCGTGATGGCCCAAAGGGTAAAGACTGACATTGTCTGATTACACCAGGCAAAGTATCGCCAAATGATCTTGAAACCATTGGCATCGGTCAAACTGTATATCAAAATGGCGATGGTAATGGCAAAAATCGGTACGCAGATTATCAGACGATTGCGAATCTTCTTTTGATCGAAACGGAGGAAGTCGGCCATGATGAGTCGTGCTGAACGCAATGCCGTGTCACCACTGGTAATGGGAGCCGCTACAATCCCCAATATGGCAAGGATTCCTCCGAAAGTTCCTAACCAATCTTTGGAGATCTGAGTAGCTACCGAAGCACCCGAGAAGGCTTTGCCTGTCACTTGGTCAATGATACCGTTCTCTTGGAAGAAATAAGTAGCTGCTGCTGCCCAGATAAGCGCTACAATACCTTCAGCTACCATGGCTCCGTAGAAGATGGGACGTCCGTGCTTTTCGTTCTCCATACAACGTGCCATCAAAGGCGACTGGGTGGCATGGAAACCGCTGATAGCTCCACAGGCAATAGAGATGAACATCATCGGAAAGATAGGGTTCGAATCATACTTAGTGCCGAATCCTTCCCACATCTCGGGCAGGTCGGGCATTTTTACGTAGAGCATCACCACAATTCCTAATGCCATAAACAACAGAGCTCCTGCAAAGAGCGGATAGATACGGCCGATAATCTTATCTACAGGCATCATTGTTGCCAATATATAATATAGGAATATGATAGCCATCCAGAAGATAAAATCCAATGACGCAGGAGTCATACCTGCTAGCAATTCTGCTGGGCCGGACACGAAGACGGCACCGACAAGTACCATCAATACCATGGCGAAAACACAGAAAATCGTTTTGGTTCGTTTCCCTAAAAAACGACCGATGATTTCGGGCAGACTTTCACCTCCATTACGAATGGAAAGCATTCCTGAGAAATAATCATGTACGGCTCCAGCAAAAATAGTTCCTAATACAATCCATAGGTATGAAGCTGTGCCGAATTGGGCTCCCATGATGGCACCGAAAATAGGACCGAGACCTGCAATGTTGAGGAATTGAATCATGAATATCTTCCAGTTGGGGAGACGGATGAAATCTACTCCATCGGCTTGGGTGATGGCTGGTGTCTGACGTTGGGGGTCGGGTACAAATACACGTTCTACATAGCGGCCATAAATGAAATAACCGCCAATCAAGAGTAGCAGGGCTAATGTAAACGTAATCATATTTCTATCGTTGCTAAAAACGATGCAAAAGTAAGGAAATCTTGGAAAAATTGTAGCATTGGACACCGATTATTTAGATTAATTAGACAGAAATACGTAACTTTGTGGCGAAAATTTAGAATAAATGAAACAGAATCGAATCGAATTGAACTTTTTTACGAAAATCCTGTGGTTGCTCTTTGTCTGTTTGGTATCGGTCAAAGGAATCAGCGCTCCTCCTTTCTCTCCCCTTTTTACTCCTAAGAAGCATGAAGTGCGTGCTGTATGGCTCACCACCTTTCGGGGGCTTGATTGGCCGACCACTCAAGTAAAAAGTGAAGCGGACATTGACAAACAGAAGAAAGAACTCACCGATATCCTCGATCAACTGCAAGCCGCACGCATCAATACCGTCATCTTTCAGACACGCGTACGCGGAAATCTCATCTATCCTTCCGATAAGGAAATTTGGTGCGAGTCGCTTACTGGTAAAGCTGGGGAAAATCCCGGATACGACCCCTTGGCTTTTGCTATCGAGGAGTGTCATAAACGGAGCATGGAGCTTCACGCATGGATGGTGGCCGTACCCTTGGGGAGCAATGAGGTGCATAAGGAGATGGGAACAGCATCCATCACCAAACGTCTTCCACACTTGTGTAAGCGTTTCCGCGACCATTGGTATTTGAATCCTGGACATCCGGATAGCAAAAAGTATTTGGCTTCGCTTGTTAATGAATTGATTACCCGATACGATGTAGATGGCGTACACCTCGACTATATTCGTTATCCCGATCGTCCGAAGCGTTTCCCTGATGCCGCCGACTATCGGAAGTATGGCAAAGGAAAAACGCTCTACCAATGGCGACGCGATAACATCACAGCTTTGGTCCGTGCTGTTTATGACGAAGTGAAATCTGTCAAACCTTGGGTAAAAGTGAGCAGTGCTCCGTTGGGTAAATATCGAAATACAACTCGATACAATGCAGGATGGAATGGATACCACGATGTATATCAGGATGCACAGGCTTGGATGAAAGAGGGAATACAGGACATGATTTTCCCTATGCTCTATTATCGTGGAAACTATTTCTATCCCTTTGTTCTTGATTGGAGGGAACATGCTCACGGACGTATGGTTGTTCCCGGTTTGGGTATCTATTTCCTTCATCCGTCGGAGGGAGATTGGACACTGGATGAGATTGATCGCCAGCTGAATTTTGCCCGTTGGAGCGGATGCGAGGGCGAGAGTTACTTCCGTTCACGTTTCCTTACTGATGACACACAGGGTTTGTACGGCCATGTACAAGAGAATTTCTACTATACTCCAGCCCTTGTGCCAACCCTTTCGTGGATAGACGATGTGGCTCCCTCTGTTCCTGGTAATGTGCAAGTGCAACGGATGAAAAATACCGTACGTTTGGCATGGACATCATCAACCGATAATCTGGGGGGAGGCTTGCGTTACAACGTCTATGCTTCTTCCTCTTATCCCGTAGATGTCGAGAACCCGTCTAACTTGATTTCCACTTATTTGGTTGATACATGCTACATCCATCAAGAGACTCCTTACCAACCGACTTTCCACTATGCTGTCACCTCCATTGACCGGTGTGGAAACGAAAGCGTCCCTGTGCAGTTACGTACCGAAGAGGCTCCTCGTCCGCGGACATTGGAGGAGTTGAAAACCAAGAATTCAATCAGATGATTCCAAAACCTTTGATTCCTAAAAATTAAGATCAATCCTATATGAATGCCCTTGACATCATCAACAAGTATTATCCCGAGGATAATGAATTGAAACACATCCTCGTGAAACATAGCCGTGCCGTAGCGGATAAGGCACTTGATATTGCCCGTCGTCATCCCGAATTAAACTTGGACACAACTTTTATAGAAGAGGCTGCTATGCTCCACGACATTGGAATTTTCCTTACTGATGCAGAAGGAATCCATTGTTATGGTCAACATCCCTATATCTGTCACGGTTATCTTGGGGCTGATCTCATGAGAGCCGAGGGATATCCTCGCCATGCCCTCGTTTGTGAACGTCATACGGGTGCAGGTCTCTCGATGGAGGAAATCATCCGTCAAGGACTTCCCATTCCTCATCGCGATATGCGTCCTGTGAGTATGGAGGAACAAGTGGTATGTTTTGCTGATAAGTTCTTCTCGAAAACCAAACTTGATAAAGAAAAATCCATTGAGAAAGCTCTCAAGAGTTTGCTTAAACATGGTGATGAAGGTGTCTCCCGTTTCGAACATTGGTGCGAGATGTTTTTGTAGAATTTTGTCGATTCGAGATTTTTTGCGTATTTTTACTTCTGTATTGATTGATGGATTTGCTTGCATTTTGTCAGTTCAGAAGTGTATATATTAAGAGAAAATATGGCCATTCCAATAATTTGTTTTATTTTTGCATCCTAACCCATAAAATCACATAAGTATGAAGATTAATCCGAAATATGCTCTTCGCACCATTGCCGGAGAGACAATCATTGTAAATCAGGGAGGTTCGCATACGGACATGACCCGCATCATTTCGTTGAATACTACGGCCCGAATGCTTTGGGAAGCATTGTGTGGAAAGAATTTTACCACAGAAGAGGCTGCTTCCCTGTTGGTGGAGAAGTATGGTATTGCTGAAGATCTGGCTTTGGCTGATGCATCCCGTTGGGTAGAACGGTTGAAGGAATGTGGAGGAATTGTAGAATGAATCATTCCCGTCCTATACAGATGGTGTTGGCCTTGCTGAAGCGTGCATTGAGCGGAGGTGAGGTAAATCGTGAGGTTTTTGCTAGTGCCACAGATGCCGACTGGCAGGCGTGTTATAAACTTGCGGCAGAGCAAGGAGTGATGGCTGTTGTTTGGGATGGTGTAGTGGCTTTGCCTACAGACCTTTTGCCACCAAGAGGCTTAAAATTGACATGGGCCATGGCCGTGGAAAGGTATGAAGAGCGCTATGTGCGCTATTGCCGTACGGTACATGAACTGACAGAGATGCTTCGCCCTCATGGAGTCGGATTGATGCAATTGAAGGGCGTAGGATTTTCGAACTATTATCCCGTACCTTCCCATCGCGAAGGGGGAGACATTGATATCCGTATTTATTCGTTGGATACAGATCGGGTGAGTGACGAAGAGGCTTTGGCACTTGCCGAGCATCTGATGGAGGAACGGGGGATTGAGGTGGACCGCACCCATTCGAAGAAACACAATACGTTCCGTTATCGGGGCATCATGATAGAGAATCATAAGGCTTATCTGAATGTCTATAACACCCGTGAGGCATTTTCGTTGGAGGAATATCTGCATGAACACGATACTCCTGTTGAAACAGTTTTGTTGGAAGGGGAATGTCCCGTTTCTGTGCCTTCAGATGCGTTCAATGCCGTATTCATTGGCTTTCATGCTGCGCAACACTTCGGTAGCGGACTTTCGTTGCATCACCTGTGTGATTGGGCTTGTCTGCTCAACCATGGTGCATTGGATTTGTTACCTACAGAACTGATGGATGTCAAGGTACAACATTTCTTCCGTGCCTTGACGGGATTAGCATATAGCTATTTGGGTTCTTCTGTTGAAGTTGATTATGACAAAGAATTGGCCGAAATAATGTTGAAGGAGATGGTCTCTCCTACCTATCCTTCAGTACCGGCTAAGGCTTTGGGAAATAATCCAATACGAATATTTATGTACAAGTTCCGTCGGCTTTATCATAACAGTGCATTGCGCGGACGTGTGTTTGATACCAATTTCTCAGAGCGTTTATGGATGGCCGTGAAAAATAATTATTGGCGACCTGCCCGACTGTTCAAAGTGACATGGAATAAATAGAGGGTGACGGATGAATTTACTGAAACGGACATATCGGTTGTTGATTCCTCAGGAACGTAGAGAGGCCGCTCGTGTAGTAGGGGTTGTTTTTCTGACGGCATTGCTTGATTTTGTGGGAATAGCTTCGTTGTTCCCCATCCTATATTTGCTGTTGGAGAAGGATGGTGACCGTACGACCGTACTGTTATTCTGTCTGTTGGCATTCGTCGTGGTAGTACTGAAGGGTTGGACTGCAACTGGTCTTCTGAAAGTGCAACACCGTTTCCTTTTATCGTTGTACAAGCGGCTCAGTCTGGCTCTATATTCTTCATATTATAAGAAAGGACTGCTTTATATCCGTGAGCGGGGAGCCGGACGGTTGTCGTTTGAGGTGAATAATGTATGTTTCGGGTTCAGTCAAGGGGTGCTGATGCCTTTGTTACGCATGGCTTCTGATGCCATGTTGCTATTGTTGACAACGGTGGCTTTCTTGCTTTATGACGGAGCTACGATGTTGTTGCTCTATTCCTCGTTTATCCCTTTTGTCGTGATTTATCTGCTGGTGGTTCGTAAGCGTATCAGTCAATACGGACGTGATGAACAAGAGGCGCGTCGCGAACAGATTCGGGTAGTGAACGATACTTTCCGTGGATATGTAGATGCCGAGGTGTATGGTGCTTTCCCCTCTTTGTGGAGAAATTTTGCAAGGGGAGCAGACAATGTTTCGGAGCGACGTATGCAGATGATGAACATGCAACGGATTCCGATGGTGTTGAGTGAACTTTCGGTGGTGATTGGATTAGCTTTGCTGGCTTTTACAGGTGAGGGTGATATGAGCCTTTTGACAGGCGCCTTTGCTTTGGTGGCTTTGCGCCTTTTACCTGCTTTACGTGGTTTGCTGACGGGATGGACGCAGGTCAGCCATGCTGAACATTTCTTGGAAATCATTGAAGATGGGTTGGTTGGAACAGATTCAGAACAAGTAGAGACTACAAGTGGTTGCTTGACTTTTGAAAAAGAAATAACGTTGAGCAATCTTTCGTTTGCTTATGAAGAAGGAAATGAAGTTGTGAAAAACTTCAGTACGTGCATACAGAAAGGTGAGTTTGTAGGTATAAGCGGACAGAGTGGAGTGGGAAAAACCACTTTGTTCAATTTACTGTTAGGATTCCTAAATCCCCAAAATGGAAACATTAGAGTGGATGATGTTCCTTTGTCTGCAAAAAATCGACAGGCTTGGCTTAATCGGATTGGTTATGTTCCGCAGGAGGTCTTCATCTTTGATACGACACTTGCAGCCAACGTGGCATTAGGTGAAGACCTGATAGACCAAGAACGTGTGCGCGAAGTGTTGGCGTGGGTAGCACTTGACGAATGGGTCAAGGGGTTGCCTCAAGGTTTGGATACTCCGATGAATGAAGCTGGTTCCCGTTTGTCTGGTGGGCAGAAACAACGTTTGGGGATGGCACGTGCCTTGTACAAGCGTGCTGATGTATTGTTGTTGGATGAGGCTGCGTCAGCATTGGATTTTGAGACGGAAAAAGAAATTAACGATACAATCCGACGAATCAGACAAGAGAATGAAGGGCTTACAATACTTTATATTGCCCATCATGCCAGTGCTTTGTCTGTCTGTGACAGAATTATTGAGATATAGGATAAAAGTGGGGCCTATAAATCCCACAAATTATGAATAATGGTGAGTACCTATGCGTTTTCGTTAAAGCGATGAGTCGAAGAGAACCCTGTTCGATTCATTTATAGGACCCACTTTAAGGACTTTTAATGATGCAATATTATAAAATAGGGGGATTCCTGTTGGCAATAGAAGGTGAACAGTTGTGTGCTCATTTGGCTTCTATGCAGAGTTTTGAGACTTTTCGTATAATAAGTACGGAGGGAGAGGAACCTGTTTGTGAATTTGTGGAAACGTCGGATGATGCTCCTGATTTTGAGCAGGAAATCTATCAATTGAAGGATTTAGATACAGTCTTCAGATTTGGACTCATTGACGGTGGATATCGCATGAGTGAGGTGCAGGATGATGGTCAAAGATTGGACCTGTGGGGTAGGAAGGGTGAAAAACGAATGTATTTGTCCGGTAATTGGGAGCCACGGATGTTGCGCTCAATTTTGTGGACAGGATATGGAATACAGACTGTACCGATGGGCGCAATACCAGTGCATAGTAGCTGTATAGTGAACGCGGATGAGGCTGTCATGTGCTTGGGAGAGAGTGGAACGGGAAAAAGCACTCATACCCGTCTGTGGAGACAATATATTGCAGGTAGTCATCTGCTGAATGATGATTCTCCTATTTTACGGGTAGAAGAGGGACAAGTGTGGGTGTATGGAAGCCCATGGAGTGGAAAGACCCCCTGTTATCGTACTGAACGTTTTCCTTTAAGAGCTTGTATCCGTCTGTCGCAAGCCCCTCAGAATCGCATCAGACGGTTGAATGTCTTGCAGGCATATGCCGCTTTGCATCCATCGTGTCCGCCAGCTTTTGCCTATGAATCCACCTTGTACGATGCCATGAGTCGTACATTGAGTGATGTATTGGAACGTGTATTGTGTTATCATTTGGAGTGTTTGCCGGATGAAGAGGCTGCACAATTGTCATACCATACAATATTTGACTGATGAAAAATATTCCTAACAATCTCTTCTTTGCTTGGGTAGAGGAGGAAATCGCCAATGGACGCGAGGCACGTATCCGTGTAAAAGGGGAGTCGATGTATCCTTTTTTGCGTAATGGCGTGGATGATGTTGTAGTTTCTCCTTGTCGAGTGGAAGATTTGAAGTTGTTGGATATCGTTCTGTTTCGTTATAAAGGCAAACATGTCATGCACCGTATTGTTGGCATGACTGAAGAGGGATATACTTTACAGGGAGATGGTGTCTGGGCTTCACAAGAATATTGTAAAAGAGAGGATGTGGTAGGGAAAGTGGTGGTTATATGTCCACCGATGAAGACTTCTTTCCCTGTCACATCCTCTTCTTGGATATTCCTTTGTAGAATATGGTTCTGCTTGCGGGTATTCAGAAGATGGCTTTTGCGCCTGTGCCGTCTCTTCCGTGTACGTTCTTGATTATTTCTTTTCCGCTACGACCATAGCCCAACGGTTGTTTTCGTAATATTCTACGAAAGAAAGCCCGTTGATTGTAAGGCTTTCTTGTATGGCAGGAATGTCATCCACGTAGAATCCACTGAGGAATATGCGGCTACCACTCTTCATACATCCTGCATAAGCATCCATGTCTGCGGTGAGAATGTTACGGTTGATGTTTGCAATGATAAGGTCGAATGTCGGACATTCATTGCGCAGAAAGTCTGCATCGCCTAAACGTACGGTAATGCAGTCGATTCCGTTGAGGTTGATATTGTCGGCAGAGTTGGATACACACCAATCGTCAATGTCAATGGCGGTGATGGGTGAAGCCCCACGTTTGGCTGCCAGAATTGCCAGGATGGAAGTTCCACATCCCATGTCAAGTACACTTTTCCCTTTCAATTCAGTTTCTAACAGACGGCTGACAATGAGGTTCGTTGTTTCGTGATGGCCGGTTCCGAAGGACATTTGGGGATTGATGAGAATGTCGTATTCCATCTCTGGTATGTCCTTGTGGAAGGTGCTATGGATGACACAACGGTTGCCGATTATGATGGGTTGGAAGAAATTCTTTTCCCATTCTTCGTTCCAATCTTTGTCCTCTTGCTCTTGTACCGTGTAAGTGATAGTGGTGTCAGACATAGGGAAATCACTGATGATGTTTTGGATAGCCTCTTCATCGTACAGTTTCTTCTGAATATAAGCTTTCAGTGTAGAACCTTCTTCTACAAAACTTTCAAAGCCTATGTCGCCAGCCAAGGCTGTGAGTACATCTTGGGCTGTTTCGTTCCATGGGGTTAGGGTGAATGTGACTTCTATATAAACCATATACTGTAATTATGAATGATAAGTTTTGAATTATGAGATGGCGAAAGTACAACTTTTTTGTCTATAATCCCCTTTAAATTCCTTAAAATCTGAAAATATCCCACAAAAAGTAAAGCTTAAATGTGAAATAACAGGAAAAACTTGACAAAAAAACAGAGTTTTCAGTCTGCAAATCAATATTGTTGTTTATATTTGCACTAGAGATTAGGCCCGTTTTAATTTATAGAAACAGGTTTCAAGGATGAGAATTTAAATAGTAGTGTTATGAAAAAGTTAGTATTATTATCGTTTTTGCTGGCAGCCCTGCCGCAGTTGAGCATGGCACAGAGTATAGGCGATGATCTTTACTTTGTTCCTAAGAAAGAGAAAAAAGAGAAGACTACCAAAGTGGAGCGTGTTGCAGAGAATACCGTAACCGTTATCACTTCGGATGGAGAGATACGTCAAATACCTGTTTCGGATGCAGGTGTGGCTACAGTATCAAGCAAACAATTGCAGAAGGCTGCAGCTACTGTGCGCGATGCTTCAGGAGTGGCACGTGATGTGGATGAGTACAATCGTCGCTATACTTCAGTGGACAACGAGGAAGAGTATCTGTTGGAAGATACAGAAGAAACGTATGCCGACAATGACGGTGAGTGGGTAAACGGTTTTGAGGGTACGCAAAGTGATTATGAATATGCTACCCGTCTGATACGTTTCCGTAGTCCTCGTGTCGCTGTTCCGGTGAGCAGTCCGCTTTATTGGGACATAGTCTATACCTGGTCTCCTTTTGATTGGAATGTTTATACTGATGGCTTTTATGCCTATGCATTCCCGACATGGAGCAATCCTGCTTGGTGGAGTTGGCATCATGATCCTTGGCATTGGAATTATGGTTGGAACTGGCATATAGGCTGGGGAGGCTGGGGATTTGGTTGGGGATGGCATGATCCGTGGCATCATCACCATTATCCTTATTGGGGGTATTATCCCCATCATCATCATCATGGACCAATATGGGCCGGTGGTGGAGGTCATATAGGTGGTGGCTGGCGTGATGGTTTCTATTACGATAATCGTAGGCGTGCTGCTGATCGTCCCAATGCTGTACGTGGAGATCGTCGCAATGATAGTAGTGTGCGTGCTACTCGGGGTAACGACCGTGGTACAACTGTGGCTTCGCGAGGTGATGCTTCCAGCCGTACGGCTGAACGTATTACCAAACGGAATACGGATGATGTTGTGCGTTCAAACTCCACTGGACGCAATACAAACGTCAAGGATGCAGTCCCTGCTAACGGACGTGCCAGCCGAAATACGGTAAGTCGTAATGGTAGCTCTTCTTCTGAGCGTGTGACGGGTAATAGTGGACGTAGCAGTAGTTCGCGCAGTTCGTCAACGGGCAATGTTTCTCGTAGCAGTAGTAGTTCTCGTAGCAGTTCAAGCTATTCTTCCGGCTCGTCATCAAGAAGTTCTTCACGCAGTTCGGGTTCGTTCTCTTCCGGTAGTAGCAGTCGTAGTTCCAGTGGCTCATTCGGTGGCGGAGGAAGTAGTCGTTCAAGCGGTGGTAGCCGTTCGGGTGGCGGTCGCAGATAAGTAAGGGAATCGCGGAATTATGTAAGTTTAAAGTTCGTAAGTTTTTCGGTTATGACAGACAATAAGAAAATGATAGTAGGAGCTGTTGTTGTGCTTTTTTCTGGAAGCATTGCAATGGCTCAGACACAATATGATGCAGCTCGTGTTATAGATACCGATCTCAACGGTACAGCCCGCTTTGTAGGTATGGGAGGTGCCATGAGTGCTTTGGGAGGTGATATCTCTACCATGGGGAGCAATCCGGCCGGTATCGGATTGTATCGTAGTAGTGACTTTTCGGGGACCATCAGCCTGAATGATACACAGGTAATGAGTGACTTCGAAGGAGTACAGGGAAAAGATAACCGCATGCGCATGTCTTTTGACCAATTGGGCATTGTGTTCAGTAATAATACCGGTATGGAATCGGTAAGCTATGTGAATATCGGTTTGAATTATCGCAAACAGCGTAACTTCAACCGGAAAATGGCTTTATATGGCAATTTGATGGGGATGTCCATGACTGACCAAATCGCTTCTATGACCAATCATGATGAATATGGATACTATAATCCGCTTCCATTGGATGATTATTATAAGGTATATAATGAGTTGGGCGGGAACTATTATGGCAGTGATTGGAGTGACTTGTCATGGTTAGGTGTCTTGGGTATTCAGGGGGGGCTTATCGGGCCTAAGATTGGTCCTGATTACGAAGAAGGTGACGAACCGTTGTTGGATGAAGCTGGAAGACCCATTACGGATGTAAATGGAAATCCGTTGTATGAATACAGACATTACATTGGTATGCCTGGATATGAGACAGAGTATCGAAGCCGTGAGACGGGTGGAGTGAATGTATTCGACATCAATATGTCTGCCAATGTCAATGACCGTTTCTATTGGGGGTTGACAGTCGGATTTCATGATGTGAACTACAAGCGTTCTTCTGCTTATACAGAGTATGGAGAATTTGACGGTATGGATACAAAATTTACTTTGAATAATGATTTTGTGACCGAAGGTACGGGTGTGAATGCTAAGTTGGGTTTTATTTTCCGTCCGTTGGAAGCATCGGCTTTCCGTTTGGGATTGGCTTTGCATACACCTACCTTGTATAAATTGTCGGATCGTCATTGGGCTTCGCTCTCTTCTTCGTTGGACAACTATCATGGGGAAACAGATGTTGCACAGTTTGATTATGAACTTCTTACTCCTTGGAAGGTAAATCTCAGCATGGGGCATACTATAGGAACTTCTGTGGCTTTGGGAGCCGAGTATGAATATACCGATTATGCTTCAGCTGAACTCCGTTACGATGATGGGTTTGAAATGGGACAAGAGAATGATTGGATTGAAGAGGATTTGAAAGGTGTGCATACGGTACGTGTCGGAGCTGAAGTGAAGTTGATTCCTGAGTTCAGTTTGCGTGCAGGATACAATTATAGTTCAGCATCCTTTGAGGAAAGCGCCTATAAGTGGCTCTATCCCAATACGACCCGTACGGATGCAGAATATGAGAATATGATGGCACGCAATACCTTTACCCTTGGTATGGGTTTCCGTACAGGACAACTCTATGTGGATGCAGCTTTCCAATATACACATCAGAAGAGCGAGTTCTATCCTTTCGACAGTATGTTCAGTTACGAAGATGCAGGGGTGGCCTATCCGACGACTGCAGACGGTCTGCTACCGGCAACGAAGATGGATACCGAACGTACTCAGGTGTTTCTGACTGTGGGATATCGTTTTTGATAATAAAACAAAGAAGGGATACAACCAAAGGGACTGTTCATTTGTTGTCGATTCATAACAAGATTGAATTGGAACAATGAAACGGAAATTTTGGATTCGTTTGGGGGTATCCCTGCTGATTGTGTTGCTGCTCTGGTGGTTGTATGTGGCCATCTTGGTCGATGAGGATGAGGCTTTGGCTTTAGTGGAGTGCGTAGCCTTATTGGATGTACATAATTGGGGTGCATAGATGCAGAAAAATAGAGAAGTTTTTATTTGACAGAAGGGCATGAGTACTTCAGAAATAGAAGAATTTGTTACTCTTATGTCCTTCTGTTGAAAAAAAGAAGAAAAAGACATGATGGAAAAGAAATCATCGGGAATTACGTTTGCCCTGCTTCGTGGTATTACGGCACTGTTGATAGGGCTATTGCTGGTCTTTTGGTCGCAAAGTGCAGTGCTTTATCTGATTATGGTCATTGGGTGTCTCTTTTTGATTCCAGGATTGTTCTCCTTGATGTCTCATTATCGGAAGACATCATCTGAGGGAAGCAGCCATTTCGGATGGTCGCAAGTGTTGGGGATAGGCAGTATCCTGTTCGGATTGTGTCTGATAATCAACCCTGTATTCTTCGAGAAATCATTAATGTATGCTTTGGGTGTCATCCTCTCTTATGCAGGATTGAGCGAAATCATCCAATTGGTGACAGCCCGCCAATGGATACGTGTGCCGGGTGGATTCTATGTGACACCTGTATTGGTCATGTTGGTAGGGTTCTTCATTCTTTTTAATCCCATTGAGTCAGCTAATATTCCCTTCATCATATTAGGTATAGGCTGTATCGTCTATGGCATTTCCGATATGGTGAATGTCATCAAGTTCCGTCACCGTAACAGCGATATGGAAGAGTTGCAGGCAGTGGATGATAATCAGCACGAACAGGAAGTTTCGACTGAAGAGTGATTTTTTATTGATTTGAATAATTTAAGATACTGAGGGAACAAAATTTCAATTCTTTACTTATGTGGAAGATAATAAAGGTTGCTCAATCAGTGATAACCTTATATATATTGAAGATATAGAAAATAATACTCTTATACCTTTGACTACCTTCTACGTAACCAGCATATTAAATTGAACATCCTTTTTAAGGATAAAACATCCTCTTAATGACGTTTCTCGTCCCTTCGCTTGCAATGCGAAGGGATTGAGTATGGGGTTTGTAATCCCGTCATAGTTGTTGATGAGGGCATCAGTAGATGCATATATGCATAGCTTCCGTGTTCGGAAAATGACTCTTCTACAAAAAGAGAGACAAAGAATACCATTCTTCTAAGCCATTCACTCCGTTCGGGAACCCGGTTTGTCCGGTTCTCGAACGGAGTGAACAGTATAAACGTACACTATATATAAGGCTTTATTGCCAACAATAACAGACACATCCAACGACTTTCTTAGTGAACTGTCAGAGGTCTTTTAGAGGCTTCTCAAATGAATAGTTTAAGCTTACTCAAGTGAATAGTTATTCACTTCCCAAGCCGTAAGTTATTCACTTGGATAAGCCGTAAGTATGTCACTTAGAAAGTCAAATACTTATGGATTTAGTAGCTGGAGATAGTTCTCTCAATCGGAGATGAGGACGATGAAACAGTCTGATAGATAGTGGCTTATAAATATGTTGAACTCTCGTTGAATAAGTCGTAGAAAAAGCGGATTTAGTAAACTTGAATCAGTTACTAAATCCGCTTTCGTTACTATCTCAACTTTTCAACCTTTTCGACGATGCCTCAACGGATAAACAGCAGCTCGCGGTACTTCGGCAACGGCCACATTTGGTCGTCGATGATGAGTTCCAGTTGGTCGATACGTTGACGGATACTCTCGAGCATGGGAGCCACGGTATCGTGGTAGGCGATGGCCTTTTCGCGTTCGCTCTCAATGCGGTTGGCCACCTTGCGGGCCTCAATCATCCGTGCCACATTCTCTTCGATGAAGTTGTTCAGTTCGGCAATCTGCTCAATCAGGTCGATGTTCTTGGCCGATAGGATAGCGGCCTTTTCGGCAGGGAAGAGCTTTTGGGTCTTGTAGGCATTGTCAATCAGGTCGCACTGGTATTTGGTGGCTACGGGGATGATGTGGTTCATCACCAAGTCACCCAATACGCGGGCTTCAATCTGAATCTTCTTGGTATAGGTTTCCCATTTCACCTCGTTGCGTGCCTCCAGCTCCTTGCGGGTCATCACACCTGTCTTTTCAAACATGGCTACCGACTCGGGCTTGAGGTAACTGTCGAAGATAAGGGGGCAGCTGGTCTCGCAGTCGAGTCCACGGCGGGCCGCTTCGGCTTTCCATTCATCGCTGTATCCATTGCCATCGAAACGGATGGGTTTGCACTCCTTGATAAGACGACGCAGTACACTGAGGATGGCTGAAATCTTTTCCTCTCCCTTCTGTATCAGTCCGTCCACTTCGGCCTTGAAGTCGTTCAGCTGTTCGGCTACGGCCGAGTTCAAGGCAATCATGGCACTGGCACAGTTTCCTTCCGACCCTGGTGCACGGAACTCAAAGCGATTTCCTGTGAAGGCAAAGGGCGAGGTACGGTTGCGGTCGGTATTGTCAATGAGCAGTTCGGGAATCTGCGGGATGTCCAGCTTCATGCCACGGCGACCTTCGATGATGATAAGCTCGTCGTTACTGCTCTCTTCCAAACGGTCGAGCACTTCACTCAGTTGCTTACCCAAGAAGGAAGAGATGATGGCCGGTGGTGCTTCGTTGGCTCCCAGTCGGTGGGCATTGTTGGCACTCATGATGCTGGCCTTCAGCAATCCGTTGTGGCGATATACTGCCATCAGCGTGTTGACTACGAAGGTAACGAAGCGGAGGTTGTCCTCGGGAGTCTTGCCCGGTGCATGCAGCAGTTCGCCGGTGTCGGTACCCAATGACCAGTTGTTGTGCTTACCACTACCGTTCACCCCCTTGAAAGGCTTTTCGTGAAGCAGTACACGGAATCCGTGGTTGCGTGCCACATTGCGCATGAGCGACATCAACAGCATGTTGTGGTCCACCGCCAAGTTGCACTCCTCGTAAATGGGAGCCAACTCAAACTGGTTGGGGGCCACCTCGTTGTGGCGTGTCTTTACGGGGATACCCAATTCCAATGACTTCACTTCGAGGTCGGTCATAAAGGCTGCTACCCGTGGGGGTATGGCTCCGAAGTAGTGGTCTTCCAACTGCTGGTTCTTCGATGATTCGTGTCCCATCAAGGTGCGACCCGTCAGAAGCAGGTCGGGACGGGCGGCATAGAGGCCCTCGTCCACAAGAAAGTACTCCTGTTCCCATCCAAGGTAAGTAAACACCTTCTTAACTTCGGGGTTGAAGTAATGGCATACACCCAATGCAGCTTGGTTGACAGCACGCAGTGACTTCAAGAGCGGAGCCTTGTAGTCGAGTGCTTCGCCCGTGTAGGCTATAAATACGGTGGGGATACAGAGTGTGTCATCTACTACAAACACGGGTGATGAGGGATCCCATGCACTGTATCCGCGGGCTTCAAAGGTGTTTCGGATACCACCATTGGGGAAGGAAGAGGCATCTGGCTCTTGTTGAACCAACAGTTTGCCCGAGAACTCTTCCAACATACCACCCTTGCCATCGTGTTCCACAAAGGCATCGTGTTTCTCCGCTGTGCCGTCGGTCAATGGTTGGAACCAGTGTGAATAGTGGGTTACACCCAACTCTATGGCCCATTTCTTCATGCCTGCTGCCACCTCGTCAGCAATGTTGCGGTCGAGTGGGGCACCGTTGTCGATTACGTCAATCAACTTGGCATATACATCCTGGGGCAGGTATTTGAACATTTTTGCCCGGTTGAAGACATACTTGGCAAAGTATTCTGTCGGTCTCTGTGTAGGAGGAGTCACCTCAACAGCCTTCTTCTTGAAAGCCGCTTCAATCACTCTGAATCTTAATTTTGACATATATTTTTTAGTTACGAGTTACTGGCTACAAGCTACGAGTTCCATATATAGTATGAGTGAACAGATATCCGTGCAGTATAAAAACTAAACACTCGTAGCCTGTGGCTCATTATTCGTAGCTGTTAAAATTGCGGCAAAAATAGTCATTATTCTTGATTTTTTTGTTGTGATTTCTCTTTTATTAGTTGTTAACTGGAATAATTTGGTCTGAAATAGGGATTCAACGGGATAAAATTAGTACTTTTGCAATAAATTTGCAGATGATACGTTTGTCTGTATGAAGGACTGTGTGAATACAGTTGCTATTTTAAACAAAGAAAACATTTAGAATCAAAGAGAGAATATGGTGCGTAAATATGCAGTAATGCTTTTGTTGCTGATCCTGTGCGGAGGTGTATCCTTGGCACAAACCATGTCGGACGAACAGGTCGTTGAATACGTGTTGCAGCAGCAAGCGAGTGGAATGTCTCAGAATGACATTATCAAGAATTTGATTAACCGAGGTGTAACCATGGAACAGGTCAATCGTTTGAAAGCCAAATATGGCAAACAGACGAAAGGTGTTGTCGGGAATACAGAGGTGTATAAGAAATCCCGTATCCGTAACAAACCGGAAGATGAAATCATCCGTGATTATATGGTAAAATCTGCTCAATCAAGAACGGAGACTGTGAAGAAACCGGGAACTCTCTCGAAAGAGGAAGAGATGCTTAAGGGATTGGATTTTATCATGCCTGACAGTATGAGCCTGTACATGGAGATGTATAAGGAAGAACCTCAGAAGGAAATCTTCGGTCGTAATATCTTCAACAACAAGCAACTCTCTTTTGAACCCAATTTGAATATTGCCACGCCGGCCAATTATCGTTTAGGTCCTGGTGACGAGGTGATTGTGGATATTTGGGGTGCTTCGCAGAATACCATTCAAGAGACTATCTCGCCCGATGGAGCGATTCTTGTGGAGGGACTTGGCCCCATTTATTTGAACGGAATGACAGTCAAGGAGGCCAATGCTTATTTGCAGAATGAATTGAGTAAAATTTATTCGGGCGTTTCGGATGAGGGAACAGCATCGGGAATCAAATTGACTTTGGGCCAGATTCGTACCATTCAGGTGAATGTGATGGGTGAAGTGGAGAATCCTGGAACATATACCTTGTCTTCATTCGCTACGGTGTTCCATGCTTTGTATCAGGCTGGTGGAATGAATGAGATTGGTACCATGCGTGAAGTGAAAGTGTATCGTGCCAACAAATTGATAGCCACTTTGGATATCTATGACTATATTTTGAATGGACAGATGAAGGATGATGTCCGTCTGATGGATGATGATGTCATTATGGTCGGTACGTATGATTGTCTGGTGAATGTCACCGGTAAGGCAAAGCGCCCGATGTTCTATGAAATGAAACGTAGCGAGAGTGTCGAATCCTTGCTTGACTTTGCCGGTGGCTTTACGGGTGATGCTTATACCAAGAATGTACGCCTCGTCCGCAAGAGTGGTCGTGAATACCAAATCTACAACATTGACGAGTCAGACTTTGCTGCTTTTACATTGATGGATGGCGACTCACTTAATATCGATTCTGTGATTCCGCGTTTCTCAAACATGGTTGAAATCAAAGGTGCAGTCTATCGCCCCGGAATGTATCAGATTGGTAACCGTATCAATACGGTACGTGAATTGATTGAGGCCGCAGAAGGAACCATGGGCGATGCATTCCTTAATCGCGCAGTTTTGCACCGTAAGCGCGAGGACCTCTCTTTGGAAGTGCTTTCAGTAAATGTAAAAGGTATTATGGCTGGTACAACCTCTGATTTCCCTCTTCGTAAGGAAGATGTCTTGATGATTCCCAGTATTCATGATATCCAAGAGGACAAAGTCCTTTCTATACATGGTGAAGTCGCTTTCCCCGGAACCTATGTCTATGCAGCAAATACCACGTTGGAGGATTTGGTGTTGCAGGCTGGAGGTTTGAAAGAGGCTGCTTCTACAGCTCGTGTAGATGTAGCTCGTCGTATAAAGAATTCAGAAGCCACAGACGCAGGAAGTCAGACTGCTGAAACATACAGTTTCTCTCTTCGGGATGGTTTCGTGATAGAGGGGGAAGCGGGATTTCTCTTGGAACCGTTTGATGAAATCTATGTACGTCGCAGCCCCGGATATTACGAACAGCAGAATGTCAAGATTGAAGGTGAAATCCTTTTCCCCGGAACGTATGCTTTGGTTAAGAAGAACTATCGTTTGAGTGAATTGATTAAGGCTTCTGGAGGATTGACGGATGAATCTTATGTGCAGGGTGCTCGTCTGGAACGTCAGATGACCCCTGAAGAACAGGTTCGTATGAAGGCAGCTTTGCGTATGTCCAAGTTGGGAAGTGACTCTATTGATGTCGATAAATTGGATTTGGGTACTACCTACAATGTGGGTATTGAGTTGGACAAGGCTTTGGCTAATCCGGGCAGTGAATTCGATGTTGTATTGCGTGAAGGCGACCGTATCGTGGTACCGCAATATTTGAATACCGTGAAGATTAATGGTGAGGTGATGTATCCCAATACCGTATCATTCTTGAAAGGTAAGAAAATCAAGCATTACATCGAGCAATCCGGTGGTTACACCTCGAATGCCAAGAAAAGTCAGGCTTATGTGGTCTATATGAACGGAACGATTGCCCGTGCCAAACGGGGTGGTAAGAGCCTCATTCAGCCCGGATGTGAAATCATTGTACCGGCCAAGCCTGACCGTAAGGGATTGTCGTTGCCTGAAATCTTGAGTATCGGAACTTCAACCGCTTCGTTGGCTACGATGATTGCCACTATCGCTAATTTGATTAAGTAATTTGTATTACCCTATTATGGAAAATCATTCAAATAACAATAAGCCCAGTAAGGAACTTGACATTGTAGCATTGGTCAAACAGTTGTGGGATGAACGGATGTTGGTGATAAAAGTAGGCTTTGCTTTTGCCATTTTGGGTGTTTTCGTAGCATTGAATACTCCCAAAGTATATACAACGAATGTTGTTTTGGCACCAGAATCCTCTGACCCTACGTCATCTTTGAGTAAGTTGGGTAGCCTGACTTCTATGTTGGGATTGAAAATGGGGGCAACCATGTCTTCAGATGCCATATTCCCTGAGTTGTATCCCCAAGTTCTTGCTTCGACGGATTTCCAGATTTCTCTTTTCGATGTTCCTGTTAGGGAATTGGAAAGTAAACAGACCAAGACTTATTTCAGACATTTGATCGAAGATGGTTTTATCCCTGTATGGAGATGGCCGCAGATATGGCTTACCAAGCTTTTTCAGAAAAAAGCAGAACCCAAACCTTTGGATCCGTTCCATCTGACTAAGGTAGAAACGAATATTTGTGGGTTGATGCGTAAGGTAATCAGTTGTGTTGTTGATAAGAAGACAGGTGTCATTACCATTTCTGTATCCGATGAGGACAAGCGTGTCTCTGCTTTGATGGCTGATACAGTAACAGCTAAGTTGCAGGAATACATAACCATGTACCGAACGAAAAAGACTCGCAATGATTTGGAGTACTTGGAAGTCTTGTTCAAGCAATCCCGCGATGAGTATTTGCAATCTCAAAGCGAATACGCTAAAGCTACGGATGCCAATCTGTCTTTGGTTAAGGCCAGCAATCGGGTGGCGTTGACCAATTTGGAGAATGAGATGCAGTTGAGATATGAAATCTATTCAAGTACCGCCCAACAGCTGCAGTTGACCAAAGAACGTCTCCAAGAGAGAATCCCTGCATTTACAACCATACAGGGGGCTACAATCCCCGAGAAGGCATCCAGCTTCCCACGTTCTATCATGGTTGTGCTTTATGCCTTTGTCGGAGGAATGTGTAGCGCTGTTTGGATTTGGTTTGGTCGGGATATGTATCAGAAGTATTTTAGGAAAAAGAAAAAGTCTAAAGCCGAATAATGACTGGGATGATATATTCGTTGCCTTACATCGCATTAGTGTTATTCTATGCCATATTATCATGCGTATATGTTACGGTTACTGATGATATGAAGAGGAATATACGCTTCTTGTGCGTGTTCGTATATATCATCTTTTTTGGTTTCAGAGGTTTTGTCGGTGACGATTGGACCATTTATTATCCCTCGTTTGTGGATGAGGTCCATGTTGGTAGTTTTCAAGAAATCCTCTTTACATTGGAGGAACCTCCCTATGAATTGGGATTTACTGTGCTGACAATCATCAGTAAGTTGATATTTGATGATTATGTTTTCCTCGTTCTTCTGACAACACTTATAAATTGCTTCTTGCTGTATCGCTTCCTGCGTCGGAGAATAGACAATATTCCCTTGGGAATCATGCTGTTCATTTGTATGGGAGGCTTTGTCATGCAAATCAATCTGTTGAGAAATACAATCAGTATTTTGTTGTTTGCCAATGCCATTGAATACATGGTGGAACGTAAGCCTTGGCCCTATTTCTTGTTGTGCACGTTGGCGCTGACGTTTCATTTGTCTGCCATTTTTTATTTCCCTCTCTACTTCTTTTTCCATAAGAGGTTTCCACGATGGGTATATATCACCATCTTCTTGCTTGGAAACATCATCTTCTTGGGGCATGTCAAATTCATTTCCCCCATTCTGATATCTATAGCCGGGCATTTGGGCGAGGAATATGAGTTCTTGGTGGAAGCTTATACGGAAGGTAAATTATCGGAAATCAGTCAGGGATTGTCCATTGGCTATTTGGAAAGGGTTCTGACAGGAGTTCTTATCTATTGTTATTACGACAAATTGACCTCCATGCGACCGGATAATGCCGTATTTATCAATTCGTATTTGGCCTATTTCTTTATGTTTTTCTTTTTCAGTGAATTCTCTGTCGTGGCCGGTCGATTGGCTAATCTGTTCACTTATTTCTATTGGATTATTTGGATTGATTTGCTCAAATGTTTCTCGATACGGAATAACATGATTTTATTTGTCATTTTCTTGGGTGTATATAGCGTATTGAAGATTTGGGGAATGACCAACTTGATTACATTGAGATATGATAACGTCTTGTTCGGAGCTGAATCCTACGAAGAGCGTTTGTATATTCATGAGAAGCATAAGGATGATGCTAAATTCTAAAGGTTTGAATGTAATGGAAATGCAACTTAAGAATAATCGCACAGGCGAAGGACATATGGACAAGGTGACTGTCATTACAGTTGTATATAATGATGTGGCATCTCTTCAGATGACGATAGACAGTGTTCTGCAGCAATCGTGGGGCCATCTTGAATACATCATCATTGATGGAGGAAGTACTGACGGGACGGTTGATGTCATAAAGGGTGCAGAATCTCATCTGGCATACTGGTGCTCTGAACCTGATAAGGGCGTGTATGATGCCATGAACAAAGGTATCCAGCATGCAACAGGAGATTGGATTTGTTTCTTGAACTCCGGAGATGTGTTCTGTGAGTCAAATTCTGTTGAGCAGATGATGAAATCCGAACATCAAGATGTGGATATCCTTTTTGCAAACAGCATAGAGGTTTCGGATGTGGTGAACCAGAAGATTGAGGCAACGGATGATATCCATAAAATGAACTATTATCCGGTATATCGCCATGGATCATCCCTTGTTCGGACAGAGGTTCAGCGCCGTTTCTTGTTTGATTTGTCCAAGTCGAAGAAGTTGGGGTATGCATTGGATTGGGAGATGATACATCGGATGTTCAGAGCCGGATGCCGGTTCAAGAAGGTGGATACCTATTTCGAGGCTTATCAGAAAGAGGGTATGTCCAATCATCCGTATCAAAACCGTTGGTATAGTTACCGGATTACATCTGAAGGAAAATTCAATCTTTCGAAGTTCCTCTATTTTGTGTATAGTTGTCTCATGTTCGCTTTTATGGACTCAGGTCTTTACAATTGGGTCAGGGCATTCTTCGTGGAGTTTATGGTAAATGATATTTTGCCTGTCATTCCGTTTTGGACATTGAGACGCGGCTATCTGAAGTTGGTGAAAGCCCGTATAGGGAAAGGAAGTTTTGTGATGAAGAATGTATATATTCAGAGTCCCAATCACTTGACGATAGGAGAAGGTTCGCACATCAATCGCGGATGTGTGATTGATGCACGTGGAGGAATCACGATAGGTAACAGCGTTTCCATTTCCCATGGTGTGAATATCATGACGGGCAGTCATGATTATAAGTCACCGACCTTTGCGGGGGTATTTGCTCCCATTTGTATCGAGGATTATGTGTGGGTTGGAGTAGGGTGTACCATCTTGCAGGGAGTCACTATTGGTGAGGGGGCTGTCGTTTGTAGCGGTGCCGTTGTTACCCGTGATGTCCGTGAATATGAAGTTGTAGCAGGTGTTCCTGCAAAGAAAATAGCAACACGTCCTGATAAGTTGAATTATTCATGTCATTGGGATGTACCTTTTACATAAAGAAAAGTTATGAATATAGTTATATTGACATCTCTTCTTCCGTATCCATTGAACTCTGGTGGGGCGCAGGCACAATACAATATGATTGATTCCTTGCGCAGTGTTCATAAGTTTGTGATTGTATTTCCTGAAAATGGATACAATCAGATGGATGCTATGCTGGAGTTACAAAAGAGATGGCCTGAAGTGGAATTCAAACCCTATCGTTACTATAGGCAATTGGCTTCGTTGAGCTTTTTTGTAGATAAGATAAAGCGGAGTTTTAATCTGTTGTTCAGGAACAAGTCCAGAGCTTTTCAAATCGAACGGATATTAAAACCTTATGGTTTCCCGGTTAATAATCGTTTTGTCTCTTTTGTCAATCGAATTATCAAAGAGCATGCCGCGGATTATATTCAAGTGGAGTTCTATCCCTTCTTGAGTCTGATTCCTCGTATGCCTGCTGGAATAAAGAAACTCTTTGTCCACCATGAGATTCGTTATGTAAGGAATAACAGACTTTTGGCTGATTATCAGTTGACGAGGTTCGAGAATGCATTGTATGAGAATCTTCGGAATGAAGAGATTGCCAATCTGAATCATTGTGATAAGGTGGTCACATTGACGAATGTGGATAAATTGGAACTGTTGAAATCGGGAGTGAAGTCACCTATCTATGTATCTCCGGCTGCTGTTTCGACAGAACAAAAAGAATATAAGTCTTGGAATCGTACGTTGGTCTTTTTAGGAAGCTATTCGCATTTCCCCAATCAGGAAGGAGTTGATTGGTTGATTCAAAAAGTCTTGCCTTTGATGGATTGGAAGAAGAATCTCCCCATCACATTACACCTTGTAGGTTTGGGTTGGCCCAAATCCTATAACCGAACGATAAACGGATTGGAAATCGTCTGTGATGGATATGTGGAGAATCTGTCAGATATATTGTCAGGTTCGATAATGCTGGTTCCCATATTGTCCGGCAGTGGAATGCGTATGAAGATTCTGGAGGCTGCAGCGTTGAATGTGCCTTTTGTGACGACAAGTGTGGGAGTGGAGGGACTTGATTTTGTGGATGGTGAATCTTGTCTGATTGCTGATGAACCTGCCACTTATGCCGAAGCCATATTCAAATTGGTGAGTGACCAGACGTTGCACAAATCGTTGGCTGAAGCAGCATCGGTAACCTTTGAACAGAAATATTCTTTGGCGGCTCTCTCCAAGTGCAGAGATTCGGTGTATAAAGCTTAAGGGTCGGTTTATGATATCAGTTTGCATTGCTACATATAATGGTGAAAGGTTCATACACAGGCAAATAGAGACTATCTTGCCTCAATTGTCTGCCGATGATGAAATTATTGTGTCTGATGATGGCTCTTCTGATGCTACCATTCAGGTCGTTGAGGCTTTTCAGTCGCCCCAAATAAAGATTGTCCATAATCAGGGCCGGCATGGCTATACTGCGAATTATGAGCATGCATTGAGTTATGCGAAGGGTGATATCATTATCTTTGCCGATCAGGATGATGAATGGGAACCCAACAAAGTCAAACGTTGTCTTGAGGAGTTGGAAACGTGTGATTTCATCGTTTCAGATGCATCGCTCATTGATGCGGATGGACAGATTACGGATGATTCCTTCTATCGATTGCGGGAACCGAAACGTACATTTGCTGGCAATATCTTGAAATTCGGATATTTGGGATGTTGCATTGCATTCAGACACAACGTGCTGGACAAGGTGTTGCCTTTCCCCAAGAATCATGTCATGTGTTCCCATGATAATTGGATAACCCTTGTGGCCATGGCCTATTACCGCTACCGTGTATTGGATGATCGATTGGTGAGGTACAGACGTCACGGGAAGAATGTCTCTAATATTGATAAGATTGGTACTCATACGACGTTGTTCTTTAAAATCAAATACAGAGTGTATATTTTGTTGAATCTGATTGGAAGATTGTTTTGAATCATGAAACTTTGGAATATAGGGACTGGTAACCAACGTTCATTGGCTGTTAAGAAGAATGCTCTTTTATCGTTGTTGATAAAGGGGTGTAGTATCAGCATTTCCCTGTTGTTGGTCCCTCTTACATTGGATTTTGTGACCGATGAACTGTATGGTGTTTGGCTCACCTTGTCTTCTGTCCTTTTTTGGTTGACCTTCTTTGATGTCGGTTTCACGTTGGGTTTGAAGAACAAATTGACAGAAGCCATTGCTATGGACGATTGGGAGCGTGGACGTTCCTTGGTGTCCACTACCTATTTTGTGATGGTGGCATTGTTCGTTCCTTTGTGCCTGCTGTTGGAACTTATTATTCCCCATGTTGATTGGGCGATGATTCTGAACATAGACGCTTCCTATAATGATGAATTGAAGCAGGTGTTGCATATTTTGGTGGCCTGTTTCTCTGTACAGATGATTGTCAATGTATTGACTTCCGTAGTTGCAGCTTTTCAGCAAGTCTCCCTCTCTGCATCCTTCCCGATGATTGGCAACCTGATTGCACTGCTGCTGATTTGGGGATTGTCCTATGTCTGTCAGTCGTCTCTCTTGTTGCTTTCTTTAGTGATGTCTGTCTCCCCCGTATTGGTTACGATTATAGCATCCTTTATCTTGTATAATGGTAAGTACAGGAAAGTCTCTCCCTCCATAAAGGCTATCAGATTGGAGTTTGTGAAAGATTTGTGGGGTCTGGGGGCCAAGTTCTTCCTTATTCAGATACAGGTGTTGATTTTGTACCAATGTACCAATCTCTTGATAACGAACATTTCCGGTCCGGATCAAGTCACTACGTACAACATCGCATACCGTTATTTGAGTGTGGGCATGATGTTGTATTCCATTCTGTTGTCTCCTCTTTGGCCGGCGTTTACGGATGCGTATGTCAAGAAGGATTTTGCCTGGATGAACGGAGTGTATCGCAGAATGTGCAAGATTTATCTGGCTTCTGTGCTCCTATTGCTGCTTATGGTCGTATTCTCACCCATTGTTTATGAGATATGGATTGGTAATAAAGTGGAAATACCTTGGGAGATGACGATCGTGGTTGCATTGTATATGGCCATACATTCGTGGGACTTGTTGCAAGTGGAATTGGTCAATGGGGTTGGAGCCGTGAAATTGCAGACTTACGTTACGCTGGTGGGATTGTTCCTCCATATTCCCTTGTCTTTTTTGATAGGTCGCTATGTAGGAGCAATCGGTGTCGTTTGTTCTATGATTCTGATAAACCTTGTTTATGTGTCTTTCTTTACGACACAAGTTCATAAGATTCTCAATCAAAAGGCGAAAGGTATATGGCTAAAATAAAATCCTTTTTCTACAAGTGGTTCGACATCATTGATTATGACCTGCATCTGTTGTACTATCACATCAAAGTATTCAGCAGATTGGCATTTAGGGGTAAAGGGGCTTATATCGGTTTCCCATCGTTGATAAATAACCCATCCAATGTCTATTTGCATCCCTATTCACGGTTGCAGGGACATCACATGATTATCAATGATACGGGTAAGTTCATTATGAAAGAGTATGCTGGCGCATCCTTGAATCTGGTAGTTGTCACAGGCAATCATACTCCGACTGTGGGTATTCCTCAGTTCCTGTTGGCCCCCTCCCATGTGAATGATTCCGAGAAAGATGTCATTGTGGAAGAGGATGTCTGGATTGGAACAAATGTAACCCTGTTGTCGGGAGCACATATCGGTAGAGGAGCCATCGTCGGTGCCAATTCATTGGTCAATTCGGATGTTCCTCCTTATGCCGTTGTCGTTGGTACACCGGCTCGGATTATTGGAGTGAAATTCACGGTGCCACAGATACTGGCGCATGAAGAGCGGCTCTATCCCAAGGAGAAACGTTTCTCGCGTGAATATTTGGAAGAACTCTTTGCCAACCATTATCTGCATAAGAAGGTGTTGGGTACAGATACCCCTCTTACTGAATCACAAGAGATTGCTTTGGAAAAGACCATCTCACTATTGAAATTTGAGTATTTGAAATAATCGCGATAGGAGTAAGAAAATTCAAACAGTTTCTGATATTTCTACTTCCTATCGTTTGATTGTGGATTATTTTATATATCTTTGCAGGCGTTTTAGTCATACTATAGATAAAGAATGGCCTGTATGGACTCTATATATTGGGAAAGAGAGCATTCTCTCCTTGTTTTTGAATCGCATATTGTGGGAAACACAATCCAGTATCTGAATTAATCGTTCTATGAAAGATTTGGTTTCCATCATTATGCCGATGTATAACTCTGCCGCGTACGTGGTAGAGGCCATTCAGTCTGTCCTTGCCCAAACATATACGAATTGGGAACTGATCGTTGTGGATGATTGTTCGAGAGACGATTCTGTAGCCCGTGTCAAGGAGTTCTGTAGTATAGATTCCCGAATCAGTCTGTTCAAGACCGACAAAGCTTCCGGCTCTCCGACCACTCCGAGAAATGAAGGTGTGAAACATGCCAATGGTCGTTTCATCGCTTTTTTGGATAGCGATGACATGTGGTTGCCAACGAAACTGGAAGAGCAATTGAAGGTCTTTAAAGAAGCTGAGGGTTCTGTGGCCATCGTATATTCCGATTACGAAAAGATAACGGAAGGTGGTGAACGTTCCGGTCGTGTTGTCAAGGCTCCTGCGAAAGCAACTTACGTCTCTATGCTCAAAGGTAATGTCATCGGAAACCTGACCGGTATCTATGATACTGCAAAGGTTGGTAAAGTCTTTTTCCAACGGATACACCATGAAGACTATGTCATGTGGCTTTCCATCTTGAAGAAAGATTTCATCGCACGCAATACAGAAACGGTGACTGCTCTCTATCGTGTAAGGAGTGAATCCTTGACTTCGAAGAAGTTTGCGTTGTTGACATGGCAGTGGAATATCTATGTCAACGTAGAGAAGACCGGATACCTCCGCGCTATCTATTATTATGCGATTTACGCTTGCAAGGGTTTTTTGAAGAGCTTGATTTAAAGGATTAAAGCTTTTCATTTTGAGGATCTTCCTCTTCCCTTCTTTTTATATATACTTTGTGTGCTCTTCTTCAGTTGGTGTCAATGCCGCAGGATTCGCGCATCTTATATAAGTTAGGAGTCTGTTTCAGTCCCGAAACCCGTAATATAGACCGGTGGATGGTGGAGTAATGTTTTACGGTAATCAAGTATAGACGTACATTTATGAAAAGAATTGTTGGGTTCTGCATTTTGGCTCTCTTGTGTTTGATTGTTCGTTCTCAAATACTTGATGGAAAGAGGGTGCTTTGGTTGGGAACGTCTATTCCTGCCGGTTGTACATATCCAAAGAATGCTTGTGCCAATTTGGGAATGGAATGCCTGAATCATGCCATTGGTGAATCCTTTATTGCAGAGCGGATATTTACTCTGCCGCAGCCGCATTTGGGATACAGCCTCGCTATGTCCGCTGAAGAAAAGGATTCGGCATACCGGCATTTCGTTGAAGAAGGAATGATAGATAAGCATCAGTTGGATGTGTGGAAGTTTACCAGTTATGACAATCGGATGACTCCCTATCTGAACGATGTGGATATTGTCATCTTAGACCATGGTTACAATGATGCTTTCACTATTAACCATGAATCGGGCATCAAACCTGAGGATATTGATTGGGAGTCAGAAGACAAGAAAACATTTATCGGTGCTTTCAATTTCCTCTATCGGAAGATTAAGGAGGCGAACCCCAACCTGATTGTCGCTATCGGAGGTTACTTCCAGAATACCTGTACATTCAGCTATACAGTGACGGGAAAGCATTTGAGCCAAGTGCTGACCATGATTGCAGAACACTACAATCTGCCATTGCTTGATGCATGGAATTATACGGGTATCAAGGATGGGTATATTCCGGACTCAAAAAACTATTTTGATGAACTCAATGCTCAATACGGTACAAACTACCACAATTTGTTTCCGAATGAAGACGGAGATATCACATGTTTCCAAAAGTTTTGTCCCGATGGAGTACATCCTTTTTCTGACCCGACAGGTGAATCTGATCGGATACTTGATGAAGTGTTCACCTATTTACTGGCGGACAAACTTGTGCCGTTAGTTGTTTCAGAAATAACGGGGGGGGGCTTGTTTAGATACAGAGATTTATACGATTCATGGCTGTAAACTCTCTTCTCCAAGAAAAGGACTTAATATCATGAGAATGTCAGACGGTACTGTCAGGAAATATTGGAAAAGATGATGGCAGGCTCTCTCGCTTTTTGGGGAATTAATCTTTTGTTTTAGTTGCTTTGTTCCTTATTGTTTTTATCGAATAGAGGTTTGTTGACGGAGTTGCGGACGATGTCATGCAACAATTGCAGTTCCTTCATGTCAAGGGGCGTAACAATATGCTTGGTTGAATGGGGTATGGAATCCATCCTTTGGCTGTATATCGGATGAAAGATGGATTGGAACCACGTGCAGGCCAATGCATACTGGCCGATAGGGTGATTGATGTGGATGCCGTCGTTCGTAAAATCCGAAGAATCTTTATTGATGAGGCTGTTCCTTAATTCATGGATGACAGTGCCTGATGGAATGACGTATTTGATACCGGTCTCCTCCAAGGCCATTCCTGTAGTCTGGCAAATGGATTCGTACATCATGGCAGGATTGTAGTTGTATGGCGCAAAGGCTTTAGTCTGGCATAGGGTAGAGTAGGGCCATGTCATATGCCAGGCAAAAACCACATCCGGATTGGTTGCTGATGATAAGAGGTGCTCTATGAACCGGTTGAGGTAAGGCTGATAATGATTGTATAAGCCGGATAGGGCCGAGGCCTGTTGCAAGACGATGATGTCCCAATCGGCATGTTGTATGGCCTCTTCTATCGTTGCATGGGAAGAGAGGGTCTTCCATTCGTATTCTTCTGACGGTTTCACTTGGAACAAATAGACGGGTGAAGCCTTGCGGAAGAACTGTTCATGGTTCTGAAGGGTAGCTCCTCCGTAGCCGATTTTTCCTAATGTAATGTGGTTGAGTTCATGAGCCTTGAGCAACTGGGGAAGCAGATCCATACTGTTGTCGGTAAAGCTGTTTCCGATGGCTAAGATTTTTAAAGAATCAGAGGAGGAAGGCCATTCCGAATTTTCATTATGATTCTTGGCATAAACAGATAATGGGGAGTTGGAAACCCAATCGAACTCCCTTTCGGAACATCCTGATAGCGTCAGGCATAATGCCATGACGATATGTGAACAGAATATGGATATAGTTGTCCTATACATAGCTTTTTTTGATATTGAACAACTTGAATACAAACCTTGTTTCTCATTCTGCCAAATATGATAAGAAACAATGGGAATGTCTGTCTTTTTTGCTTAGAACTTCTTTCCCGTTACAATGGATGCCATGGTCAGGAAGATGATCTTGAAGTCGTAGTACAACGAACGGTTGGTCAAGTATTCCAAGTCCATGCGCAGGCGCTCGAGCATCTTTTCCATCGTATCGGTATATCCGTTGTAGAGAGTGGCAGGAGAGAAAATGCCTGGACGCATCAGATAGACGTATTGGTAATCGGAGTTTTGCTCCATAATCTTCTCTGCAAAGTAGGGACGTTCGGGACGGGGACCTACGAGTGACATGTCACCGGTGAATATGTTCCACAATTGAGGCAATTCATCCAAGTGGTGGTCACGGAGGAAACGGCCGACCTTGGTCAGACGGTCATCCTTCTCTTGGCAGAGTTGGGGCACTCCGTTGTCTTCCGATGCTATAATCATGGAGCGGAACTTGTAGATGGTGAAGAGTTTCCCTTTGTAACCTACACGTTCCTGTGAGAAAATGGGCTTGCCACCATCTTCAATTTTGATGGCTAACCAGATTGCTAAATAGAAGGGGGAGAGAATCACCATTCCGAAGAATGATGCGATAATATCAATCAATCGCTTTATACAACGCGCCAAAGGCGACATGGCATCTTTATACATAATTGTTCTTTTTCCAGTTGGTGTTCTGTTATACTCTAATAACTCTTTTTCCTTAATTTTATTATATGGATTCTGCTCTTTTTTTAGAATTTTTTGAAGGTTAGTTCACGGTGTGCTGAGCGAAGAATCATTTCATCGGCATCCAATTTCCTGACCGCATAACGAGAGGTGGTTCCATCGAGGTAGAAAGGAGCAAGACTCCGGGCTGTACCCATTATACCTTCGTTTTGGAAAATGCGGAAATTGTGCAGAATCAGTGAGTCACCCGTGTGGATAAAGCGTCCGATATGGGGCATGTATATCTCAGGGCTGTCGTTCCTATACAGCCGTTTCACGGTGATAAGGTGTTGTTGGACGGAATAATAGACACACTGCTCTTTGACTTGAGTGACTTCGCCATTCTCTGTTAAATCTTCCACTGTACGCAAATGCCACATGCCGTCAAGGTCACCATTGATGTCAAATTTACCGCATGAGCAGATGAAAACCATCGTACATAGGGTTAGAAGATTGTATATTGTTCTTTTCATTTTTCTTTCAGACTGTTTTGTTGAAGATTTAACGGGTGAGTATTCCGCTTTTGCTTATGGTAATCATGCCTCCAAAATTGTTTCCTACGATGGTCTTTCCGTGGTCGTAAGCGATGGAACCTTGGAGTTTCCAACCTTCCCATTGGGCAGGAGCATACGCAACCTCAAGGAGAGCTGAGGTTTGCTCTTCGGTATCAATCAGAGGAGTATCGTAGCTTCCCCAATGTTTGCTGTGCGACAGTAAAAGACGGTAGTTGAGTCCTTCCATGGGAGAACCACTGACACCGAAGTGGTGGCTCATGACACGGTTGTAGTAAAATTTGAGTTTCCCCTTATTGTTGTAAAAGAAGTTAGTGTGTGTTTTCGTGTTATAGATGGGTGAAAGCAAGAACGGTGAACCCATGCTCATGCCCCAATGTTGCCATCCGGGGTAGAGGAGATGGTTGTAGTAGTCATCCTTGGCACTTACCTGATCAGGAATTTCGGGTGTGTGGTCATGATAGACGGCTCCCGCTTGATCTTTGCTTCCCATGTATTCGTAGAGGAAAGTATGTACAAAAGGATTTTTCGGGAGGGTCACTTCGAGGCCAACCAGACCATCTTCCCATCCATATTCGTGAAACATCATGGAGTGATCATCAAACATGTGTTCGTAGTAGGCGCGTATCTTCCAGTCTTCGGGATCATAGGTGAAAGAGAAGTGCCAGCTTCCGATGTGGTTGCCTGAAGCGTTGGCATAACTTTCTCCATCGGAGGTTTCTCCGTCTGTCGCATCACCTCCCATGGGAATAAGGGCCTCGAAAAAGTCTTTAAGGCTTGTACCCATCTTGAAATCTTGAGTCTTTATCTCTTCACGTCCCCATGTTACGTTGTAAGCATGTCCGCCGAATTGGGTAGCCATTTCCAATGCTCCTTCAAAGTAAAAAGGATTTTTCTTTTCGTTTCCGATTTTTAGGTATCCGGCTTTTACATGGTGAAGGGCATCCAATGTATATCGTTGGCCGGGGGCTATAAAATCACGTTGCCAATTGTTGTCGGTGTACATACCATAACCGAGGAAACCTTTGATGTGTAACCAGTCGCCTGTACCGGGGATGGTGACATATTCGGGGAGTTCAAAACGTACTTGGGGGACGGGGCGTGCATTCGTACCGAAAATGAGTCCTCCGCTACTGAGTAGGGGATTCTTGAATGCAGAAGGGCGCTCCTTGCTTCCGATGCTCAGTTGCATCCTTTTCCATGCGATGTCATAGTAGGCCTGTTGGACAATGAAGGAAGAGGTATGGTTGTATGCACCAGCCAGTTCAAGACCGTATCCGTGACGCCAATTGCGGTTGTTATCTTCCTCTAAGGAACGGAAGATTCCGGCTTTCAGATAACCGCTGTTTGTATCTGTTGAAAATAGTCCGTGGCGGTTAGCCGTGAACCAAAAGGGTGCGAAGTCATCGCCGTTGCTCCATGCAACACTGCTTTCTACGTTGTAACGGATTCCCTTGTGCAAGGATTGGCCAAATGCGTTGAAGCCGTACAGCAACAAGGCTATCAGGCATACTGTATATTTCATATACTCTCTCTTATTCATAATATCGTGCAAAGATACGAATAAGCCTTCAAATATGCACACAAATAAGGCACGGATTACATGGATTCCACGGTTTTTCTTTTGACAAAAGTCAAATGTCCGTGTAATCCGCGTAATCCGTGCCTGAATATAGATTACTTCTGCGAAGTATTATCCCTTGATGGCTGCAATACCCGGGAGTACCTTACCTTCGATAGCTTCGAGCAGAGCACCACCACCAGTAGAGATGTATGATACTTGGTCAGCCATACCGAACTTGTTGATGCAAGCTACAGAGTCACCACCACCGATGAGTGAGAATGCTCCGTTAGCAGTAGCCTTAGCGATAGCGTCAGCAATAGCGCGGCTACCTGCAGTAAAGTTGTCCATTTCGAACACACCGGCAGGACCGTTCCAAAGGATAGTCTTGGCAGGTTCGATAGCGGCAGCGAATGCTACACGGCTTTCAGGACCAGCATCGAGACCTTCGAAACCTGCAGGAATGTCGCCTGAAGGACAAATCTGAGTGTTGCAATCGTTCTTGAAATCATCACCAGCAACGCAGTCAGTAGCCAATACGAGGTTTACGCCCTTAGCCTTAGCCTGCTCCATGATGTTGAGAGCGAGGTCGAGCTTGTCATTTTCGCAGATTGAGTTACCTACTTCGCCACCCATAGCTTTGGCAAATGTGTAAGTCATACCACCGCAGAGGATGAGGTTGTCCACCTTGTCCATCAAGTTCTCGATGATACCAATCTTGGTAGAAACCTTTGAACCACCCATGATAGCAGTGAAAGGACGCTTGATGTTGCTCAAGATGTTGTCAACAGCTGTTACTTCCTTCTCCATCAAGTAGCCGAGCATCTTGTGGTCTGCATCGAAGTAGTCGGCGATAACGGCGGTTGAAGCGTGCTTGCGGTGAGCGGTACCGAAAGCATCGTTTACGTAGCAGTCAGCGTAGCTTGCCAATGTCTTGGCGAACTCTTTCTGGCTTGCCTTCATAGCCTTCTTAGCCTCTTCGTAAGCGGGATCTTCCTTGTCGATACCTACGGGCTTACCTTCTTCTTCACCATAGAAACGGAGGTTTTCGAGCAACAGAGCTTCACCGGGTTGCAAAGCAGCAGCGGCATCAGCAGCCTTGGCGCAATCGGGAGCGAATTTAACGGCTACACCCAATCTCTCAGATACAGCGTCAACAATCTGGCTCAAAGAATATTTGGCATTCACTTTGCCTTTGGGCTTACCCATGTGTGACATGATGATAACGCTACCACCGTCTGCCAAAATCTTCTTCAAAGTAGGCAGAGCACCGCGGATACGGGTGTCGTCAGTAATCTTACCATTTTCATCCAGGGGTACGTTGAAGTCCACACGTACGATTGCCTTCTTACCGGCAAAGTTGAAATTGTCAATTGTCTGCATAATCTTTAAACGTTTAAATTTTATTGATAGTTATGTGTAAATGTCTGTTTAAAATCTCCGACAAAGGTAGGACTTTCTTTTAAATGTCCGAAGTAAAACCTCTTAATTATCTTTTGTTTTTGTCGCTTTTGGTTTGTTTTAGGTTTTCTTCGCACAGATGGTGTGCTTTTTTGTAATGCTTACATAGCAAACGAATGCCGCATGATTCGCACTTTGGGCGTAGGGCTGTACAGGTATATCGGCCATGTAAGATAAGCCAATGGTGAGCGGTGGCTATAATTCCTTTGGGAAAATATTTGATTAGTTCCTTTTCTACAGAGAGTGGAGTCGTGTGTTTGGTCGTGACAAGACCGATACGGTGGCTTACGCGGAAAACGTGGGTATCTACTGGCATGGCATCGCGTCCCCATACTACAGCTTGTATTACATTGGCCGTTTTTCGGCCTACTCCGGGTAGCTTTGTCAAATCTTCCAAGTTGTTCGGCACTTCACCATTGAACTTTTTCATCAACATCTGTGCCATCCCCACCAAATGTTTTGCTTTATTGTTGGGATAGGAGATGCTGCGTACATATTCAAAGATAGTCTCAGGAGAACTGGCGGCCAAAGCTTCTGGGGTGGGGTAGTCATGAAAAAGAGCTGGCGTAACCATGTTTACCCGCTTGTCAGTGCATTGGGCAGAAAGAATGACGGCCACCAGCAATTGAAAGGGAGTCTCGTAGTCCAATTCAGTTTCTGCTACAGGCATTGCCTGTTGGAAATAGGCTGTTACTTGGTCAAACAGTTCTTGTTTCTTCATGACAGTTTAAATAGTAACGAGCTACGAATGACTGCTAAGATTTGTCATTTGTAGCTCGTTACTTGTCGCTAAGTTTAATTTGCTGATTCAAACTCTTTCAAGAAGCGGATGTCATTTTCTGAAAACATACGCAAATCTTTTACCTGATATTTCAGGTTGGTGATACGCTCGACACCAAGACCGAAGGCGTATCCGCTATACACCTTGCTGTCAATGCCGCTGGCTTCCAATACGTTCGGGTCAACCATGCCGCAACCAAGGATTTCTACCCAACCGGTGTGCTTGCAGAAGGCACATCCCTTACCCCCGCAGATGTTACAACTGATGTCCATTTCGGCTGAAGGCTCGGTGAAGGGGAAGTATGAGGGGCGCAGACGAATCTTTGTCTCGTTGCCAAACATCTCCTTTGCAAAGAGCAGAAGAACCTGCTTCAAATCGGTGAATGAAACATTCTTGTCGATATAGAGTCCTTCAATCTGGTGGAAGAAGCAGTGCGCACGATAGCTGATTGCTTCGTTTCTATATACTCGTCCAGGGCATAAAATGCGGATGGGAGGTTCGGGGGTCGTCTCCATACCATGTACTTGTACGCTACTGGTGTGGGTACGGAGGATGATGTTCTTCGTAACATCCTCGGTATTCTGTTCGATGAAGAAGGTGTCCTGCATGTCGCGTGCGGGATGGTCGGCTGCAAAATTCAGTTTGGTGAATACGTGCAGGTCATCCTCCACTTCGGGACCTTCGGCAATGCTGAATCCCAAACGGGCAAAGATGTCGATGATTTCATTCTTCACGATAGAAAGCGGGTGACGTGTACCCAATCCGATGGGGTAGGCTGTACGGGTCAAGTCAAGTTCATTGGTACCGTTGTCCTGGTTGGCGAAGTTTTCCTTCAGAGTGTTGATACGCTCTTGAGCCTTGTTCTTCAACTCGTTCAATTTCATACCAACCTCTTTCTTCTGTTCAGCAGGTACGTTGCGGAAGTCTGCCATCAAGTCGTTGATAGCTCCCTTCTTACTCAGGTATTTGATGCGTAAAGCCTCCAATTCCTCGGCATTGTTGGCTTGCAGATTTTCAATTTCGGCAAGTAGTTGCTCTATTTTTTCAATCATATATAGGTAGTTGTTTGTTCATTTTTTGCAAAAACGCCGCAAAGTTAACCATTAAAACCGAAAAAAGCATTACTTTTGCGGATAAATTTGTTAGAAGCAGTTTGGATGTGATGAAGAATTTGCTGATTTGTTGTATCTTGTTTGCATTATTTACGGGTTGCAATCGTCGCCAACAGACTTTGGTCGTGTCTGAATCCGATTCAGTGGCTGTAACGATTGTCGATACATTGGCAGAGGATACATTGGCAGAACTTTTTATCTCCCCCGTTGAGGAAAAAGTTTTTTCCGGTAGGGACGGATTATTTGAAGAGTTCCTCTATGAATTTTTTGTTGATAGTGTGATGCAGATGCATCGCATACACTTTCCGTTGTCCTATTATTGCAAAGGAAAGGAACTTTTGTTGGATGAAAAGAAGTGGAGTTCTTCGGAACTTTTTACCCTGACAGACATTTATCACACTCTTGTTGAACGTGATGCAGAGATGGAAATCGAACGTGATACGGCTGTAACAAAAGCTAACTTGGATTGTATTGACATGCAGAGTGGGGTGGTGAGGACATTCTGTTTCGAAAAGCAGGGGGGGCATTGGTATCTTCTCCATGTGATCGAGCAGGAGGTAAATTCCTATAAACATCGTGATTTCTACCGCTTTTATTACCGCTTTGTGAATGATAGTCTCTATCAGAGTCTGCATGTGAATGATCCCATGACGTTTGTTACGGTTGATCCGGAGGATGAATTCAGTATTCTGGAGGCAAACATTGATATGGAACAATGGTTTGCCTTCCAACCTATGTTGCCCGAACATCTGTTGGTGAACATTGATTATGGTGTGAAGCCATCGAGAAGACCGAAACGGAAAATCCTGACATGTAAGAGCATGGGCGAAAACTTTTCTACAACATCCTACTTCCGTCTGATAGATGGTGAATGGATGCTTACGCGTTTTGAGGATGTGAGTAATTGAGAAAAATGAAACATTATACAAACTATTCATTGAAATCCCTCCATACATTTGGTATGGATGTGCGTGCGGCTCATTTTGTAGAGTATGAGTCGGAGGAAGAGTTGTTGTCCATGCTCTTCCGTTTGAAAACGGAATGGAGACATCTGCCTTTCCTTCATATGGGTGGAGGGAGTAACCTGTTGTTTGCCTCTGATTGCTATGAAGGAGTCATTCTTCATTCAGCCATTAAAGGGTGGCAGGTGGAGTTTGAAGATGATGAATGCATCCATTTGCGTGTCGGTGCCGGTGTCGTATGGGATGACTTGGTGGCCTTTTGTGTGTCGCAAGGATGGGGAGGTATGGAGAATCTTTCCCTTATCCCTGGTGAAGTAGGTGCCAGTGCCGTGCAGAACATAGGCGCTTACGGTGTAGAGGTCAAGGACTTGATTGTGTCAGTGGATACAGTTGAGGTGGCAACGGGAGACGCTCGTGTGTTCACTTGTGAAGAGTGTGCTTATGCCTATCGACAAAGCATCTTCAAGGGGGAGCTGAAAGGACAGTATATTGTCACTCATGTAACCTATCGTTTACAGAAGCATCCTGTGTATCAGTTGGATTATGGCAATATCCGTGCCGAATTGGAACGTATGGGGGGTGAACTCTCTTTGGAGCGTGTTCGCCGGGCTGTCATATCTATCCGTGAAAGCAAATTGCCCGACCCCAAGGTGTTGGGCAATGCAGGCAGTTTCTTCATGAACCCCATTGTGTCTCGTGAAGTGATGGAACGTATCCGGAAGGATTATCCCCAAATGCCTTACTATGAAGTGGATGCCCATCGTGTCAAAATTCCTGCGGGATGGATGATTGAGCAATGTGGATGGAAAGGACGTGCCATGGGACACGCTGCTGTACATGACAAACAGGCTCTTGTATTGGTTAATTTAGGAGGAGCGACTGGCCGTGAGGTAATGGCATTGAGTGAAGCCGTTCGTAGGGATGTGAAAAACAAGTTTGGGGTGGATATTCATCCCGAAGTGAATTTTATCGTATGATGAAGATAACGATACTTGGTAGCGGTACCTCCACAGGAGTGCCTCAAATAGGATGCCGGTGCAAAGTCTGCACTTCGGATGACCCACGTGACCGCCGTTTGCGTGCATCGGCCATGGTGGAAGTGGAGGGGGTGCGCATCTTGATTGATTGTGGACCGGACTTCCGCGAACAGATGATTCGATATGATGATTTCCGCCCTATCGACGGCGTATTGCTTACTCACGAACATTACGATCATGTGGGTGGAGTGGATGATTTGCGTCCCTATTGTGCTTTTGGTGACATTACACTACACGGCGATGCGTTGACGCTGAACGATATCCGTACTCGTATGCCCTATTGTTTTCGTGAGAATCTCTATCCGGGGGTGCCACGCATCATGCTGAACGAAGCTTTCCCGCATATGCCTCTATATATAAAAGGTATAGAAGTAACTCCTCTTCAAGTCATGCACGGCCGTTTGCCAATCCTGGGTTATCGCATCGGACAAATGGCCTATATTACAGACCTCAAGACCCTTCCTGAAGAAGAGTGGCCGTATTTGGAAAATCTCGATTGCTTGATTGTGAATGCTCTGCGTGTACAACCTCATGATACTCATCAGAGTCTTGATGATGCCTTGGTTATGGCCTCCCGTGTTGGAGCCAAACAGACATGGTTTATCCACATGAGTCATCAAATAGGTCTTCATGCAGAGGTGGAAAAAATCCTTCCTCCCCATATCCATCTTGCTTATGATGGGGTACAGATTGAGGTGTAGGTTGTATGAAAGGAAGCAAAACGAATTTATAAACCCTCTTTTTTTTTTAAATGAAGGTGTTTCAGAATCAACTTTTTAGACGCAGATGACGCGGATTTATTTTGATTTATTATACCCGATAGATTATAATTTATCCGTGTTATCCGCGTCATCCGCGTCTAAAAAATGAGATGAGGGCGTTTCGACACCGTCTCATTCTTTTTTATGAGCAGAGTTGCTTATTTTTCTGTTGGGTTATTGTTTACATCTTGTTTATAGACAATACCTTTATTCAGAATACAAGTTTTGTCATTGAATATATCATAGAACTCGATATCGGGATTATCCGTTCTGATTCCATGTAGGAGATAGGTATTACCGAATGCTTCATCCATAATTGTTCCGACCTTTTGAGGTAGGTAAATCTGTTGTAACGAATGGCAGTCCCAAAAGGCTCTTTTCCCAATGAATTGTATCGTATTGGGTAATAAAATGGTTTTTAGATTATCACAACCAGAGAACATCTTTGCGCCAATTTCATTTTTTCTGATGGGGTAGTTGATGTAATACTTCCCTTCCGATTGAGTGAGATACCCTCCATTGACAATAGGTTTCTCTGCTTGCAACCAATTCCATTGTGCAGAAGAAATGTTGGTGAAATCAATTTTCTGATTTTTATACCGAATTGTATATCCTATATCCTTGGCATTCTCTTTGAGATAGGACTCTTTTTTTCGGTCTTCTTTTAGGGTTACATTCCTTAAGTCTATGTGACATAAAGATCCTCTCTGTTTGAAAAAGTTCTGGTCATCAACAGCTCCAGCCATGCGACGAATGAGTCTGATGTCTTTGGCATTCAATTCCCCTTCGATAACTAATGTATGCAAGTGGATTTTCTCGTAATCGGTCAGTAAAGATTCTAGTGTTCCAGCTTCTTTGACTATAACCTTTTTGCCCATATTCGCATGCTTATCCGGTTCGATACCAATGACCATATCATTATAGAGTAGGGGGTATTCATCCATTCCCGGGATGATGATGGCGCGATAGAACCCATTACAGTATCCGTCCCATCCGAGATTGAAATGCAGGAATTCTCCATCGTATCCGTCACAAACAAACGCGTGGCCTTCATTGCTGACAATGATAGGGCGTTTTTCGTCCAATTCTCTATAGGTCAATCCCAAGATGTATTCGGGTGATTGGGTGATTACTTTGCGTGTTCGATTTCCAGGAGTAATATAGTTTATGTGATCCTTTACATAAGTACACGTTGGAGCATATCCGAAAAAGTTGATTAATGCCATTTTGATGTAATCACAGTTGGCACCGGTTGCGAATCTTCCGAAATCGGCTCCTACAGACAATCCTGCCGCGGCCATCAGTTTGGCAACAGATGTGATGCTTGCTGTATCTTTGGTGTATCTGTTATAAGAATCCTTCATTAGTGACCAATTGAATGTCAGGTTGTTGAAGTTTTGTGCCAATACATCTCCACTTTTGGTCTCGTAGGCGTATATACCCTCTCCCTTTTTCGGATGTTGGTGGTATCGCATGACTTGACACATGGCGACAGGTACACAACCGACCAAGTGCTTTTCATTTTCTACTTGGCCTGATTGATTCCGGAAATAGAGATTGTTGTAAGGAGTATCCTGTCCCCAATTCGTTTGTCCCAATAATGGGGCTACTCGTTGTCTTTTCGGAGTGTATGGAAGCCTGTTTTGCTTTAATTGCAATCGCTTCTCATAGAGATAATTCAGCGAGTGTTTATATGCATCAATCAACTCAAAGAAATTACCTCCTACATAATTGGCCAATCCTCCTTCGAATCCGTAAGCAAGAATGGGATTTACTAAATTGGGGTGGTATTTCTCGGTTGCAATAAGCACAAAAATCTGACGATCCTTGCTGTTGAATAACAGGTATTCAGGTTTGGCTGTTGTTAATTGCATTTGACAACTGTCTGCTGATATTCCTTTTCCTTTCAGAAAATTACGCACTACTTGGGCTTCTTTGACGTATGATTGTGCGTATCCGGATGTTCCGATGAAAAAGATGCATAAAAGTACTGAAACGATATATTTATTCATTATCTTATTCGTTTAATTTCATAGATTGCCATGAGTCTTTCAGTGCCGAAGAGATGGATACTGTAGGTCTTTGTAACTTCTCATTGACTTGTACAGATTCCAATCTGACATTATCTTTCACATAGTTTATCAGTTCTTTCAATGTGACATCTCCTTTCGTCTCTTTGATTTTCTTCAGCAAGAAATAGGTAAATAAACCGTGTTCCTTTTCTTGATAGGGTAATGCGGTTTCATCTTCTGAGGCCGCACTGAATACAATCATATTTCCTTTGGGAGCAATCTGTTTGGGTTTGATGACTACACCACGTCCTTCTACAACCATACCACCATCGCGTTTGGCCCCAGAAAAACAGGCATCCATGAATACCATGACTGATTTTACATTCAGTTCTTCCAACTCACGGTACAGGTCACGCAGCGAATAGCAAGCCCTGAACTGTTTTCCGTTGGAATCGATTGGTAATAGATAGACTTCACGACCGGTGGCATCAGGTACTCCATGACCGGCATAATAAAGAATCACCTTCATGTCTCCTCTGCGTGCTTCTGAAAGTTGCTTGAGTTTTTCCATGGTGCTGACCATCGTTCCATAAGAAGCATCAGAAATGTGCATGATATTCTTTTCAGGTACCCCCAATGTCTTTTGGCAGTATTCGGCAAAAATATCCCCATCTTTCAATGCATAAGGGACTTTGGATACCATGTTGTAGTTCTCATTGGAAATGATGACTACGTACGTTTCTTTATTTTCTATTTCAACTTCGGGAATGTAATAATCCACATCATAGATGAGTGTTTTCTGGATTTTAAGTAACTGCTCATCATTCGGATTGGCTGTTAATGCAATATCCAAATACTGTTTTAACTTTTTAGTGTCCTCAAGTTTCACACAGTTGTTGATTGCCATAGACAAGAATTTGGCATTGGATGGATACTGTTTCGTGATTTCATCAAGCAGTTTCTGTGCAGATTCATAATCTTCAACATTCATATACGATTGTATAAGATACGAATACAGATTCTCCTGATGCTGGATGTTTTCTCCTAATTCCAAGCAGAGATTGATGTATCCAATCGCATGGGAATAATCTTTGGCCTTATATGTTTCCATCGCAGCATATTGAATCATATACATGGTCAAGTTGTCCTGCGTGGTCATCGTATCTTTGACAAAGATTTCCGACAGAAGAACATCACAATGCACTTTGGCAACGGCCAAAGCCAATTCTTTATCATTCTTCTTGTAGTAATGTTCAAATGCTTTCCGACAGAAAGGGAACAGGTTGCTCACAATCTTTTTGGCTTGTGTATGTGCCTGGGAATTGGGTTCGGTATTCGACATCACTGCAATATAATCTTCAATACATTGGCAATACGTAGCACATATCAGAGAATCTTCTCCTTGGTGCCTACTCAATTCCTGGAATTGTTTTAAACTTGCCTCTGCCTTTTCCAATGTTTGTGCAGATACTTGGTTACTCATCCATGTACCAACAAAAAGTAACAAAAATATTCTCCAATTTTTCATACGATTATTTTTTAGATTATTGAAGTTTCCAAACAGGTTTCCTTAGAATGTTGAAGAGCATTTATCTGTCATAAATCAAGTCACCGGGTGTTTGACGAAGCAGACGGGTCATGACGATATGTACCGTAGCAATGGTTGCTACCACAATGACCACAATGGCCCACATGGTTTTTGCATTCCATAGGTATAAGTAATTGAATTCTCCATCCTTGAGGAGACCTAATACCGGGAGCAGAAGTTCTATCAACCAGGTGATACCCAAAGCAACACATACGGCAGACAATATCATGGCCAAAAGAATCAGAACATAGACATTGATCAGTTCCGAAGAATTGATTCCGAAAGCCTTGAATGTTCCCATATTTCGCTTCACCTTCTGGAAATAACTCTGCAACATGTTTACCACAAACATGATGATACAAATCAAAGCAAAAACAATCATTGCCCATGACAAAATATTGGCCATCACACTCACTGCATTGAAATTCTCCTTGGAGGCGACTTGGGTCATATCGACTTGAATTCCAAAGTTTGTTTTAGCATAATTCTCGAATGCTCGAATTGAATCTAAAGAGGCAAAGTTGACAGAAAGACATCTGCGGTCATGTATAGGAAAATCTTTCATGTTGTAATCATAAAGGCGTATTACCTGATTTCCTAATGAGTTTTTGATTTTACTTTCTAAAGAAATGCATTCTGATAGTGGTAAATGATATATACGAACAAATGTACCTTTTTTCCATGGTTCAAGATGACTTACGACATTTCTATCATCGTTACCCATTTCCCATGTACGAATGATTGTTTGTGAAAAAGAATCAGGTAAAAGTGTACGGATATACTCTACAAAATTATTTGCATGTTCTACATCGCCTTCTACAAAATAAAGCATTTTTTCAATGTAATCTTTGGATATACTTAATGCCCAGTTGTTTCCATTGTATTTTTCATAAAAACATTGAGTTCCTATAACATCTTTATTCATTGGTAAACGACGAACTACAGCCAATAAAGGAATTGGAACAGGGGAAAATTTTCCTTCAACTAAATCTATTCCTAATGTATCAGCTCCTTCGCTGTTAGATTGGAAGTAAATGAAAGATGGAATAGAGTCAAGTGAATATCCTAATCTAAGCAATATATCTTTGGTGATGATAATCCCTAAACTTTTGTTTTTTAGCAAATCTTTAGGAATAACACAGTTTTCGACTACATTGTCTTCATCAAGTATGGCGTCCATTATAGGAGCATCCATCTTTTCAAAGAAACGCCAATCCAAATAATGTCGGTCTTTGCAATCTGCAGTAAAAAGAGAATAAGAATAATAGTTGTCTCCTTGGACTTCTGAAATTTTATATTGTTGACGAAGGTTTTCATCGGAAAGTTCATTGTATAATTGTTTAAAACTTTCAATTTCATGCTCGTCCTCTTCTTTCTCAATATTCAGCCAATTGGTGAAAGGATCATTCATTTTGTCAGACAGATAAAGCATACTGCCATTGCTAAAGGAAATGGATACAAAGGTTGCTACCAATACAATGACCAATAGCCACAGATTTACAAAGCGAGGACCCAATACCACTCTGTACTCGCGTTTTGCCAATAAATTCAGATATTCTTTTGCCATACTTATTTCTTTCTTAAATACAATTCCAAGGCATCTGATGTATAGATGTCTGTACCATTGCTCCAATGCTGACGTGTTTCTCCCTCGGGAATGAATACACAGGTTTTATCTATTACTCCATACATCACATCTTCGTCCAAATCGTGTTTTTTGGGACGAATCTCTTTCCGAATCTTGATAATGACATCCGCAAAGGTGATGGCCAAATGCATGTCGTGTGACACAATGATGGCCGAAGCTCCCTGTTGTTCTTCCAATTTGTCGGAAAGAATCTGCATAACGCGTACTGCATTCTCGGCATCCAAGTTTCCTGTAGGTTCGTCGCCAAACAATACGGTGAAGTCGGGGAGGATAGCACGTGCAAATGCCAAACGTTGTTGCTGACCTCCAGAAAGTTCTTGAGCCATGCGATCTTCATCAATGTGGTCAAGTCCCAATTCTGCTAACACCTTGCGTGCCCGTTTGAAGCAGGAGTATTGGGTATAACCTTGCAGCATACGGGTGAATGAGATATTCTCGAAAGCCGTAAAGTTACGCATCAAGTTGGTGCTTTGGAAAATGAAACTGTAATGTTTCAGTCGGAAATTCGACAAAACCTTTTCATCGTTCTTCCGCCACAACTCTGCCAAATCTACGGATGCGCCCTTTTCATCGTAAAACAAGATGTGAGCTTTGTCATCGGGAACAATGGTATTGTTCATTAGTCCGACAGTTTCCAAAATGGTACTTTTGCCGATACCCGATTCCCCCACAATAAAAATCCTTTTTCCACGAGGAATCTCCAAGTGGTTTATTTCCAAAACCACTTTAGAGATGCCTTCTTGGTATGCTTTATCGTAGGAACAACGTAAGTTCTTTATTTCAAATAATAGTTTCATGTATTTATATTCTATTAAGGAAGTTGTTCTACGGGAATCCAATAATATATGTTTTCATCGGATTTGTGAACAAAAGGATAATTGGGTTTTCGGCGAATATTTTCCAAATCTACATATTTATCTGCAAATGCCGTAACTAAATTAATAAAATCTTTTTCTGAAACAGTTTTAGGATCTCCTAATTCTCCTAATGTATAACTATTTAAAGAACGACTTTTAGCGTTTAATCCAGTGATTAAGTTCATTATATCCCCTGTTGACATATTATCCATGTTTTCTATATCAGGAAGCATTCCTTGTACAATACCTTTTAATCCTGATATATAAAGTTTCCTATCGCATCTTTTTGCATGTTTGTAAACGGGTTGTAATGTTGATAATAATTTATCAAATTCTTTGTCAGAAATAAATAAAACATTATTCCAATATTCAGTGCCGTTTGGTGCTTTAGTAGGCGTCGTACCTGTTAAAGCTACAAAACTTTTGATTGATTTTAGACGTTCTGCTTTTTCACGTCCAAAACGAGCAATTACATATGCTTCATTTAACTTTGCATTTTCATCACTCGCAGAAGATCTTGCGTAGTTAGCAACTGCTGCACGCTGTTGACCTATTGCAGATGCAAATTCACTGATACTAGATGTCATCAATAATGTTAATTTGTTTTCGGGCATCGGAAAACCATAATTAGCAGGTTGACGAAGTGAAGCTATAAAGAATTGTTGATTATAACCTAATGTCTTGATATCAAGTCCATCTGTGCTTGGTTCCCATTGAACCTTTACTTTTACATCCTGTACAGCATTTAATTTGTCATATTGCTTTTTTGCATTATTTAACTGGAAATATCCCATCTGTTTCGTAAAAGAATTCCAAGCATCTCCATTTTCACGTCTAACTTGAAAAGTCATTAAACTGATATTATTGTCTACTAATTTATCTACAATCTCATCACGCGTCAAACATTGGGTATCATTTTCATCATTTCCACAATCGCCAACGACTAACATCAAATTACTTTCATCTTTTTGATATCCCATTTGAATATTGTCCAATGCCACTTCCAATCCTTTGTACAAGGCTTCTTCTCTGGTACGATCGGCCTTTGCACTTTGTACTCCATATTCTCCTCCCTTATCTAAAAATTCAGTTAAGAGAGGATCGTTTACATCAGTAATAGGTAAATGTTCAGTTACATGAACTCCATCTGTATAATCACGATATATAACCACACCAACTTTTGCTTGGTATTTGTTCTGTTCTGAATCTAATCCTAAAGATTCACAGCCTTCTTTTATAGCTTCTTTGACAGCAGCGAAATATGGCTTCATAGATTGAGTACCATCAATTACAATAATTAAATTCAGGTGACTCATTTTTTCTAATTCTTTCTCTTCAGCTATCTTTGTTTCATCAATGTTTTCAGCTGCATCTTCTAAAGAGACTTCACCTCTGGTTAAACCAAATGCTGTACATTTGATAGAATCATCAGAAATCTCTAAAATGGGGTATCGCAAGACGGTTGTAGGTATTCTGTATTTGTCTCTTTCTGAGTGATTTTTATAAGTTCTATTTCCAAATCCAAAGGAAAGGATGGAAGAACCTCTATCCATGATACTTACAGAAGCTCCTTTTAACTTATTCTCGACAATATTCACTTTCCAATTAGGCTCAATACACGAACGTTGGTTCCATGGAATGTATGTTTCATTATCTACCCACCCAAATAATGGGTCGCCAACCATACCTCCTATATTAGCTTCTAGAGCTAACAACACTCTTCCATCGCTTCGCTTTTTCATGATATAATAAAATGTCATACCAGTTGCCGTGTACTCACCATTTTTGTCATCAGGATTTTTAAATAGTTTTCCTTCATTCTCAGTGTTACGGTTCATGGCATCCATATTAAAAACAATAAGTGCTTTTTTATAGATGCCTGTATCATCAGTTGGGCAACGATTCCATAATAATAAATGATCCATAGGAACCCAACCTATAAAAACTGCATCCTCAGAAATTAGAGGCCAAGTAAGATGGCTTTTTTCTTCTTTATAAACTAAAGCAAATCCATTTTCAATTTTTGCGATACGTACTTTCTCGCCCAATCTTAGTTTTATACTTGATGGAAGTGAATTTAGTCGCGGTTCTCCATATACTTTGTTATTTTCACGGTCGCTATATACTTCCCAATACAACTTTTTGTCTTTTTCCAATTTGGAATCTTGACCATAAATCTTTGATTTGGCAAGTTGGATAACATCTGATTCCTTGATTAATTCTTGCTTAAGAATTTCAGGCATGAAAACTTCGCATTGGTTAACTCGTAATTCAGCTGCAAACAATACAACAAAACTGAATATGCTAAATACTAAAAATATGAATCTCTTTATCATGTTAAATCTTTTTACGGTTATTAATATTCATCATCACTCTCTAATAATAATGGCCTAAAGTCTTTATTTATTTCTCCCCAATTTCTTTCTCCAAAATATAATTCTTCATTTTCAAGTCTCTTATGAAGTTTTTCACTACACCATACACGCCATTCGAATTCAAAATCGTTTTTAAAGCGATCTAAGCCTAAAACCCAATATAGTTTTGCGATTAAAGATTCATTGTAACCATTTACCCAAAATTCATTGTCAACATAAAAATTGAATTTTATTTTTTCATATTTCAAATGGCCTGTTTCATTCAGAAAGTCATATTGATTAAGAATCTTAATGATTGAATCTACATCTGAATCTGGTTCGACTCTATAATCTGTCTTATTCAATTCACTTAACCATTCTTCAATTTTTTCTTGATTATCATTTGATAAATTCTCATCTGCATCCAAATTTACTGTTACTATTTTGGGGGAATATCCTTTTGCCAAATAAAATATGCATGCATCCACTTCTGTTGCTTCATATTCTGAAACCTTAGTGTAATAAAGATCATGCAGTTTATTTATTAATGTAGCTATGGGGGTATCCATATTGTGTGCTACATATATAAACTCAAAAGTCTTTATTTTTTTTTGTGCAAAAAGAAGACTATCGCTAAATAATGACGATGATAACAATAATAATAAAAATACCTTTTTCATTGCTATTTAGTCTTTGGGGTATTCAACTTCCAATTCAAACGCAATAATTACATTTTGTTTGTTATAAGAAATGTTCGTAACTTTGACACTTTCCCATAAACCAAACTCTAATCGTCCTTCTATATCAGTTAAATTTGTTGGTCCTTCACCCTCATTTTCACGAATATTGGTATAGGTAATTTTAACTGAACGAGAAATAAAATGTCTATTCTTGTCAATTGAAGCTTGTGAATCTAAAATTTTTTCTTCAAGTTCTTCTTTGGTCCAAGGATTAGCTAGTATTTGTGGCTTTGGTGTACTTACTTCTTCTATTTTGTTGTCTGGGCTCTTCCCACTTAAAACGGGAACTTTTTCGAATCCTATAACTTCCATGGTGGGAGTTTCTACTTTTGCATCTTTATTTGAAATAACCACGTTATAAAAATAAGAGCCAGATTCAGTTCCTCCTAAATTAGAAAATTTTCCATCAGTAGAAGTTTTAAGCACCTTTCCGTTATTATCCATCAAGACATACTCGTACTTGTAGTTTGTTTTTTCCTTTCCTTCAAATTCACATTTGGCTACAAATGAATAGGTATTATTGCCATGGTCTGTGAAATCACTATGAGAAATTTGAGCTATTTTTAATATTTCTTTAAGTTCTTCAATAGGATCAGGTACATCACTTCCTTCTTTTTCTCCTTTCATAAAAAACAACGCAGTACCACATCCTACAACAGCAATAGCCACGAAGGTTAGGATTTTCAACCACATGGTAGTGTTGTTGACAGGGGTAACATTGTCTGATTGGCAATTTCGACATACTACGTCTTCTAATTCGTCACCTGTGACGTAGAACTGTTGGCCACAATCGTGGCACTTGAACAGTTTCATTTGATTGGCATCTTTTCCCATATTTTTATTCTGTTTTTAAAATTTCCAAATTACACTTGCATTTAAATAGAATGCGCTACGGCGCATCGAAGAAATGTAGCCGGAGATGTTCTCAATGTGCTCACCTCCAGAAGTCTGGTAAGACATGGGGACTTTACGAGTGGTAACAAAGTCCTTGTGATTTGCAACCGCTACATCACCGGTTGAACGATAATTGTTCAATATACTTGTCTGGTAATAGAATCCCAAATCTCCATACAAATCCTTATAGATGTGGCGACGTGCTCCGAGACCGATGAAACCATCTAAAGAATAATCGCTCAAGATGTGATCGCTGACATTTTTACGGACAATGTGGGTATTGTTTACAAAACCGTTGATGGCTGTTTCGCCACCATAGGTGTTGTGGTCGATGATTAGGTTTCCGTATTGAGGATATTTTCCGTAGGTAGTGTAGGTCGTTTCAAAGTTGACCTTTTCCTCTCCATATCCCACATATGCTTTCAAACCGATGTTGGCATACGCAGACCAGTCTTTGTTGATGCGATAATCCATATCCCAATAGAATGGAATATAGAGTTCTTTCAGCTCTGTATGGTAGCGGGTATCCTTCATCGAATAATGGCGATAATACTTGTCACCATCCACATCGGCTTCAGGACCGGCATAATAGGCATAAGCCATTGTCGGGATGCTCATAGATAATTGGGACTTTTGGAATCCAATTCCGAAAAATAAACCGTGTTTGATTCTTTTTGTGGTCGGATAGACATATCCTACATCCAATCCCCAACCGAAGGAAGAAGAAGAGGTCTGTATGGCATTGTCATTGACGGTCTGGATGCCGAATACGTCACCCATGAAGATGTCCACATGTGGTTTTAGACGCCAACGGGTAGGGCGGTAGTCCATGGTTACGATATTACAACCCAGGGTGTCGTCAATCAAGTACAATTTCATGTCTTGATCCACAGGATAGGTGAATTGGGCATCGCGTGCAAGGAATGCTTGGTCGTATCTGTCGAATCGGATACTTGTGCCGTTGCAAAGCAGCAAAGAATCATTCGGATGATTTTTTTTGAACACCATATAATTCGCGGGCAGTTTTGCTGCATCACTCTGGATGTAACCCGTTAAAGAGACAATCTTGCAAGTTCTACTCAATGAATCCCATGAGGCGACGAGTTGCATCTGATAATCATTCTTATAAAATTCAGCAGACGAGAAAACGACATGCTCACATTCTCCAATATGAAGGTTCTGCTTATTAAATGTAATACGTGCTAACCATTTATCCGTTGATTTCGACACTTCGTGAACAAGAATGTTTTGAATTCGTGTTTGTGAAGTCCTATTTTGCAGCAAATTTACATATTCATTTACAGATAGACTTTCTGTATTTGATAAACCTAACAGATCATTATATATGACCAATTTGTCATTTTCAAATAAGCTTAAGAATGAAACTGCTTTTTCCGGATCTCCATTAATACTTGTATATCTTTCATAGTTCTCAAGAAGTTCCATCAAATCCATCATCATATAACGCCGTTGGGCATTTGTGAGGTTCTGCGACATCAGCCAGGCAGGGATTCCTACGAGCAATAGAAGTATATATATAATCTTTTTCATCGTTTCTTCCACTTATTATTTTACAACCACTTTCTTTACCACACGCTGATTTCCGGTCAAACAATGAAGGACATACATACCTTTGCGGACATCTTGTAAAAACTCTGTCTCATTGTAATCCTTCTGCATGGCATAGTCAACCTTCTTCACCATCTCACCCGTTACGGAATATGCTGCAACAGATATTGGCGACATGCCCGAATCATTACTTACGGATACTATCTGGTCCGGTGCCTTAGTTTCGTCCATAGAACCAATACCTACAGGGTCGGAATAACAATAGAAATCAATGATATTGTCATTGTCAACATCATATTCCCATAGGGAACGACCACGCAATCCTTTCTGTCCACCACGGAGGAAGAGGGTACGGTCCTTTCCTGTATATAAATGCTCGCCATCTGCCATATAGAAGTCGAAAAGAATATCAGCTTGTTCCAATACATTCTGTTCTACATGATACATAAGAATGAACAAATTGGACTTTCCACCACCTTTCTCTACGATTTGGGTTGGTTTCACCGGCCTGCGATAGACTGTGACAGGGAAACTGATCACTTCTGGGGCTATTAATTCTTGTCCTTCTCCATCTAAATTGGTATAGACAAAGTCGTATTGATGTGATTCAACACGTTTCTCAAATACTTGTCCTTGTTCATCCAATTTTATTACAAAGTCCTGAGTGTGACCATTATTCTTGTTGTCCCACTTGATCCATTCGGTGTTTATATCCTTATAATCTCTTCTCCATTTGTAATACCAACCGTTGGGGTTTCCTCCCATCGGTGGTGTGACAGAGAAGGTTCTTGAATCCGCATCGCGCATCTCTTGTGTATAATCCTGATTCATGGTTGAGGCTTGGGGAGTCGAATAATCCACTACGACGAATTCCATTTCACCTTGACATCCGACTTCTCCATCTACGGTATTGGCATAAGTTAGCTTATGAACAATGGTTTCAGGCTTTTCATTTGCATTATCTGCAATGTATTCGTATGCCAACGAACCTTCAGCAGCCTCAATCGGACCCTTATTGTCTGTCCATGTAAATGTCCAACCGTTTTCGTATCCGCCTATATTCCGTACATTAAATGTCATACGGTCTTTATATGTCACTCCTGCCAGTAGATTGTACTTTCCAGGTTGTGTTATGGCAATCACTTGAGGTTGGGCATACATTTTTATTTGTATTCGGTACTGTCTTGAGAGGTTCTTTCCATTGGGCAATGTGTTTGTTGTTACACAAACGTAGGTCATGGACTTGGTGGCCTTAATCTGAAATTCTTCATCTCCTAATACTGATAGAATGCCTTCAGATTCTGAGATTTCGTTGCCTGCTAATGTATTCTCTTTATACCATTTACATGTCCAGTTTTCCTCGTTACCTCCGAACATATTCACGGTCACTTTTCGGGTGTATCCTTCGTACATGCCCAATTTATGGACATAGTTGTAGGGCTCATATCTTCCCACATCAATACTGTCGCTTAACGTAACTACAACAGAGGCTTCGGGCCAAATCTTGACGTAGCAGGTCAAATTTCCTTTATAGGGAGTCACATTTCCCGGTAATTTGTTCTCAAATTCCACGAATATGGTATCGCAATAAACGGTATCTTGTTTATTCTCTCTTAAGTCATAAGAATAATTCTTGCGATTGTTACCTTCTACCACCTCCTGATTCTTTGTCCACTTATAAGTCCAATCGGTAGAGTATCCACCGTTTATGTCCAGATCGATATAGGCCGATTCTTTGGAATAATGGTTGTATTCTTGTGTCAGTTCATCAAAACTGTCAGAGTTGGTGAATTTGACAACAGGCGTTCCATATACTTTATAAGTATGCTTATACTCTTTCTCGTACCATTTGATATCTGAGTATTGGGGGTCAGAATAGGATGCATTCAAGGATACGACCTTGTTGACAATCTGTCCGTCGGCACAAGAGAAAGAGGTTGTCCATTGCTCGTTGTTACCTTCAGATGACGGGGTATTATCAATCATCCAAACATATTTCCCGTTTTTATGGGCCTTTTCAAGGGAATTGATTGTCAATGGCTCAGGTACATTGCCCGACCACATGTGGACGGTCTTGTCGTGCCATGAAACGGTACGCATCAAGGGCTTTTCACGTAATTCCACAGTCATTGACGGGTATTCATAAGGAATATCATCCAATGAGGGCAGCTCTTCACCATTCTTTATTTTCCAAACAACGTTCTTTACCTCTACGGTATATCGTCCAAATTGGAGATTACGCATATTGAAGGACTCGGATGATTGAGTCTCTGCAAAATCCGTGTCTGCATTTTGTATGTCGTATGAGATCTTAGATATTTGATAGTTGTTTTTGTCATAGGACATCGCGAATGTAATGTCTCGTTCACCGGCACCTTCCAACAAATAAGAAGTGCTGTTGCGTTCGATGATTTCAGAATTGTATGCTTCATCTTTGAATTTGCCTGCAGTCAAATTGATGGACAATACAGGCTTTTTATAAACGGTATAGGTATAGACTTTATCAAACGCTTCTTCGTACCATTGGGTCTTACCGTCGGGAGCAAGGCATACAGCAGACAAAGAGAGAGTCTTTTCTGCACGTACTTCGTTTATCGAAAATGTTTTTGTCCATTCTTGTCCAGAAGTCTTTTCGTTGTCCATACTCCATGAGAAGTTCCAATTCAACTCATTGGGCAAGGCGCCGACTTCCAAAGACACTTTTTCTCCTTCATAAAGAGAGGTTTTACCATTCGCGAAAGAAGGTACATACAAGGGTACTTCGTGAAATTCAAACACTTTGCTTACTGAAAGTACATCCAAGGGTAAAAGTTCCAACTCCTTATCTTCATTGGTGGTCAATCGAATGGGCTTTATGGTGATTCGATATTTCCCGACAGAATTAGCCTGCAATATTCTGTTTTTAGTCAATTCTTGCAAAGTCAGCTCCTTTATGGTATCTGTAAGTATAGTAGTATATGTTCCATTGTTGTCCATATCATAATTCAGGCACAGATACAGTGAATCATGCGGAATATTATCTTCGGCCCAATCTTCATACGTAATCTGCCAGTTCACCAGACTTCTCAACATGACATGGTGAATACCTCCTGTTTCTATTGCAACATCATTGTAGCGTGAATCTGCAGTTTTTGCAGAAACCGTAAAATTGACATCCAATTTCAATGAATATGCATTCAGGACAAAAAATAGTCCCCCTATGAAGATACACCAGCGTAAATGAGCATTTATAAAGTGCTTCATATCATCAAAATCTTTTTTGCTTATTATTTATTTCATTGTTATCAACCATGCGGCAAAGCCTCCTACGACCAAAGCTGCAACAATCAGTACAACCCATGAAACCCATTCATTGCTTTTTTTCTTTATCTGTTTCTTGGGACGGTTCTCATTTGGCTTGTTCTCCTTTTGTGGAGTGGTCGGATGAAACTTTTGAGTGGGACTTTGGACACGTTCGGGTTTGGCTTGTGCTGTTGTCTTTTTTCCTTCTACCGGAACTTTCCAAGTCGGTTGAGGAGACTCGCCTTTAATCTTTTTGCGTGCGTAGTCTGCCAATTGCTCTGCTGTAGGTCTGTCCCATGTCTCCAAAGCCAAACATGACTGCATCACCATATTTAATTCCGGGGAAAATCCTTCTGGCAAGTCGGGCATCTCTGCTCCACTTCTCAGCATAGTGCCTCCCTGTCCACAGAAGGGTAAATCACCGACAATCAGCTCATAAATGGTTGCTCCTAAAGACCAAATGTCACTGGCTTTTACTGGCATGGGATGTTTGCTCCATTTTTCAGGCCCCATATATGCAGCAGAACCGGATGCTAAGTTGCCGCTGGTTCTTGTTAAGGTCTTGCGTAGTTGTTGGCTGATACCGAAATCTGTGATGACATATTCCCCAGTTTTGGCTACCAAAATATTTTCAGGCTTAATATCTTGGTGGATAATTGGAGAAGGCTGACGGTGCAAGTAAGCTAATCCGGAAGCTACATCGGCAATAAACTCCCAGATTTCAGTCTCTTTCATTTCTCCGATTAATTTAGCTACCGAACCTTGTGGGCAATAAGGCATGACTAAATAAGGACAACTGTTCCCTTCGTCTTTGCAGATTCCTAAATAGGTAGCATGAAGCAGGTTGGTATGGTTCAAATTGAAAGCAACTTTGAACTCTTTGATAAATTCATTAGAATCTTGGGAATCCATTTTTGCATACATCTTGATGGCGACTTCCAATTCTGTCCATTGGTCAAAGGCCAACCAAACTTTACCGAAGCTACCTTTTCCTATTAATTTTTTTAATAAGAAATGTCCGTCAAAAATCATTCCAGGTTTATATTGGTTATCTTGTTGCATAAGTTGTTCTGTTTTTATTGTTTAATGTGGTAATGGTCAATTTCTAAAAAAACTGATAGCTATCAATGCCAGAATAATCAGTAATAACGCGATGATTAGTGTTTGGCTAAAACCATTGGAAGAACGAGTTTCAGTAGTGGTCAAATCTACTTTGTTTTTCTTTTTAGGAGTCTCGGTTTCTTCCTCTTCCGAGAATCCAGACTCATCCAGTTCCACTGTATTCATCAGTTTCTTTTGGGACTTTTCTTCATCTTCAGCTGAAAGGTTTATTCTGCGAACATTTTTTTCATCAAAGAGTGTATAAGATGAAGTGGTTTCATCTGCTTCTACCGTAGTTGTTTCAAGCAGCGCAACTGTGACATTATCGTAACCTCCAGCTTTCAGAGCGCATAGGATCAGTTGTTTCCGACATTGTTCGATATCCTCTTTGGCTCCATCCATCACTTGTAGAATTTCTTCATCCCGGCAGACTCCACACAAACCGTCGCTACAGAGAAGAATTGTGTCTCCAGATTTCAATCGATAGGCTGTGTAATCGGGATTGGCTCTTCCTTGGAAATCTCCCAAGCAACGGGTGATGATGTTGCTATCGGGGTGGTCGATTGCGAATTCTTCATCCAGTTTGCCGGCATCTACCAATTCCTGTACGTAAGAATGGTCTTTGGTCAGACGCATCAATCCTTCTTCAGCATTGAAAACGTATGCCCGGCTGTCGCCACACCATACAATATGAGCGACATCACCAATGACCCATGCTATGACGATGGTTGTTCCCATTCCTTTGGTTTCGGGATTCTCCTTGACATGTCTCTTGATTTCCTTGTCAGCATCCACTACCACTTTGCACATGAACTTCTCAATTGACTTTTGGCTTTTGCTTATACTGCTCAAGTCTGTGTCCATGAAATATCTTTTTATGGTATCTACAGCTATCGCAGAGGCCACTTCACCAGCATTGAGTCCACCCATGCCGTCAGCTACCACCAAGATGGCTCCATCTTTTCCTAAAGGTATCAATTGGGAAGCATCTTGAGGTACAAACCAATCCGATTGTGACAAATCTTCATTGGTGATAAAATTGTCTTCGTTGTTCGTGCGCACACAACCTACATGAGTTGCAGCAGTCAATCGAAATTCTATTCTAGACATAATCTTTTATCAAAAATTAAACAAATATACTTGCCCGCAAGATTTGCATCTCTACACGGGCAAGTAAGGAAATAAAATGAGTGATTTGGTTCTTCTTGTTATGATATTGGATCAAGAGCTTGAATGTATTCTAAAGTGTCATTTTTACGGTTAAATAGATCATCCCATGTCCAAATATCTTTATTTTCTGATGCTTTTCTTATTGAATCTTCTATAGCAGCATTCTTTTGTTGTTCTTCAAGTTCTTTAATCTTACCATTAGCTACTTCCAACAGTTTCGTCAAGTCTTGGATTTGGCCATTCATCTCTTCACCTGTTGTTTCAGATTGTTCTTTCAGCTTCTCTATTTCAGCTTTCAATGCGGTGACATATTCATCATTCTGCTTTTTCATGATGTCATATTCCTTCTGCATTTCTGCCTGAATAGAATCTTGCATAGCTTTGGCAGCTTTCCAGGCTTCAGATTCTGAAACGCCTTTTGCACGGACTTCTTCCAGTGCTTGCATCGCTTTGACTACCTTTTCTTCAGCAAGTTTCAACTGTTCTTCTGTTGTTCCTGAAGTTTGCTTGAGTGTGCTCAACTCTTCTTGTAACAATACCAAATTTTCCTTGGACTTGTTGAACTCACTTAAAATTTCTAAGCTCTTCTCTTCGGTTTCTTTTACTTTGGCAGCTTGATTGTTCAATTGACGGGCTTGTTTCTGAACTTTGTCAGTCTGCTCGTTAAGAGCCTGTTCCATTTCACCGATTATGCGAGAATAGTTTTCTCCTTGTTTATATATATAGGCTGACAAACCTGCAATGGCAAGTACCAGAACAACTGAAAGAATGGCTATTCCGGTCTTGTAGGGTTTGAGAGCCTGTTTCTGGAAAAGTTTCAGACGTTCGGTCATGGCAATGGATTTTACCAATCCTTTGGCACCTTGGGGAGCAATGAATCCGATAATCGGACCTTTTGAAGAGAGGCGGATTTCATCACCAGTGTTCAACATCTGCTCACCGTTGATGGGTTGTCCGTTTACGAACGTTGAGTTTGTCTTTGACAAGGAGATAAGCTTCCAACCCTCACCTTCGCGAACGATAGCTGCATGCTTGCGGCTAACAGTTTCGCAACCATCATCGAAACGGATTTGGCATTTTGAATCACGGCCCAACTCAATTTGGTCAACAATTACTTTCTCAGAATCACCGGCTTTATGATATTGAGTCGTTGTTTTGAATTCAAGAATGTAAAAAGTACGACCTGCACCATTAACCAATGCACCCATACCTGCACCCACTGAACCAGCAAGGGTTCTCTTGTAAGCTTGTGTTTTTTTCATAATTACAGTTTTTTATTTTGTTTATTAATATTGTTCGTATCTGAATTTCATGCTTCCGATGGAAATGATGTCATCTGTTTCAAGCCAGAAACCCGAGGCTTTCACTTCGGTCGAATTGACATAAGTTCCATTAAAGGATAATTCCCATTTCTTGGATTCCCGATTCCATTGTCCATCTCGGATGCGCCAATGCAGGCGTTCCATATCTGTCTCTATGGTACAATGTCCACGTGATACACAGGGATCCACTACCACAATTTGATTGTCCTTTTGCCTGCCTAACGTGATATTCATCCGTGATGAACTGTTTGACATCTCTGTCAAATCATAAACCATACCGTACCCATCACCATGCATTACTCGCAGGCGAGCACCTTTAATCGTCTGTAAGGCATCGTTTCCTTTTTTATTTAGGAGTTCGGATTCTTCGATATGAGGAATCAGTTTATAAATGTCGGGTATTTTTTGGATACGCTCCTTATAATTGGGTCTTAAGCAACCTTCCAGAAGTGCTCTCCATAAATTGCCATCAGGAACATTCTTCAATTTCCTTCTATCCCAATCACCAACCTTGATGCGTTTTTGATAGTTTACCAAATCATCATGGTCTTCCAATTTGCCAAATGGCAATTCGCCTGTCAGCAATTGGTATATCATAACACCAAAAGAGAATATGTCGCGTGTTGGGAGTACGGTCTGTTTTCGTGCTTGAGGTTCACTTGCTTCAGGTGGCATATAGGCGTAGGTGCCAAATATTTGTATCGGACGTCCCCAAAAGTCTTTACCTGTCTTTCGGTTATCAACGTCTCCAACGATTCCAAAATCAGTCAACGCCGCTGTTCCATCGGGCTTGAACAGAATGTTCTCTAATTTCAAGTCACGATGAATCTTACCATTCTTATGCAAATCATGCAGACCGTGCAAGATGTCCGATGCAATTTTGGATACATTCAGTTTTTTGTTTCCAAGCATCGAAACCAAATCTCCTCCAGGACAAAATTCCATTTTGATGTATGGATTGCCTTTGATAAATCCGTAGTCAATCGAATGTACCAAATAGGGACTGGCGATTTGTCCGGTCTTGAATTCCATTTCAAAACGTTCGACAAGCGCCTGACGAATATCTGGGGATACATCCCACAGACGCAGAATTTTTAAGGCATATACGGTTCCTTTTTCATCTTCGACCTTATACACCTTACCAAAGGCACCTTCGCCTAATGTGGCCAATACCTTCAATCCAGAGGGCATACGCTCTCCTTTTTTCCAATCTATGCGTTGTGGAATTTCGTTGAGTTCTACGGATTTCATATGATTTTTGGCTATTATTCAACTCTAGCAAATCTCAATCCGCCAATCAAAACAATGTCGTTCAATTCCCAATCAAGTTTTATTGAACTCTTCAGTTCTATCACACCCAAAGGAGACACCGCATTGCTTTTTGTGTCAATGACAGGACGGTCTATAGCCAATAATTTATAAGAATAAGATTCTTCTGTAATTTTCTCTTCTGTAGATTCTGGTTGAGATGTCAATTCCGTTCCAGTTTCTGTATTATCTACTACCACTGTTGCACGTGGATTCCGCTTCTCTTCTGATGGAGTAGCATCAAATTGTGTCGCTTTGGGACTTGTTTTTTCCTGGATGATGGTAGAATGATCTACAACTGTTTCTTTATTTGAATTCTGCGAACCTTGATGTTGGAGAACTTGTGTCTTCTTGGAATTTCTCTGGTAACCGCATTCTGGACAAACTGATACATTATCGGCTAACTGATAACCACATTTTTCACAAACAATAAAAGTGTCATCATTTTCCTTTGAACTGCCATTTGAATAAGAGGGCCATTCCCAAGCACTGCTCTTTGGATCTAAAATTTGATTACACTTTGCACATTTTGTCGCCCCTTCAGGATTGTTCCAACCACAATTATTGCATCTCATACGCACTATTTTTCATTAAATCATAAAATGTTACAAACGATTGTTTGTCGTCTTGAGATGCAAAGTAAGGAAAAATATTCTCCTGCCCTGTAAAATGGTTGTATTCGGAATGGATACAGTGTCTAAAATGGATACATGTAAGGGCGCAAATCGAAACTTGGAAAATTACTAGTGCTGAGCGAATGATTCATATTCGGATGAATAAAATTGAAACAAATCTTGCTCAAGAATACAGGATACACGCCATAATAAATCTGTGTCCAAATTTGATTTTCGGAAAATTTTATATACATTAGTGCGGGTGCAACATAATTGAGTAGCAAACCAAGTGACGGTCTTTCCCTGCTCGTGTAGTATTTGTTCTATCAAACGGCCAGCATGTATCATACTATAATCATTACAAACATTTGAATCATTTTGGGTTGCAAAGTAAGAAAAAATATATTCCAGTTTTGTAAAATGATTGTTTACGAAATGGATACAGTATCCAAGGTGGATACATAAATTTGGTGTACTGGAAGTTTGTAAATTACTTGTTTTGCAGATGTTTTTGGTATTCGGAGGAGTAGAATCGGAACAAATCGTACTCAAGTATGCAAGATACACGCCACAATAAAACTGTATCCAAATTTGATTTTCGGAAGATTTTATAAACATTCGTACGGGTACAACATAATTGGGAAGCAAACCAAGTGACGGTCTTCCCCTGCTTATGTAGTATCTCTTCTATTAAATGGCCTGCATGTACCATATTGGTACTAAAAAAAATCGTGGCCCCACACGATAACAATTCTAAATTATTTTTTTATTAAAAAAGACGTGGGGCTGTCCTCGCTTATCCCACTATCAGGCTCTCGCATTGCCTCCATCAAGGATAAGCAACGCAGTTGGCCCACGTCGTGAGATATTATACAAAAACTCTACATGCTGTCTGAGATAGTATGCAGAGGGTACAATACACCCAACGTGGACGTTTCCCGTTGCGAATCTTCTTGATGGAAATCAAATTTGCGAGATTTGATAGTCGAAGATGCGTTCGTAAACGTCCTTTTATTTATAATGTTACCCACCCAACCCTTGCGGACCAACTGGGTTATGCAAAAATAGCCACATTATATGAATGGGCAAAATTTTGTGTTTGTTTTTTAGGTAATTTTATAAAATAGGACTTTTTTGTGCTTTTTAACCTAATTCCTTGCCTGTTTGGATAATAAAGAGTCTCCTTGGTATGTCAGTATCACTTGGGAACTGATGTGGCCATCGGTATGGATGTGTTGGGTAGAAAGCATGAAATGTTTGAAGAAATCCTTATGCTTCAAGAATAGAGAGGGTATCCATGGGGTGTTTTCGGCCATTCTTGGATGATGATAGATGAAATCGTTCAAATCAGTCACCATGGTGAAGTTGGATTCTTCTGCAAGGTCTTCCAAACAATGTATGTATGTCTTTTTGTTGGAGGTGTGTGACATGGGAGATTTCTCTTCATGAATGTCGGTCAGATAATAGCGTAAGGTTTCTCTTGTGGTGGTTACCAACAGGTTGTTTTGGTAGGTACTTAACCAATAGCCGTTTGCTGTTTGTTGTGCAATAAAGTAGGAATTCAGGGTGCTGTCTGCCTCGCATTGCCAAATAGGGTAGGGCGTATTGTGTAACCAAATGCTTGCACGGCGTTTGGCGTGCAGAGGGTATCTCAGTGCCGTTTTTAGCTGGTCGATGTATGATATAGGGATAGGCACCATCAATAATTGGTGGTACAATGTATCTGTGGATGTAGGTTGTGAGAAATGTATCAAGTCTATTTCCTTGCATCCATTTTCGGCCAATATTGTATTCAGCGTAGCTTGTGGTGAAATGTTCTCTGTCGTTTGGGAATGTACAAAAGACTTTTGAGCAACCAATTGTATGTTTTCTGGTAAGAGTTTGTCATCCAGTCTTTTGTGAAGAATGATTGATTCTTCGTTTTTGCATGTGTCAATAACGGTTTGGTAGTTGGCCAGATAGATGGCTGACGCATTCATACGGATATCATACCGTATCCATTCTTTGTCGTTATTTTCAGGATGCAGATAAAGGGAAAGTGGTTCATTGTGCTTTGTCTGTTTACGCAAGGTGTTCAGGGAGGGGTATGTAGTCGCAACAGAACGTTCGTTTTTATAGGCATCAATGACTTTTTCAATTAATTTTTCTTGGAAACTTACGGCAAAGAAACCCGGTTGGAAATAGCAGGCAAGGAAATTGTTTCCTATGGGGTAGATGATGATTTCTTCTCCTTGATAAACCAAAGTTTTAGGGGTGTGTGCATTTCCTCTATTCTGTCGCATCAGCCGGGTAATGGAGTTGATGTCTCCATTACCAAAGCGTCCGTAGATAACTTGGTCGTGTACGGTGCCTGGTGCATGGAAACTGACAATCAGTTGGCTGTTCATCTCTGTGCTGAGGCCATGGGCTTGTTGGCGCGAAATTACATCTATGTTGTGGGTTAGTATTTTCAGTAACTCTGAAATATGCAATAAATGGTATTTGTCGGCATAGTGGGAGTTCTGTATCGTTTTGTTCAAGGCATTGAGGTCGTTTGCCTCAAGGATGGCTTCACTGTTGGCTGGTATCAATGTGTAAAGGTCCGTATCTACTTGTTTTTCCTGAAAACTCAAGTGCGTATATCCCCACCCGATGATGGCAATCAATGTAAGGGCTATACATGCAGGTATGACATATATGTAGATTCTTTTCTTGTTCATGGATTCTTCGATTGGTCCTTTCATTGGGTAACAATGAAACCTAATAAATTGTTGCAAAGGTATAAAAAAGAATTTGAAAAGTCAAAAGAATCTTAATTTTTCTCAGTGTTGTGTAAATTTATATATAATATTAAGGTCTAAGGTTTGATTGGAATGGGGATAACAAAAGAACGAGCTATAAGCTATGAGTGACAAGTTGCCATATATACAGGCACAGATACTTGTCTCTTGTAGCTTATAGCTCGTTATCTGAGTTGGTTGCTATTAGAACTTGAAGTCGAGTGAAAGACCTACTGCATCGTTCTTACGAGTGTAGATGTCAGAACCTGTAGCAGATTTCACTTCGTGTTCATCGAAGAATGAGTGCATGTAACCGAAGTTCAGTTTCAACATGTCGTTGAACTTGTAAGCACCACCAATGGCAACGGCATATGAACTAACATTGAAATTAGTGTCGCTCATGTCTGCATCTTCGAAACCATATTGTGTGCGCATACCACCACAACTTACGATCCATTTTTCGTTCAAGTCATATTCTGCACCAAGGATGGCTTCCCAAGTGTTGTCGCCATTCTTGATAGGAGAACCTTTGGCATCCTTGTCCCAGTAATAGTTGAAGTTTGCACCGATACGCAATGCTTCGATGGGGCTGTATTGAGCACCGAATGTAGCCAATGCAGGGATATCAGAACGGTTCTTGGCACCATCAGCATAGTTAGGCATCATGGCATCTACGTTAGCTGAGTTCTTGGATTCGTTTTCCAAGTCAATCTTGGTGCGGAATTCATACTTGGCAGCCAAGTTCCACTTGCCCAAATTAACGTCAATACCGATGATCGGAGTGATACCGAAACCATTCTGTGAGCAATCAAGATTGAAGTCACTTTGCATCAAGTATGCATAAGTGCCAGCTTGTGTAGCTGCTGCAGTTAATTGTTCTGCCATAGCTTGGTATTGAGCTGCTTCAGCAGTCATACCTGCTTGAGCATATTGAGTAGCAGCAGCTGCTGCCTGCTGAGCTCCAGCGGCGGCTTGTTGTGAAACACCGTTTAAATAAGCACCTCCAGGTACGCCATTGGCTGTAATGTTTGCAATGGCTCCAGTGTAAGAAGCATTAGCCAAAACACCGCGTACACCTCCAAATACAGAAATTTGGTCAGTAATCTTATATGTACCACCCAATTGAAGGGCATAGAAATATTGTTCACCTACCAAGTTTTGTGTCAATCCGTATGAAGTGGCTTGAGCTGAGGCCAAATTACCACCTATCAATTTTTCAAACATGGGGAGTCCGTTGCTATAATCGCACTTTCCACCACCACCACCGATAGCGAATTGGGCTGATACTGACCATTTGTCATTGAAAACGTATGCGGCTTGGAAAGAGGGGATTACAGGAGCAACGATGTCTCCTACAAATTCTTTGCGTGTTACACCTGGAGTAGCAGTATTCAACGCGAAGAAATTGTGCTGAGATGTAATTTCTCTTTTCTGCCATGCAGCTTGCCAGCTGAGTGAGAAATGGAAACCTTCGTCCAAGAAAGCGATACCGGCAGGGTTGTTATATACACCATCAATGGCGATAGCTGCGTTGCGGGCGGGGTTACGTAAAAAAGTTGCATTCTGATTTGTATTCGTCAGGATACCTCCTGCGAAAGTTGAAGTTGAAACGATAAGTGCTGCTGCACTAATTAACAGTTTTTTATTCATAACTAAAAATGTTTTGTTAAAAATCGGGTGCAAAGGTACTATAAAAACATGAATCGACAAACTTTTTGCACAAAAAGACGCGATTTGTGCAAAAATAGAGCCTTATAAGGTGCGATATGATATAGAAACGGATAGTTTCAGATTAAACTTTTAGTAGATGCGTATGCTGGAAGAGTCTATTCCTTTCTATTCTTCGCTTTTTCTCTGTTGTTTGCAGTAGTGGCTTATGATGTGGAGAAATTCGGTAAGGAACCGGTAAAAAAGATTGGAGCGAAAAGCTGTTGATTTTCTCCCGTTAAGAAAATATTTTTCTCAGGTAGGGAAGAAAAAACTTTCAGGTAGGGAGAAAATTCGTAAGGTTTGAATGTTTGTTTTTTTTTGATAGAATGGTTTGGGAGTCGAAAAAAATGTGTGTTATTTGTTTGAATTGTGGAAATCTGATATCATTCAAATACTTTGTTTGTTCGATTCACTTTTTTTTCGTACTTTTGCGCCCTCAAATATATATAATATAATAAGGTATAAGGAATTTCTGTAAAGAAACAGGATATATACAATTAGAAATCAGAGTAAAAACAATATGTTATTTGAAAATCTTAGCGAAAGACTTGAACGTTCGTTCAAAATCCTAAAAGGTGAGGGTAAAATCACCGAAGTCAATGTGTCGGAAACCTTGAAAGATGTGCGTAAGGCATTGCTTGATGCCGACGTGAACTATAAGGTAGCCAAGACTTTTACCGACACCGTAAAGCAGAAAGCTCTCGGACAGAATGTGCTTACAGCCGTGAAGCCCAGTCAGTTGATGGTGAAGATTGTTCACGATGAATTGGCTCAATTGATGGGTGGCGAAACAGCAGAAATCAATGTGAAAGGTCAGGGAGGACAACCGGCCATCATTTTGATGTCAGGTTTGCAAGGTTCTGGTAAGACAACCTTCTCGGGTAAATTGGCCTTGATGTTGAAGACGAAGAAGAATCGTCGTCCATTGTTGACCGCTTGCGACGTATATCGTCCAGCCGCTATCGAGCAGTTGCGTGTGCTTGGTGAGCAAATCGGAGTACCCGTATATTGTGAGTTGGAGAACAAGAATCCAGTAGAGATTGCCCAGAATGCCATCCGCGAAGCCAAAGCTAAGGGGTATGATGTGGTGATTGTCGATACTGCAGGTCGTTTGGCTATTGATGAGCAGATGATGCAGGAGATTGCTGCTATCAAGAGTGCCATCAATCCTTCAGAAACTCTGTTTGTGGTGGATTCAATGACCGGTCAGGATGCAGTAAATACTGCTAAGGAGTTTAATGAACGCCTTGATTTCGACGGAGTTGTCCTCACAAAACTTGATGGTGATACACGTGGTGGTGCGGCTCTCAGTATCCGTACGGTGGTAAATAAACCTATTAAGTTTGTGGGTACGGGAGAGAAGATGGAGGCTATCGACCAATTCCATCCTTCACGTATGGCTGACCGTATCTTGGGTATGGGTGACATCGTATCGTTGGTAGAGCGTGCCCAAGAACAATTTGATGAAGAAGAGGCCAAGCGTCTTCAGAAGAAGATTCAGAAAAATCAGTTCGATTTCAATGACTTCCTCGGACAAATCCAACAAATCAAGAAGATGGGAAATATCAAGGATTTGGCAGCTATGATTCCCGGTGTGGGCAAAGCCATCAAGGACATTGATATCGATGATGATGCATTCAAGAGTATTGAAGCAATCATCTATTCTATGACTCCGAAAGAACGTACCAATCCTGAAATCTTGAATGGAAGCCGTCGTAACCGTATCGCCAAGGGTAGTGGTACGGATATCCAAGAAGTAAATCGTCTGATCAAGCAGTTTGACCAAACTCGTAAGATGATGAAGATGATTACAGGTGGTAATATGGCTAAAATGATGGGCAAGATGCCTAAGATGCCTAATTTCAAAAGATAAACAGAGGATTGAGAAAATGAAAAAATCTTGTTTGGGAATTATCGTAGGATTGTTGGTCCTTCTTCTCAGTGCTGCTTGTAGCAGTTCGCCGGCAAGTTATACACTTACAGGGGTATTGCCTGATAGTACGGCTAATGGGAAGACCATATATATTGTCCGTCAAGATGATTGGAAATATGTGGATACCGCAATTATACAAGGTGACAAGTTCCTTTTTGAGGGTGAAGTTGAAGAACCAACTTTTTGCCGGGTGACGGTGAAATCAGGATTAACTGCTTGTCTTATTTTGGAGAAGGGGCATATAGTGCTTGACTTTACCCAATCCAAATATCCCAGTGGTACATCCAATAATGATGAATTGGCCCGTGTCTGCCGTATGGAAGACAGTCAGATGAAAGAGTTCACCAAAGGGATGAGACAGGCTATCAAGGAGAGAAAACGTGTGAAGGCTTATAAAGAGGAATATACTCAAAAACTTAAGAATCAGGCTAAGGAGTTGTTTAAGCAACATCGAAATGATTGGGTTGGATATTATCTTCTGCATAGCTCATACATGAATATCTTGGATAAAGAGGAGCGTAAGGAGGTGCTTGAAAGTCTGGGCACTTCGTTGCAACAGACTTCTCGCGTGCAATATTTACAGAAACAATTAAATAAATGACATTGATAATTTTAAAGTTTATGAAAAAGAATTTGTTTTCATGGGGCGTAATGGGTATGTTCGCAATGTTATGCGCCTGTAATTCAGCCCCGAAAGGTTACACAGTATCTGGTACACTTCCTGATTCAACCATGAATGGACAGACTTTGTACATTCTGAATGTGGATAACAGTGAATGTGTGGATAGTACAGTAGTAGAAGGTAATGCTTATCTTTTTGAAGGACATGTGGATACAGCTCTTGTAGCAGGTATTTCTACAAATGGACGTAACTCATTGTTTGTATTCGCTTTGGAGAATGGCCGCATTACGATTACGGACAATGGGGATTCAAAAGGTACACCGCTCAATGATGAATTGACTCGTGTTTCTGCTTCTTTGGATAGCATCAATACGGCTTATTATAAGGCATATGAAGTGTTTGAAGGTACAAAGGAAGAATGGGCGGTAGCCTATGAAACAGAGTGGATTCCCCGTTTCAAACAACAAGTGCTTGACAATTATCAGGGACATACCAATGATGTGGTGGGTTATGTGCTTACCCAGTTCATGAGTGTATTGAGCACCGATGAACAGTTGGATTTGATGAATACCTTTGGTCCATGGTTGGTATCAACCAAGCGTGTATCTACGTCAAAGAGTGCATTGGAAACACAGAAGAAGACAGCCGTAGGTCAGCCTTATACTGATATCAAAGGTACTGATGTCAATGGTAATCCTGTTTCTCTCTCTGACTATGTAGGAAAAGGTAATTATGTGCTCGTTGACATGTGGGCAAGCTGGTGTGGTCCCTGCAAGCGTGAGATTCCTAACTTGCGTAAGTTGTACGACCTTTACAAGAACAAAGGTTTGACCGTACTTGGTATTTACGTATGGGATAAAGTTGAGAACTTGGCACCCGCTATGGAGGCTGAAGGTATTGTTTGGCCTCAGATTATTGATTCAAACGAGACCGCAACTAAGTTGTATGGTGTACAAGGTATTCCTTGTATCATGCTTATCGGTCCTGATGGAACAATTCTTGACCGCACCAATTTGCGTGGTGAAAACATGCAACCTGCAGTAGAGAAATTCATGTTTGGAAAATAATATAGTAGTGACGAGCTACGAGTGACAAGTGTTATGCTGACTGCTTCTCGTAGCTTGTCGCTCGTAGCTTATAACTGAAAGATTATGCAATTGATTGACGGAAAAGCTGTAGCCGAACAGGTGAAGCAAGAGATTGCTGCTGAAGTGGCTGATATTGTGGCTCGTGGAGGTAAGCGCCCTCATTTGGCCGCAATCCTTGTCGGACATGACGGAGGAAGTGAGACTTATGTAGCAGCCAAAGTAAAAGCGTGCGAGGTATGTGGGTTCAAATCAAGTCTTATCCGCTACGAGGAAGATGTGACAGAAGATGAACTTTTGGCCAAAGTACGTGAGTTGAATGAAGATGCTGATGTAGATGGTTTCATCGTGCAGCTTCCTTTGCCCAAACATATTTCGGAACAAAAGGTTATTGAAACCATTGATTATCGCAAAGATGTCGATGGCTTTCATCCCATCAATGTAGGACGTATGAGTATCGGACTTCCTTGCTATATTTCAGCAACTCCTAATGGTATTCTTGAGTTGTTGAAGCGTTATAACATCGAGACTCAGGGAAAGAAGTGTGTTGTGCTTGGACGTAGTAACATTGTTGGTAAACCTATGGCCAGCCTGATGATGCAGAAAGCTTATCCTGGCGATGCTACTGTGACCGTATGTCATAGCCGTAGCAAGGATTTGGTGAAAGAGTGTCAAGAAGCTGATATTATCATTGCTGCTCTTGGTCAACCCAATTTTGTGAAAGCTGACATGGTGAAGGAAGGTGCTGTAATTGTAGATGTAGGTACTACCCGTGTGCCCGATGCTACTCGTAAATCTGGTTTCAAGTTGACTGGTGACGTGAAATTTGATGAAGTGGCTCCCAAGTGTAGCTACATCACTCCTGTACCCGGTGGAGTAGGTCCTATGACCATTTGTTCGTTGATGAAAAATACCCTCTTGGCCGGCAAGAAGGAAATTTATAAGTAAAATTAGGCACGGATAACACGGAAATTTGGATAGGTAAAGAATTTTCCCTATAGCAGTGTTGTCCGTGCCTATTTCTTTCTCTTTTTGCATGAAAAGACTCATCCTTATCCTCTTCCTTTTCCCTTTGGGGCTTTCTGCTCAGGAGTTTGGTCGTATCACTTTGCTTTTTGCGGGTGACTTGATGCAACATCAAGGGCAAATCGATGCAGCCCGTCAATGGGATGGTTCGTATGATTATTCTCCCTGTTTCCAATATGTCAAGGACGAAATTGGTCGTGCCGATGTTGCTATAGCCAATTTGGAAGTCACCTTGGCTGGTAAACCTTATAGAGGTTATCCTCAATTCAGTGCTCCAGATGAATATGCCATGGCTGTAAAGGATGCAGGTTTTGATATCCTCCTTACGGCCAATAATCATTGTCTTGATCGAAGAAAGAAAGGCTTGGAGCGTACCATTCAAGTACTTGATTCACTCGAAATCCCTTATGCGGGTACCTATATAAATAAGGAAGAACGTGACCGCCTTTATCCTCTGATGATTCAGAAAAACGGTTTTCGTATAGCATTGCTTGCCTATACGTACGCCACAAACGGTATTCAAGTGCAATCGCCCAATATTGTCAACTATATTGATAAGGATCAAATAATAAAGGATATAGCAAAGGCGCGCGAACAGAAAGCCGATGTGATTATTGCTTGCATGCATTGGGGTATTGAGTATCGCCTGCTTCCTGAGCGTCAAGAGCGTGCAATGGCCGATTGGCTGATTGCTCATGGCGTGGATCATGTGATAGGTTCCCATCCCCATGTGCTTCAACCCATGGAGATACGACCTGATGAGCATACGGCAGCCCGTCACGTGGTTGTTTATTCTTTAGGGAATTATATATCCAATATGTCAGCTCCTGATACGGATGGTGGTGCCATGGTCAAACTTGAGTTGAAACGGATAGGTCATATCGCAGCTTTGGCCGATTGCAAATATAGTTTGGTATGGACTTCTCGTCCTTCATTGCGGGGTGGGAGAGGTAATTATCTTCTTTATCCGGCAGCCAATCCACCGCAAAACATTAATGACGCAGAGAAAAGTCGTCTTGATCGTTTCTTGCGTTCTGCGCGTAATTTGTTCAATAAGAGTAATATAGGAATTTTTGAATATTTTTTCGAATAAAAAGTTGCTTTAAAATTTGGTGGATTCAATATTTCGCCGTACCTTTGCATCGCTTTTAGAGAAAAGCCCGTTATATGGTGCCTGTAGTTCAGTTGGTTAGAGCGTCAGATTGTGGTTCTGAATGTCGTCGGTTCGAGTCCGATCAGGCACCCACGAAAAGCTTTGCATTTGCAAAGCTTTTTTTGTTTATCTATACTCTGCCGTTTGAAAAAGAGGAACAGTCCGAAAAAGAGTGAATGGAGTAGGAGATAATCCCTACGGTAAACGTGCAACTCACGTTATTTTAAAGGCCATTCTCCTTTTGCCTTGAATATGGGTGCCGGATGTTGCGAAGTACTGTCATATCCGAACCAATATCCCCATTCCTCGTTAGCGGGTAGGAAACAGAGGCGGAGAGTGTCAGAGTATTTTCCATATTCCACATTCCAATCAAGAGAAGGGTGTAAGTGTCCGCGTTGCACTTGTTCGGCCGGTTTCTTGCGTAAGGACATGCCAGCCTCTATCCAAGAGATTGTAGCCTCTATGCGATAGGTCGGGTAATACGAACAGCAGAAGAGATGAATCAGTTCGCCCCGACGTTCGATGCTCATCGGTTGGTCAATGTAGTTGTGCTCGGTCAGATAGCAGAGAAAATGGTGTAGGAACTCTTCTTCATTGACAATCAATTTGCGGGTAAGCGCTTGCCAAGCAGTAGTATTGTAGTAGGCATCAAGCAGGCGTGAAAGACGGCGTGCTTCCTGAAGTTGGGAGTTGCTTATCTGTCCCGTTTCCAGTACCTCGTAGGGAGGTAGGGGAGAATATCGGATGCCGAGTTCTTGAGCCTTGTTTCTCATAGCTGTACCCGGCAAGAGTTTCAGAGACTCTAATTGAATCTCTCCTGCATGGTATTCGGCCAATGTACGGACGTCTTCATAGATTTGCGTAAGGGTATAGCATGGAAGTCCGGCAATAAGGTCGGCATGAGTGACCAAGTTCGGGAGCGAACAGAGGAATTGAAGACCGTTGAGGGCTTGATGTAGCGTACCTTTGCGGTGACTCATATCCAAAACCTCTTGTCTAAGACTTTGGATGCCAGCCTCCAGATGGAGAAGTCCGTTGGGGAGAGATGTCAGCACCTCACGCACTGATTGGGGTAATAGTGCAGGATGTATTTCCAAATGAAAACGGAGATTGGGATGAAATTCTGCAAAGAGTTCCAATAGGGATATGGCTTGATTGGGATGGAAATTGAATGTGCGGTCGAGGATGCGTACATCGCGGATTCCCTGTTCTTGAATCTTGCTAAGTCGCTGACGGATTGTGTCAATGGATAGTGTACGAATGGGGTCTCCCATTCCACTGACGCAGAATGCACACGAATTGAAGCATCCACGTGTGGTTTCTATTTGTACGAAAGGTTTCTCCCATCTGAACAAAGAACTTTCTTCGGGTGGAACCAGTCGGTCAAATTCCATCACGCGGGCAAGACCTCCATCGTGATAAGTGAACAGTGACGGACTACGATCTGCAAATGTCAAGTATGGTTCCGTATGGCCGTTCGTAGCTTGTAACCTGTCACCTGTTGCTTCTATCTCCTCCAGATAACAAAGTCCAGGTATATTGGCCCACTTCTTTGGTTCATTCCATACATCCATCCAATGGGCAAAGCTTTCTTCGCCTTCTCCACGGAATACGGCATCCACTTCGGGGTGTTGGCGCAGATACTGCTCGTTGTCTCCTAAGAATTCTGGACCGCCCAATATAACCCGTACCTGTGGCAACAAAGCCTTTACCCTTCCTATGATATGCAGCAATTGTTCGTGGGTGAAAAGCCATGCAGTAGCAGCTATCACATCGGGTCGATGGGCATAGATGGCTTCTACCGTACTGCCTGTCACGTCATTGTTTGTTGTACGCACTACTACCCATTCTATATCCCTGCGATTCATGACTTGGGCATGAAGTGCAGGCAGTGCTAACGAACTGTGTGCGTATGAACAGTTCAAGTCTATCCAAAGTAGTTTCATCGATTCAGTTTTTTGCTAATGTCGCTCCAGTGCGAATGTAATTCGCTTCAGATATGTTCATAGTCTTGCATGGTGACCGTGTCTCTGTGTTCTGAATATAGATTATAGCCCATTATACCCAACAGGCTTTTCGGCCTGTTCCTTTATTTACACCTCTGTCACGGAATCGGTTATAGTTTCTTCGTCCAAAGCTTCAATCAAGAAACTGACAGGGCGGAAACCATCGTTGCAGGAAATGAGGGCAGAGTGAGGATTCTTCATCCAACCATTGTAGAAATTTCCTCCGCCGTGAGCCAATGTCATGACAAAAGGTGACATGGAATCCCATGCACTTTGGCAGAGTCCTTCGGGCTTTTCCCAACCGTTTGCAATAAATGTCTGTCCTTCGCATAAATCGCAAGCGTGTTCCATGGGGTTTTCGTATTTCTCCATCAAATCAGAGTAACAAGCTTTGCGAAGTACGGTGATACGGATTTTTTTCATCTCTCCTTAATTGGGTAAATCCATTTTCTCAAACTTGTATCCCAAACGCTTCAACTCGATGGCTGCTCCTATGCGGTACATCACACGGCAGGCGCGTGCAAAGACATGGAAAGCCATCGTACTTTGTGGCTCAATCTGTTCGTGCCGGATGAGGGTTACAGCTGTTTCTCCGCATCGGCGGATGATGTTTTCAATGGATTTTACCTCATAGCCATCGGGCAGAAGACCTAAAATGTCATAAACAATATGTTCGTCCATATCGTCGAATCCATCTTTTCCATAATAGTTGGAATAGGGGTCCTGCTTGCAAAGATTCCAATCTGTGTCCCAACCCCAAGCAATGGCCATTCCTAAGTAAGCGGCCCATGCTACAGATACGGTAGGGTAGTCCTTTACTTGTGGTACAGCATCAGCCATATATTCAGGTGCCAATGTGTGCCAATGTTCGTCAATGTCGTCGCTGGCTAATAGGGTTCCGCTGAGCATGCCAGCCGAGGTGCATAAACGCAGAAGTTCGTTTTGGACTTTCGTTTCAAATTCTTCAAGAAAATCTTTTCTGATGTTCATAGTTCCAGGATTTATAGATGTTCTGTTACTTGGGCCAGTTTCATACTGTTCGACCCCTTGATTAGGATATAGTATCCGGCGATGTCTTCGGCTTCAATGGCCTTTATTACTTGGTTTACATCCTCAAAAGTGGGTTGTCCTTGTGCTGTCGCAGCAAATTGGCTACCTACCAGCCAAACTTTATCAAACTGTGCGTTGTTGATGAGTTCAACGATGTGGCGGTGTTGCTCAATGCTGCATTCGCCCAATTCCTTCATGTCTCCGAGAATGGCCATTTTGGGATTTACCTGCATTTCACTGAAATTCTTGATGGCCGCGGTCATGCTTGTAGGATTGGCATTGTAAGCATCCACGATGAGATGGTTTCGTGAAGTTTGTTGCAATTGCGAACGGTTGTTCTTGGGCTGGTATCCGGCCAATGCCTTGTTTATTTGTGCAGGCGATATTCCGAAATAGAGTCCGATAGTGGCAGCTGCCATCATATTGTCGAGGTTGTACGAACCGATGAGTTGGGTCTGTACTTCATGCCAGGCAGAATTGGCAATTCGCCACCGGAAATGCAGATAGGGGGCACAGTTTATAACCTCACCACTGACGCGGAGAGGTTCTTTGTCACAAGGTTTGCCATACCGTATTTGATTCAGAGTACCTGCCATTTGTTTCAGGTATTCGTTGTCGTTGTTCAGGAAAATGGTTGCGTCGGGTCTGGTACGCAAGTAATCGTAGAGTTCTCCTTTGGTTCGGATAACTCCTTCCAATGAACCGAATCCTTGCAGATGCGCCATTCCCACATTGGTGATGATTCCGAAATCGGGCTCTGCAATGTCCACAAGCTCCTTGATGTCCCCTGGATGACTGGCACCCATTTCAATGACAGCAATGTCGTGTTCTGCAGTAAGGCGTAGCAAGGTAAGGGGCACTCCGATTGCATTATTCAAGTTTCCTTCTGTATAGAGGACATGATGTATTTGCATCAAGACTGCAGCCAATAATTCTTTTGTTGTAGTCTTACCGTTGGTTCCAGTGATACCAATGACGCGGGTTCCTAATTGACGGCGATGATAGTTCGCCAATTGCTGCAGGGCTTTCAATGCGTCATCAACCAGAATGAAACGATTGTCATTTGGGGTGATATGTTCTTTTTCATCAACCACAGCATAGGCACATCCGGCATCCAAGGCTTGGGAGGCAAAGGAGTTTCCATTGAAATTTTCTCCTTTAAGGGCAAAGAATATAGAGCCTTTGGGACAATGTCGGCTGTCTGTCGTCACCAATGGATGGCGCTGAAACAGGTGGTATAAAGAGGCTATTTCCATGTTGAAAGAAAATAAATACGGATTCTAAAACAAATTTATAGCACAAAGATACAACAAAAACCATAAAAAATGCGCATAAAATCGGTTTATCCCAAGAAATGTGTGTATTTTTGCCCTGTTGTTTACGATATAGCAGATATGGAACTCTTGAAATCCTATACAATAAATCTCAATAGCCGATTGACTGTGCTTGATAAACCGCAGGTAATGGGAATTCTGAATCTGACTCCAGATTCCTTTTATGCCATGAGTCGGAAACAGACAGAAAACGATGTTGCTACGCGTGTTGCGCAGTTGATGGCTGAAGGAGCAGATATAATAGATGTAGGAGCCTGTTCTTCTCGACCTGGAGCGGACAATGTCTCTGCAGAAGAAGAGATGGAACGTTTGCGCCGGGGATTGGACATATTAAGGCAGGTTGCTCCTGAAGCAGTCGTTTCTGTGGATACATATAGGGCGGATGTGGCTGCCATGTGTGTAGAGGAATATGGAGTGGCGATGATTAACGATATTTCTGCAGGCCAACTGGATGAACGGATGTTTGATACTGTTGCCCGCCTACGTGTACCTTATGTGTTGACACACATGCAAGGTACTCCAGAAACCATGCAGGCCAGTCCTCAGTACGTGGATGTCGTGCATGACGTCTTGAGATTCTTGGCTGCTCGTGCAGAGATTTTGCATGAAAAGGGCGTTCCGGATGTAGTTATAGATCCTGGGTTTGGCTTTGGAAAGACGTTGGAACACAATTATCAATTGATGGACCGTTTGGAGGAATTTCATCTGTTGGAACTGCCCCTGTTGGTTGGAATCTCACGGAAATCCATGATATATCGCTTGCTGGATGTTACTCCTGATGAAGCCTTGAATGGAACGACGGCACTGAATATGGTAGCATTGATGAAAGGGGCACATATCTTGCGTGTACATGATGTCAAGGCTTGTCGTGAATGTATTCAGATTGTTGATAAACTGAGAAATGTCAGTCTTTAATTCTTTTTTTTTACTTTTAATATTTAATTCGTCACCGTGTTTATAGAATTTGGCGTAAAGGATTTCATAGACATCTTGTTGGTTGCTTTCTTGCTCTACAAGTTGTATAAATTGATGAAAGATATGGGTTCGCTCAATATCTTCATTGGCGTATTGATGTTCTTGGGAGTATGGGTATTGGTCTCACAGGTATTGGAAATGCGCCTGTTGGGCAGTATATTTGATGTATTGCAGAGTGTGGGTATTTTGGCGTTGATTGTCCTCTTTCAAGAAGAGATCCGTCGTTTTCTCTTGAATTTGGGTACACATCATCGGGCTCGTAGCTTCTTGAACTTTTTGGGAGGGAAGAAGACTGAACAGGTTGAGCGTGCTGATATTATGCCATTGGTGATGGCCTGTCTGAATATGAGTAAACAGAAGGTAGGAGCCCTCATTGTGATTGAGCAAGAAGTTTCCCTTAATGAATTTGTACGCACCGGCGATACCATTGATGCCAACATCAGCCAACGTCTTATCGAGAATATCTTTTTTAAGAACAGTCCGTTGCATGATGGCGCCATGATTGTGAGTCACAATCGCATAAAAGCAGCCGGATGTATCCTGCCTGTTTCTCATGATTTGAATATCCCCCGACATTTGGGACTTCGTCATCGGGCAGCATTGGGCGTTTCTCAAGTATCTGATGCCTTGGTTATTATCGTTTCCGAACAGACTGGAGCTATATCAACTGCCCATGAAGGACAATTCCGCTTACGTTTGTCTGCAGAGGAACTCGAACGTGAACTGACTCGTGTGAAAGTAGTAAAAAGATAATTGGCATTTAGCAATCTTATAGGCTTGCAAAGGTGTCGAAAAGAAACAAAACTAAAAGGATGGCTTTTATTTTTGTTTCTTTTTTCGTAGAATAACTTTCTTTTTAATAAAATAATGCGTATATTTGCGGCCGATTTAAATATAGCATTCAAATGAGTTATCTGATAAAACCTACAAACTATAGTCCTTTGCTTGATTTGAAACAAACGGAGCAGGGCATTAAATTAATAAAGGAGTTCTTTCAGCAGAATCTTTCCACAGAACTGCGTTTGCGGCGTGTTACAGCCCCGCTTTTCGTTCTTCAGGGAATGGGTATCAATGATGATCTTAGTGGAGTTGAGCGTGCTGTAAGTTTTCCAATCAAGGATTTGGCAGATGCACGTGCTGAGGTCGTGCATTCATTGGCAAAGTGGAAACGGTTGACACTGGCAGACTACCAGATAGAGCCGGGATACGGTATCTATACGGATATGAATGCCATCCGTGCTGATGAGAAGTTGGGTAACTTACATTCTCTTTATGTCGATCAGTGGGATTGGGAGCGTGTCATAACAGCTGAAGACCGCACAGTCGGGTTCCTTAAGAATATTGTTGAGCGCATCTATTCGGCCATGTTGCGTACCGAATTTATGGTTTGTGAGACATATCCACAAATAACACCCTTCCTTCCTGAAAAAATATTCTTCATCCATTCAGAGGAGTTACGTCAGCTTTATCCGGAGTTGACCGCCAAAGAACGTGAAGATCGTATTACCCGTGAGCACGGGGCTGTATTCATTATAGGTATCGGTGGCAAGTTGGCTGATGGGAATCCTCATGACCTGCGTGCCCCGGACTACGACGACTATTCTACCATGGGTGAGAATGGATTGCCCGGTCTCAATGGTGACTTGCTTATTTGGGATAGTGTCATAGACCGTGCGGTGGAACTCTCTTCTATGGGTATCCGTGTAGATCGGGAAGCGCTTTTGCACCAATTGGAAATTTCAGGAAAGGAGGAACGGAAGGAACTCTATTTCCATCGTCGTCTGCTGGATGGAACATTGCCTCTCAGTATCGGTGGAGGTATTGGGCAGAGTCGTCTTTGTATGGTCTATTTGCGTAAGGCACATATTGGTGAGATTCAGGCCAGTATATGGCCGGATGAAATGCGGGCAGAGTGTGCACAGCATGGAATGCCTTTGATATAAGAATTAGTGATGAGCTACGAGTTACGAGCTACAAGTTGTTAGTCAGTACTTATCACTCGTAGCTCATCACTCATCACTCATCGCTTGTAACTCGTACATTATGAACGTAAAGATTGAAGAAAGTTGGAAACGGCAGTTGGCTGTAGAATTTGAAAAGGACTATTTTGTACGCTTGACCCAGTTCGTTCGTCAGGAATATGCCCAAGGTGCAGTCTTTCCTCCTGGTCGTCTAATCTTCAATGCGTTCGATCTTTGTCCATTTGATAAAGTAAAGGTTGTCATCATCGGACAAGATCCCTACCATGGTCCGGGGCAGGCACATGGACTCTGTTTTTCGGTGAATGATGGAGTGCCTTTTCCACCGTCATTGGTCAATATTTTCAAGGAGATTGAGAATGATTTGGGAACCCCTGTCCCTGCTTCCGGTAATTTGACTCGTTGGGCCAATCAAGGAGTCTTGTTGCTTAATGCTACACTTACGGTTCGTGCCCATCAGGCAGGGAGCCATCAACGTCAAGGATGGGAAGAGTTTACGGATGCAGCCATTCGTACCCTTGCCTCCGAGCGCGAAGGATTGGTTTTTATCTTGTGGGGGGCTTATGCTCAAAAGAAAGGGGCTTTCATCGACCGTTCGCGTCATTTGGTACTTTCTTCAGCCCATCCATCGCCTCTTTCTGCATGGCATGGTTTCTTTGGGAACAAACATTTCAGTCGTACCAACGAATACCTTGTGTCACAGGGTAAAGAACCCATTGTTTGGTAAGAGAAAGTTTGCGGACGGTTGAACTTTGAATCTTCGGAGACACAGAGTTGCTTTTAAACGGTTGGAAGATTACTAATCTTCAGGTTGTAAGAATGCATTCTTTCGCCCTGAAGAATGCAATGTTTTAAGGGAGGTTCTATAAATTAGCTTGTGAGGATTTGCTTCGGATTTTTGAGGATTTTTCTTCTCTAAAAAATCAGTTCCAAATGGCCTTTGAACCTTAAACTTTGACCTTGTTTGCAGAGCAATGCCTTCTGTGTCTGCAACTATAGTAAAGATTCCGTCCCCTCGTTACAAGCACGAAGGGACGGATTTTGAACATTGAACTTTAAACCTTGAACTTTAAACTTTAAACTTTAAACCACTCGTAGCTTGTAGCTCATCACTCCTCACTTACTCTCACTTTCCCGCTCTCCCGTCGTCCGTCAGGATACGTCACGATGTAGAGATACATAGCAGGCGCTTCTCCTACCTTCACCTTTGCCTTTCCATCCACAAATTGGGCTTCGCCCACCTTGATGGCATCCATGGTATAGACCTCCAGCTTCACGGCATCGGGGGCGGTGCAGTGGAGGGAAGAGGAGGTGGTGTGGATTTGTAAATCCTGTCTTGTTAGGTCTTTAATCTGTTTGGGGTTCACTACCGTGAATGTGTATGTGAATGTTGTGTCGATATTTGTCGGAGCACTGCCATTGAGACCGCGAATGTTGTGATGTAAAGTATAATCACCCTCTTTCAGTTTTCCCAATGTCAGAGTTTTTGTTTGGTTGAATGTTGCAATACCAGGCCAATATCTATTATATGTTCCACTGGTATAGATTGTATTTCCGATTATACTGTCCACTTGTTGTTTGTAGGTGTCATTCCCTAAGAAAATTCCCAATTCAATGGCAAACTCAACTTTGTCATCTGTAGAAGGATTTTCTGGAGTTGGATAACCTTTAGTGACATTTGGTGTATAAGGATATTTACTTTCAACCTCTTTTCTATAGATACATCCATTGTTAGAGACAACGCTTTGCAATTCATCTTTACTTCCTGTTCTCATGATGGAATTATCATAAATTCCCATCTCAAGAGAACCAATACCCTCTATCCATTTGTCTCGAGCAAGAATGATTTCTGAATCAGAATGCCAAACTCCCATAGAAAGGCATTTCCGTGAAACCCCGTCATTCAAGACAATGGTACTGACTTCTGTCACTGCCAATACCTCATATTTGTCAATATGGAAAGTGTCTCCTACTTGCAATCCAAAGTCGAACATTTTCTTACTATTCCGATAGAAAACCTCTCCTTTTTGATAGCAATATTCGAAGGATTCACGTTCCTCTCCATATTCATTTATGGTCTTGCAATGAAGCTTTTTGCGTGTTTCTCCATTTACAATCGTATCTCCTTCAATTCTCGTCTTATGGATAATTAGTGGAGCATATGGATACACAACTTGGCTGTGCAATGTCCATTCCTTTCCTTCTTCAATAAGCGGAATAGTTTGCTTTTCACTCCTCGTCACCGCCTTTGCCATCACCATATATTGTTTGTACAAGGGAACATCGTTCTGTTCGGCCAGCGTCACTTTGTAGTAGTCCTCGGTGAATCCGGGGATGCGGATATCCACGTTGTGCAGAATCATGTCCGTGCTCTCGGGGTCCATGTCAAAGCGTTGCAGGTGTACCGAGTCACCGATGATTTGGCAATGGATATAGTGTTTGCCGTATCCGCGAGCCATCAGTGTACCTTTGATGCACAGGTACTCCCCTTCGATA
>JAZRMW010000021.1:0-1685 GCA_045647865.1 Phocaeicola sp.
TATAGGCTCCACACCCACCGCACCTATACAGTCCTTGCAGCAGGCAAGCAGTAGCGACATACGGTCGCGAGTGTCAATCTTCCAGTTCTTCTCGGCTATGTCGAGGAGCCAACCTTCGGGTATCAGTCCATCAAAGAAGGGAAACAACACCTTGTCGCGATAAGGCTCCTCTCTCAATGGCAGAGTCAGGCTCACCGCCTCTGCACCGGGCAAAGCCAAGTAATCGGTATCATACACAAAGGTGTACCCATGCTCATCTTCCGTCAACGTGCCGGCTTTTATGCCTCGGCACCATACCATAGCCTGCTTCATCACTCATCCGTTTTGGTCATTGGCACTGCACCCACCTCGGCTCCGAAGAGGTTGAGTATCTGATTCACCTTATCGAGGCGTAGCGTCTGTTTCCCTTGCTCCAGTTCGCGCACAAAGCGCAAACCCACACCAGACTTTTCGGACAGGTCCATCTGCGTCAAGTTATATTGTTTGCGCATCGCCTTCACATATTTGGACAATGTCATCTGTTCCATAGTATAACATTTTATACCCTTTCGGGGGCAAAGATAATGAAATATTCCTATTTTACACCTCTTCGGGTATAAATTAATACTTTAAAAGTCTCATTACCCCCTTTCGGGTATAAAAGAAACAACAAAGAACACGCCTCAATGTCTGGATTTCTATATGCTAAGAAAGAGCAGACGAGCACTCGACAGGCTCCACTAAACGAAACGCTCGGAAATCCCGAACATTTTTTTCGTAGCATATTGGTAGAGAAATCCTGTGATTTGCTTACACGACATTGAAGTCGGAAGTATAGACTTCTCCGCTCCCGTAGCAGATTGTTATCGGTTTTCTACATCTCGCTTTCTTCTTGTTTCTTCCTAATCGCCCTTGGCTGCGTTCTTTTGGCTTGGTTTGGGGATTGGGCGGGGAGAAAGGAAAGATGAGGGGTTAGAATAAAGCCATCTGCAAGGCCTTCGAAGTACGCCTACGCCTATTCTTCGAAAACCTTGCTGATTTCTTCTATCAGTTTCCAATCTTTCGATAAATTAGGTTATTTACATCCTAAAAAACAAAAAACGGATTCACCTTCAGTTGATGAACCCGCTTTTATAATTCGTGTGGGAGTTTACTTCACCACAAACTTGCGACCATTCTGTAAATAAATACCTTTCTGCAATTCTTTACGACTGCCAATCATGCGCTCACCCTGTAGATTGTATATGGGAGCATCTTCAGAATTCGTGATGACACTCTCAACTCCACTGGGGTCAGTAACGACAAGCTTCTTGCTTACTCTCACTGCTGAGTGATAATTCTTGTTACCCTGTTGGATAGCCTTTATCATCACTTCACCAGCACCAAAGCAATCCAAGTAAGTTTTTCCAGCAGCTTCATAAATTGAAACAATGTTATTAGCTTCCAGTTCGTACTCAATAGCAAGTCCTGAAGTAGTAGTTGCAGTAAGTTCCACTTGGTCGCCAAGAGCAATCGTAGTCAAATCCTGTTCCCAAGCAATCTCCTGTGTAGCTTTCTCAATGGTTAACGTTCCGCTTGTGTAATTGAAATCATAATTAACAGCCTCACCGCCCGATGCTATAATTTCATAAGCACCTACATCTGTAGTCTTGTCAGCCTCGCATTGTATGGTAGGCATTACGGTAAACACCTTTTCGTTCTCGTTG
>JAZRMW010000022.1:0-1699 GCA_045647865.1 Phocaeicola sp.
ATATATCTTCGATGTCCCATCCTTCAATGAAGAAGTTGTGCGTGAGGCTATCTTGAATGCAGTTTGTCACCGGTCAATGAAGATTCAAAGTGATGTGGTCATAAAGCAATATCCCGATACTTTGACAATAACTAATGCCGGTGGTTTTCCCTCCGGCGTAGATGCAAACAACATTCTTACCATCAACAGTACACCTCGTTCAAAACTGATGAGTGAGATTCTACAAAAGACAGGTTTGGTGGAGCGTTCCGGCCAAGGTGTAGATAAGATGTTTTACCATTGCATTTTGGAGGGCAAGGCATTACCCGATTTTGGAGGAACAGACCCATATCAGGTTAGTTTGACGTTCAAAGCTCCGATATTGGATGAAGGATTTGTCCGCTTCATCAGACACGAACAGAACAAGCGTGAAGACAACAAGAAACTAAATGTCTTTGAACTGCTTATGCTGTATAAGGTCTGTATGAGGGACTTTGAGAATATGGATTCCGCCATTGCCGAAAGATTGTCTGCCGAGGGTTTGCTTATCAAAGAAGATGGGTATTATAGGCTTTCTGATGATTACAAGAGTTCTTTCTCTGAAAAGTTGAAAGGCTTTAACCTCAAACATCTGCAAATGGTAGCTGAATGTTTTAAGAGCAATACATACATAAGTCGTTCAATGTTGAAAGAGTTATTTGGTGATTCTCTGACCGAAAAACAGTTGAAAAACCTTATTTCAAAGATGGAGAAAAACGACTTTATAGAACGAAGTGGAGGAGGTAAATATATTCAATATTCAAAAACAGACAAATTCCCATCTTTCAAAGGTGGTCCACAAGATTAGAAAAAGGGACCGCAAGAACGTAATCATTTGATATACAACATTGAATAATCGGACCGCAAGAAGTCCGCAAGAATTATAAAGGGAGAAGCATTAGTGTGCCTCTCCCTTTGTCGTGTTTAAATTTACTTCTTCTGCAACAGGTGGCTCAGATTTTCATCATTGGCGATTCGTGCTAATTCGTCCTTGACAATCTGTTTTACCTCTTCCTTGATGCGGTTGTAGTTGGAGTATATCATATCTCGCATACAATCCTTACCATTCTCATCCGTGAAGTCGGTAATGACAGGAATAGGCTTGTAAGCCTTCGTTTCGGCTGTAACCTTATCATTGTCCACTACAATCTCGGCGTGGAAAATCTTCTGCTCGATGCGTTCATCGAAGTTATCAGACACGGAGCCGACAAACATACCTTGTGTAAGACCGGAAATCTTGCTGGGAGGAATAAGACTATCCATCTGCGTATTGATGGATGTGGACTTGTCCTGTCTGTTGATGGTGATTGACTGCCGCTTCTGTAACACCTTTCCGAAGCGTTCAGAGAGTGTCTTTGCCGTTTCACCCACCACCTGACCGGAGAAGATGTTACCAACGGTATTCATCACGACCTTGGCTTCCTTGTCGCCATAGTCACGCACCAGCTGACTGAAATCCTGAAAGCCCAAGCATACCGCAACCTTATTGCTTCGTGCCGTTGCAATAAGATTATCCAAGCCCTTGAAATAGATGGTCGGCAACTCGTCAATGATAACCGATGACTTGAGCATTCCCTTCTTGTTGATGAGCTTCACGATACGGGAATTATACAAACCGAGTGCTGCACCGTAGATGTTCTGACGGTCGGGGTTGTTACCCACACATAGGATTTTCGGATCT
>JAZRMW010000023.1:0-152341 GCA_045647865.1 Phocaeicola sp.
CAATCGATGACACAAGGCATTTGTCAAAGCTTCGCGCAATGCTTCAACGGGTATTTCCAATTGTTCTTCACGGCGTAAGCCTACGACAACACCGCTTTGCGATAGATGTTTAAAGAAAAACGACATACCCGCATCAAGCAACTCAAAGAAATTACCTTTTACTCTCATATTGTCTATGAAAGCATTCTTTTCAACTCCCCGAAATCTGGCCATCCTCAACAAGAATTGAGGATAAGCAGTTGGACGTTTGACGAAGAGAGCGGCTGATGCATTCTTCAACTTATCGCCTTCCACCATTCCGAACTTATCAAGCAACGTCCACGTGTTTTCCGTTGCGGAAGAAGCAGGCATACGTCCCTTTTCAATTCCATACATCACGGCACCTCTGATACGGCTTTCATCCAAATCTTCCAAATGTAAGTTATTGTTCGTTTGACTTTCCCATGCAAAGCGGCTTGGATTGCTACGACGCAAACGTTCCTCAAACATAGACCGAGGCATTTGCACCGTCGTACTCTCTACCTTATAATAGGCACGTCCATCATACGTATAAGGAGCATCGCCAAACTTTGCCGGTTCACAATGAACGGCTATCACGCTACACCCTGGCCGTTCAGGTACATCTATGATTTCGATGGGCAAACTGATGGCAGGTTCTATTTTAGTCATTTCATGAGCAATCTCACGCTGAGTGTTATCAGTTATATTTTGCCCCAATACTTCCAATTTGGGAGTTACACCGAATAACAACCAACCACCATCTGTATTGAGGAATGCACACAATGTTTGCATTCCTTTTATTAATTCCCCCGTAGTCTTTTTCAATTCAAGTACACGGTTTTCGTCTTTTTCGATAAGTTTTTTTATGTCGTTGATATCCATAATTTTTATTTCTTTGGTCGGTTCTTCATTATAATCTTCAAAAAGACTTCGGCACAATGGCTAATGTCGTTATATTCATCCAACTTCTTCCCTAATAATCCGTTATTACTCCAATCGACATATGAATTAGCATAAACACCTTCAATACTCTTTTCAAGTGTCTCAATGTTAAGAGCAATTTTACTGTTTGGCAAATTCATTCCATCTACAATATGTTTGAAATATCTAAAGTCTCCATCTATAGTGAAACCTTCGTCTGCCGCAATACGATAAATTGCAATCCAATGACGTTGCTTGCAGAAAGTTTTATCCGAAGAACGATAGCCTCCATGATTCATCATCTGAACAATACTTTTACGGAGTACTTCTATTCTTTGTTCCTCTGTCAATTCATTAGCAGGCACAAAAGACTCTGCTGCCATGCTATAACCATAAGAGCCCTCGTCATTATAAGAGTGGATTTGGATTGCTACCGGCTCTTGAGGTGTTTTGTAAGCATCATATCCTGCCGTTTCCAATTCAGTGATGTTCATGCCTGTTATAAATAGATACATGTCTATTACGATGCGTATGGCTGCATCTACTTCTTGTTCTGTCATGTTCATGCTTCCATGCGATTCGTCGTTTCGCAACTGTCGAAGCATGATCAATCTCTGTGAGAACTCTTGATAGGCAGGCATCGGATTGTTCTTCAATCCACGCAATGCAGGAAATGCAAAGACCGCATTCGATAGCGTTGCACCTTGACTATCCTCTCTTGCTGGTATTTCTTCTTTATGAATGAGATAATATAGTTTCTTCAAATAAACTTCATATCTCATCAAAAGCATGTCAAGATGCATTCGCTTATCTGACAAACTAAGACCTTCAGCCATACAAACCATGTTTAAAGACTCTTTTACCATACTATCCATTCCATCAAGATTTGGCAACGATGGTGTATTTAATACCATAAACAGATTTTTTGTAGTCTCATTTAGACTACGCATATATCGTGACAATCCCCTGAAATGCTCGGCATAAGTTTCGACAATTTTTTGCTGTAGCTTAGATTCATCATATTCTGGACGTATTTTTCTACGTATCACTTCCATCAAATCCGCCATAGAGAATACCTCTTGTTGGTTTACGTCATTTGTTGTATCGTAATCAAAATCAGAATCTCCATTTTCAACATTACGCAAATCGGCTATAAAGATAGCAAATAATTGCTCTACATTTTCAACAATCATCTGCTTAAATCGCTCTACCTGTGCGAAATCAGGACGGTTTTTCAAGCTACGACGATACCTTCCTTGGACCTTTTTGTATTCTGCCAGTTTTTCCTCTTCTGTGTAGTTTTCATCTTTTGCAAAAGCACAGAATTGGCTGTCTTCTTTGATGTATTCAAACATCAGACCTATTTCTCGCAGCCAGATTTGAGCATGTTCCGCTGTAAGTTGCTCAGTATCATGTAGCCTTTGTAGAATTGCCAGTACTTCGTCCATACTCTTGCCTTTGGGAGGCTGAGGTCCAGAACCGCCACGTGGTCCTCTATGTCCACCTCCTCCATTACCACTGCCATTATCATCCACCAACGTGATGCCTGGCTCTTCATTGCTGTCTATAACCTCATATTCATAGGGCGCATCCTCTGTTTGCGGATTGACCTCACGATAGATATGACAAAAGATTTGCCAGAACATCATAAACACTTCATCATAGTATTTGCTATCAATAACAAATACACCATCCAACAAACGGATGCTGGAGAAATAATGTCCCACCCAATTACGAAGGTCTCGTGCTGGATTTGTAATAGGATGGTAGTCTGCGTCAGATGGTTTCAAACCATTGTCTTCATTATACTTCTTGGCAAGAGCCTCATGATAAAAACATTGTTCTATCCACTGACGGATTCCATCTTCCATTTCCAACACGAAGTGCGTATCTTCGCGTTCACGCTGATAACGCGAAAACCATTGCAGATATGGGGCACTGGTTTGGAGCAGTCTGTATGTATGAACTACACTTTGTGCTTCAAATTCAGGATTGAAATCAGTGATTGCCATATCGCAGAATTTATTGAAAGCCTGTCTGATATTTCCTACATTTACATTATGCCATGAACAGTCAATAATGTGGCAATCGTCCTTATATTTACAGGTACGATTTACACGACTGATTGTCTGAATGGCATTAATGTCGCTAATTTCCTTGTCAAGGAAAAGCGTATGCAACTTAGGCTCATCGAATCCTGTCTGTAACTTATCAACCACGATGATTAAGCCATTTTTCGCCTGCCGGAAGTTTTGAATCACTTTCTCCTCGCTTACACCACCATTAAGGGTAGCGCAAGATTCATTCTTTTGGTCATCACTATAGATGATGACAATGGGAGCGTCCTTGTATTTTTCGTATGCAGCTTCTTGGCATTTCTGGGCATATAATGTCTTGATGATGTTGAAATATTTAATGGCATTGGGAATACTTCTTACAGCCAACATTGCCTTTCCTTCTCCGCGAACTTTCTTATATACCAAACTAACAAGACGATGAACAATGAATTCTGCAATCTTACGCATACGTGGTTCAAAAGAATAGACACTGTCTTTTCGCAGAATTATGTTTATATCATCTTCATCGTTATCTTCCAACTCTTCTGGCAATTGGAAATCTACAGGTACAGCATATGGAATAATGGCTTTTGTTGGATCCAAGATATAACCATCTTCAATAGCTTCGCGCATAGTGTAGCAATCAAACGGTATCCACATCGGTTTCGTCAAAGCACTACGGAACTCGCCGAATTTAGCAAGCGTTTCCTCACTTGGTGTGGCGGTAAAACCTATCAGCAGATTCTTTTTTACTATAGTCTGGCCACCCACATTGAATGTCTCTTGCAGACGGGCGAAGAGGTCAATCATTTCCTGATTGTTTTCGCCCGAATTACTACGATGAATCTCATCTATGAGGAAAGCCACACGCATTTTCTTCAGTTTCTTTCCTGCTGCCGACAGTGCATCTTGCAAATCCAGAAACTTCTGGATATTCACCACGATGATTCGCAGTTTGCCGTCCAAAGCCTTGATGAATGTGTCGCGGTCAGTAGCTTCTACGAACATTGATTTATCTATGTTCATGTTCATCATCATGGTATCCAATTGGTCACGCAACTGCAAACGATCAACCACAATCATTATCTTATCGTAGGCATATGCTCCTTCGTAGCGATAGTCTTTCAATTGTAAAGCGGTCCATCCTATAATATTACTCTTTCCAAATCCTGCAGCGTATTGCAGCAAAAGAGAATAGACAAATTTATTGTTGAAATAGCGCTCACGCAACAGGATTATCTCCTCTATCTTTTGAGGCGTAATTCCTTGTGCTTGCAAATAATTGCGAAGCTTATTTATATAGTAGCCTGGCTCTTTCTCGTGATCAAGCATTTCCGTAATACACCCCATAATCTTGTCACAGCCAAACTTCTGTTTAGGACGTGGTGAAATCAAGCGGCCAGTATTGGATGTACGTTCTTTTACACCTTCCTTTTTTACATACTTGTACTCGATAAAGTTGTAATAAAGAATCTCTTTTTCTATCATTTTTTTGTCATACAACGCTCGCATTACCTCTTCAAAACGTTGTTTTTCTGTCTGTGCAAAAGCAGTGACAGGATAAACTTTGAACGGTTCCAATACTGTCGATGTGAGTTCGTCCACAGTTTTTGCTGGTTCACTTAAGAACCCTTGATGTGCAACATCAAAGAATTGGTTGATACCACGCATCACGTATGTCTCATTGCAATCACTCGCCGTCAGATGTATGGCTTTCTCGTAGATTGCCATCACTTCTTTACGTTGTTTCGATGCTTTGGAATCACGCTTTTCTTGCTCTACGAATGCTTTCACTGTAGCAAGATAGTCCTTGGCCACTTTTTGTCGTCCATTAGACTTTGCTGTTTGCCCTTTTGTGGAAGATTTCAGTTCCATGTAGCCAATATAGATACCATTGACAAAGAACATAATATCTGGGCGGATAGTATAAAGTTTGGTATCGCCTATTCTAAGCGTATGACTTGACTCTTCTACAGCACAAAAGATGTTCTGCTTGAACTCTTCATCTCCTTTCAGCTCTGTCCCCGAGACATAAAATAGCCAAACCTTTTCACCTTCAAAAGTGATTGACTTGTGACCATTGATGTAAATAGCTACATTCTGTGAGTCTAGCAATGTCTCTTTTACCTTATCCTTCAAAGCTGTTTGCAATGCCTGCTTATCATTACCAAACTTTTTTAGAAGACGAGTCCAAGTTTCAGGTTGACTGTTTTCAACGAACTCCCCCATAATGGAAGGAATGAACAAGTCGTTGCTTACAACGATGTTGCTCACACTGCGATAACCCAAGCCTCCTTGTTCTTCAAGGCGGCAAAGGTATTCCATCACATATTCATGCTGTATTTTCAGTTCGTTCATACGCAAATTATTTTATACGGCACGCTGGCCTGTTATAACTTCGTTTATTAATGCTCGTTTTAGTCGTTTCAGAGCATTTATTTGTTTACCGATATTCTCAATGGCTGCATCTATCTTCGAGCATTTCTCATCAAGATAATCTGCAATTGTTTGTTGCTCGGGAATAGGGGGGAAAATAGACATTATATTATTGAACCTATCTGTATACATACGCAAACGAGAATCAATAATACCTTTCGAGTTTCTTTTGTATTCTGTCACATACATATCTGTTCGCATCAGGTAATGGAAATAATGTGGAACAATGTTTTTACCTCGATACACTGCATATGCAGGACTAACAATTCCATCAAAATTAGAAAAGCCCAGTCCTCGCTTCCAAGCTAACATTATATTGATGACCAAATCATTTTTCTTGCACACTTTATAACCAATAAGAGAATTGGCACGTGATTCATACTCACCATCTTCCATTTTATCGATTCTTCGTGCCACACCATAATATTCTGAAACAGATAACAAATTTTCTTCTCCTGTTTGTGTTATAGATTTGCATTCAGTAAAGATACTTTTAAATCGTCGTAGCTCCCAATGTTCAGGAATCATGCCAATCCAATCTACACCTGAATCTTTGAGGGAGACATTAGAATTAAGTCCACGGGTAACAGTATGATAGATGATACTCTTCTTCAAACGAGCATACGCATCCTGCTGTTTCTCCAAAACGGCAATTCGTGCATCAATATTTCCGAGCTTTTCATCTAGATAATCTACAATGCGCTGTTGTTTGGAAAGTGGAGGCATGTCCAATTCATAAGCCAACAAATAGTTGCGTTGTAATTCAGTTTGATTTGTAGAACCTTTAACCATTGTGGCATTTATCTCATCGTATTTTATGGAAAAAACATAATAAAGATACTTCATTAGACTCTTTCCTTTACTATTACGTAAGATAGATACATGGGAATCAGCATAAAATGATGTATCATCAGAATCAAAAAAGAAAACTTTACCTAAGACACCACCACCGGTTGATGCCATAAGCAAATCTCCTTTTTTAATCTGTGCCTCGCGCACATTCTTTGAGGTATAACGTAAATTGCTTTCATCAAGCCAACCTTTACTAAAAGTAGCTTGATTCATTACCTTATATGGACTCTCATCCACATAGTCAGGTGTTGTGCCACGTGATATATAATCACATATTTCTTTTAACCTCATACTTGAATTCCTTTCAAAACATTATCCAACTGTCTCAATTCTTTCAACACGTCTTCCACCTTGTCAATCTTTTCTGGCACATAGAACTCCTTGTTGAAGTTCAGCTCAACACCAACCACATTCTTCCCAAGAACGTATGGTTTGAATACATACTTCTGCATGAAGGCTTCTACTTCACGTTGATTCTCACGCCCATCAAAGTGATGAGGTATAATTTCATAGTCAGCTGTAGTACGTGGTATAAGCTCCACCTTTAGGGACTTCTTTCCCTTTGAGGTACTCAAGTCAAACTTAAACATTCCACATCCCAAGGCTTTACGTCCATCTTTATTGTCACAGATGATGGTTTCTTGTTCTTGGTCGTAACTATAACAAGTGCCATCTTCGAGCGAAATAATGATTTGGTTCTCATCTATGTTGGCTACCTTCAGTTTGTTCTTCAGTACGTTACCTGTATTCGCATCAAGGTCTTTCAGCTCTGTCAAGGTCTCATTGTTCAACACAACAGACTGAATCTTTTCCAGTGCAACAGGCTCTTTCAGATACTCACCATTGACATCCACCTCCGTCAGTGTTAGACTTTGTTTGTTGTAATAGAAATGTTCGCGGTCGAATATTTTACATATATCGCTGGGAACAAAATCAGTCAATGCCTTTACAATAGCCGTGCGATGCTCTATGGTCATTTCACGGCGCTTATCACCCTTTGCCTTTTTCAGCAAACGCCATAGGTGGCTTCCATCTATGAGTGCGACCTTATCTTTACGTTCGTATGGCTTCTGTTTGTTCATAATCCACAAGTAGGTGTAGATTCCTGTGTTGAAGAATTCATTCTGTGGCATCTGTATGATAGCTTCAACCCAATCATGGTCGAAAATATACTTGCGAATGTTGCTCTCGCCGCTACCGGCATCGCCACTAAACAGCGTGGAACCATTATGCACTTCTACAGCAATACCATTCTGGGCGAGTTGCCAAAGAATATGCTGCATGAACAACAGTTGTCCATCACTTACAGAAGGTAAACCGCCAGGGAACTGTCCCTTCTGGTCGTTCTTGATTTCTTTTTCGTAGCCACTCCACTTCGTGCCATATGGAGGATTCAACAATCACATCAATATCGCGTCCCATACAAGGAGCGGTAGTAAGAGTGTTGCCATAATAAATGTGGGAATGGCTGCGGAAACGACTCTCGATAGCAGCCAAAGCATAGAGTGCATCATTATACTCACTGCCCCATGTATGAATATTTTTATAACCAGCTTGTGTATGCAAGCGGTCGGCCACCCCAAACAACAGATTCGCACCACCACAAGTAGGGTCATAAACATGTATGTTTTGGTCCTTCGGTTTAGTTACCTTGGTTGCCACGATGTCCGCGATTAGCGAAATAATATCGTCAGGCGTGTATTGTTCTCCTGCCGTAGATGCACTGATGTCGGCCCACTTACGTTTGATGTGTTCCTCCAATGTGGTGATAGCGGAGTTGTCGTAGGGCGAAAGGTCTATCTTCGACCAAGCCGTAATGACGGAAAGAAGTATTTTCTTACTGCGCAGTTCGGCGACATAGTAGTCCATGTTCAAATACTTCTTTTCGTCCTTTCCACGCTCTATACCCAACAGTTTCTTCAGCACATCATCAAAGGCTTTCAGATAACTGTCAAAATCCTGTTCAAAGGTAGTATCGTTACCACAGATACTGCTTAACGTTTTGCCTTTCATTACGATATACTCATTGTACCCGCAATCCATATCAATGAAAGCCTCCTTGAAATCCTCTGGGTCATCCTTAACGGTAAGCCCTTCCTCTTCCTCCACACGTTTCATGGCATTCAGCATACGTCCTTCGAGCATCATCAATGCGAAGAACGGCATCATATAGGCAGGGAAGTCACTCTGCTTCACGCTGGCAGCCAGCAGCAAATCGGCTATCGCCCAAATATCGCTCTCGTAGTGCATGATGTCACGAGGCTGAGACTGTGTGTTCTGTATATCTATCATATAGTTGTTCAATTATCAATTTCTACTGCAAAGTTACAAACTATGTGTGCATTCATCTTGCACAGGAAAATATTTTCTATAATTATCTGCGATTTTACTTCCTATCTGTGCTCTAAAAGTTTCTGGAGCGAGGACTTCCACATCTGGTCCAAAAGATAAAATCTGTTGTTCCAATTCGCGAGTTGGTTTCACTTCTAACGATATAGTGCAGTCATCTTCACTGAGCACCGTTTGTGACTTATGAATGGGTTTTGATGTAACATACGGGAATCTATTTTCTGTGAAGCGAAGTACAATGATTTCCTTCTCAATATCATCATTAGGAATAGAAACACCCACCACGTCATCAAAAAAATGGCCAAAATCAATAGAGGTGTTTGGCTTGAACGGAACACTTGCTAATGAAATGCGTTGAATTCTATCAAGAGCTTTATTGGCAATCTTACCAAATTCTTCTTCATAACCAAACAGAAACCAACGGTTGTTATATTGCTTGACATGGTAAGGGTGGAGGGTAGATATTATTTCTTTACCCTTATATGTCTTATATGTAATAATAAGAGGCGTGCAATTTACCGCAGCGTCTATTACTCCTGAAAGGAACTCCAATCCTTGTAATTGTTCATTCTGTTCAAAAGCTACCACATTCTTGCTATTCGATTTAATGCCAAAACGATATTCAAGATTAGAAATGACCTCTTCCAACCAAGCATTGTTAGGAACACCACGATAGCGACTTAGCATTTCAATGGTAGAACGCAGTTTCTGTACTTCGTCTGCCGAAAGCTCATTTTGAAAGATGGAGAAGTCTCTCTGAGAATAGCGGTAATAGCATTTCTTTTCATAATATGGTTTAGCGTCAAGATATACTCCATCAGGAAGCATTTTGCGAATAGCGTTGATGTCACCTCGCAATTGACGTACACTTATCATGGAATCACCGCCTTCGACATCTTCCAAATAGTCGTTAACCTTTTCTAAAAGGGTGTCGAAATCATATTTGTGACAGAAGTCGCTGAAACATCTATCCAATATTTGATACCTGAACTGAGCATTCTTATTTACTGGCATACTCTTTTACTTTGTTACTTGAATATACATCACATCATCTTTACTTGAGTTGATAAGCTCTTTCACGTCCACTTCAAGTACATGGGCGATTTCAAGAAGAGTTTCAAGTCCAGGTTGAGCCGAATTAGTACACCATTTAGATACTGTGGCAGGATCTTTCCCGATAGTTTTTGCCAACCATTTACCTGTACGCTTTTTTTCTGCAAGAACAACTTTTAAACGATTGATATCTTTTGCCATTGTCTTAGATTTAATTCATTTATGCAAAAGTACAAATAATACCTACAAAAACGACAAGTTTACCTAAATAAGTTTACTAAATAGAGACGATTCTTTGTGTTTTAGGTAAATTTATGCGAAATTATTCTAAAATACTTCTCATACTTCCCCCTCAACGACTATTCCCGAATAATCACAACGTGCATATCAGCCCTCAAACGGTCAAAGGTTCGGAGGCCGTATTTGGCTTTGATTTCTTCTAAGGTTAAGTTTGTGTTGATTATAAATAGGGATTCCTGTTTTTTAATGTGTCCATTTTACATTTTGTCAATTGTATATTTCTCCTTTCAAGAATTGTGTATTTGCTATCAGAGATATGTATGAATGAAAATAAGCGAATGAAATCGCGCTAATTTTGTTGTAATCATCGGATTTCCAGAAAGATATGGACTGTATTCGTGTTTGTGATTTTGAGGCTAAAAAATAGGGGGAAGAGGATTATGAACGAAGATATGGCTTGAGGAACTGCATTTGGGGACTTTTTGATGGAAATTCAAACTTTTTTAAAGGTATGTTGTCACCAAAATCGGTAACTCTTGACACTTTTTGAATAACGGTTAAGAGATATTTCGCCAGGCTTAAGAGATAATTTGGTGACGCTTAAGCGTTACGAAAAAAGGGCTTAATAGATATCCGGTAAGTGTTCGGAGATTTTGGGCGATTCGTTGCTCTGTTTGTGTCGTTTTCAAACTCCAAATGACGGAATTGAAGCTTTGATTTCTGTATAAATATTCATGATTGCTGCTTTTGAGTCGTTGCTGTTGTATAATTATGCAATTTCAAGAGGGTGGATATACATTTTGATTCTGACATAATGTAAATGAATTGGGTGGTTTTATTTTCGATTGCAAGCAGCGGTATTGATAAACTTACGTTGAGATAGATGGCAAAAGTGGCAAAATCTGAAACTTCTGCAACGTATTTATAAAGGGATATGAAGAAAATGTATTACTTTTGGGGCAATTAATCTAAAATTATATTTTTATGAAAACATATCTGTTTGCAATAGCATTGGCGCTGGGTGTCCATGGGAGTATGATGGCACAGACGTTGCCGTATCAGAATCCTGACTTGAGTGCGAAAGAACGTGCGAAGGACCTTTGTTCGCGTCTGACATTGGAGGAGAAGGCACAACTGATGCTCGACGAGAGTCCGGCCATTCCGCGGTTGGGTATCAAGAAATTCTTTTGGTGGAGCGAGGCCCTACATGGTGTGGCCAACATGGGCAATGTGACGGTGTTTCCGGAGCCTGTAGGCATGGCTGCATCCTTCAATCCCGATTTGCTCTATAAGGTGTTTGATGCGGTGAGTACGGAATTTCGCGCACAGTATAACCACCGGGTGCAGAAGGGGGAAGAGGACAAGAAGTTTCACAGCCTTTCGGTGTGGACACCTAACGTGAACATTTTCCGCGACCCGCGCTGGGGACGTGGACAGGAGACTTATGGTGAAGACCCCTATCTGACCAGTGTGATGGGTACTCAGGTGGTGCGCGGACTGCAAGGTCCGGAGGATGCGAAGTATCGCAAGTTGTGGGCTTGTGCCAAGCACTATGCCGTACATAGCGGACCGGAATATACGCGCCACACGGTGAATCTGACAGACATCACGCCCCGCGACATGTGGGAAACCTATATGCCTGCCTTCAAGACACTGGTGCAGGATGCCCAGGTGAGGGAGGTGATGTGTGCCTACCAACGTCTGGACGATGACCCTTGTTGTGGCAGCACACGTCTGTTGCAACAGATTCTGCGCGATGAGTGGGGCTTCCAATATCTGGTGGTGAGCGATTGCGGTGCCATCAGCGACTTTTACGAAAGCCATAAATCCTCTTCTTCGCCTGCCCATGCATCGGCCAAGGCCACTTTGGCGGGTACGGATGTGGAGTGTGGCTACGGCTATGCCTACAAGAGTATTCCGGAGGCAGTACGGCGTGGGTTCATCACGGAGGAAGAGGTGGACAAACACGTGATACGATTGCTGGAAGGACGTTTCGATTTGGGTGAGATGGATGACCCGGATTTGGTGGAGTGGTCCAAAATTCCCTATTCGAAGATGGATTGCAAGGAGCATCGCCAACTTTCTTTGGAAATGGCCCGCCAGACAATGGTGCTCTTGCAGAACAAGGGAGACGTACTGCCGTTGAGAAAGAACAAGGAGAAGATTGCCGTGATTGGTCCGAATGCCGACGATGAACCGCTGATGTGGGGAAATTACAACGGAACTCCCAATCGCACCATTACTATTCTTGATGGCATCAAGATGAAGCAGAGGTCCATCAAGTACTTGCCGGGATGTGACCGCACGTATGACAAGGTGATGGATTGCCTGATGAACAAGTATTGTGCCATAGATGGCAAGAAGGGACTCAAGGGCACTTTCTGGAATAACACGGAAATGGAAGGAAAGCCTGTGTCCACAGAATTCTACACCACACCTTTGGCCGTCACTACAGCCGGTATGCACAATTTTGCACCGGGCGTGAATGTGGAAGATTTTTCGGCCAAGTACGAAACGGTATTTACTCCGAAGGAGGCTGGTGAATATGTGGTGAACATGGAGAGTTGTGGCGATTTCGAGCTCTACATTGATGGAGAACGGAAAGTGAGGTATCACACTTGGCGTACCACACCTACACGCACGGTCATCAATGCCGAAGCAGGCAAGTCATATAAGATAGAGGTACGCTTCAAATTCGTAAAGACTTGGGGCGCCAATATGAAAATCAATGTGGCCAAAGAGTTACCCATTGATTATGCGGCTGTGATTGACCAGTTGAAGGGAATCGACAAGGTCATCTTCGTGGGAGGTATATCGGCCGCCCTCGAGGGAGAAGAGATGCCTGTGAATATTGATGGCTTCAAGGGAGGCGACCGCACACACATCGAGCTTCCCAAAGTGCAACGTGATTTTCTGAAGGCTTTGAAGGATGCAGGCAAGACGGTTATCTTTGTCAACTGTTCAGGTTCGGCCATTGCTTTGTTGCCCGAAACGGAAAGTTGCGATGCCATTCTTCAGGTATGGTATGCCGGTCAGGAAGGCGGTCAGGCCATCGCTGATGTACTCTTTGGTGACTATAATCCATCGGGTAAGCTTCCTGTCACCTTCTATAAGTCATCGGACCAATTACCCGATTTCGAGGATTATTCTATGAAGGGACGTACCTATCGCTACTTCGACAATCCTCTTTTTGCCTTTGGTCATGGACTCAGCTACACCCAGTTCAACATTGGCGAGGGAAAAATAGCCAAGCAGGGCGACAATTACACATTGACCGTGCCCGTATCGAATACAGGCAAGCGGGATGGTACAGAGATTGTGCAGGTATATATCCGCGACCTTTCTGACCCTAATGGTCCGCTCAAATCTCTTCGCGCCTTCCAACGGGTGGAGGTAAAAGCTGGTCAGACGGTAGATGTGCAATTGGTGCTTACTCCCAAATCCTTCGAATTTTTTGACCCGGCATCCAATGCCATGCGTCAGAAGCAGGGAGCGTTTGAAATCCTTTATGGAAACAGTTCACAGGACAAGGACTTGAAGAAATTACCGTTGACGGTAAAATAACCTTATCGGACTCTCAAAAGAATGGCATTCTTCACATAACAAGAATGCCATTCTTCTTGGTGGAAGAATAGCATTCGTAAAGGTGCATATTGTGATACTTCTTTTGGCAATATGTAGAACTTATTTTATAGGACTTTTTATTGTCAGTCCTTTTTGGCAAACATATTCATTGTTCTGTTGTTTGCGTTTCATGATTTGTATATTTTCACTTTGATCTGTCCAGTTCTCCTTATGGTTCAGATGATATTGGACAGCAAGGTTTCGAGCTGATACCAAGCGGAATCCTGCGGCTTGGAATCTCCAAGTCAGATCTATGTCTTCACCGATGGCAGGAAGTATGTATTCTTCATCAAAACCGTTGATAGCCTCAATAGCAGTTTTGGAAAAGGACATGTTACAACCTTTCAGCTGTGTCATTTTTCTCAATCGAGGGATGAAGCCCAACCATGAAGTTGGGTTAATAAATATTCCTTCTTCTATAAATCCGATTCCTTTTTTATTTCCAAACAAGAGTTTCTTTGCCAAGATTTTTTCAACAGTTTGATAATTCGATACATTTTGCAGCAACAGTTCGCTCAACTCATCATTTAGTTTGACACGCTTTCCTGCAACAATATTCTTGGAACCGCTCAGTGTAATGTGTTGTTCCACGAAACGAGGATGTAGTATGCAATCTCCATCAATAAAAATCAGCCAATCACTTTTAGCCGCTTTAATCGCTTTGTTCAGGGCTTGATTTTTCCTCCAACCAATATCGGGTTGGGTCAAATGTTGATAGTCGTGGATAAAATCGTACGTTTGACAGAACTCTTTCATGTGTTCATGTTCTGCATCTTCAGAGATGATAATCTCAAAATTCTGTTCGGTCTGGAACTTCAAAGAGTCCAATACGGCTTTCAATGCATGTACATTGCTGTACACTGATATGATGATGGATGCTTTATAGTTCATAATTTGCGTTTAATTTTTATTAGTCATTACTTTGGGTAAACATAAAGAGAATACAAGAAAGTATGTACTATATGAACATTGTCATATTTTTATTTTAACATGGTGTCATACATCTTTCTTCTTAAGTAAATGATACTGACTGCCATAACTTGCTGAATTCTCGACAAATATACTCTTTAAAAACAATTCCACCAAATTTGTTTTGCCTGTTTTGTCAATATCCACCAAATTTAGGCATTAAAAGTGTAGCAGTTCAGTTTTATTTAAAGCAGTTTTTTACGTTGGCACAACCAATCTGCGGCAGAAACGATGTGTATGGTTTTCCCGTTGATTTCCAATTCTTCCTGTTTGTCAAAGGTGATTAAATTTCCATAAACTGCAAACTTTTTACCCTGTAAACTTTCATAAAATACATGTTTTGATGTTTCAGAACTTCCATAAAATGCAGAAATATGGGAGGAATGTCAATGTTTTAGAGTTGTTCTGTCTTCTCAAAATATTTTTTCAGTACGAGTAAAGAAATCAAATCCTCTCGTTTTTTGTTTTGGAATTGTGCTACATACTCATGTGCATGGTTGATGATAGCTTGTGCTTCATCAGGATGGTTGATGTAGTAGGTGAGGCGTTCTTCCAAATCAGAATAATCGTCCTTGATGCAAACGTAGTGGTAATCAGGGATGAGTGTCCCTTCCATAAACCAAGTCTCGTAGGTGGGCTTTGGCATTACTGCCAATGAATTGGATGACATGACCCATTTGAGGTTGCTGGCTACATCGAAGCCTTCGATGCAGAGAATGAATTTAAAGTCCAAATGTTCGTCTATGGAGATTGGTTTGACAAACCATTCAGGATGTTCCTTGCTTTTGTTTATTTGTCCTAAATTACACATGGGATGATTGAAATACATTTCCCAAAAACGGATGCGGTGTGGTTGCTTTACACATGCACGTCCAATAAGAACATTTTTTTTATCCGTAAACTTACGGTTATCCTTAACGAAAGTAAAATGTCGGTTTTTGTCAAGTTTCAGTAATACAGAGTTGGCATTATTGCCTGCAATCGGACGACTTTTGGTAATGGATGCTATGGCTGGTATTTGGGTAATATCTCCGAATAAGGGTACTATTCTCAGATGGTCGGCAAAATAACGTGTATATTCATACGTATCAAAGAAATAAGCACTTCCCTTTTTCTGATTTTTGCGTGTAAAATCATGTAGCTGTATGCTTTCAGATTGGCAGATAGGAGTAACCTCTTCTAATTTATTATAATAGTTGAGACGTTTCAGAATATATTCTTGGTCTTCCGCTTCTAATTGTGCTAAAATATTAGGCAATTGTTTGCGGCAATACCACTTTGGGGTGTAGTATCGTATAATACTCTTGATATAGTAGAGTAGTTTGTTGTTTTTATGCTTTTGTTTACGTATAAATGAGAACATTATGCTTGGCTTTTTTCTTTCAGTCGTTTGATTCTATTTTCATTCCACATCTGATATCGGGCTTTTGTACGTTTCCATCTACGATGTGTCCATAACCAGATTTCGGGATGTTTCTTCATGTTTTCTTCCAATAAGTGGTAATACATGTCGGTCAATTCGTGTTCTTGAGTTGTTGATGCATCCTCGACCATTTTATGGAATGTGGCTACGTAGTGTCCGCGTCTCTCTCTGCGCATTGACAAGTAGAATACACAACAACCCGTGCGGCGGGCAATCTTCTCGGTGCCAGTAAAGACTGGGGTTTCTTGATGGAAGAACTCCATCCAATAGTCAATGGCCTCCCAATGGGGCACTTGGTCAGCAATGAATCCGATTAGATACTTCTTTTCCTCTTTTTGCAATTGCATGATTCGGCGTAGAGTCTGTGCCATGCTGATGGCTTCGGCTCCGTATTGTCCACGTAGTTCAATGAAGAGGCGATCCATTGCTTTGTTGGCTAATGGATGGTAGATAGTTCCGAAATGGATGTCAGGATTCTTGAACCATAGACCGATGGAAGTGATAAATTCCCAATTGAAGAAATGGCCGATATAGAGAACACAGGATTTGCCGCTTTTATTCATCACCCGTTCCACTTCTTCGGTATTCTCAAAGCGCAAGTATTTCTTTGCCTTCTCGGGATTCATATCCATCAGTTTGAGATTTTCCACGATATAGTCACAGAAGGCTGAATAGAATTTCTTCTCGATTTTGATAATCTCCTGTTCGCTCTTCTCGGGGAAAGCGTTGGTCAGATTCGTGTGCACTACCTTACGACGGTAACGTGCCACGTAGTAGAGGGGGAAGTAGATGAGGTCGCTGAAGAAGTGCAATACTCCCATTGGTAACAGCGACATTAGTTTCCATAGTGTGCGTATGATGTGGTAAGTCACAACTTTTATCTTTTAATTTTTAATTATCAATTCATCTCCATTCATTCGTTGCATATAGCTCTGGATGATGGCTTTCAGTTCTTTCTCCAAAGTCGGTTGTGGATGGTTTTCCAACAGATTGTGCTTGAGTAGTGGGTCTTCACGGAAGCGGTAAACGGCTTTTGTTTCGCGTCCATCGAACTGTATCAGATAATCGCCTTTGACCAATTGGTAAATGTCGTTTTGGAAATTCACAGCCCAGTTTTCTTCTGTGGGTGTACTGAAGAGATTCTTGCCAAAGGCTACGTAGGGTTTGTTGTATCCCATGAGGCCAAGTATCGTTGGCATGATGTCAATCTGTTGGGCGATTCCTGGTTGGATGCCTGTGGGAAGAGTTCCTGAAGGATCGAACAGAATGATGGGCACACTGAAACTGCCGAGTGCAGTCTGATATTCGGCATGCGACGATTGGTTGGTATGGTCGGCAGTGAGTACGAACAGTGTATTCTTGTACCACGGTTGTTTGCTGGCCGTTTCGAAGAATCGGCGCAAGGCATGGTCGGTGTAACCGATACATTGGTGGATGGGTTTGTCCCCTTTGGGGAAACTGTCGGTATATTCCTCAGGGATGGCAAAGGGGTGGTGTGAAGAAGCAGTAAAGATGGCCGTAGCAAACGGTTCTTTCATATCGCTCATCTGTAAGGCATAGAACTGTAGGAACGGTTCGTCCCAAATGGCCCATGTGCCGTCGAAATCCTTGTTCCCGTCGAAACGGTTGTCACGATTGTATTCATCGCGTCCGTAATACTCCTTGAAACCCGTGGCACGTGCAAAGGCTTGGAATCCCATGGAACCATTTTCGGCCCCGTGGAAGAATGCTGTGTGATAACCTTCGTTGCTTAGTTCGCGGGCAATGCCTCCAAGTGCGTTGGTTGCGGCTGGTGTGACAAAGAAAGGTTCTACAAACATGGGAATGCTGCTTAATACAGAAGGCATTCCGTCAATGCTCTTGCGTCCGTTGGCAAGGGTGTATTCCCAAGTAAGACTGCGGCTCAACAATGAATCGGTGAAGGGGGTATAGCCTTTGTATGTGCTGTCATCAAGTCCTTTGTTGAGGCTTCCGATGTATTCGCGTCCGAAACTTTCAACGATGAGGATGACAATATTCCTTGTTGATGAGGTACTAATGGCTTCTGCTCCTGGCTGTTTGTCTGTTTCTTCCGTGTTGATGGGCAAATTATGTACTGGTGAGTATATGTCGTCCAATGTTTGTTGGTCGAAATATTGGGGATTCACGAAGGGCTTCTTTCCGATAGTGCGTATCAGCGAGAAGGGAGTGTTCAGTACCAATGCTGCATCAGCCGGTCGGTCCACATATTGGTTTGCATTGCTGAGGGTGATGGGGCGTACGGCTGTAGTAGCTCCACCACGCATACCGCAGATGCATAGGGGAATGAACAGTGCTAGGCAGATTGTCTGTACTGTGTAATAGAGTCCGAACGGTCGTCGCCACGGTTTGCCCTTAGGCAGCACATAAGCCTTGCTCAGGCCATAGATGAGAATGGCTGATGCGGCGACTAAATACCAATGATTCAAAAGTTCGATGCCGATGACATTTCCCAAATTCCCCTCGTTGCTGAATTCACTGAATATCGTGGCAGTGGTGCGTCGGCCGGTATATTGGAAATAGACACTGTCTGCCACATTGATGCAGATAGCCAATGAGTTTACCACCATGAACAGCCATTTGGCTGCCCGTTGCCATCCATCACGCTCTTTGAGATGACAAGGCACCAACATCATCAAGGCGTACAGTGCATTCGTGTAGAGCAAAGCAGAGGTGTCGAACATCCATGCCCCTTTCAGCATATCCCAAACGCTATCCCATGTGAGGTTAGTGCCCAGTATGCTCCAATTCTCGGCCAGGTACATTACGCGGCAGAGTCCGTATGCCACGTATGCCCATGCCATGTTGGCCACGAAAGCCCAAGGAGAGGAACAGATATTCTTTTTTATAGTCATCTGTGCGTGAATGCTTATTTTAGATATTCAGCCCAATCAGTCAGACGCATGTCGCCCTTTCGAGCCAATGTGTCGTGCATGGCCAATGAGGCGGCCATGGAATGACAAGTATGTCCTTTGGATGCTATCTTGAGGTAGTCCCACAAGAGATTCTTGTAATCGGGGTGGGCACAATTCTCAATGATGGTCTGAGCACGCTGCATAGGACTTTTGCCTCGCAAGTCTGCAACACCCTGTTCAGTAACGATGATGTTTACATCGTGCTCTGTGTGGTCGTGATGTGATACCATGGGGACGATAGCACTGATTTTTCCCTCTTTGGCAACCGACGGGCAGGAGAAAATTGAAATATAAGAACTGCGGGTGAAGTCTCGCGAACCACCGATACCATTCATCATCTTGGTTCCACTGATGTGGGTAGAATTGATGTTTCCGTAAATATCTGCTTCAATGGCGGTGTTCATAGAAATAACTCCCAAACGTTGTGCTATTTCTGGACTATTGCTTATTTCACTGGGACGGAGTACAAGCTTGTCGCGGAAAAATTCAATATCATTGTAAATGCCATCCAGACACTCATTTGTAACAGAGAGAGAACAGGTACTTCCGAATTTCACGCGGCCCGCGCGGATGAGGTCAACCACTGCGTCTTGCAGAACTTCTGTGTACATTTCAAATGCCGGTATAGAGGAATCCTTACCCAATGCTCCGAGTACAGCATTGGCAATATTTCCTACACCGCTTTGCAAGGGTAGGAACTCTGGTGGGATGATGCCACGTCGCATATCTGCTGCCAGAAAATCTGCAACGTTTTGTCCGATTCTGTCTGTGATAGGATCCGGTGCGGTGAAGGCACGTGCTTCGTCGGGTATGTTTGTTTCCACAATACCCACAATCTTTGCCGGATCTACCTGCACATAGGTTGTTCCGATGCGGTCGCTGGGTTTGTAAATAGGTATTTCACGACGATAGGGAGGGTTGAGCGGCTCATATACATCGTGCAGACCGATACTGTTGCGGCTATGTGCTGCGTTCAGTTCGATAATCACCTTGTCGGCCATGCGGGCAATGGTAGGCGATATTCCTCCTGCAGCAGTCAGGTACACTTTACCATCAGAAGTTACCTCACAAGCTTCAAGAATCGCAACATTCACTTTACCCAAAAAACCAAATCGTAATTCTTGGGCCATTTGTGACAGGTGTATATCATTATAGGCTATTTCTCCGTTGTTTACAGCCTTGCGAAAATCTGCATTGGTCGTGTAAGGGGCGCGGTAACGGATAGCTTTGCATCGCGACAAAGCTCCATCACACGAGTCTCCCGTGCTAGCTCCAGTAAAAATTCCTATCTGAAAGGGATTTCCTTTGGCGTGTTCTGCCTCTGCTATTTTGGCTATTTCCAATGTTACCGCTTTGGGGGTTCCTGCAGGGGTAAATCCGCTGAGACCAATGTTGTCTCCGTGTTTCACGTGGCTGGCAGCTTCGGCAGCCGTAATAAATTTTAAAGCCATATCTTAATTGTTATTCTTTATTATTCGTATTTCTTTTTGAATATTTCACTATATATAAAAGCCTTACGTGCTGCTTTTACAGAATGCAATTCATGATTGATGGAACTTTTCTGGCGATGTAAAGGTTTGTTCGTTGATTCCAATACCTTTGTTCTCTTAGGGGTGGACGCTATGGGTTGGGGTGTCGGTTTGGATTGCGGAGGGCACGGCTTTCCTAACATGGCTAAAATCTGTTCAATCCTGCGTCCTTTTTCTAGTACGTCAATAGATACCTCTCGCTCCTTGAGAGGATGTCCTTCCTCTACTGCCACACCTTCCTCCATTTCTTCCGATACGGGAACAGGTATTTCAGGGAAATTCTCTTTGGTGTCTTCAGAATCACCTTTCAGACTTTTGATAACTTCCCAAACGATGCTTCCTCCCACTATGATTATCCAAAATATATCTCCAAAATCATCCATGCGCGTACATTATTACAATATATTTGGCCAAAGATACAGCTTTTTCGTTATATCTTGTGTTTTTTTGAGACAAAAATCCACAAAAAGAAGAAATCTTCCTACTTTTCGACAGAAAAAAGCGGATGAAGTATCCCATTTCTTTTTATGTTAGAGAAAAAACGTATCTTTGCATTTTAGAAACTTTATAAATTTTCCAGTCAACCTCTAATTATTTGATTATGCAAAGGATTCTGAAAAATTATGCGCTTGTTTTTGTTGCAAGCATCAGCATTGCGGCTTGTGACACGCCGCAATTGGGTTACGAGACCATTCATGTGGAAGCTCCTTTTGTCATGGAACCCATTCAGGTGCCAGTCTATCCTCATCAGGAATTCAACATTGTGAATTATGGAGCTTTGGCATCGGATACTGCAGTGTGTACTGAGGCTGTCGCCCAAGCTATTGCAGCTTGTCATGAAGCAGGGGGGGGGCGTGTCATAATTCCAGCAGGTGAATGGTTGACTGGTCCTATCCATTTGAAGAGTAATGTGAATCTTTATTTGAGCGAGGGAGCTATTGTGCGATTTACAGATAATCCGACTGATTATTTACCTGCTGTGCCTACCTCGTGGGAGGGAATGGAATGCTATAATTATTCACCGTTGGTTTATGCCTATGATTGTGAGAATGTTGCGATAACCGGTCCTGGTAAACTTTATCCTAAAATGGATTTGTGGCGCAAATGGTTTGCTCGTCCGAAAGCACACATGGATGCTTTGGCCGCCTTGTATCACCAGATGTCGAAAGATGTGCCTGTAGAGAAACGTCAGGTTGCTGTAGCGGACAACAATTTCCGTCCACATCTCATTCATTTAAACCGATGCAAAAATGTATTACTTGATGGTTTTCAGATTGATGGAAGCCCCTTTTGGACGATTCATCTTTATCTGTGTGAAAACGGAGTTGCACGTAATCTTAACGTGAAAGCTCATGGGCATAATAACGATGGAATAGACTTGGAAATGAGCCGAAATTTCTTGGTGGAAGATTGTGTGTTTGATCAAGGAGACGATGCTGTAGTCATTAAGTCGGGTCGTAACCATGATGCTTGGAGATTGAATGCTCCGTGTGAGAATATTGTTGTACGCAATTGTGTCATCAAACAGGGACACACGCTGTTAGGGATTGGTAGTGAATTGGCTGGAGGTATTCGAAATGTTTATATGACCAATTGTGTGGCTCCAGGTACTGTGCACCGCCTTTTCTTTGTCAAAACGAACCATCGTCGTGGGGCCTTTGTAGAGAATATCTATATGGACAGTATCCGGACAGGGGGGACTTTGCGTGTAGCTGAAATTGATACCGACGTCCTCTACCAATGGCGTAACTTGGTACCCACCTACAAAGATACATTGACGCGCATTAATGATATTTATCTTTCCAATATCCAAGTGGATTCAGCTAAAGCTATCTATGAGTTACGTGGTGATGAACGTTTGCCCATCAACAATATCGTGATGAAGAATATTTTGGTGGATTGTGTGGCTGATACCACCAATGGTGTGAAAAATGTTGAAGAGCTGACCGTAGAGAATGTTTCTTACAATTCAGTGGACCCTACTGCTCTTCCACAATTGGATCGGTATTTGGGGAATAAATAACATGATTTTGACATAAAACGTTATTGAAAAGTTCTTCTAAAATCTATCAAGTGTCCGAGAAAATTCCATCAGCTGAAAAAGGAATATCCATCAGCTGACAGATTGAAGCCTATCAACTGATAGATTTTGGAGGAATTTCTGATAAAAAATTCTCTTATGCAGAACTCATGTTAACTTAGGAGGATAGTTACGGTTACTTCACTCCTTATATCGGACTCACGTTATACTACGATTTTACAAACTTCACACTCCGTGTGTGGCTTCCGCATCTCCATGAAACGATATAGATGCCATTCGGCAGATGGGCTACGGAACAAGGTTCATTGGCACGGAAGGTGAGGATTTGTTCGCCATTGACTGCATGGATGCGGACCGTGAAAGTCAACAGCTCAGGAGTTTCTGAGCCAAAATGGAGTATCTGTGTCTGTGGATTATAGGCCAAAGCGTATTCTTCGGGTTCCAAGGTGCTGATATGTGTAGTCGTATCTTCCTTTTCGGGAAGAGCGTCTCCTTGGACGATACGCCAACGGCGATTGTTGCTCACGGCATTGCGGTCGTCTGTCGTATAGCTCAGAATTGTTGTTCCGTTGTCGGAGCGTCCTCCGTTGAGGTTGGCCGTGTGTTGGGAATATTTGTTGGTCAGGTTATAGTATCCGTCTGTACCTTGTGGTGTGAGTGTCCACAGCTGACGGTCGTCAAGAGTGTCAGCATCAACAACGTTGAGCTGTGTACCTGTATTTACTGTTGGACCTACTTCGCCGGTTGTGGGATCATTCAAGGCCTGTCCGTTACTGCGGTTAATCAAGTGGTAGTATTTGCCTATTTGGTGTATTTCCCAATCTTGGCTGTGGCGATTTGCATCGTTGGTCCATCCGCAAATGTTTCCGTCAACAACATCAAACAACGTGGATGTTCCGAGGTTGACAATACGGTAATAGTAGTTTTCAGGAATGAATGTTGGGGTAGGTTCTTCGGGCGTTTCGGGTATGTCTGGCACGCTGGGAGTATCGGGCAGTTTGTCGGTAAAAGTGCGCGTGAGGTAATTGTTGTGTGTAGTGATGAAATTGCGGAGGTCGTTCAAGTACTGTTCATAGGAGGAGTAGAGGACTATTTCATGATACATCCTCCGATTGATTCCCCATTTTTGGTAATTGAGTTCCTGAGATTCCTGCAACAAGGTAGCAATGCTGTCAATGGTATTCAGCATGTAGTCGGTCATACCTGCTTCCATGAGTTCATTATAGCGGCGGTATATGAGACGGGCAAACCATGGGTCGTCCCACATGCGGTTGATCCAGATTTTAGTCTCGCCATAGCCTATATCTGTCATCAAGTCGTCTGCAGTTCCTTGGATACGATGATCGTTGTTGTAGGCGATGTCATAATCCCACATGGGACCCCAATAGAGACGGGGGTCCTGTTGCTGCTTATAAAAATAGGTACTCCAGTAACCGTCGATATTGGCACTCACTTCAGTACCTATAATCAGATTGGCCAACGATGTGGAATCTATCCACGAACGGTATCCCTTCAGAGAATCCTTGAAGTTCGAGCCGAAAAGGGTTTGTTCAAAATCCTTGATATAATTGCGGATGTAAGTGTTTTGTGTGGCGGCTATCTCCTCCTCGTCCGGATAATGGATGCGGATAGGTACTCCGCGACTGGTGGTAAAGTAGTTCTTTTCCTTGAAACCATCAACTTCCATCAAGTATCCGCCTGTAATATCGCTGTACTCAGAGAGAGGATAATCCTGTTCGATGATATTGACGCGATGGGGACGTACATCTATTTGGTCGCTGATTTGGTAGTTTCCCAAATACTCTCCATTCAAGTTAAGATCCACAAATTTATAAGCAGGACTGAAATCCATATCCATGAACTCGGCCAAAGCAAAAGTGACGGCATTGCGCATCAACGTCTTGTCACCGGCATTAGCCAACAGTGTCCAACTTTTGGCCTTGGCATATCCTTTCCCCAAAAACCTTTCTTTCTGATGAAACTTGATTCGATACGGCTTTTTGGATAGTTTCCAAGTGGAGTTTCCTCGTCCACGTATTTGCAGAGAGTCGTATTGAGTGACAACATTATTCTCATCCACATACCACATGGTTGCATAGATGTAAGTATCTTTGCTGGTAATAGCAGCTTTACCAAAAGTCTCTATATAAATAGTTGGCAGATTGGTATAGCGGGTACGTGTGGATTCTTGTGCCAACAAGTTGCCGATTGTAATCCATAGAAATACGAATGGGAGGAATAATCGTTTCATAAGGGTTTGCGTATTTAGAGGAATAGATGCATTGGTATTATTTCTCTTGAAAACGGCGAAGCCATGGTCCTCCAATCATGCAGGAAACACCCAAAATGATGAAGGGAATACTGAGCCATTGTCCCATATCGAGCATCATGCCTTGTTCAAAATCCACTTGTACCTCTTTGCAAAATTCTACGAAGAAACGGAAAATGAATATCGTGGCTAAGCAATATCCGAAGAAGAATCCGGTTCCTACGAGTGTGGAACGTTTCTTGTAGATAAACCATCCTATGATAAATATGATAAGGTAGGCAATCGCTTCGTAGAGCTGTGCCGGATGTCGGGCAAAGTCCTCACCGTTACGTACAAAGATAAATCCCCAAGGGAGGTCGGTAGCTTTTCCTACAATCTCACTGTTCATCAGATTACCTAATCGTATCATGCAGGCTGTGATGGGAGTAGCAATGGCGATGTTGTCCAAGATACGCAGAATGTTTACTTTAGTTTTGCGTACATAGAGCCACAGGGCAATCATCAGTCCCAGTGTTCCTCCGTGGCTGGCAAGTCCTTGGTATCCTACCATTTTCCATCCACTGGCTGTTTGGCGGATAGGCAAAAGCATTTCGATGGGATGGCTCAGATAGAATGCCGGTTCGTAGAACAGGCAGTGTCCTAATCGGGCACCAATTAAAATACCGAAAAAACAATAAAAAGGGAGAGGCTCAAACTTCTCTTCAGGAATGCGTTGTTCCTTATAGAGGTGTTGCATGATAATGTAAGCTAATGCCAGACCGACAATCCAGCAGAGGGAATAGTAGCGCAATGGGAAATTCCCAATGCTGAACAGTTCCAACGAGGGGTTCCAAGTGATTGTGGATAACATAGATTGAAAGGTTGATAGATTGAAAGGTTGATAGATTGAGAGTTAAAACAAGTTCAACGTATCAATCCTTCAACCCTTCAACAATTTTTATACATTAAATCGGAAGTGCATGATGTCTCCGTCCTGCACTACATATTCTTTACCTTCAACGCCCATTTTGCCGGCTTCTTTCACTGCAGCTTCTGAACCGTACTTGATATAATCTTCGTACTTGATAACTTCGGCGCGGATGAATCCCTTTTCAAAATCGGTATGGATGACACCGGCACATTGGGGAGCTTTCCATCCCTTGCGGTAGGTCCATGCTTTTACTTCCATTTCACCGGCGGTGATGAATGTCTCGAGATTCAACAGTTTGTAGATCGCCTTGATAAGACGGTCGCAACCCGATTCCTTCAGACCCATATCTTCCAAAAACATCTGCTTTTCCTCGTAGCTTTCCAGTTCTGCGATGTCTGCTTCGGTCTGAGCACTGATGATGAGCAACTCTGCCTCTTCGTCCTTAATGGCTTCGCGTACAGCTTCTACATAGGGATTTCCGTTAGCTGCACTCGTATCATCAACGTTGCATACATACAATACAGGTTTTGTCGTGAGCAGGAAAAGATTTTTGGCTGCCACTTCCTCATCTTCGGTTTCAAAAGTGACGGTACGGGCTGACTTTCCTTGCAACAGGGCATCGCGGTAGCGAAGCAGTACATCGTATTCAATCTTAGCCTGCTTGTCTCCGCCCACTTTGGCTTGCTTCTCTACGCGCTTGATACGGTTTTCTACCGTTTCCAAGTCTTTTAATTGCAATTCTGCATCGATGATTTCTTTATCGCGCACAGGGTTTACCGAACCATCCACATGTACGATATTGTCGTTGTCAAAACAACGTAATACATGGATGATGGCATCCGTCTCACGGATATTACCCAAGAATTGGTTTCCTAATCCTTCTCCTTGGCTGGCTCCTTTCACCAATCCTGCAATGTCCACAATGTCACATGTGGCGGGTACGATGCGTCCTGGGTGTACCAGTTCTGCCAATTTGTTCAATCGTTCATCGGGAACTGAAATCTGTCCTTGCTGTGCGTCAATGGTACAGAAGGGATAGTTTGCACTCTGCGCCTTTGCACTGGACAGACAGTTGAAAAGTGTAGATTTTCCCACGTTGGGGAGGCCTACAATACCTGCTTTTAATGCCATATATACTGTATTTTAAACTTTGACTTACTATTGCTTATTCGCCCGTTTACGCTCCAACTCATCAAGGATGATTTTGCGCATACGCATGCTTTTAGGGGTAATCTCTACGTATTCATCCTCCTTGATGTATTCCAATGCCTCTTCAAGAGAAAAAACGATGGGGGGGACGATACGTGCTTTGTCATCCGATCCACTGGCACGCATGTTTGTCAATTTCTTGCTCTTGGTGACGTTGATAACCAAGTCGTTGTCATGAGCATGTTCACCTACCACCTGTCCGGCATAGACCTCTTCTTGAGGGAAGATGAAGAATTTTCCACGGTCTTGCAATTTATCGATAGCGTAAGCAAAAGCTGTTCCTGTTTCCATTGCAATCATAGAACCGTTGGTACGGCGTTCGATATCACCTTTGTAAGGCTGATATTCTTTGAAACGGTGTGCCATAATTGCTTCACCAGCAGATGCTGTCAATACATTGGTACGCAGTCCGATGATTCCTCGTGATGGGATGTTGAACTCTATGTTTACACGGTCACCTGCTGTCTCCATTGAAGTCAGTTCACCCTTGCGGCGTGTCACCATATCAATCATTTTACTGGAGAATTCTTCGGGTACGCTGATGGTCAGTTCTTCAATGGGTTCACAACGTACATCATTGATGGTCTTGTAAATTACTTGTGGTTGTCCCACCTGCAGTTCGTATCCTTCGCGGCGCATGGTTTCGATAAGTACCGAGAGGTGGAGTACGCCACGTCCGAATACTGTCCACTTATCCGTTGTTTCATCTTTATGTACGCGCAGAGCCAAGTTCTTGTCCAACTCCTTCATGAGTCGGTCATGGATATGACGACTGGTAACGAATTTACCTTCCTTGCCGAAGAAAGGTGAATCGTTGATGGTAAATACCATGCTCATGGTCGGCTCATCAATGGCAATGGTAGGTAATGGTTCAGGATTCTCGACGTCGCAGATGGTGTCTCCGATTTCGAAACTTTCCAATCCTACGATGGCGCAGATGTCGCCTGAGCTGACACTCTCCACGCGCTTGCGTCCTAATCCTTCGAAAGTATGCAGTTCCTTGATTTTGCTACGTGTTTGGCTTCCGTCGCGGTGTGAAAGGGTAATGTTCATTCCTTCGGTGAGTGTACCACGATGTACACGGCCTACGGCAATACGCCCTGTATAGGACGAATAGTCAAGCGATGTGATAAGCATTTGTGGTGTTCCCTCCAGCATCTTGGGGGCAGGAATGTGTTCGATGATTTGGTCGAGCAGATAGTGGATGTTGTCCGTTGGGGTCTTCCAATCCTCGCCCATCCAGTTGTTTTTGGCTGAACCGTACACTACAGGGAAATCCAACTGGTCTTCTGTTGCATTAAGGCTGAACATCAGGTCGAACACCATTTCATATACCTCTTCAGGACGACAGTTGGGTTTATCTACTTTGTTCACTACTACGATAGGCTTCAACCCGATTTGCAAAGCCTTCTGCAACACGAAACGTGTCTGGGGCATCGGACCCTCGAATGCGTCCACCAACAGAATACATCCGTCGGCCATGTTAAGTACACGCTCTACCTCGCCGCCGAAGTCGCTGTGTCCCGGGGTATCAATGATGTTTATTTTTGTATTCTTGTAGATGATGGAGACATTCTTTGATAGGATAGTTATTCCTCGTTCACGCTCCAAGTCGTTGTTATCCAATACTAATTCACCGTTGGTCTGGTCTCCACGGAACAGGTGTCCGGCGAGCATCATCTTGTCAACCAGTGTCGTCTTTCCATGGTCGACGTGTGCAATAATTGCAATGTTTCTAATATCTTGCATACTTTATTATAATGTCTTTTTACCCAAAAACGCGGCAAAGTTACAGAAAAACAATGAGAAAACGTTATTTTTTATCATTATTCGAACTCTGTAAGTACAAATTCGCAAGTAAAAAGTACATATAACGAGGGTGTTTCATAATGAACTTTTTAGACGTAGATGACGCAGATGACGCGGATTTATCTTGACTATTATACCCGATAGGTTATCATTTATCCGCGTCATCTGCGTTAAAAAAATGGAATGAGGGCATTTGGGTACACCTCCCTACGTCCTTATATCGAACTCCTTCTTATTGCTGCAGCGTCTCCAGGAACTCAATCTCTACGATGCGGAGCTCGTTGCGGGTCTTGTCACCATCTTTGGCTTTGAAGAGGTCGAGCTCGCCAGCTTTGGGTTCCACCACCTCCACGATTTGTCCGAAAGCATCACCCTCTTGGGCGGCTCCTTTCAGGCGGATGGTAATCTCATCGGTCAGGACGGGGTGCTCAATGTTCAGATGGATATAGCCAAGACTCTTTTCGGTGTTTCCTTTCCAGATAAGCTGCTTGCCTGCAAATATCTCAAGCGGGTAACTACGCTGACGCCAACCGGTAAGCTTCATGCAGATGTCATCCACTGCAGCGCGGCGGTTGAGTTTGTAGCTGATCCAAGCGGTATTGAGCTTGCCATCGTTGCGCCATTCGCTCAGCTCGTTGTCATCGAAACTGTTGGCGGCTGTCTCTTGATTGACACCGGCTTTTACATCCACAATCTGTACATCCACTTTCTTGTCGGTGTACGATGGGGTGAGCGGAGTCTCGCCACGCTCCAGACGGCAGGGAAGGAGTTCACCGGGGAAATGCTTGCTCAGTCCGTTCACCACTTCTACGGGTATGGTTGTCCAGTTCTCTGTGGCAGTACCTAATCCCTCTGCTTTAGCGGTCAGTCTTACTTCACCTGCTTCGGTGGTCGAGCGTACCAATACGCGGGTGATACCGCACTCTACGGGCAATGAGGTGGCAAAGGCATAGTTGTCGGGACCTTGTGCGATGCCGCCACGCCATTCGGCCGGACCTTCGAGCGTGAAATCTACCATGTCATTAGCCAGCGGACAACGGTTTCCTTCGGCATCCACTACCTCTACCTGTACCATTACAATATCGTGTCCGTCAGCAAAGCTGCCTGCCGGATTGGCCATGCGTGTCAGCTTCAGGTGATGAGGCTTGCCTGCCGTTTTCAGAGCAGCACGGCTCACCTCCTTGCCAGTTTCGTCATACGATACAGCTTCGATGGTTCCCGGCTTCCACTGGATGCTGTCGAAGGTATAGAGGAAACGGTAGTCCTGCCGGCCGAAACCTTGTGACTCTCCGTTGATGAAAAGCTCCACTTTGTCACCGGTGGAGACAACATAGACGGGTTTGATGACGGCAGACTCTTCCCCTTGGGAAAGATTGGGATGGGGTCCCTCATAATTCCAATGTCCCACAATGTGTATACCATGTTCTTCGATATCTACCCAACCGTTCCACATCACCTTGTGTGCAAAGTATCCGTCCTTGGGAATGCGGAGAGGGTCCACCACGCCGCTGCGACGGTAGTTCTCCACGCCGCGGAAGTGGGTCTGGGTGTCGCTGAAGATAATCTTGGCACCACCGGAGTTCACCCGTCGGCCCATACCGGGACGCTCGCGCCAGTAGTCGTACCAACGGCGTACCCATTCTACGGTCAGTTGGTCTTGGTTTTGGTTATAGGCGCTGGCATCTTTCTTGGGAGCCGTCGTGTTGGTCACTGTTGAATGATAGTCTGTGTTTCCGTCGCCATGCTTGTGGTAAGGGTAGCTGTAGTTATCCCAATACTTGCGCAATCCCTCGTCGCGGCAATATTCGGTAGCAATCATGGGATGGTGGCAACTCTTGTTGATGTAAAGCATTTCACCGCCATATTCAGCCTCGCGAATGTCCAGCATTTCGCGGCTACCGATGGCACGTCCGCCGTGAGGGTCGTACTGGTCGCGGATAGCTTTCATCTCTATCATGTGCTCGCGGCTGATAGCCTCGTTTCCGCATTCGTAGAAGATGACACTCGGATTGTTGCGGTTATAGATGATGACATCGCGCATCAGCTCGGTGCGTTGCTCCCACTGGCGGCCTTGGCGATCCTTTTCGGCATCGCCGGCAGGCAACATCTGCATGGCACCTACGCGGTCGCAACTCTCAATGTCCTGCTTCCAGGCAGCGATATGCATCCAGCGGAAGAAGTTGGCATTGCCCTCTACGGCCAGTCCGTTGCTGTAGTCGCTCATCCAGGCAGGCACACTCAGGCCCACTCCCGGCCATTCGTTGCTGGTACGCTGCGCATAACCTTTGAACTGCAGCACACGGTCGTTTATCCACACTTTGCCTTCGCCAAAACGTGTCTTGCGGAAACCTGTGCGGGTCACCACCTCGTCCATCACATCACCGTCCACGATGAGGCGTGTCTTTACCTTATACAGATAGCCGTATCCCCAACTCCAGAAGTGCAGGCCGCTGAGTGGTGCTTCGGCACTCAAGGTGGCAGTCTCCCCTTTGGCAATCACTACCGGCTCGCTATTGAATGTGGCCACAGACTTGCCGTCAATATCGACCACTTCCACTTCATAGCCTACAGTCAGAGGCTTTTTATATTCATTCTTCACCTCCGACTCGGCATGGATAATGGCCTTACGGCTCTTTACCTGTATATCCTTGGCATAGATATAGACACCCGTCGTCTTCATATTGCTATAGAGAGGCAGTGTCTGATAGAGTTTGTCCGTCACATGCAACCACACGTTCTTGGGCAAACCACCGTAATTGGCATTGAAGTTGCGGTCGCTCCACTGGTACTTGGTATTGGTGGCCCGTTCGCGGTAGTCCCAATTGTTGTCCGTGCGCACTGCCATCACGTTCTCACCCCCATAATTGATATAGGGTGTCAAGTCGAAGCCTACGGCCATAGCACCGTTCTCGTGCAGACCCAGATAGTGGCCGTTCAAGTAAAAGTCGGCCCCTTGGCGCACACCTTCGAACTCAATGAACACCTTCTTGTTCTTGGCAGTCTTAGGCAGGCGGAAGTGCTTGCGGTACCAGGCAATGGTGTCGGTCAGGTGTTTGATGTCAACCTTGAACACCTCGTCCTCGTTATGAGCACGTGGCAGGGTCACCTTCTCCCAATCGGCATCAGGGAAATCGGTTTTCTCGGCTCCTTCCAAGTCGCCTACGTGTAGCAACCATTCGGGATTAAAGTTGTACTTCTCTCTGTCGTAGCCCTTGGCCATCGCTAATGCGGGCAGTATCAGGGTGAGTGCCAGCAGCGCTGTCAGTTTTGCATAAAGTTTCGTCATCATTTACAGAATTATAATTTGGTGCAAAATTATTATATCTATTTTTATTCAATATGTAAAAAATCTCCAAAAACATGGATTTTTTTGTCGGCTACCAATTACTTCTTGTGCAGGTAAGTTACTTGAGACAGTTAGGGCCTTAATATGGTTTCAGTAAGTTGAGTTTTAATAAATATCTCATAATAACTTCTGCTGTTTCGCTTTTCTTTTTGTCTTCTGCTTCATATAGAGATTTCAGCTGAGGTTTATCGGCAAGTAACTGATTCATGTATTCTGTTGTTATCATGGGTAATTTCCTTTCATCAGATTTCATTATATAACATACAGGATCATCTTCTCTTGTAGGAGCTACTATTACGGAAGTACCTGTGAGGGGGACCATCAATAGATTGGCAGCAAGATTTCCTGTAAAATAGAGAGCAGCTTTTCCACCTTTTAATCCTCTTGGTCCTGCTATACAAATAGAATCTTTTCCGTAGCGTAATGCCGGAGTATAATTTTTTCCTAAACTGATTCCTTTTCCTTTTAACTTTCGGTTATTAATGAACAATGTATTTCGGTAAACAATGAAGCGCGCTTCTTTTTTTAATAATTTATCCAATTCCTTATTTCCTGTAGCAAACACCAATCCTTTTATTCCATTGGTATTTTTCATGGTCGCTTTTACCGAATCTTCCAATGTCACCCACTTATCGTTCTTGAAATCTTCGTACGACAGGCAGTATCGTGTCTGTGCCACCATGGCAACAGCTGTAACTAACAGCATCATTGCGAGGGAAAGTCTTTTTTTCATAATAGCTTGTCTTTTAATTGTCTCTAAAGTTGCAAAAATAATACATTCTTTTGAGAAGAGCAAATATCATTCCTCTAAATCAAACATCTCAAGACATATAGCTTTTCTGGAGACTTCCTGTCGGTCGAAGTGGAATTCTTCGTCTGCTTCAATGGGAGTCAGGTATCTGCATCTTTGCAATTTCAACAATCGAATATTCTTCACCTTTGAACGTGTGGACAATATCATCAATATACCAACCATCCTGTTCATACACCATTTTTACATGTGCGGTGTTGGTTTCTCCTTCATCGAAAGCTCGGAAGCGGACAGATATAACAATCGTGTCTTTCCGTCTTTCATCCCTTCGCCAACTGTTTCTTAGCCCATCTGCTCCTACTCCTTCAAGAATAAGTGAGTCGAAGTCTTGAAGCCCCGTCCACACGTTGGCACTATAGACAAGTTCGTCCTCTGGCAAACTTTCCCACAAGGTCTTCAAGTTGGTGGAGATATATGAATCCATATCAAAGTCCTCATGCTTATTTTGGTGGGCAAACAGTTCGTTGTAAATGGCTTCTACCCGCTGACTTGCCTCTTGTTCGCGCTTGAAGTCCTGTATCATGTGCGTGAGGGACGAATGAGGCCTTCCGTCTTTATCTCTGAAATCATCGACAAACCAACGGCCATCCTCACGAATTAACCTTAAAGTCCTTTGTTTGATTCCGCAATCATACACATCTCCAGCTTTGGTTGAGAAGTGGCCGAAGCATTGTGTTGTGGTCTTCACTACGGCAGAGTCTTTCGTCAATCGATTCAGTTTTACTGTCTGAAAAACAAAACTGTCCGGCTCTTGTGTCCAAGTCCATGGGTCAGCATCGATAACGGCATAATCCGTCGGCAGTTCTTCCCAAAGTGCTTTCAGTCTCTTGGAAAAGAATTTCTTTCCGTTCTTTATTGTTTTGAAATCACGTTTGTTGTAGTAGGCAAACACCTCGTTGTACATTTTCTCAACCTGCTCAACTACAGCAGTTGAATCACTTGTAGTCAGTGCCTTTTGTGCCTCACTCGCATTTCGTTTGCATCCTATGAAACTGATTATTGCCAATAGGATAAGGATAGCTGATGTTTTTTTCATAAGGAATGATTTTATTTTGTAAACAACCCTGCAATCTTTCTCAAAACAGGAATCCCGTCGTTGTTGCGTTGCAGAATCTCATAGCGGGTAGTTCCCTCCTTGGATTTATAGGCAATGGCAATGCAATCGTCAGTCAGCCATGTCACTTGGCGGATGGTGGTGTTGTAGATGATGGCATTCCGGTCGCTGTATAAGGCATCGAACAGGGCACCATGTCCTCGCGATGTCATGACGATATGCTTAGGCGTGAAGATGACGAACGACGGATGCCAACGTTCGTCACTTATCGTTGTAGCGGTCTGTTCGTCGAGGTGGTCAACTTGGCTGAGCATCTGCCACGTGCCGATGAAAGGGTTGGTGTCATCTGTCTGAACAACACCTGTGATGGCTTCAAAGAAGGGGCGTGCATTTGCCGTATATACCCCCGATTGGTATTTCTCCAAGCACCAGTCATTGTCAGGAAAATGGATATGGTTATGATACTGGCTCCACCACTTCAACGTGAAGTGTTCACTATTGCTGTCGTATATCAGCGAACGCCTTTCTGTAGGGTTTTCTGGAGTATCGCCTGTGTAGTTGAATACCGTCTCGTCATTCTTGTTGATGAAAAATTCACGCCCATTGACGGAACAATGCAGCGTTACGCTATCCGTACAAATTTTGTATTGCTCATACGGTGCCGCCACCTCCCCTTGCTTTCCCACAAGGGTTGTCATCTTATATATGCCACGTGGATTCTCTGAATCTTTTTTGTCAGTGCTGCAACTTGCAATGGTGCTCACTATACAAGTTCCAAAAACGAAATACAATATTGAAGGGAGTCTTTTCATGATACATCTTTTTTTTTGAATGCAAATGTACTGATTTTCAACTGACCTCCTCTTTTTATTGGCTTTCTTTAACGTAAATATGTCAGAGAGGAACTATTCCGCATTTTTTTGCTATATACTGATTGGCAATATCTGCAAAAGAATATATTTTCATTGAATGGTTAATTCGTTGACAGAGAGTTTATTCATCTGCGTTGTGAACGCGGAAGAACGAAGAGTCTGCCCGCTGTATCTGACATCATGTTGTCATTGTGGCAAAAATATATAGGATTTCCTTTGTTGGAAATCTATTTTTCATTACTTTTGTCCCGACAAAGAATTTGTTTTCACTCAAAACAGTATTGCCAATGAATTAAACAACGGTCAAAAGACATATTAAAATAAAAAAGCGTTAGCTTTATTCTTGTTTCGGAAAAATCGCCAATTTGAAAGAAGCACCAAGAGTAAAAGTTGATGCTCACGCCCTTCGGCGTGGGCTTTTACTCGTATATGGTGCAATGGTGTTTGGCGATACCTCCGAAACGTAGACGAAGTTATTAGTCCACGTTTTTTTATTGTCTATATTTTGGGATTGGGACTATATGCAAATATTTAAATTACAAACCATTAAGACAATAAAATATGATGAATCTTAAATTAATTGAGAAACTATTTATACTACTTTTCTTGGGATTTTCACTTTGTGCTGTACAAGCGTGTGATGACGATGATGACGATAAGTTTGAAAATGTCAACAATAACAACAATGACGATGATGATGACGATGACGATGACAAAGGTGGCTCTTATGATTGCGTAACCTGCAAAGGACGTGGTTATTGTTATTTCTGTAATGGAGACGGTGTAGCAGCAACAGGACGTGAATGCAGCTATTGTGACGGAAGCGGTATTTGCCATAGATGTGATGGTGCAGGAGAAATCTATTATTAATTCAATAAATATATTATGAAACTGAAATCTCTGATAACAGCAATATCCGTGTTTGCTGTAATAACCGCATTCTCACAAGAGAGCGCACCAAAAAGTTTGCTTGCAAGCTATTCAGCACCTGTAAAGTTCTCTCCTGCTCCGAATCTTCCTCCACAAGAGATAGAGATGAAGGTTAATGCCATCAACCCCTATACACTCTATCGTAAAGGCTCTGTGGCAGAATATGCTTTTGAGAAGGATGGGAAACCCGCAAAATTTGATGATAACCCCGTGTTTCGCGGTTTTGGTTATTCTTATATCCAACAAATTGTGGTAGATGAAAGAGTTGAAAACGGACTACTCGTTGCCTATATACAACAAGCGTTTTTTAATAAGAAGCATCAACCATCTAAAGAGCTTCCTAAAAGTATTAAGTCTTATTATTATCCTACAGAAATTGATACGGCAGGTGTATATCATTTCACCCATGATATTAATCGTGATTACTTACCTTTGAGGGGGCGCAAAGGATATGCCATGGTTATACCCTCAAATTTGAAAGTCGGAGATATTTTGCAATGCAATACCATTAAGGACATTACAATAAACGGTTTAGGAATTAATGTTAATTATACTACGACTTATTCCAACTTCAAAGTTGTGGCAGAAGAACGTATAACGACTCCTGCCGGAACATTCGATTGTTTGAAATTAACCGGAACAGCAGATGAAAAAAAGAGCGGTGACTATACCTATAGTTGTTTGTACAACTGGTGGATTGCTCGTGGAATTGGCATAGTCAGGTACGAAATCTATGAAAACACGAACAAAGGTCTCAAAAAAACTCCTTTTGTTATTTATTTGAATAAACTCGATTTAAAATAAAACTACTAAAACAAAATTAATTATGAAAAAGTATTTATTATCAGCACTCGCAGTGTTAGTTATGGGATTAAGTGCCAATGCACAGACTGTAATTTCCAATGATTATGGAAGTACAACGACAGAAAAGTCAGCAGGCAACCAAACCAGTCATGTCGATGAAATTGAATACCGATATAGCGGAATGGACTATTCTTACGTAGGAATGGAAGATGCTTGGGGAATAAAAATGAATTTTTTAATTAAAGGTTTTTTAGCTGGCTACAAGTTTATATTTGGTAAAACTGATAACTATTTAACAACAAATGATGTATGGACCATAGATTTAGGATACAATTATCGTCATTGGTTATCAAAATCATTTTATATAGAAGGAAGGGCTGGACTTCAGTATATACACACCAACCTTGAATATAAAACAACAACAAGAGCAGGTTATTATACAAAATACTCTAATATGTATCAAAAGAAATCAAGTAGTTCAGAAAAAATAAGTGAGGGTAATGTTGGGCTATTCCTCGCACCACGTATAGGTTTAGCTTTAGGGAATAGCTTTGCAATATCAGCTGGTTACGAGTGGAACTTCTTAGAATTCAACTTCGACAAAGCACATACATTGGATTACTTTACAGTAGGTATATCAATCTTAATGTAAATCTACGATTGATTAATAGATATATTGCTAATGAAAATAAAAACATTAAAATGGCTATCCTTCTTTTTGATAGCAGTATTAAGCATTGGATTTGTATCCTGTGGGGATGATGATAAAGATTCTTCTATCATAGATATTCCCGACAGTCCTGAAGAAAATGTTTCAAAACCAACAATTAAAAAAATATCTTCAGCAGCGACTACTACAGATTTGGATGTCGTATTTCGGGTGAGTAACGAAGGTTCACCAAGTGTTATATTATATTATGGCACTTCTGAGAACAATCTGTCTAAAACAAGGACTTGTAGATATTATCAATATGCAAGTAAGAATTATGATTATTACAAGGCTTCTTTGACAGGTTTTAATAGCGGAACTCGAATCTATTTTAAAGGAGTGGCCACCAATAGTGCAGGTAGTACCGAAACTCCAGTTTATTCACATATAATGAAACGTTAAAAGTATGAGAAAAATTCAAATTCTAGTATTTGTATGCATCGCCTTACTCTCATTGACATCCTGTGAAACCTTCCTTCAAGGAATGGCCGCAGGCATGGGAGGTTACGGCTATGGTATGGGCTATATGCCCGGCTATGGTGGAGTAGGTGGTGGGAATATGGATTATCTGCTTGATCCACGCTATGCCATGATGCAAGTGGCACAACAACAGGCGCAGATGAATGCGGTGAATCAACAAATCATACAGACCACAGTCCGCCAAGTAAACGAAGCAGAACAGGCTGAATATCAAGCGGCCAAAAAGTATCGTCCGAACTTGACACTTGAACAATTCAGAAGGGAGAAAGCACAGGCTTATCAGAACACAACGAGTTCAGGAAGTTCTACAACAACAGACTATCAACAGCGAAAAAAGGAAACTCTGAACAGAACCGTTGGAGAGAATTGCTTAAGTTGCAAAGGTTCCGGCAAATGCTCCGCCTGCAATGGTACAAAAGTTGCACATGGACTTGGAAATACATACAAGTGTAATGTCTGCAATGAACATGGAGATTGTCCCGTATGTCATGGTACAGGCAAAACTTCGTGGAACAGGTGACGGATGTTTTATGATGAAAATCTAATAGAGCAAATTGGCAAGAACAATATCTTTTGGAAGGAACATTCTTTACAACTTCCAAATCTGTCAATTCAAACCTTCCGCATTCATTCAAAAAAGTCTGGATACTTACTCGAAAAAGTGTCCAGACTTTTTTGAGTTACACTGGACACTTATTTCAGTCCCCCTCCCCATTAGAATTATCAATAAGTCTCTTCAAATCTTCCTCTGGAGGGAGTAATGCTTTAAGTTGCTCTACGCTTCGTGCATAAGTGGCAACTCCCATTGGCCTGTTGTAGTCTTGCAATACATATTCTACAAAAGACCTATTCGCTTCTTTGCAAAGAATAATACCTATCGATGGATTTTCGTCAGGCAATTTTTCTTCATCATCAAGAATACGAAGGTAAGCCGCCAATTGTCCAAGGTAAGCAGTTTTGAATTCACCCTTTTTCAGTTCTATACAAACCAATGACTTCAATTCGCGATTGAAGAACAATAGGTCAATCCAGCTATCCACTCCAAATTTATCGTAATGAACTTGATGGCCTCTATACGTAAATCCCTTTCCAAACGTCATGATGAAATTTTTGATGTTCATCACAATGCTGTTTTCTATCACCCTTTCGTCTATATCCTCCGGGTCAGTTTCATCTATTTCTTCTACATTGATGAAATCAAGCAGATACTCATCTTTAAACATTTTCAACGTTTTCATAGCCAAACGTTTGTCGGGGATAGTAGCCACAAAATTGTTTGGAATATTACTTTGATGATGAAACAGATCTGCTTTCAAACTGCTCCGAAGCGTGTATTTGTCCCACTTCAAAGTAGCTGCCTTGTGAATGTAAAACACACGTTCTTCCAATGTGGATGTCTTGGACAGGATTTCATCATGATGTGTAAAACTGATGCTGAGGAAATCGTTGACATCCAAATTGCCCGCAATTGGCGGACGATTTAAAGAAGCAATCACATTGGTATCTAAAACAGCTTCATTACCAGCCGTTTCCATTTCGTCCGCCAATGGCGGGCGAAATTCAAGGATTTGCCATTGTTCATAAAACTGTCGCATTTTCTTCAGACTTGTTTCTGAAAAACCACGTAGTCCCGGCAATTCGTGTTTTAATTGCTCGCTGATGGTCTTTATTGCATTCGTCCCCCATGTCCCTTTTCGTGAGTTGTGAGAGATATACCTACCTATGCCATAATATAAAGCAAGCAGTTCTTGGTTGACTGCTTGAGCGGCACGTGCCTGACTTTTGTTAGCGCATTGCAGATTCTGATATTTTGGGCAAAAATACGAATTAATTGTGAATTGGCAATTGCAAATCACAAACAATTTCTTGGATTGTCCATAAATTGTACCAAATGCCAGGAATTTGGAAACTCGGAGAAAAATGGAGGTAAACACGATTTTTTCCAAAACTCTTGACACTTACGGTCAAAAGACTTGACACTTAGCTTCGTAACTCTTGACACTTGTAAACAAGAGGGTTAAGAGTTTTGCGTATACCTCTTGACAGTTTTGGACATAAGTGTCAAGAGTTTCAGAAACGAATGCATAGGGCACAAAACACGGAAAAAGACATTCGTTGAAAAATTTCTTGTTATTTGCTTGGCGATTACAGAATCTTTGCCTACATTTGCCAACGGATCATTACACATAATACATTCGTGGTTCATGGGTGCGGTTGTCCCAAGGGGACGATGCGCAGGCCAGTCCGAGAGGCGGTGCCGATTTTCGTGAACAAGGGGAAGCCAAAAAACAGATTGTCTTACCTATTAATATATGTATGTATTATGAAAACACATCAAGTATCATTGGCAGCAAAATGCATTGCTGCAGGTTCCAAAATCATCAGTGGGGCACTTATCGGCTCTGCAGGTTTTCCGTTTTTAGGGGTGGTTGCTTGTGCAGCCGTGTCGGGTCCAATGGCCGGCTTAATTTATCACTTGTCCTTTTCTGAACTGGAGCAGCTGAAAGAACATATTCAAACTGCCCAGCGCGAGTTGGATGTGGCCAAAGAGGTTGTGGCCCGCATTGAGGCTAAAGGAGGGAGTACGGAGGATATTCTGCAGGAATCCTACCACATCTTCAATCCAGTAGTTGATGAAAACAAGTTTGCAGAAACAGCCTATCTGCTGTATGACAAACAAGATAAGACGAATTGTGACAAGATGCAATTTGCCGCTTATCTGTTCATCCTGGTCGTGAAAGAGAAGCTTGGAAAGGCCAACTTCGAGGAGCAGGGAAAAAGCCAATTCTACAAATTCATTCAGGCTAAGGTGTTCCCTGAACTGGAGCAGGACAGGAAAACTCTCAGCAACCGCTTGAACAAGATGGATTATTTGCTCCAAAAGGGGACGAACGTAGAGGAACGCTTGAAAAAAACTACAGATTGGAAGAATTTCCAGAAGCTGCAAGAAGATTTCCACAAAACCCCATTTTTTGACAGTCTGAAAGATTTGTCTGCGAGCAAGGGTGTATAGTTGCAAACTGCTGATAACCAGTGGATATATTACGACTCTGTATATTGCACGGACAATTCATTTTCGTTTCCAAATCTTCATACCCCAATTTCCAACTGCTTGGAAAGGGGTATTTTTTTGTCGTATCTTCGCAGTGTAAGTCAGACAAACCGGCCGGAACTGACAGTGAGAACATACCTTATATTATTAACGACAAAAAAGAAAGGAGAATCACAATGAAACTGACATTGATTCGTACTAGCTTGCAGGAAGGATTCACCACTGGAATCCTCTATGTAGAAGAAAAAATGCTCTGCCACACACTGGAACCACAACGACGTAATCTGTCTGCCGAACGGAAGGTGCATGGCAAGACCGCCATCCCCGAGGGGACGTATCGTATCGAACTGAAAGAGTCTCCCAAGTTCAAGCGGGTAATGCCCTACCTGATGAATGTACCACGCTTCAGCAGCATCATGATTCACTGGGGAAACAGTGTGAAGGACACCTTGGGGTGCATCCTTGTGGGAGACCGCGCAGACTACGATACGCTGAAGTGTTCGCGCATAACATTTGACAGACTGTTCTTCTTTCTGGACAATGAGAAGATGGCAGGGAAGGAAATCACCATAACCATTCAATAACCAATAAAAAACAGATTGTTATGAAAACGAAACCTACAACTTCTGAGGGCAAAAGACTCCCTGACTGGGTTGCTATCCTGTTGAAAGTCTTGGAACTGATTTTGAATTTCGTGAAAAGTGGCAAACCGTCCGACACGAAGCAGAAAATCGATAATAAAACCAATGTTTAACTAAATCCATTTTACAGTCATGAAAGGTATTATCAATGTAAAGACAAACTACCAGCGTGTTGGTTACGCTGATGAAATGAAGTACATCACTTCCACAACCCGTTACTCCACCATTTCGCAAGAACAGCTCATTGACTTTGCTTGTGAAAACTCCGGTATCGCAAAGGCACAGATGGTGGCATCGTTCTATGCGCTCACACAACAAATCAAGTTCTTCTTACTAAATGGCCACTCCTTGGCCTTGGGCGACTTGGGATACTTCTATCTCTCGGCCAAAACGAAAGCGACGGACAACCCGAAGGAAGCTGGAGTGAATGCCGTGGAAGGACTCAGTTTGAAGTTCCGCCAGAGCAGCAAGATGCGTGAAATGATTAATACAGGTACGCTGCTGAACGATCTTGTCACAGCTTCTACTACCGACGATAATGAGGTAAAAGATGAAGAAAAGGACGAAGGTACGGATTCTGGTACCAGTGGCGGCTCCGGCAACGATGATGGTAATAACCCTCTGTAATCTGAGTGGCGATGAAAAAGAGTAGTGTGCAGACAATTACTGCCATCGTAGTGTTGGCTACCGGGGTCGCGCTCACGTACATTGACTATTTCAGTCCCCCAGCGGGTGAAATTGCAGCGTCGGTGCTCGACTACTTGAGACACACTATGTTCTTTGCCGGCTCCGTACTTGGAGTGAAGAACTATGTGGACTACCGCATCTCCCAAAAGAAGGAGGATTGCTAAAAAGAAGAATCAGCAAAACGTTTGAATGCGTTTTGCTGATTCTTCTTGCTTAAAAACGTGCGCAAGTGGATTCTGAACTTTTTCATTGCCGTGCTCCTACAATGGACATTTGCCTTTGGAGCAAAGACGAATTGTCAGGCGTAGTGGGAAATGGCAGAGGCTGTCAGAAGAGCGGATTTACTTGCGGCTGTTGAATCTGAATCAATATTTCACTACCAGTGGATTGCGCACCTTCATGGCAAATTCTGCTACGTAGTTGTTCCACATAGTGGCATCGGTGAAATTGTATTTATTCCATCCGCTACCCCAGTAGTAAGTGAATTCTGTTCCCGGTTGGTATTCCGACACTGCCAATACATGGCCGCTGGCTCCTCCACGTTGGGTTTTGCTCTCCTCTTCGCTGAACAGGACAGCTTTGGCTTCATTCATCTCTTCGGGGAAAACGACACCCAGATAGATTTCTCCGTTACCATTGTGGATATTGTCGCTCAAGTCGGTATAAGTCACATATCCATTGTCGGCATTGAGAACGTATGCCTCAGGATTCTCGGGATGGATGACGATACCTGCTGCAATGGGAGTTGCAGTGGTAAGTCCGTTGTAAGCTACAGTTGTTTTGTTCATCTGTGAACCTTTGTCCAGCGAGATGATGCGTGTTTCAGTAACTGCAGGATCGTTTTTGATGGCTGTAGCTCCGTAGTTGAGCTTCACAGTAAAGCGCAGAGGACCATTTTCAAGAATCTCTGGTTCACCCACGTAGCAATACGGATACACGATGGCATCGTCCACCAATAGGGCAGCTGCACCACCTCCCAAGGTAGGTCCAACCTTGTAGCAGTCGAGTCCATTACCATGGTCAACGTGGTACGAAACAGATTGGTACAGTTCGTTGGCTTCTTCGTTGTGCTTGATACGGCGCAGACTGTCAATCCGGGCTTTGACAACAGGATTGAGCTCCATTTCATAACGTTCTTCTACCACCAATTCGGGTACACGTTTCAACCATACGTCGTATCCGAAAGCACGTTCGCCATTAGCTTGCAGGGCAGGTCCGTAGGTACGATAAGCTGTGAGGTCGTTCTCCCAAGCTACGTCATCCACACGTTCGGGATATTTGCGGCCATATACTGCTGATTCGAACAACGCTTCCTGTGGAGTTCCTACTTGTATGGTGTATTTTGCAGTACCACTGGCTTGTACATTGGCAGGGAAGATAAGTTTGCCATCGTAGGTCAATTGATAGGGAACCTGTTCGCCTGCTTCGTTCAATACAATAAATTGTGTTGTATCATTCAAGTCGAGTTGCTTGGATACCTTCTCCATGCACACTTCTACAAGTTCGCCATTGCGATTTACATGAATAGGGTTGGTTACCGTCACCTGTAGCGGACCTTGTTCAGCACATGATGCCAACAGAAGGGCTGTGGCAAGGAATGAGAATATTTTTTTCATTGGAATTTTATTTTTGAGAAGTAAAATTCAGGAGTTACAGGAGTTCAGGAGTTCAGGAGTTCAGACAATCGTGCTGCTTGCATATATCAAGACATTTGTCTGAACTCCTGTACTCCTGTAACTCCTGAACTCCTCTAAAATTTAGGGTTGCTTACCGATATAAGCCAAGATACCGCCATCCACGTAGAGTACGTGACCGTTTACGGCATCCGAAGCCTTAGAGGCCAAGAATACTGCGGGTCCGCCCAATTCTTCGGGATCGAGCCAACGGCCTGCAGGAGTCTTTGCACAGATGAATGAGTCGAACGGATGACGGCTACCGTCTGCCTGACGCTCGCGGAGAGGAGCTGTCTGAGGAGTAGCGATGTAGCCGGGGCCGATACCGTTACACTGGATGTTGTATTCACCATACTCTGAGCAGATGTTACGAGTCAACATCTTCAAACCACCCTTAGCGGCAGCATAAGCAGAAACGGTTTCGCGGCCCAATTCACTCATCATTGAGCAGATGTTGATAATCTTACCTTCGCGACGCTCCATCATTTCGGGAATAACAGCGCTGGCGCAGATGAACGGACCTACGAGGTCGATGTCGATAACCTGTTGGAATTCTGAACGCTTCATCTCGTGCATAGGGATACGCTTGATGATACCGGCGTTGTTCACGAGGATGTCAATCTGACCTACTTCGGCATGAACTTTCTCTACGAGTTCCTTCACAGCCACTTCGTTAGTCACGTCGCACACATATCCATGTACGTTTTCGATTCCGGCTTCCTTGTAGTTAGCCAATCCTTTCGCCAATGCATCTTCGTTGATGTCATTGAAGATGATGTTCTTGATTCCTGCCTGTGCAAAAGCCTTGGCAATGTTGAATCCGATACCGTAAGATGCACCGGTAATCCAGGCATTCTTACCTTCTAATGAAAAGAGGTTTTTCATTGCAATTATTTTGTTTTGTGGGAGTTCAGGAGTTCAGGAGTTACAGGAGTTCAGACAATAGTCTTACACTCCACATCCCATCAGTCCTTTATCCCGTTGTTATTAATAATTCCTTTGCAATAAGAGGTGAGCAATTTGCTTGCCTCTTCGATTGCGTAATACAATTCACAATACTGCTCATCGCAGATATAATTCAAATCTCTTGAAAGAATGATATAATTCCGACACTCGGCCAGACTACCTTCAGAGATATTGAAGAATCGGAGTTTGTCAGCTTTACTGATTTTCTTATAACCTTCAGCAATATTAGCTTCTATAGAAATTGCAGCTCTTCTGAATTGAGAGGTCAGTCCGAATTGCTCACTTTCAGGAAAGTCCTTTGTCATCTGATAAACCATAACAGTGAACAAATGCGCCTTCTGCCAAGCATGAATATTTTCAAATGAAAATGTTGGTTTCATAATGCTTACATGATGGTAAAACATTTGTCTGAACTCCTGGAAAAAAGACTATTGTCTGAACTCCTGAACTTCTGTAACTCCTGAACTCCTATTTATTTCAAATCCGTAATCAGCGAGAAGTCCTGATCTCCATAGTCGAGGTTCTCACCGCCCATACCCCAGATGAAGGTGTAGTTGTGTGTAGCGGCGGCACTGTGGATGGACCATTCGGGAGAGAGCACGGCCTGATCGCCCTTCATCCAGATGTGACGGGTTTCGTCCACCTCACCCATGAAGTGACATACGGCATGGTCTTCGGGTACTTCGAAGTAGAAGTAAGCCTCCATACGACGGCTGTGTACGTGAGCAGGCATGGTATTCCATACGCTACCGGGAGCCAATTCGGTCATACCCATTTGGATTTGACAAGTTGGGAGCACTTGGTTGACAATCATCTTGTTGATATTGCGGTCGTTTGAACCTTCCAGACTTCCCAAATGCATCACCAAAGCATTTTCCTTAGTCACCTTCTTGCAAGGATAGCTTGTGTGAGCGGTGCAAGAGTTGAAGTAGAACTTGGCAGGATTTTGAGGGTCTTTGCTCTCGAAGATGACATCACGGTCGCCAGAGCCAATGTAGAGCGCTTCCTTGTAGTCGAGTTCGAAAGTCTCATCACCAGCCTTTACGATACCGGGGCCACCTACGTTGAACATACCAATCTCGCGACGAGTAGTGAAGAAAGGAGCCTTCAACGGGTCGATAGCCTCCAATTTCAGCGCTTCGTTTACAGGCATGGCACCACCTACCACCATACGGTCGTACATGGAGTAAACCATGTTCACCTCATCAGCAGCAAACACTTTCTCAATCAAGAAATCGCGGCGGATACGCTTGGTGTCGTAGCTTTTAGCATCTTCGGGATGCGCCGCATAACGGATTTCATAGTTTGTTTTCATATCAAATGATGTTAATTAAAGATTGATTTAAATGAATAAATTAAGCAAATGTACGAAAAAGAATGATACGCGCGTACATTTTTAATAAAATTAAGAGAAAATATATGTTTTAGGAGTGTAGAAGTGTAGGAGATAGGAGTGTAGGAGTGTAGACAAATGTCATGCTTACATAATGCCTAACTATTGTCTACACTCCTACCTCCTACACTCCTATACTCCTAAAATTATAATCCGAAAGCCTCTTTCACCTTCTCCACATAGTCGAGTTTTTCCCAGGTGAAGAGTTCCACTTCGATGTCCTTGTTTCCTTCGTAACGGCTACGGAATTGCTTGGTCACCACTTGCGGTTGACGGCCCATGTGTCCGTATGCTGCAGTTTCCTGATAGATGGGGTTGCGCAATTTCAGGCGTTCTTCGATGGCTTTGGGGCGCATGTCGAACAATTCATCCACCTTGCGGGCAATCTCACCGTCGGTCATCTGTACGCGGCTGCGTCCGTAGGTGTTCACATAGATGTTGATGGGGCGGGCCACACCGATTGCATACGATACTTGTACCAACACTTCATCGCTCACGCCTGCTGCAACCAGGTTCTTGGCAATGTGGCGGGCTGCGTATGCGGCACTACGGTCAACTTTTGAAGGGTCCTTTCCTGAGAAAGCTCCACCTCCGTGTGCACCCTTTCCTCCGTAGGTATCCACGATGATTTTGCGTCCGGTCAAGCCGGTGTCGCCATGAGGTCCTCCGATAACGAATTTGCCGGTAGGATTCACATGGTAAGTAATGTTTTCATTGAACAGTGCCAACACCTTTTCTGCACTGATAGAGGCGATGACACGGGGCATCAGGATGTTGATGACATCCTGTCGGATGATGGCCAACATCTCCTCGTCGGCCTTCAACTGGGCCTCTTCGCTTTCGTCTGCGGGTTGGATGAAGTCATCGTGCTGGGTAGATACCACGATGGTATCGATGCGTACAGGACGGTTTTCATCATCGTATTCAATGGTCACCTGACTCTTGGCATCGGGGCGCAGGTAAGTCATCACCTCTCCTTCTTTGCGGATGTCGGCCAATACCTGAAGAATGCGGTGTGAGAGGTCGAGTGACAGAGGCATGTAGTTCTCAGTTTCGTTCGTTGCATAGCCGAACATCATACCTTGGTCACCGGCTCCCTGCTCCATGGGGTCTTGGCGCTCTACGCCACGGTTGATGTCGGGGCTTTGTTCATGAATGGCATTGAGTACACCGCATGAGTTGCTTTCGAACATGTATTCGCCCTTTGTGTAGCCAATCTTCTTGATGACTTCGCGGGCAATCAGTTGCAAATCCACGTAAGCCTTGGTCTTTACCTCGCCGGCAATCACCACCTGTCCGGTAGTCACCAGTGTTTCGCATGCCACTTTTGAGTTGGCATCGTATGCCAACAGCTTGTCCAGTACTGCGTCCGATATTTGGTCGGCCACTTTGTCGGGGTGTCCCTCAGACACCGATTCGGATGTAAACAGATATCCCATTTCTTTATAGTGTTATTTAATTTTATAGTTTCTGATGAAAAAAATGAGGGAAGGAAATGGTCGGGTAAAACAATGCAAATAGTCTGTTTGACTATCTTATTTAGCATTTTTTACTGTGGTTGCAAGCTGCCCAAATCTCTCCACAAAAGTTTTTCGGGTGCAAAGATACAATGAATGTACCGAATATGAAAAAGATTCCACCAAAAACATTTATCTTTGCAACGCATTTATATATAATTCAACTTCCGAAAGTATAAGAAGTTGCAGGAGTTCAGGAGTTACAGGAGTTCAGAGATAGCCTCGACTATACTTAACATGGCGTTCAAAGCTATTGTCTGCACTCCTGAGCGAAGCGAATAAAACTTCTGAACTTCTGAACTCCAGGAAGTTGAGCTTGCGAAACTTAAATAGATAAAATATACATCCTATTCATACGAAGAGCCATGTCAACCGTTATTTATCCTTCTCCCATCTTTGGTCCTGTGCGTAGCAGGCGTTTGGGGGTTTCGTTGGGTATCAACCTGTTGCCTGCCGATGGCAAGGTGTGTACTTTTGATTGCATCTATTGCGAATGCGGGTTCAATGCCCAACGTCGTCCTTCACTTCCCATGCCTACCCGCGAAGAGGTGAGCTCCGCACTGGAAGTCCGTTTGCAGGATATGCAGCAGAATGGTCCTACACCCGATGTGCTGACTTTTGCCGGTAATGGTGAACCTACGGTGCATCCGCATTTTCCGGAAATCATTGCCGATACGTTGGCCTTGAGAGACAAGTATTTCCCCAATGCTAAAGTCAGTGTGTTGTGTAATTCCACAAGGGTAGTTCTTCCCGCCGTCAGAGAGGCATTGATGAAAGTGGATAATGCCATCATGAAACTGGATACGGTGAATCCCGAATACATCAAACGGATTGACCGTCCGACAGGACACTACGATGTGGATGATGTCATCGAGGCACTGAAGCGGATGGAGGGACGGGTCATCATCCAGACGATGTTCATGAAAGGTCGTTCGGAAGAGGGATATGATGTAGATAATACGACCGATGATTATGTGCTTCCTTGGATAGAAGCCGTGAAGCAGATTGCTCCCCGTCAAGTGATGATTTACACCATCGACCGTGAAACACCCGACCATAATCTGCAGAAAGCTACACCCGTCGAACTCGACCGTATTGTGGCTCTTCTCAAGGCTTCGGGCATAGAGGCAACAGCTTCCTATTGATGGATTAGTTCAAAAAAAGTAAGAATTATTTTGTCCGATACGTTGTTTACATTATCTTTGCAGCGTTAATTAATTTAAATCAAAAGACAATGAAAAAGTTTATCAGTACTTTATTCGTGGCTGTAGCCTTGATGTTTGCAGGCGTTCAGTCAGCACAGGCCCAATTCGGTTGGGGTATCAAGGGTGGTTTGAACCTTTCGAAAGTAGATTTCAGTGATGCACCTTCCAATTTGAAGGCCGACAATTTCACAGGTTTCTTCATTGGTCCGATGGCCGAATTTACAATCCCTGTAATCGGTTTGGGTGTTGACGGAGCTTTGCTCTATTCTCAATCAGGTATGTCATTCACTGATAATGAAAATGTTGACGAAACTTTGAAGAGCCATAGCCTCGAAATCCCCATCAACCTGAAGTATTCTATCGGTCTTGGTAGCTTGGCTTCGGTATATGCTGCTGCCGGTCCTCAGTTTGCGTTTGCCCTTTCACAGGATGGATGGAAAAACGATTTGAAGAACTATACCTCAAAACCCTTCAAGAAGAGCCAATTGAGCTTGAACCTTGGTCTCGGTGTAAAACTCCTCAGCCATTTGCAGGCAGGTATTACGTATAATATTCCTTTGGGCGATACTGCTGACTTCGAAGGCTTTGACTATACCGATACAACTGGTACTTTGTGGAAATTGGGTACCGCAGAAAACAAAACTTGGAAAGTAAACGTGGCTTACATTTTCTAACATAACTTTATTACATTCACAGAGGTCATTGGCCATCTGCCCGGGAAACGGGAAATGACCAGTGGCCTCTTTCTTTTATCATTACTTCGCAAACTTATTGACACTAAATACCATACGCATGATGAGAAGAGCATTTGCAATCAGTTTGTTGTTTATCCTACTTTCTCCTTTAACGGGACAGGCAAAATCATCAGACAGGGAAAATTTTTCTCTCCAACGAGGAAAAAATATTTTCCTCGTAGTAGAAAAAAACGAGGCAAAAGTGGTGCATATTGCCACCGAACTTCTGCAACGCGACATCAAGGCGGTGCTGGATGCTGAACTGACTCTGCTGAAGGCCACCCAAGTAGGTAAAACCAAGGAAGACAAGGATGCCACGTGCGACCCTCGTGCTTCTGAAGGATTGCAAATCGTTGTCGGCACGGTGGGAGAGTCGGCTTTGTTGACTACTTGTCCCGAAGACCTCTCTTTCCTCAAAGGCAAACACGAAGCTTTTCTCTTGAAAGTCATCAATGGACGGTTGTTGATTGCCGGTAGCGACAAACGCGGTACGGCTTACGGAGTGTTGGAGTTGTCCCGTCTGTTAGGTGTCTCTCCTTGGGAATGGTGGGCTGATGCCACACCCGAGAAACGCGAAGTTTTCCATCTGCCTGCCGGATATACTTTGACGCAAGAACCTACGGTACCTTATCGCGGCATCTTCCTGAATGACGAGGATTGGGGACTTCTTCCGTGGAGTAACCAGACGTATGAACCGCATAAGGACAAGAACCATATCGGCCCCAAAACCTATCGCCGCATCTTTGAACTGATGCTCCGCTTGCGTGCCAACACCCTTTGGCCGGCCATGCATGAGTGCACATTGCCCTTCTTCCTTACCGAGGGAAACCGCGAAGCTGCAGCCGACTATAGCATCTTTATCGGCACTTCGCATTGCGAACCCATGGTGTGCAACGCCGCTGGTGAGTGGGAGCGCCGTGGTAAGGGGGCTTACGATTATGTGAACAATAGTAAGGAGGTTTACGACTTTTGGGAGAAGCGCGTCAAAGAGGTAGCAGGTCAAGACAATATCTACACCTTGGGTATGCGTGGTGTGCACGATGGCAAGATGCAGGGTGCCAAGACGGTGGCCGAACAGAAGGCCGTGCTCGAACGCGTATTGAAAGACCAGCGTGATATGCTTGCCAAATATGTAAACAAGGATGTCACCCAAGTACCGCAAGCCTTCATCCCCTACAAGGAAGTGCTCGATATTTATAACGCCGGACTTGAAGTGCCCGAGGAGGTCACACTCATCTGGTGCGACGACAATTATGGCTACATCCGCCATTTCCCCACCGAAGAAGAGCGTGCACGCAAAGGTGGAAACGGCATCTATTACCACATCTCCTATTGGGGTCGTCCGCACGACTACCTCTGGTTGAACACGATGAGTCCTGCCGTAGCTTACCAACAGATGAACGAAGCCTACGACCGGGGTATCCAGAAAATGTGGATTATCAATGTGGGCGATATCAAACCGGGTGAATATTTGCTTGAACTGTTGATGGACATGGCTTGGGACCTCGAAGGTGTGCGCCGCATCGGTTGGCAGGAGCATGAGCGTCGTTTCCTCACCCGCGAGTTCGGAAGAACTACAGGCGATGAATTGAGTAAGGTGATGAAGAAGTATTATTTGCTGAACTATATCCGTCGTCCCGAATTTTTGGGCAATACCCGCACCGAAGAGAAAGCTCCTGCTTGGAAAGTTGTCAAAGACCTTCCTTGGAGTGAAAATCAGATAGATTACAGGTTGGACATGTGGAAAGAACTTTCGGACAAGGTTGACCGCTTGAGCCGATTGATGCTGAAGGAGAAGCAGGATGCCTATTTCCACTTGGTGAAATATCGTGTGCAAGCAGCTGCGCAAATGAACGAAAAACTTCTGAAAGCACAATTGGCCCGTCACGGTAAAGCCGATTGGGCGGAAAGCGATGTGGCTTACGATAGTATTGTGTCATTGACCCATATTTATAATAAAGGTATAAACAACCATGGTAAGTGGCAAGGCATGATGGATTATCGTCCGCGCAAATTACCGGTATTTGACAGAGTGAAGCGCGATACCCTCGCGACACCCATGCACAAGAACCGCATGGTACAAATGGAGTGGCATCCGATGTTTTGTGTCAGTGGAAATCCGATACCGTGCGAAGGATTGGGTTACAATGGTACGGCAGCACTTATCTCCCAAGGTACTTCAATCACTTACGAAAGCGATGGGTTGGGGGCTGAAGGCATGAGTGATTCGGTAGATGTCGTACTGGCTTTTGTTCCTCGTCACCCGGTGAATGGGAAGACGTTGCGCGTAGCTCTCTCCATAGATGGTGGTGAACCTCACATCGTGGATTATGCCACCCAAGGGCGTAGCGAGGAGTGGAAAGAAAATATCCTATGGAACCGTGCCCAGCGAACCGTCAGAGTATCCATTGACCCTATGAAAGCATATCACACCTTCACTCTAACAGCTTTAGACGAAGGTGTCATTCTGGATGAAATCTACATTTTGGACGATTCGTGCGAACCGTATGAGTGAGGTTTGTTAACCTTTGTACATTAATTGCATGATTTGCTGTAGGGACATACGATGTGGTGGATCCTTTGTGTTATTATAGTATTCACTGAGGTCCTTTTTTACAGGAATTTCTTCAAAAAGAATCAGATATGAACGAAAAGAGCGAAGAGGCTTTACATAGCTGTGTCGATTGCGGCACTCAGAATTGCAAGTTCAAAATACGCACTTATCCGGAGTTTTGTCCTACGGTGAATTTGAAGGACGAGGATATGCAATGGGCACTTGAACGATACGACGAAGGGCGTAACCACGACATCATGGTGGCCAGTGCGGAAGTAGAGTATGAAGGATATTGCCAATGGACTCGCGTACAGGAGATTATGGAATTTGCTCGTAAGATTGGAGCTCATAAGATTGGTATTGCCAATTGCATCGGGCTTGTCAACGAGGCCCGTATTTTTGCCCGTATCCTGCGTGCGAATGGTTTTGAACCGTATGCAGTCATTTGCAAGGTGGCAGGCAAAGACAAATCCTCCCTTGGTATCCCTAAACGGTGCGAGGAGATTGGTCCTGCCATGTGTAATCCCATCCTACAAGCCCGTCTGCTGAACGAGGCAAAAACAGACCTGAATGTAGTCATTGGCCTCTGTGTTGGACACGACAGTCTTTTCTATAAATATTCTGAAGCCTATGTCACTACCCTTGTGACCAAAGACCGTGTGACGGGACATAATCCTGCTGCTGTGCTCTATACCGCAGGGTCGTATTACAAGAAAAAACTTGAGAAATAAGGAACTATGCACACTGCTATTCTTCAATCACTTCGCCAATACATTGATGCAGAGAAAGCGATTGTCCTTCCCCGTTTCTTCAAGACTGGAGAAGGTGAGTATGGCGAGGGAGACAAATTCTTAGGGGTGACAGTTCCTCATATCCGTGTGGTTGCCAAGCAATATTGTCATGTATCCTTAGGGGTTGTTAACCAACTGCTTGATAGTGAATGGCACGAGTGCAGAATGTGTGCCTTATTGATATTGGTGATGAAATATAAGAAAGCTTCCGAAGAGCAGAAGCAGGCTATCTTTGACCTCTATTTGAGCCGCACGGAGCGTATCAATAATTGGGATTTGGTGGATCTTTCTGCTCCAAATATCGTAGGCGAACATCTATTTCACGCCATTGATCGCACAATCCTTTATCGTTTGGCCGAGAGTCCTCTATTGTGGGAGCGTCGCATTGCGATGGTCAGTACTTTGAATTTTATCCGCAAAGGAGATTTTGGTGATACGTTTGCATTGGCTGACAAATTGGTTGACTCCCGCCACGACCTCATGCAGAAGGCCGTTGGATGGATGTTGCGCGAAATGGGTAAGCGTGATATCTCTCTGCTCCGTATATTTCTTGACAAACACGCGGCGAATATGCCACGCACCATGCTCCGTTATGCCATCGAAAAGATGAACGATACCGAACGGCGTGATTGGATGGGTAGGAAAAAGTAGCATTATCTTTCTGCCCAATTTTCGCGGTCAAGGTTGCGGTATCCGATGGCTTCGGCAATGTGTATGGATTGTATGGTGGGCGAGTTGTCGAGGTCAGCAATGGTTCGGGAAACCTTCAGGATGCGGTCATAGGCACGTGCCGATAGGTTGAGGCGCTCCATGGCATTGCGTAACAGTTTGAGGCCTGCTTCATCCGGGGTGGCATACTCGGTGAGCATCTTGGGAGTCATTTGCGCATTACAGTGTATTCCCGGAATGTTTGCGAAACGTTGTTCTTGTATTTTCCGTGCTGCCATTACCCGTTGACGGATTATTTCGCTGGCTTCTCCCGGATGAGTTTCAGATAATTTTTCGAAAGGAACGGGAACTATTTCCACCTGTATATCAATGCGGTCAAGTAATGGCCCTGAGATACGATTCAGATACTTCTGTACCTGTCCGGGATTGCATACGCAAGCTTTGGTCGGATGGTTATAGTATCCACATGGGCAAGGATTCATGCTGGCTACGAGCATGAATGAAGCGGGGTATTCTACGGTATATTTAGCTCGTGAGATGCTGATGGTACGGTCTTCCAAAGGTTGGCGGAGCATCTCCAGTACGGTGCGATTGAATTCGGGTAATTCATCTGCGAAGAGAACTCCGTTGTGTGCCAAACTGATTTCGCCCGGTTGCGGATTGGTTCCTCCACCCACTAATGCTACGGATGAGATGGTGTGATGGGGGCTGCGGAAGGGACGTCGGGCAATGAGTGAGGTCTCTTTACCCAGTTTGCCTGCGACGGAGTGTATCTGTGTGGTTTCCAGGCTTTCAGCCAAAGAGAGTGGGGGTAATATGGAGGGGAGCCGCTTGGCCATCATGGATTTTCCACTTCCAGGAGGGCCTATCATGATGAGGTTATGTCCACCAGCAGCGGCTACTTCGAGGGCACGCTTCACACTTTCCTGTCCTTTGACTTCGGCAAAATCGTATTCAAAGTCGTTCTGTTGGGCATAGAATTCTTCGCGGGTATTCACTTCGGTAGGTTCCAACTCGCGTTCATTATTCATGAACTCTATAACTTCTTTCAGATTGTTCACACCATAGACTTTCAGACGGTTCACAACGGCAGCTTCGCGTGCATTGTCATTGGGAACTATCAGTCCGTCAAAGCCTTGTTCGCGAGCGCGTATGGCAATGGGAAGAGCTCCTTTTACGGGTTGTAGGGTTCCATCGAGACTCAGTTCACCAATCATCATGTAGCGTCCCAGTTTGTCTGCTGATACAGTGCCATTGGCGGCCATAATGGCAATGGCCAAAGGAAGGTCGTAGGCAGAACCTTCTTTGCGAATGTCTGCTGGTGCCATGTTGATGATGATTTGCGCAACAGGGAATTTGTAACCATTCACTTGTAGAGCCGAAAGAATACGTTCGTGACTCTCTTTGACGGCATTGTCGGGCAATCCTACCAAAAAGAATTTGGTTCCTCGGGTGAGGTTTACCTCAATGGTGACAGTAGTGGCCTCAATGCCTTGTACGGCAGCACTGAATACTTTTACGAGCATAGATTGGTGTTTTTCGGATGTGATGATAGCATGTGTGATGTCAACGTCGTTTTTTTCGATTGTTTTCCGTTTTTTTCTGACGTGCTTTCAATTCTTTCCATTGGGTCAGCTGTTTGTCCAGAAAGTTATCCAGCTTTTTTCCCCACATGTCACTGACCAATATCTTCCCGGTGTGGTTGAGGACAAAATTTTTAGGAAGGTCGTTGGCAGAAGTAGTTTGTATGAAGGCTCCATTCCATCCTTTGAAGTCACAGAGATGTATGCCTCCCAAAGAATCTTCCCGTATGGCGTTCAGCCAAAGGTCTCGGTCACTGTCAAGGGATACGTTGACGAATTTCACGGATTCTTTAGCAAATCGCTTGATATTGGCTTGTAGGGAGTCTTGCATGATTCTGCTTTCCGGATGCCATGATGCCCAGATGGACAGGACAACGTAATTGTCCTTGTAAGTATTGGCTTTTATGATGGTTCCTGTTGTATCAGCCAAATTGGTGATATTCAGATGTTGGGTATTGATTCTTCTTCCGGGTGTTTCCATACTGCTCAAAAGGCGGCTGATATAGGGATTGTCCTGCATGTTTCCGCTGAGTTGTTTGCAGATGCTTTCTATCTCGGATTTTTCGGGTGATGGGGCATTTACGAAGTATTTATATATTAGGTAAACACTGACAATCGAGTGGGGATGTGCTACGATGAAACTGTCTGCCATTTGTCGTACTTCGAAGTAGTCCTTTAGGGGAGCGATGCTTTGGGTGAATGTGTTGAACTCTTCTTGTGCCATTCCTCCTGTGACAATAAGATTGTTCAAATTGGCTGTATCTCCCTGAATTCGGGAGTGCACACCTTTGTCTGCAAAAATGGGATATTCAAGTTTTGCATCTTCCAACAATAGGAATAGTGGTGTAATTGTATCCAACGGTAAAGAACAACTGAATTTGCCTCCGTTGACGGGGAGTTTCAATATACTGTCAGGGTTGTTGAAGATTCCATATAGTAATACGCAAGAATCGCCCAATCCTTTGATTTCTCCTTCCAGGTGGAAGTGTTTTTCGTCTTGTTGGCAACTGTTCATAAATCCTATGGCAATTGTCACGAACAGCAGGAGGAAGAGTTTTTTCATAATGTGTCCGATAGGAGTGTGGTCATATATGACGTTGGCTAATTAGAGTAAAAAGAGTTTTTAGACAGAAATGACGCGGATGACGCTGATTTGTGTTTGAATTATATCCTTAAAATGGTTATAATTCATCTGGCGTTATCCGCGTCATCCGCGTCTAAAGACTTAAAGGTCAGGTTATACGACCCTTATTTAATGTGATATTACTTCAATGCGTTCAAGAAGTCTGAGTTTGTCCAATACTTGGCGAACTCAGCATCTTTTACAGCTTTCTGAGCATAAGCAGCATCAGCCTTTACAGCCTTAGCCAAATTTGAAGCAACCATAGAAGCGTTGTTGGTGCGGGCACCTACGATAGCCTTCAAGTAGCTGGTGTAAGCGTCAGGAGTAGCGATGGCTTCCAAGGTGTTTTTAGCCTTGTTGTAATCTTTAGCCATGATTTGAGCCAAAGCGGCGCTGTTAGTCTTTGCATCGTTGAATGAACTTACAGCACGGTCGTACTGTCCCTTTGCAATGTACAGGTTACCCAAAGCCTCGTTCAAGTTTTCAGCACCAGAACCCTTTGCCAAATATGCTTCAGCCTTTTCTTTCTCACCGTTGAGCAAAGCGATCAGACCTAAGTTGTTGTTTACTTCAGGAGCATTGGCATTGATGTTGGCAGCCTTAGCCAAGTAAGAAGCAGCTTCCTTGATATCACCTTCAGCGTAAGCCAAGTTTGCCAAGTTGTTGAATGCACGGTAATCCTTAGGATAGATTTCAGTAGTCTTCTTGTAGATAGCTTCTTTATCTGAAGTACCCTTTACCAATGTTGCAGCATACAACATTTCTTCTACTGTAAGATCTTTAGGAGAAGTTGAATAAGTGTTCAAGATTTCATCATCGCTGCGACCGATAACCTCGTAGTTCAAGGTCAAGCGTGCACGACGCAACTGGGGAAGAATCTCGTCTGCCAATGTTCCATATACAGAAGAGAGGTTCTTGATTTCAGCCTCACGTCTTTCGGGATCATTGTACATAGAGAGTACGCGCAAGATAACTTCTTTATCCTGGATGTTGCTCTTCTCAACCAAAGTCTTGAAGCCGTCCCAGTCCTCAGCAGTGTACTTAGTGTCAACATTGCCTTCCAATTTAGCCTTCTTCATCTGCTTCTTGGCATAAGCTGCGGCATTGCTTTCGCGGTTACCTGCCAACTTTTCGTTCAAACCAAGTTCACCATCAGGAGAAGCGTAAGCTGTTACTTCAACGTTAGTCAAAGCCAAGTTCTTAGTGTCAGCCTTGATTGTCTTCATCTGTTCGTTCAAAGCATTCATCTCATCAGTCTTCAGCTGATTTGCACGAACGTTAGCCTGTTGGATAAGGAACATGATGTTAGCTTCCTTAGCTTCTTTAATGATGCGTTGGAACTTGTCAGCGCTCATTGAAGGCTCAGTAGCTCCCAAAGTAGAGTTGGCATTGGTAGCCCAACCTTCACCAGTTGCCAATACACCGTCAGCAATCTTCACTTCAGGAATAGAAACCTCTTTTTTACCAACTTTTGCATCGAACTGCAGGTAGAGTTCGCTCTTTGCCATAGCAGGAACAAAATCAAAAGTAGTTTTCATAGTGTAAGCACCACCAGCTTTGTAGTAGATAGTCTGGTCGTTGCCTTCTACTTTTTCACCTTGGAAAGTTGCAGGAGTACCTACAGCTTGTCCACCTTCCCACTTGAGTACGGGAGTAACAGTTACAACAGCCTTCTTCTTGAAGTACTTTTCAGGGAATTTTCCGTTGATGGTTACGGGAACTTTACCACCTACGGCTTCCAACACTTGAGGACTGGTTGTGAAGTAGTCAGCTGACAACTCACCCATTTTGCTGCAAGAACTCAATACAGCAACCATTGCCACCAACAGGGGCATGTACAGTTTTTTAATCATGTTTGAAAATAAAAAATTAATATTAATTGAATTATTTTGTCCAATGTTTATTTACATACTCTTTGCAAATTGCGCACAAAGGTAAAAAAAACGCTTTGGAGCACTATATACTTCCCCTAATAATTAATAATTTTTAATCTTTATCTGCCTATAATTGAATTTTATAGTTATCTTTGCGGTCAAATTATGCAAAATTGAGGTTGTTATGAACACTTTTGTGCTACCATCAGAAAAGGATCCTATGGGACGTGCCATTGCCGATTTCTATAAAAGCGGACGTGCCCGGAAGTTACGTGTCTTTTCATCGTTGTTTGAAGAGGATGAGATTCCCGTCAGCCAACTTTTCCGTACTGAACAACAGATGCCTGCTATCGAACGTGAGGCATTACAATTAGCCCATGGGCGAATTTTGGATGTGGGTGCAGGCTCCGGATGTCATTCGTTGGCTCTTCAGGAGGCGGGCAAGGAGGTGATGGCTATCGACATTTCTCCTTTGTCTGTAGAGGTTATGCAGCAACGTGGTGTACAGATTGTGCGTCAAGTCAATCTGTTTGATGAGCATTTTGTCGAAACATTTGATACGATACTTATGTTGATGAACGGTTCAGGAATTGTGGGGCGTCTTGAAAATCTGCCGGAATTTTTCAAACGAATGAAATGCCTGCTCCGTCCAGGAGGCTGTGTATTGATGGATTCCAGTGATTTACGCTATATCTTTGAAGAAGAGGATGGAAGTTTTGCCATAGATTTGGCGGCAGGATACTATGGAGAAGTCGATTTCAATATGCAATATGGATCTGTAAAGGGGGATTCATTTGATTGGCTATATATTGATTTTCAGACTCTCTCTTACTATGCAACCGAGAGTGGCTTTCGGGCAGAATTGATTCTGGAGGGAGAACATTATGATTATCTGGCACGGTTGACACCTATATCTGTCTGAAAAGTTAGGAATTTGTCAATTCTTTGCTCAGGTGTTTGACCGGATACCATACAGACAAACATCCCATCGTCAATACTGTTACAAATATCAATGCGATATCGCTAATTTGTACTTTTACCGGATAGGCATCTACGACGAAACCGCCTTGAGAACCCAAAGCTATCAGTCCGAAATGTTCTTGTAAGAGGCATAAGCTGATGCCAAGTACAATGCCACTTAATGCTCCGAAGAAGGAGATAAGGCATCCTTCGATGAAAAATATACGTGTAATTAGTCGGTCGTCAGCACCTAAATTCCGCAGAGTGCGTACATCCTCTTTCTTGTCAATAATCAACATGGACAGCGAACCGATGATATTGAAACAGGCAACCAATAGGATAAAAGAGAGGAAAAGGTAAGAGATGAATTTTTCGATTTCCATAATGCGGAATACGTCTGCCTGTTGTTCGTACCGATTCTTGACATCATATCCACTTCCCAATATTCGTTTGATTTTCTCCTGAACTTTGTCGGTATCGGTATCGGCTTTCAGTTTTAATTCCAAAGAAGTGATTTCTGTGTCATAGTCAAACAGACGGCGTGCAAAATTCAATGATGTGAGCACATATGAAGCATCGTATTTCTCTTGGTTCACGGCAAATACGACACCTGGAGAATAGAGATAGTCGCGGTTGAAACTACTTGTTGGGTTGGCCATGTTTACCGGAGTATTTCTTTTGGGTGCATACACTTCGATGGGGTCAATGGGGCGTATCCCCGAACCGATGGAAGATGTCAGTTGTGCTCCGAATATGCCGTAATCCACAATCTCGTCCTGCAAGATGAAATTTCCATAGCCATATAGGATGCTGTCAATGGCCGTAAGTTGTTCGAAATTCTCTTCTACTCCCTTGATGGTTACTACTGCTTGCCTGTTTTTATACTGTATCATGGCATTTTCCTCAATGCTTAGGGTTGCCACCTCTACTTCAGGCATTTGTTTGATTTGCACAATCAGTGAGTCTCTGCTGTCAAAGGTCTTGTTGTGCGTAGCCGTAATTTTCAGTTCAGGGTCAAACGCAGTAAAGAATCCGGCTACCAATTCCTGAAATCCATTGAAGACCGATAATGTACACACCAAAGCAAGCGTAGCCAAAGCCACGCCACATACGGACACTCCTGAAATAATGTTTATCGCATTGTGCGATTTTTTCGAGAGCAGATACCGTTTGGCTATGTACAGGGAGAGGTTCACTTCAGCAACCTGTCAATGTTTTCGATATAATCCAGTGAATCATCCACAAAGAACTTCAGCTCGGGGATGATGCGCAATTGGTGGCGTACGCGGTTGCCCAATTCAAACCGGATTGATTTGGTATTGTCGTTGATGTTTTTTACAATCTCTTCACTACGTTCCGATGGGAATACGCTCAAGTAGGCTCTCACAACACTCATGTCAGGACTGATGCGTACTACGCTTACGCTGACTAACACCCCGTTCATGGCTTTGGTTTGTTGCAAGAAAATGTCGCTCAGCTCCTTTTGGATGAGACGTGAAATTTTGTTCTGTCTGGTTGTTTCCATAATTATATTTTATTTCTTTCTTATAATCGTTAATCCATCTCTTAGTGGAAGTATTACTTTTTCTACCCGTGTATCTTGTGCTATGAGATCGTTGAAGGCTTTGATTCCCAGCGTCTGACGGTCGGTGTAGTGTGTGTCTGTTTCCAGGACATGACCGTCCCACAGAGTGTTGTCGGCAATGATGTATCCTCCCGGATTCAAATGTTCCAATACCATGTGGTAGTAGTCGGTGTACCGTCTTTTGTCGCCATCAACGAATGCCAAATCGAATTGGATGCCCATTTGAGGAACTAATTCCAATGCATCACCGATATGGAAGGTTATTTTGTTTGCCCAAGGCGAATTTTCCAACCATGGGCGAGTAAAGTCTTCTTGTTCATCATTGATTTCGAACGTGTGCAACATGCTCCCCTCGGGCATTCCTTCTGCCAGGCACAAGGCCGAATAACCGCTATAGGTCCCTATTTCCAATACCTTTTTGGGGCGTATCATCTCTGCAAACATCTTCAGCATGCGTCCTTGCAGATGTCCTGAGGCCATACGTGGACGGAGCAACTTGACATGTGTAGCCCGATAAAGAGCCTTTAGGTAATCGTTCTCGGGGTCAATATGCTCCAATATGTATTCATCGATAGTCATTTTAGTCTTTGATTTTAAATGATCAAGCTTTCAAACTCTCTATAGCCAATCGGTACGAATCCATACCGAATCCGCAGATGATACCCACGCAGGCACATGAAATCATGGACTTGTGGCGAAAATCTTCACGTTTGTGTACGTTTGAGATATGTACCTCAATGACGGGAGTCTTTACCGCGCGGATAGCGTCCTGCAAAGCGATGGATGTATGGGTATAGGCACCGGCATTCAGAATGATTCCGTCATAATCAAACCCCACTTCGTGTATCTTATTGATCAATTCTCCTTCTACATTGCTCTGGTAATAATCCAATTGGAAATTGGGATATTGGTCGCGCAACTGTTTCAGATATTCTTCGAACGACATAGAACCATATACTCCTGGTTCGCGCTTTCCTAACAGGTTCAGATTGGGACCGTTGATGATTTGTATCTTCATGTTTTTATCCTTTAAATTTGGCATTTCGCACAAGTTGCATTACCTTTGCTTCTGCAAAAGTAGATAAAAAAATGGAAAATCACAAAAAGAATCCGATGATTGCGAAGTTCAAGCGTTATCTTCGGCTCGAAAAGTCCGTTTCTTCCAATACTTTGGATGCTTATGTTCGGGATGTGGAGAAACTTGAAGATTATCTGTTGACTGAGAAAAAAGACTTCTTGGAGGTTTGTTTGGAAGATTTGCATCATTTTATTGCCGGTTTGCATGATGATATCAGTCCGACTTCCCAAGCCCGTATCCTTTCGGGTATCCGTTCGTTTTATCGTTTTCTGCAACTCGATGGCTACATTGAGGTGGATCCTACGGTATTGATTGAATCTCCTCGTTTGGGTCGTCATTTGCCTGATGTCCTTTCGGTTGAGGAGATTGATGCTATCATCAATTCCATAGATCTCAGTAAGGTAGAAGGCCAGCGCGATCGTGCCATGCTGGAAGTCCTCTACAGTTGTGGTTTGCGTGTGAGCGAACTTTGCAATTTGCGCTTTTGCGACCTTTATTTGCGCGAGGGATTCATCCGTGTCGAAGGTAAGGGAGGCAAGCAACGGCTTGTCCCTATCTCTCCCCGTGCGATAGACGAACTGAACCTCTATTTTCAAGATCGTTCCTCCATCACTCCCAAGCGTGGCCACGAAGATTATGTCTTTCTTAGTTTCCGGCGTGGAGGTAAATTGTCGCGCATCACCGTATTTCATGTGGTCAAGGTGCAAACCCTTGCGGCAGGTATCGACAAAACGGTTAGCCCCCATACCTTCCGCCACTCTTTTGCCACTCATTTGCTTGCTGGTGGGGCCAACCTCCGTGCCATCCAAGAGATGCTTGGGCACGAGAGTATCACCACCACCGAAATCTATAGCCACGTAGATACTCATCGTATGCGCGAAGAAATCCTGACGTGCCATCCGCGAAACAAGAAGTACAAGAAATTCTGAAAAAAAAGGGGATAATCGTTTTGCCTTACCCTATTTGTGTGATTTGAACGTAAGTTCGATGTAAGGAATAGAAAGAAAAACTGTCATAAGTAAACGAATTGAGCGTTTGTCTTTTTGTAGAGTTTTTGCTCTCTCTCTTGTAATTATTACGCTTAATCTTCTTACGATTTGTCAGTTTAAATAGTGTATATACGGAGAAAAAAAGTAATATATATGCAGAAAATCATGGGCTTTACCCTTAGATATTGTATGATTATACAGAAAACAAGGCTTTAAGAACTCCTTATTGGGAAGTAAAAAAATAGAGGAAAAATGATTTTGGGGGATTAACCTTTGTCATTCTACGCTTAAGTCTTATTTGGGTAACGCTTAAGTCTGACCGAACTATCTCTTAAGTCTGGCTAAATAACTCTTAAGCTTGGCCAAATAACTCTTAAATTTGGCCCAAGTAGTCTTAATCTTTGTCGGATAACTCATGGATTGGGTTCGGTAATGCCCTGTTTTTGCAGTATGAGGCACTATTTCAAGCAGATAGAAATGTTTCTTACGACTCTTCCATTTCTATTTGCCTTAAAAAACTGACAAGAAAAAACAGCCCTATCGATTTGGATGTCTGATAGATAGACGAATTTTGGCCTCAAATCCTTCGCGTATTTAGAGATCCCTGTACTCCTATACGGAAATACAGAATTCTCGCGTAAAGAATATGCAGTTTTGACAAAATGTAAGTAGCGAATACCTCGTTTATTTATGTCGAACTCACGTTATTTTACTTCAAGGTTTAGAGTTGAGTGCTCACCTTCTTGTCATCCTTAAACCAAAGGGTTAATAATTGAAATTGATTACCGGTCGCTTGCAAGTGCTGTTGTTATAAAACATGATATTTGCCTTTCCCTCTTCATCCAATTCCACGCATGGATTCCAGTAGAGCGTGCGACGGTAATCTACCTCACCGGGAATGATTTCGCGGTTGTATTGCGGATGGTAGTAGTCAATGACTTCGGAATAGCCGTCAATGTGAGTGGAGCGCAGACCTTTGACAGGCAGGGGCTTGCGATATATCCAACTGCGAATATGTTTCATCCTTTTCCCTAATTCGTCTGAGGACAAAGGTTCTGCCCAATCAGTCCTTGTGTGTGAAGTCGAATTCCAATAAACAAGGATATAATCTACATACTTAAGTTCAAAATCTTTAATTCCTCTTTTTCCGATATCTTTTCGAGAAATGAGCTCTTGATTTTGTTCGGTATCAAAATCTAAAACGGAGAATGACCATAAAATATTTTCAGAAAATGGCAGGTATTTTTCTTCGATATAATTCTCTATAGTTGCCGTTAAGAATCTGTTGTCGCCAAGATCCAATGCCTTTTCCCGTTCTTCCTTGATGTTATGCAATGTGAACGGTTCAAATTGCCGGCGGTTACGTCCCACTTGTATATCACTCAACAAATTGTTACCTGTAAAGGAGAATGCATCCATTGACATCTGAGGCGGTTGTGGTGTGGACAGAATGTCTTTCTCCATGAAATGGTATTCTCTTGGTTGGGGAGAGATATGTCTGTGTAACAATATCCGTCCGTCAATCAATTTTTTCTTATCAGTCAGATTCAGGCTGAGGTCATGCCTGCCTGTAAACGGTTCCAGAATGAATGTAAAGCGGCCTTCTTCGTCCGTCACCATATCCCCCATTTGTTTGATGTGTTTATTTTGGGAAACGACAGTTCCCACTCTGATGTCCTTCAAATTGCCATTTTTCCGTTTGGGGTGCTTTACCTGCCCGTGTAGAACCAATCCTTCTTCCACAAAATGCTTCTTTTCAAACTTCTCCACACCAGCCAACTGCTTCCACACATAGCGTCGCCATCCCTGTGTCATCATCAGTAGGTCGAGGGCAGTGCGGTGTACAGAGTCGTCAGCCTCGAAATAATAGTCGGGGCGATGGATATATCCTTTCAGGTCGCTGGTCAGAAGCAGGTAAGTTTGCAGATTGTCGGCATAAGTGGTTTCTATCTCTGTGCTCCCATCGCGCACGGAGATAGACCCACCCCAGCCCTCCCTGTGAGGGAGGGTACTGATAGTCAGATTTATCTTTTCAAAGGGTTTGTATTCCTCTTTGTCCAATTGGTATTTCACCAACTCCTTCCCCACAACCGTCGTATCGTGCACAAAGAAGAGACGCTCGGCATACACCCGTCCGTCGGCATCGAACAGGGTCACTTGGTTCACTCCCGGCGAAAGCCCCTCTTTAGTAATGGCTGGCAGGCGTGTCGGACGATTGGACAAGCTATAGGCATTGAATTGTAGAAGTTTTCCTCGGCAAGTGATGCTCATACCCATAGCCTTGTGCAGCAATGACTCCGTAGCGGCAATGGTTATTCGTACACTATCCTTCTCCAAAGCATCCACAGCCAACATGACTCCTTGTGACTGTATTTCGGGCAAGTCAAAAGTACGGTTATGCTTGTCTGTTTCCACGCGTAACTTATACTTTACACCATCTTGTGGAAGAAAGGGAAAACAGCCCATGCCGTCGTGAATGGTCTCCGATGATGTAATAGGATCGCCATCTGCCAACAATTGACAACGGGCATGGAGGTTTCTTCCCTCTCTGTCTGTCACCTTATAGGCTACACGGCAAGGAAGTCCACAGACGATGTTTCCCCCTTCGGGATAAAAATCGACATTCAAGCGGTCGTCTTTCTTTGTCTTCGGACGGATGCGGCTCTCTATCAGGTCGCGTTGCTTCTTTTCGCGGTTTTCCATCGCCAGTTGCGAATAGTCACCTTCCCGTTCGGGAGTGTCAAATACAGGAAACACCCGCGAAAAACAGATCTCCTCCCCCCAGTTGAGCATGGCACGGGTGTAGGCACGTACTTCGTAGAATCCGCTTGGAAGCGGAATGTAATAATTGCCGTTACGGCGATTGGTCGGATAGAATACAGATTGTTCCACATCTATCACAAAATACTTTTCAAGTTCGGTATTCAATGGTATTTGTCCTTGGCAATGCCCGTTTTCAACAGGTAAACGTTGTGTACTCACCACTTCGCCCGCTTCATCAAGAAGTTCCACATACAAGACCTTACTAAGTTCTACAGGTCGGAGTGTCTCTGCTGAGGTGACGTAAGCAGCAAACCAGATGGTGTCGCCTTGAAAATAAGCTGTGTTGTCGCAATGCAGCCAAACCTTTTCCTGTGGATAAAGGCGGTTGAAAGAATGGATGTTGTGCATGAACTTCTTGAAGTCATCTGTTTGTGCTGGCAAACAGACGGTGATGAACAATGCAAAAGCTGCAACGGAACAACGTACGTTTAATTTCATAGTCATCTGGTATTATATTTAATCTTTGCCGTTTTTCCTTGTCTGACAGTCTTATCATCAACTTTCTTACGTCAGTTCGGGATAGAAACGGATGTAATAAGTTGGTAATTTTGCAAGATTTTCGTATCTTTACAAGTGATTACTATCAACTTTAAAGTTAAACAAAATATTCGACAATGATTACCGATGACAAAATTACAGAAATTTTCTGTGCCATAGATGATTTTTGCAAAGATTTTGAGAAACAGGTGGGAAAAACTTTCATTTACCTTGATGACAAGGTGTGTCGTAGCTACTAATTCTCACCTTTAGACAATGAAACTATGGCTATGCCATATTTGCTAAAAATAGATGAATACATTTAGAATCAGGTACAACAGATAGAACTATCAGCCTTGAAAACCTCAAAAAAAGTACAATTCTTTTTGTTCTCCGCTCGCCATGCACTATCTTTGCACCCAAATAATAAAAGAGATTATATGCAAACGAACCAAGAAGTGGACTTAAAATCCGCAACTGACCTGAAGAAACTCTTCATCGAGACCTACGGATGCCAAATGAATGTGGCAGACAGTGAGGTGGTGGCCTCCATCATGCAGATGGCAGGCTATGAGGTGTGCGACTCGCTGGACGAGGCGGACGCCGTGTTTCTGAACACATGCTCCATCCGCGACAATGCGGAGCAGAAAATTCTGAACCGTCTGGAATATTTTCGTGCTCTACGGAAGAAAAAACGCGGGCTTATTGTGGGTATTCTCGGATGTATGGCTGAGCGTGTGAAGGAAGACCTTATCAACAATCACCAAGTGGACCTGGTAGCAGGACCGGATGCTTATCTCTCCCTGCCCGACTTGATTGCTCAAGTAGAGGCCGGACAGAAAGCCATCAATGTAGAACTGTCCACCACGGAAACTTACCGCGACGTTATCCCTGCCCGTATCGGAGGCAACCGTGTGTCGGGTTTTGTCAGCATCATGCGTGGGTGCAACAACTTCTGCCATTATTGCATTGTGCCTTACACACGCGGTCGTGAACGTAGCCGTGATGTGAAGAGTATTCTTGGCGAAGTGGCCGACTTGGTGGCTAAAGGGTATAAAGAGATAACCCTATTGGGTCAGAATGTCAATTCCTATCGTTTTGAAGCCGAGGACGGAACAGTCATTACTTTCCCTCAACTCTTGCGCATCGTGGCACAGGAAGCCAGGGGGGTACGCATACGTTTCACTACATCGCATCCCAAGGACATGAGTGACGAAACATTGCGCGTGATTGCTGAAGAGCCGAATGTGTGCCGACATATTCATCTGCCCGTTCAGAGCGGAAGCAGCCGTATCCTGAAACTGATGAACCGCAAATATACGCGCGAATGGTATCTCGACCGTGTGGAGGCTATCCGTCGCATCATCCCCGATTGTGGATTGAGTACCGATATCTTCAGTGGTTTCCATTCCGAGACAGAAGAGGATCACCAGATGTCCCTTTCACTCATGCGTGAGTGTCAGTATGACTCTGCTTTTATGTTCAAATATAGCGAACGACCGGGTACGTATGCATCAAAAAATCTGCCTGATGACATCTCTGAGGAGGTGAAAATCCGTCGTTTGAACGAAATCATCGAAGTACAGAACCAACTCTCAGCAGAAGCCAATCAGCGTTGTGTCGGTAAAGTGTATGAAGTGTTGGTTGAAGGATTTTCCAAACGTTCGCGCGAACAACTTTTCGGTCGTACTGAACAGAACCGTGTAGTCGTGTTCGACCGTGGTTCGCACCGTGTGGGTGACTTCGTGACCGTACGTATAACTGAAGCCTCTTCAGCGACACTGAAAGGAGAAGAGGTTTTTGAATAAATTGACAAGATGCAAGTTGACGAGTTGACAAGGGGATAAAATCTTTATAGTCTTTCAATTCGTCAACTTGTTAACTCCAAATCCAATGAATAACAACAATAAATCCATTCTTCTTGCCTTGGCAGCCGTGCTCAGTTGGTCCACCGTTGCTACGGCTTTTAAGGTTGCATTGACCTATTTGACCCATTTCGAGATGCTGCTTGTGGCCAGTGTTACATCGTTGGCGATTTTTGCCATTGTACTCACCGTGCAACGCAGATGGGGGGTGGTGATGGCTTTGCCTCGCAAGACGTGGAGGTACTTCGCGCTGTTGGGATTGTTGAATCCCGTGGCCTATTACTTGGTGCTTTTCAAGTCGTATGACCTGCTTCCTGCACAGATAGCGCAACCTGTCAACTACTTCTGGCCCATCTTTTTGCTTGTATTGTTGGCTCTGTTTGCCAAACAACGCATACCGGTTAAGAAGTACATCGGTATGTTCATTTCCTTGGGAGGTTTGATACTGATTTCTTTGGGGGGAGGGCAAATCGGAAACTTGGAGATTTCTCCCTTGGGGCTTTTCTTGGGATTGATGAGTGCCGTCCTATGGGCCAGCTATTGGATGGTGAATAATAAGAATAGTCACAAAGCTGATGCTACTGTCGCTTGCTTCATGAGTTTCTTGTTCGGAAGTATTTATCTGATTATTGGCGCCTTGTGTGTGGGAGTAAACCTAAATACTGTACCGGGCATCTTGTCGGGCATGTATGTTGGAGCTTTTGAAATGGGTATTCCTTTTGTCTGTTTCGGTTTGGCTATGCGTACGACCACCAATCCTGCGCTTATCAATCAACTTTGTTATCTTTCGCCCTTCCTTTCGCTTTTCTTTGTATCTGCCATCTTGGGCGAACAAATTGTATTCACCACCTATATAGGGCTTTTCCTCATTGTTGCGGGTATTGTGTTCAATGAGTATTTTGCAAAGAATAGGTAAAGATTACTGTTGTCTGAACTTCGACAATCTCTGAGTTTCTAAAACATGGCTCTTATCTGTTCGTATTTCCCATCCTTTACGATGACTCGTTTCTCACCATCAAGTAAGTAGAGGCAAGGCATGGCTTTGAGGTCATAGAGAGATTTCCTCTTTATCATGTAGTGATCGGTGCCCATAATCCATTCGGTTGGCAGAGTGTTCTGGGTCGTTTTCCAGACCTCTTCGTTGCCCTCGGTATAGATAGCCAATACGGTCAGTTTTTTGGTGCGGATGGCTTCGGCCAATCGGATGTCGCTTTGCATGAATGAAAGAGTCTCGTGGCACTCGTCGCATTCGGGATCGAAAAAGAGTAGTAGCAGGCGGTTTCCCTCGACGGGTGTTTGGGCAAGAGTCATCCGTTTTCCTTCCTTATTATAATAGGTAAAGTCAGTGCTTGTTTCGCCCGGTCGATTCCGTTGGATGAGGCGCAACAGATAATTGGCTCGCTGGCGTTCGCCCGTGGGTGAGCTTGTACAATCATGTACAGCTTGGAGGTAGTGGCCATAAAGCGCTTCGCTATACATCGGTGAGTTGGGATTGAACAGATAATCTTTACTCATTCGTCCGAAAACGTCTCTTGCTTGAATATGTGGCATCATTCCCTCACAAAACGTTTTCATGGAGGCGTCAATTAATGTATGCTCTGTTTGTCCATCACCTAATAGAGCGATAAAGTTGACGAATCCCTGTTCTGTCACATTGCGATTCTTCAATAGAAGGGTGTCCTTGAAGTCGAAACGCGACCAGTAGTTGCGCAATAGATAATCCTTGCGTGCATTGGGTGTACTTAACGTGGTGGGAATTTCGGGAAAGGGGAATTGCTCCTCTTGTATTGTTGTTTGGAATTTGTCTGTTTGTATTGTTGCTGTTTCAATCTTCTTTGTACTATTTTTGTCGGTTGTTTTTCCTTGGCATCCTGTCAAGGCTATCAGTAGTATGGTATAGATGATTCTTTTCATAATCGTGTATTTTTGTGGGACAAAGGTAGCATAAATCGATAGAAGGACAAAATAAACAGTTCCTTTTTTCTCATGATTGTGGAATCCTCCTTTATTCTTATTCATCTGTTTGGCTTTACCTATTCGTCTGTAAACCTATTGCGATTCATCTGAAGAATCGTACCGTATATACGATGGTACGGCACAGCACTTTTCATTCTCCGTTATCCTTTGACTGAAGTTTTTCTTAGGTGATTATTTGACAAAAATTGTTTCATACTTTTATTGAGGGCGGATGAAGTTTCGAATATTTATGTGCTGGGTTTTGGTTAAATACTCTTAAATTATAGTACTATGTAATACAAAGTACCTAAGTATTGCATATATTTGCACCGTCGATGGAACTTGAAGGGGTGGTTCGTCCGACTTGCAAGGTCCCTTCAATGGCCATAAGTTCCTGAAGACAAGGTAATAATGAGGTGAGAATAAAAGAAGATAAATACTGATAGTGTTGCATCTTTGCCATACACATTCGGCCTTTATCTCCCTAAAAGCGGAGCGATATCTCCCTTTAACTCCTTTTATCTCCCTAAAGAATGAAAGACGTATGAATGTTGACAACGCAAAATCGCAGATGCGGAAAGGAATGTTGGAGTATTGCGTGATGTTGCTCTTGAGAAAAGAGCCGTCGTATGCCTCCGACATCATTGTCCGTTTGAAGGATGCCGAGCTGATAGTGGTCGAGGGAACCCTCTACCCCTTGCTCACCCGTCTGAAAAACGACGGATTGCTCAGCTACGAATGGCGCGAATCCACCCAAGGACCTCCGCGCAAGTACTATGCCCTCACTACCGAGGGTGAACTCTTCTTGGCCGGCCTCGATTGTGCTTGGAATGAGCTGGCCACTACCGTGGGACACCTCAAGGCAGAAAGTCCTATCCGGTTGGAAGTTAAAAATTAAAAGTTAACGCAATGCTGTAAGGGTGGGGTTTGCCCATCCGTTATGTATTATAAATGATTTTGGGCGGGCAGACCCCGCCCCTACAAACTAAAAAACAATGAAAAAGAACATAACCATCAACTTCTTTGGCACCCTATATGCCATTGATGAAGACGCATACGAGTTGCTTAACCGTTACTTGAGCGACATAAAGAAATATTTCTCCCGTAAGGAGGGAGGCGAAGAGATTGCCGACGACATTGAACATCGTGTGGCCGAACTGATGTTGGAGTTGAAAAACGATGGCCGTGAGCCGATAGATATTGCATTGGTAAAGGAAATCATCGGGCGCATAGGTAATCCCGAGGACTGGGATGAGGCCACTGGTGAAGGCGATGAAAAAGGTGCTTCCACCTCTGCCGGACACCGTGGACGTGAATGGTTCAGTGAGCAGGTTTCGAAGAAACGTCTCTATTGTAATCCCGATGACAAATTACTTTGTGGCGTCCTTTCGGGTATCAGTTGTTATTTTGGTATCGAGCCTGTTTGGATACGTCTTGCTGTAGTGTTGTTGGCCATTGTTCCCATTCCTTTTGTTCCTATCTCTTTTTGGACCATACTGATTCTTTACATTGTCCTCGCCTTGATTATTCCCGAGGCCAAGACACCCGAAGACCGCCTGCGTATGCATGGCAAGCCCGTGACGATGGAGAATCTGAACGAAGAGATTGTCAACTGTGCCAATGCCTCGGAACGTCCAGAAGCCAAACGTAGTGGTTTTGTACAGGTGTTGATTGTGCTTATCAAGGCCATCCTCATCTTTTTCTTGGCTTCCTTTGCCTTTGGTGGTTTCGCATTGTTGTTGGTGGTTTTGTTTGGTGCTAGTTTCTTTGGTTTTGTTTTCAATAGCGGTGTGGCACGGCATGCAATTGGCATGGGTGACCATGACTTGATGATGTTAAACCATATTGCCAATAATGGGCTGACCTGGATTTCTGGCATTGCCTTTTTTGTAGGAGCATTGGTATTGGTGATTCTAATTATCCATGCCATCATGCGTGTGTTGGGTAAGGGTAAGTCTCTTGGCCGTATGTTGTGGATGTACTTGGCTATTTTCTTCGTGTCTCTGATTGTGGGCATTTCGTCGTTGGTCGGCTTTGGCATAGAAATGGAGTATAAGTCAGACCAAATAAATCAAGAATACCGCGAACAACGCGAAGAGCGTCGTAACCAGGAGGAGATAGATTGGCTCACCAATCGTGGTTGGGAGATTGTTTCTCACGAGAATACGTTTAATTATAAGAAGAGTGGTGAATACTTCACGGGAGACCGTAACAAGGAGTATATCGACGGATTTTCCGAGCATCCCAATATGAACTACACTTTAGAGCGTACTGTCCACATCACTCCGGGTACCTATAGTCTCGAAGCTGTTGTGCGCACCAATGGTGAAGGCCCCGAGATTTATGCCTTCAACAGTAAGGGCGAGCGTCTTTCTGCCCCCTTCCCCGTCTATGCCAATAGTGGTGGTGAGATTTGGCAGGAAGCTATGGTTCGTATGGAGAACGACAGTACCCTGGCGGGTGAAGTGAAGCGCATCGCCGAAGCCAACCGCAAGCGCGGACATGGATGGAGCCGTGTACGTATCGACAACATCGAAGTGACCGATAGCATCATTCGCTACGGTGTGACCAACCGCAACGGAGCCACCGGCTATTGGAATGGTACCTGGTTCTCCGCCACCGACTTCAAGTTAAAAAAGGCGGAATAAACAAATCAAGAATACCATTCTTATGCGGATAAGAATGCATTCTTCACTGCTTAAGAATGGTATTCTTCTGTGATTTATATAGTATCAGCCCTCAACGAGCGTAGTATGGAGGGGAAAACTTTATATTTATAGTGTAAACTTCAATCTTTTATTAATATGACAAATTATTATAGTTGGTTAACCGCAGCAGTTATTGCGGTTAGCTTGGGGGGGTGCACCCTTACAGATACTGCAACCCTTGTAGTAAAAACAGATGCAGACCGTATTGTCGGTCATCAAGGTGTGGGCTATGGTCACATTGTGGATTATAGTTTGAGTGAAAAATATACGGTGGGAAACGATGGATGCTATGTCTATCAGATAGACCTTAATACCCCCAGAACGATGTTGGTGCATGTTGAGGGAGGAGAGCGAGCCTTCCTTCATTTATCGCCAGGCAGTTGCGACACGGTAACGTTCGTGTCAGATAATGTACAGTTTGCAGGAAGCAATGCAGCGTACAACCGTTGTTTACAGGCGGTGGATGAATATCAGAATTATTGCGATGCTGTGCGCCGTGGTCAGTTCAAATTACCAGAGAACCTTACGCCCAAATTGTTGGAACAAACGATTCGCCCACACGAAGAAAAGGTGCTTCAAACATTGCGTTCTGCCGATGTGGATAAAGAGTTTCATAGTGAGCAGTTGGCGCATGTGGAGTTCTCTTCACGAATGCTTTTCATTCATATCCTTACTCATTCTGTCCAAAATGTAACGGACGAATGGAGTGCATCCTTAGAGCAACTGCTTGCCCATCCTTGGGAGCCTGAACATCTGAAAAACTACCGTATTCTGGGGCCTCATCTTGAAGACTTGTCCATAGTCAAGTTTCTGATATTGGAAGATGGCAATCCTCGCGACATTGCCAATCCCTATGACTTTATGTTTCATCGCTACGAAGAAATGTTCGAAGGTGAAGGATTGGAAACCGTGTGGGCTAACTTCCTTTATACCGACATTATGAACATGCGTATGACTGAAGCTATGCTCCCGCTGTATGATGAATTCAAGCAACGTTTTCCCGAGAGCCCTTATTTGACCTTACTCAACGAAGGTATGGAAGAATCTCGTCGTTTCCATCAAGGTAAGTTAGATGAATCGGTGTACCATATCTTGCCTTGCGACTCTGCCATGACTTCCATTGCCGATGTCGTAAAGCCTTTCCGTGGCAAGGTGGTGTATGTGGATGTATGGGCTACGTGGTGTGGACCATGTAAAGAGATGTTCAAACATCTGCCTGTTCTTAAAGAGAAGACGAAAGATAAAGACTTCATCTTCCTTTATCTGTCTATTGACCGACCCCAGCAGGCCGACGTGTGGCGGAAGTCTATTGCTTACTACGATTTGAAAGGACATCATATCTTGGCCGGTAAGGAATTGGCGCAGGGCATATATAAGGAGTTGGGTAACGAACGTGGTGTGCTCACTATTCCTCGTTTCCTGCTCATTGGCCGTGACGGGCAGATTGTTCAATCCCATGCTGCTTCTCCCGAAGAACTTGATAAATTGTTGAAGCAGATAGAGGATATAAATAATTGACTCAAAGAAGTTCCATAAAAAAGCATTAAGATTAAATAACGTATGTGCGCAAAAAAGCCAAGGACGTCGGGGTGACGCTCCTTGGCTTTTGTTTTGTGCCGTATGGTTACTTGTAACTTTGTACTTGTTTATTTCACCACCTTGCGAGTGAAGGTGTTGCCTTTGGTATCGGTATATTTCACGAAGTTGACACCTTTTTGCAACTTGTTCACCTGTGCACCGTCGGGGGTGTAGATGGCTGTGATGGTGGCATCGTTTATATTTTCTACTTGTTGGATGGCATCAGCATCAACGTTGACATGCATCTTGCAACAGTTTACGATGTAGCCAGTGGCATCGGTCATGAGGGCTACTACGCTGGCATTTTTCATGTGGTTGACTGTGCCGGCGGGTACATTCCAAGTATAAGTGCTGGTATATACCTCTCCACCTTTGACGTTTGCGGGCAAACCATTGTTGTTGCCATATCCGTTGAACGAACCGTTGTAGGCGGCACGTGCTACGTGATTGAACTTCATGCGTACGGTACCGGGCAATGCACCCCATCCACCACTATTGAGGATGGTGTCCTTCTTTCCTACAAAGGTATATTTGGTGCTTGCGTAGTAGTTCGACTGTTGGTACATGCTGCCGTCGGGAGCTGTCACGCTATCTTCCAAAAGGATAAGGGCGATGTCGTATCCCTTGGATTTGCAATCGTTGATAAAACGGCTGTTTACCTTGATTTCCAATCGGTTCTTGTTCGCATCGGTCAATGTGGCTGTACCGCTCAATTCTGCTTCAGCGATGAAACGTTGCGCCAATTGGAAGAAGTATTCTACACCGCTTCCAGGCACCAGGAAAGAGTAGTTATAGTCCTCGTCCAGTTCAGCGGGAAGACCCAAGTATTTGCGGTCAACCAACATCATGGGGAAGGCCGGGTATTGGCAGAAGTCGTTGTAGGCGGCAATTTCCATGGCATCATCGTTGTGTACAGCGATGCTCACTACATTGTCGGGATAGTTGTTCTCCATATATTCCAATGCAATGGTTCCGCCCGGACAGTTTCCGCACCAAGTGCCTGTGCCCTCTTCGATAAGGGTACGGCGGTTACTGATAAAGTAGGTTCCACGGATAGAGTCGCGAACAGAAAGGGTGCGGTCACCATCCACCTCTACCCAAATGTCATACATGAGAGTGGTGTTCAAGGGAACATTCGCTATTTGGTCAAGAGTCAGTGTCTTTCGCTCCCCTTTGCTTAAACCGAGATTCTTGAATTCTTGTTCAAACAATTGGTCGTTGGCGCGGTAGCATACCTTCACAGCATCCAGGACAGGTGATTTCAAGTTCTTGACTTCCACACTCATCTGTGCCTTGCCTGTATCGGTCATCAGTGGAGTGGTCACCTCAAAACTGGCACGATCCTGTGCCTTGGTAGCGGCAGGTCCGCTCACTTGAATGTCGTCCACACAGATAACATATTTGTCATAAGAGTCATTTACAAAAGCGATGTAAATGGTCTGTCCGGCATACTTGTCCAAACTTACCTCGTGCTCTTGAAATGTAGCTTCTTCGGCTTCGATGCTAAAGATGGGTTCCGTCTCGAAATCCTTCATTTCATATCCTTTGGTAGAAATGTAAACCTTAAGTCCATCCTTTTTTACACGTGAGGCTGACATGGATTTCCATGTCAATTTAGCCCCCGTACCATAAATCTTGATTTGAGGAGTCACCATCCAGTCGTTGGCTTTGCCGGGAGTGGTGAAGGTTGAGGCGCTTCCCATCAGTTTGTTGCTATCGCCTGCATTCATTTTGATGATGTGCCAAGTGCCACATTCCAATCCTGTACCTACCAGGTCGTCACTCAGTTGATTCCCATCGCCATCGTAATAGAGCAATTCAGCCGGTTTGCTGTCACCCTGAAAGTCTTGACTGTAGTACACCACATTCTGTGCACACACTGTCCCTTGGGCCGCCATTAGAACTATAGCAGCCAATGCAAGTAGTTGCTTTTTCATTTATTTAGTCAATGATTTGATTATTACTCCTTTGTTTACTCGTTTTCGGCTGCAAAGGTAAATAAAAAAAAACAAACTGCCAAATTGATTGTCTGATAGCCAGTTGATAAGGGTGGATGAAGTCCGAAATGCATGGAAAGAGAGGGCTTTGAATGGATGTGAAAGAAATGCGACTTGCATTTTCCAATATGCGACTTACTTTTTCTGAAATGCGACTTACATTTGGGGTAAGTGCGACTTGCATTTTTTTAATCCAAGCCGCATTTTTTTTCTTTACCTGAAATATATTTTTCTCTAATCTTCAAAAAAAACTACCTCATTCCCCTTTTTCGAAGGGGGATAATAGGGGGATATTTTTTCTTTCCTTTTCTTTTCTTTTCTTTTCTGTACTTATGTCCTGCATTATGTTGTAGGTTTCTTATGCAACTAATTTTGTTATCTTGCATACTTTCAGTGTAATATATTGTTCCTTATTTAGACAATGATGAACTTCTTTAACTTTTGTTGATAATATGATGACGTTTGTTGTTGTTTGACTACAGATTCCTCCCGTGAGCGCACATTGCCTGCGAAAACAATGTAAATACAGAAAAATTTCGTTATTTGTTTGTTCTTTCACTTAATTTGATTTAAATTTGCAGCCTATTCTATGCCCTTGTTGTGTCATGTGGCGAAAAGATGTGGAAATAACTAACAAATTTATTAATAATTTCAAAAACCAAAAACAAAAAACTATGTGGTTAAGTAATTCAACTGTAGGAAGGAAAGTGGTGATGTCCGTTACCGGTGTTGCCCTTATCCTGTTTCTGACGTTTCACATGGCGATGAACCTGGTGGCATTGATTTCTGCCGAGGGCTACAACATGATTTGTGAGTTCTTGGGTGCCAACTGGTATGCGCTGGTGGCAACTGCCGGCTTGGCAGCCTTGTTTGTGATTCACATCATCTACGCCTTCTGGCTGACGATGCAGAACCTCAAGGCTCGTGGTAGCGAGCGCTATGCTGTGAAAGGTAAAACAAAAGTGGAGTGGGCATCACAGAATATGCTCGCTTTGGGTATTGTCGTAATCGTGGGCCTCGGTCTGCACTTGGCACACTTCTGGGCTAAGATGCAGTTGCCCGAAATCATGCACATGAGCGGTGCTCACCTCGATGCTGCTACTATGGCTAACGTAACCAACGGTGTATATCACATCCAGGCTACATTCAGCTGTGTTTGCAATGTGGTATTGTACCTCGTGTGGTTGGGTGCTCTTTGGTTCCACTTGACTCACGGTTTCTGGAGTGCTATGCAGACTTTGGGATGGAACAACCAAGTGTGGTTGAATCGTTGGATTTGCATCTCTAAGATTTACACTACCATCATTGTATTGGGCTTTGCTGCCGTAGTGATTGCTTTCTACGTACAGAGTCTGATGGGTTGCGGCGCTTGCTGCTAAAGAGTGATGAGTGACAAGCTACGAGCTACGAGTCTCTGCTACTACGAGTGACGAGCTGTCCCAACTTATTAAAACAAAAAAATAATTGCTACGTTGCGTGAGCATCCTTGGGAAACTGATTCCAATTTGTAGCTTGTAGCTCGTAGCTAATAACTAAAAAAACTATGTCAAAAATAGATTCTAAGATTCCTGCCGGTCCCGTGGCCGAGAAATGGACGAACTATAAGGCTCATCAGAAATTGGTGAACCCTGCAAACAAACGCCGCCTCGACGTAATCGTCGTTGGTACTGGTTTGGCTGGTGCTTCGGCAGCAGCCTCATTGGGCGAAATGGGATTCAATGTACTGAACTTCTGTATTCAGGACTCTCCCCGTCGTGCACACTCTATCGCTGCACAGGGTGGTATCAATGCCGCCAAGAACTATCAGAATGATGGTGACTCAGTGTACCGTTTGTTCTACGATACAGTAAAGGGTGGTGACTACCGTGCTCGTGAAGCTAACGTATATCGTTTGGCTGAGGTGTCAAACAGCATCATCGACCAGTGTGTAGCTCAGGGTGTTCCCTTTGCACGCGAATACGGCGGTATGCTCGACAACCGTTCATTCGGTGGTGCTCAGGTATCACGTACATTCTATGCGAAGGGTCAGACCGGTCAGCAGCTCCTCCTCGGTGCTTATTCAGCATTGAGCCGTCAGGTAGGTGCCGGTACTGTGAAACTCTACACTCGTTACGAAATGTTGGACGTTGTCCTCGTTGACGGACGTGCCCGTGGTATCATTGCCAAGAACTTGGTAACAGGTAAGTTGGAGCGTTTTGCTGCTCATGCCGTAGTAATCGCTACTGGTGGTTATGGTAACGCTTACTTCCTCTCTACCAATGCGATGGGATGTAACGTAACAGCAGCTATGTCTTGCTATCGTAAGGGTGCTTACTTTGCTAACCCCGCTTACGTACAGATTCACCCCACTTGTATTCCTATCCACGGAGACAAGCAGTCTAAGTTGACTTTGATGTCTGAGTCATTGCGTAATGACGGTCGTATCTGGGTTCCCAAGAAGATGGAAGATGCTAAGGCTCTGCAGGCAGGAACTAAAGAGGGATGGCAGATTCCTGAGGAAGACCGCGACTACTACTTGGAGCGTCGTTATCCTGCTTTCGGTAACTTGGTTCCTCGTGACGTGGCCAGCCGTGCTGCTAAGGAACGTTGCGATGCAGGTTTCGGTGTAAACAATACCGGTTTGGCTGTGTTCCTCGACTTCTCTGAGGCTATCCAACGCTTGGGTATCAACGTAATCCGCCAGCGTTATGGTAACTTGTTCGATATGTACGAGGACATTACTGACGTGAACCCTGGTGAAAAGCGTCTTTCTGCCAATGGTCGCGACTACTACAACCCGATGATGATTTACCCCGCTATCCACTACACCATGGGTGGTATTTGGGTTGACTACGAATTGCAGACTTCAGTGAAGGGTCTGTTCGCTATCGGTGAATGTAACTTCTCTGACCACGGTGCTAACCGCCTCGGTGCTTCTGCGTTGATGCAGGGATTGGCTGACGGTTACTTCGTACTTCCTTATACTATTCAGAACTATTTGGCTGACCAGATTACTGTTCCTCGCTTCTCTAAGGATCTTCCTGAATTCATCGAGGCTGAAAAGGCTGTACAGGCTAAGATTGACAAGTTGATGAACATCAAGGGTAAGCGTTCTGTCGATTCAATCCACAAGGAGTTGGGTCGCGTAATGTGGGACTATGCCGGTATGGCTCGTACTGAAGAAGGCTTGAAGACTGCTATTGCCAAGATGAAGGAAATCCGTAAGGAGTTCGAAACCAACCTTTTCATTCCTGGAACTAAGGAAGGATTGAATGTTGAGCTTGACAAGGCTATTCACCTCGATGACTTCATTACTATGGGTCAGTTGCTTGCTTACGATGCACTCAGCCGTAACGAAAGCTGCGGTGGTCACTTCCGTGAGGAGTATCAGACTGAAGAGGGTGAAGCCAAGCGTGACGATGAGAATTGCTTCTATGTGTCATGCTGGGAATACCAGGGTGATGATGACAAAGAACCTGTTCTCTACAAGGAAGAACTCAAGTATGAGGCAATCAAAGTTCAAACTCGTAACTATAAGAACTAAAGAAAATGGATAAGAATATATCATTCACACTCAAGGTGTGGCGTCAGGCAGGCCCCAAGGCTAAAGGCGCATTTGAAACATATCAAATGAAGGATATTCCTGGTGATACCTCTTTCTTGGAGATGTTGGATATCCTGAATGAACAGCTCATCGAGCAGGGTAAGGAACCCGTAGTATTCGATCACGATTGTCGTGAAGGTATCTGCGGAATGTGTTCGCTCTACATCAATGGACGTCCTCATGGACCAGCTACTGGTGCAACAACTTGCCAAATCTACATGCGTCGTTTCAAGGATGGTGACACTATCACTGTAGAGCCTTGGCGTTCTGCTGGTTTCCCTGTTATCAAGGACTTGATGGTGGATCGCTCTGCTTACGACAAAATTATGCAAGCTGGTGGTTACGTAAGTGTACGTACTGGCCAACCTCAGGATGCTAACGCAATCCTTATCCCCAAGCAGAATGCTGATGAGGCTATGGATGCTGCTTCATGTATCGGTTGTGGTGCTTGTGTAGCTGCTTGTAAGAATGGTTCAGCCATGTTGTTCGTTTCTGCTAAGGTAAGCCAGTTGGCTCTTCTTCCTCAAGGTCGTCCCGAGGCTGCACGTCGTGCCAAGGCGATGGTTGCCAAGATGGAAGAGTTGGGCTTTGGTAACTGTACCAACACCCGCGCTTGTGAAGCTGAGTGTCCCAAGTGTGTGAGCATCACTCACATTGCTCGTTTGAACCGCGAGTTCATCAAAGCAAAGTTGGCTGACTAAGAATAAGCGTTCTTTTCTTCCTTTATGGGGAGGGGATGAATGTCTGTCTCTCTAGAATCTTTCAAGCAATGGAATGTATTCTTTACTTGTAGGGATTCCAGATAGATTTTCAAGGGAGAATCCTGTAATATACCTTATATAAATAAGGATATTGGAGGATTCCCCCTTTTGAAGATTTTATAGGAGAAAGGAAATAGAATCAAATACAAACTAAAAATGCTTTAATTTATGATGAAAAAGATTTACCAAAAAATCACTATGTTAGTTGTTGCTTTGTTGATGGCAACTGGCATGATGGCACAGACTACTGCCTATGCCATTACAACGAATGTAAATAGTAAGAACTGCTATATCTTTTCGTTCGATATCAATGACCCTTCTAAGATTGTGGAAACAATTTGGGAAGACACAATAGCTGATGAGGGTGCTATTATGGCAACATTGGCTGATAGTATCTATTATGTATATACAAGCAACAATAAGTTCTGTAGTATCAACATGACAACTGGTGCGAAGACAGTATTGAATGGTGCTTCTGCTTCAGCTTCAGAGAACTGGTATGATATTTGTCATGACCCCGTGACAGGAAAACTATATGGTTTGCGCAAGATTAATATCTATGAAAATATAGGTGATGAAAGCGAGCTTGTTGCTTCTGAGCATCAGTTGTGTACCATCGATGCTTCTACAGGGCAGTGGACTCTCCACACTGTGCTGCCTGAAGGATGGGCTACAGGTAATGACAAAGCCGGTTCTTATTACCTCGGTGCCATTTGTGCCGATGGTAATGGGGGCATTTATGTCTTGGGAGCTAATAAGTGGTTTAAAGGTTCTGGTAATGCTGCTTTTTGGAGTTCATATATCAACCTGTATCGTGTGGACCTGGCTACCAAGGAAGGGACTGCAGTCTTTGAATGCGACGACGCTACTGTATTAAAAGTGATGTATTCTAATATTGTAGGTGCTGGTTCTCGAGTATCTATGGAGATGCACGATGGTCTCATTTACTACATGGGTAACAACAATCTCTTGACTATGGATCCGGCCACAGGTGCTACTACCTTGTGTGCTACAAAAGCTTCTAAAGAGCCTGTAGGTATTTGCTTTGCCAAGTCGTGGGCTGATGGTACTCCTGCTCCTCAAGAGCCCGAACCACTTCCTGTTGAAACTCGTTTGGTGAAAGTTGTGGAGACTTATGGTGACCACATGGGTGAGCGTGTAGGTCAAATTACTCACAAGAAGGTATCTCTTTATGATGGTGAGAACCGCTTGCAGCGTGAAGCTACCTATGGTTTGAGCTACAGCAACGAATGGGAAATTGAATACTTCGGAGCTTGCTACTACAATGAAGCCGGACAACTCGTGAAGACTGCCAGCCAGAAGTATGGTATCCACGATGGCATGGACCTTGCTTTCATTGATAACAGAGATACTGTTACTTATGAGTACAACGAAGCTGGTCAGCTTGTAAAAGAAACGTTGCAAGCAGGTGGATACAGCATGGTATATGAGTACAATGAAGAAGGTCAACTCGTGAAAGAGATGAAACAGTTGCCTGACTATTATGATCAGTATGAAGGTGACTTCTACAATATGTATGAGATTACCTACAGTGCATTCAACAAGTTTGGGAAACCCGATTCTATCCATAGTACCGGTATGTATGACCAGGACAAGTATTTCGGTGTATATACTTATGACGAGCAGGGTCGCAAGTTGACTGCTAATACTTGGACTTTGATGGATACCACTAATGTGAAAGTAGAGACTTGGACTTATGAGTTTGAGACTGCTGACACAGTGATGATATATCAGGTACACGAATGGTTCTACGGATTCGATAATGGTGAGAAGCGTACAGTCCAGACTTACGACAATGGCAATGTGAACCGCATCAAGGAGCAGGTACAGACACTTGCTAATGGACAGTGGGTGAACGAGGTAAGCTATACCATCACCGAACTCAGCGAGATGAATCCCGAGGCTGTGGCAACGCTGGAGGTGACTGATATAAGCCACAGATTTATGCACATGATTTTTAACTCGGCTGAGTTGACCATCACTTTGCCTGATGCGGCAGTAACAGGCACGATGGTCTTTGATGTGTATCGTCATGGTATCCTTCTGACTCGTCTGAATGCTACAGATGCGGTGGACGGAAAACTGGTTTATGTCGATTCTGGAGTCAAGAATGGCACGTACGACTACTATGTGCAGACTGTCCTCGTCAATGACTTGTTGGAGACCGAGGAGGCATTGAACGTATCGAATGTGGTGACTCATACTCATTATGTGGAACTGCCCGTAGTGACTGATATCAAGTGTACCTCTGCCCGCTTGGAAGGTGGCATTTACTATGCGACCATTGAATGGCCTGCGGTGGATCTGGGAGAGCCGACAGACAATGGTCAACCTTGGATTGGCGATGCCTTTCAGCGTTACAACGTCATGCTTGAGAACATGAAGGCAGCTGATAACTTGGAGACTGACGGACAGACAACAACATGGGAAGTGAACTGTGGTTATACCGGTCATATGAATCTTTATATCCAAACTGTCTATAAGTACGGTAAGGCCAATAGCGAGATGATTAGTCTTGACTGTAAGGCTTTGATTGAAGCATTTGGTATTGAGAGCACTGCGGCTGAAACACAGGTAACCGTAAAGAATGGTATCGTGAGCGCTGCTGCTGCCCGTTTGGTTGCCTACAATGCACAAGGTGCACAGGTGGCTGAAGCTATGGATGTGCTTGACCTGAACGAACAGCCTGCTGGTATCTATTTGGTGAAGGTTGAGACTGCTGCCGGTGTGAAGACCGTGAAGGTGAGAAGATAAATATGTAGTTGACAAGGAACGAGTTGACAAGTTGATGAGGCCCATGTGGCACGCTACTTGCCAACTCGTCTCCATTTTTCCTTGTCAACTGATAGAACCCAATGAATACGACAATGAAAAGATTTCAATTATTTCTTTATGCCCTGCTCCTTTGTGTGGGAGTGCGGGCTGCGGAACGTGGTGCCCTTATCTTACATTCCCCTCAGGATTATCAGGTATATGCCATCTCCCCTAATGGCGAGTGGGCCTGTGGTGTGTATGTAAATTACAGCAACATGGGCTATGGCTTCCGCTGGAATCTGTTGACCGATAAGGTTGAGTTGCTGAGTGGCGACCTTTGCCTGTCAGAAGCTACTGCTATCAGTAACGATGGTGTGGTAGCCGGTATGTTCGACAACTCCGAGGCTACTGACAATGGAGCTCCTGCTTACACGGCCGGATATTGGAAGGATGGCAGTTGGCACCATTTGCCCAATATCGACAATGCTTTTGTGAATAACAATGACCAGGTAGGTTATGCCAATGGCATTGCTGCTGATGGCACCTATATTGGAGGAGCCTATAATGACAAGAACAGTCGCCTTATCCCTGTTGTATGGAAAGATGGCAAGATTGCCCATACATTTACTCCCGAGAAGGGTTATGAGGGTATGATTTACACCGTTAGTTCCGATGGACAGAAGGCGGCAGGATGGAGTGTAACCCCCAACTCCGAACAGGCCCGTGTGGCTACTGTGTGGGAAGTAGGCAAGGGAGCCACCCTCATTATGGACGAGCGCTTGAGCAATGCATGGTGTTCGGCCCGCAAGTTCTCACCTAATGGCAAATATTTGCTCTTTTGGGAAGGTTATTATGACCTTCCGGCCGGAGAGTCTGCTTCTCCTTTTGCTTCAAATATGGCTTTGCGTGCCCTTTACAACATGGAGACGGGTGAGAAGACTGACATGCCTACCATTACGCGTGACCCTTTCAACTTCGATGTGTTCGATGTGACCGATAGTGGAACCATTGTGGGATACGAGTCGCCCGAGGCTACCCAGCTTGACCAGGCAGTCATCTTCAAGGATGGAAAGACCTATTGGCTCTATGACTACTTGCAGGAGAAGGGAGTGGATTTAGATGGTGAAAAGAAAATCCTCCGACAGGGAAAGGATGTTTATTTCATTCGTGCCGTAGGTATCTCCAATGATGAGAAGACTTTTGCTGTGCTTTATTACGATTTGCAAGGTGCTCTCTGTTCGATGATTATCAAGTTGGATGAAGACCTTGTGACCCGTGAACCTGTGCAGTTGGAGACTACACACCTGGCCGGCACTACGGCTGCCCGTCTTGCATGGCAGACACCTTTGGCAGGAGCCAAAGGAGTGACAGGCTATAACATCTATCGTAATGGTACAAAGGTGAATGCACAACCTGTTACAGAAACCACTTACATGGACGATGCATCGCAGTGTGGCGAATATACTTACCAAGTGACTGCTCTCTATGGTGAGACTGAATCCAAGCCTTCGCTTTCTGTCCTGACGAAAGTGGAAGATGTGGCATATCAAGCTCCGCGTAACCTTTTTGCCCGTCAGATGGGATATGCTGACGGACTCCTTCAGTGGGACCTTCCGCTCACCAACCTCATTGTGAAGAGCTACTATCCTGAGGGAGCTAAAGTGACTGGCTTTGGTGGCGGAAACTACAGCTTCGAGGCTGCTATCCGTATTCCTGCTGAGGAAATATCGCTCTATAGCGGTTGCAAACTGATGAGTGTCAGTTTCTATCCCATGACACCTCAGAAGTCATGGCGCGTGAACATCTACAAGAAGTCTGTTGGTGGCACTCGCGAACTGTTGCATACCCAGCTTGTTGAACAACCCTTGACCTATGGTAAGGAGAACGTGGTGAAACTTTCGGGTGTGGAGTTGCCTCACGATGCCGACCTCTATGTGGCCATTGAGGTGAATGTGCCTGTTGATTACACCGGTTACAACGTGTTGGGCGAGGTGAGCGGCGACCCTATACCCGGACAGACCGACCTCTTGCGTATGACCTCTGAACCAGAGTTCTATTCATTATATGAGGAAGGCAAGAAGTTTGGTGCCACCCAGTTGACTACGTGGGCCATTGCGGCCAATCTGTCGGCCCCTAACACCAAGGTGGAGGAGGTGGACCTCATCTCTCACTATACTGTGTACGATGGTGACCAGGAGGTAGGCCAGACTACTGAGCGCAACTTCTCACTCAGCACATTGTCAGAAGGCGAACACTTCTTGGGTGTTAAGGCTGTGTATGCTAACGGTGGTTCATCGTCGTTGACGGCTATTCCCCTTACTGTTGTACCTAATGAAACAATTTTCAAACCCATCAGCAAGGTTGATATTGCCCGTCCGGCAAGCAATTCTGTGGTCTTCACGTGGGAGGCCCCGGTGGACAACGACGAGACTTTCCTGACCCATTCAAAGGATGTCCTTCAAGGAGGAGTTTTGGGTCCGGTGGAGAACAACTACAACTATATTGCCGCCACGGTATATACTCCTGAGAAAACTCGCGGATACGAGGGATACCGTGTGAAAGCATTCAAGTTCTATCCCTTGACAACTGCCGAGTACACCTTCTTCTTGGAGGAGGATGGCAAGGTTATTTGCGAGGCTTGGCCCGAGGAATATACACCGGGTCTTTGGAATACGGTGGAACTGCCTAAGGAGGTGACCATTAAATCCGGTAGCACTTACCGTCTGTTGCTCGACTGCTATGACGTAGCTCCTGGTACGGCTCCCCTTGGATTGGATGCCCGCATGCCTTATGTGGATGAGGGCGACCTCTATTCGTTGAATGAGGGCGTTACTTATTCATCTGTTACCCAAGCTTCGGCATTTGGAAACTGGATGATGGGTCTGGTACTTGTTAGTCCCGAAGTGAAGCCTATTCCCGTAGAGGGGTATTTAGTTCGTGTCAACAACGCGCAGATGAATACCGAGCTTTTGGTTGAACCTACCATGGAGTGTGAGTTCCCTGAAGGTGATGCAACTTATCGACTGAATGTGGACGTACAGTATTCTCCCGAACGTGTGGTGAAGGGTACGGCAGTCTTCTTCGAGGTTGGTCCCAAGAGCATTGGCGAGCAGTCTGTGGCTTTGTTACATGTGGAACAGGAGGAGAGTTTCTTGCGTGTCAGCGGCATACAGGTCAGCGAACTTTCGCTTGTGAATATTTCAGGACAAACCGTGGTGCGTTCTCAAGGCTCAGAGTTGCACATCGGCCATTTGGAGGCTGGTACATACGTATTGCGTATTGCTACAGCCCAAGGAGTTCAAAGCCGGAAGATTCAGATTGTTAGATAAAAACTGATTGCTAATTAGATAAATAAATTTAGAGGGCGCAATAGGGAGATTTTTTCCGTTGCGCCCTCTTTTTTTAGCTCTTTGCAGAGGGTACTTGATGTCTCCCTCGGAGAGAACTTGATGTCGTTGGGGTGACATCAAGTTCTCTCCGAAGGACTCTTTTTGAAATCCCTTTCAGCTCTTTCTTGAAAAACCTTTTTTTTGTGAAACTTTTCTATACTTACAGTCGTGTAAGTGGATTTTTATTCGTTACTTTGCACCCATGCTTATATATATATAATAGGTAAACGCATGAAAAAACTACTCTCTTTGCCACCTAATCTGGTGGAATGTTTCCACGATATCGAAGGGGCTTCCCCTTCAGAATGGTTTTGTACATCCGACCCCGTAGGAGCCAAACTTGGTTCTGGCGGTGGCACCACGTGGTTGCTTCAAGCCTGTCATCGTGCTTGGGGTGATGGCCTTTCGTTCAGTGATTGGCTTTCGCGCGAAAAGCGTATCCTGCTTCATGCCGGAGGCCAGAGCCGCCGTTTGCCGGGTTATGCTCCATCGGGCAAGATATTGACGCCCATTCCCATTTTTCGTTGGGCCAAGGGACAGCGCCTTGGTCAGAATCTCCTTGATCTTCAGCTCCCCCTCTACGAACGCATCATGCAGAAGGCACCCCAAGGACTTAATACTCTCATAGCCAGTGGCGATGTATATATCCGCACTTCCCAACCCCTGCAGGCTATTCCTCAGGCTGACGTGGTGTGCTATGGCCTATGGGTAGACCCCTCTTTAGCCAAGAATCATGGTATCTTTGTCTCCTCGCGCAAGTCCCCTGACCGGCTCGACTTCATGTTGCAGAAACCCTCGGTGGAGCGCATGGCCGGCCTGCTCCAAACTCACCTCTTCTTGATGGATATTGGCATTTGGCTCTTGAGTGACCGCGCTGTAGAACTGTTGATGCGGCGTAGCCGGACCTCTCTCGACACGAGTGAATGCCCCCCTCTCCGCTACTACGACCTTTATAGTGACTTCGGTTGCTCGTTGGGAGAACATCCTACCATTGATGACCCCGAACTGAAAGAACTCTCCGTGGCCATTCTGCCTCTTCCGGGGGGTGAGTTTTACCACTATGGTACCAGCCGCGAGTTGCTCTCGTCCACCGTATCAGTACAGAACATTGTACGCGACCAACGCGAGATTGTGCAACGTCGCGTAAAAGTACATCCGGCTATGTTTGTGCAGAATGCGCGGGTGGACCGTCCCCTGACGGCTGACAACTACGAAGTGTGGATTGAGAACAGTCACATACCTTCTACATGGAGATTGGCTCACCGTCATGTCATCACCGGTGTGCCTGTCAATGAATGGACACTTACTCTCAACCCGGAAGTCTGCATCGACTGTGTGCCCGTGGACGCCGCCACTTGGGCTGCCCGTCCTTATGGTTTCAATGATGCTTTCAAGGGGGCTCTTGACGATGAGTCCACCCTCTTCCTTGGCCGTCCATTTAAGGAGTGGGCTGCCGAGCGTTCCCTTTCCATCAATAGCATCGAAGGGAATACCGATCTTCAGTCGGCCCGCCTTTTCCCTTTGTGCTCCACAGTAGAGCAGCTGGGTCTTGTGTTCCGCTGGATGACCGCTGAACCGGATTGTGTTGAGGGACGCACTTTGTGGATGCAGGCCACTCGCTTGTCTGCCGATGAACTGTCAGCCAAGGCCAATTTGAGCCGTCTCTATGCCCAACGCGAAGAATTTCGTGCCGCCAATTGGCCGGCATTGGCCCGTAATTGGGAAAAGAGTGTTTTCTATCAGACTAATCTGGAGGATACTGCCAGTGAGTTTGCCCGCTTTGGTCTTGAAGCACCTGCTCCACTTCCCGAGGTGGCCCCACTCCTTACCCGTATTCATGATCATGCCTTTCGTGCCCGTTTGCAAGCCTTTGAGGGACAGTCCTTCAAGACCGAAGAGGATAAGGCTTTCCGTTTGTTGCAAGAGGGGTTAACCAACCGTATCCTCAGTCTGCCACAACATCCTCGGCGTGATGTTTATGCCGACCAGATAGTATGGGGACGCAGCCCTGTACGTATCGACCTGGCCGGGGGATGGACTGATACACCGCCCTATTGCCTCAGTGAAGGGGGGAATGTGGTGAACATCGCTATAGAACTGAACGGACAACCCCCGTTGCAGGCTTACATAAAGCCGTGCAAGGAACCACATATCATCCTGCGCTCCATCGACTTGGGAGCCATGGAGACTGTCTCGAGTTTTGAGGAGTTGGAGGATTTTGCCCGCGTAGGCAGTCCTTTCTCCATTCCTAAAGCCGCTTTGGCTTTGGCCGGTTTCAGCCCGCGCTTTTGTGTTGAATCTTTCCGTACATTGGAGGAACAGCTTCGGGCCTTTGGTTCGGGTATCGAAGTGACTCTGCTTTCAGCCATTCCTGCCGGCTCAGGATTAGGTACCAGTTCCATTTTGGCCTCCACCGTATTGGGAGCTGTGTCGGACTTCTGTGGCTTGGCTTGGGACAAGAATGAGATATGCCAACGTACCCTTGCTTTGGAACAATTGCTTACCACTGGTGGCGGTTGGCAGGATCAGTACGGAGGTGTGTTGCAGGGTGTCAAGTTGTTGCAGACCCAGAGTGGTTTCGACCAAAGCCCCTTGGTACGCTGGTTGCCGGATTTCCTTTTTACCAATCCCGAATATCAGAAGTGCCACCTGCTCTATTATACAGGCATTACCCGCACAGCCAAGGGCATACTGGCAGAAATTGTGCGTCGCATGTTCTTGAATGAAACGGATCAGTTGGCTCTCCTTGCCGACATGAAAGCACATGCTCTTGACCTCTACGAAGCCATACAACGAGGCAACTTTGCTGAGATGGGACGCTTGGTGGGGATGACATGGGAACAGAACAAGCGCCTCGACCCTGGAACAAATCCCGAGGCTGTAGAAGCAGTCATCAGTCGCATTAAGGACTATTGTTTGGGATATAAGTTGCCCGGAGCTGGTGGTGGCGGTTACCTCTACATGGTGGCCAAGGATCCTGAGGCTGCAGCCCGCATACGCACCATTCTGCAGGAGAATCCTTTGAACGACTGTGCCCGCTTTGTGGATATGTCTCTTTCCGACAAGGGATTGCAGATAAGTCGTAGCTGATTTCCGGCTGTGAACCACCCTTTTTCCCCCATAGAAGCAGCTTTATAGTTCTATAGGTACTATAACCACTATAGTATCTATAGTTACTATCGCCACTATAGAATCTATAGCCACCATCGACCGCCTATAGCTCCTATAAAACCTATGGCTCCTGTCGCCTCTTAGTTTTAAAAAAGCTAAAATATCTACTCCCAAAGCAGAAAAATGTCTTGTCTTGTTGGTCGGTTGGGGAAAAAGGCTTATTTTTGGACAATTTTTATTAACTGGGTGCGCACACGGTGCGACCCACAACCAAATATAGCGTTACATGAAAGACAAGAATTTCTTTGCGGTGGACTTAGGAGCCACCAGCGGACGTACTATCTTGGGTACCCTTTCTGAAGGTAAATTCGAGATGAAGGAGTTGACCCGTTTCCCTAATAATATCATTGAAGTGGGTGGACATTTCTATTGGGACATCTATGCTCTGTATCACGAAATCATCCGTGGCTTGAAGGTGGTGGCACAGGAAGGCATTAAGATTGAATCCATCGGTATTGACACGTGGGGTGTGGACTTCGTCTGCTTCGGTAAGGACGGTGGTGTCATGCGCAGTCCTTATTGCTATCGTGATCCCCATACGTTCAGTGCTATGGAGGAGTTTTTTAACGTGATTCCTAAGGAAAAAGTCTATGACGTGACTGGCATTCAGTTTCTGAACTTCAACAGTCTGTTCCAACTTTATGCACTCAAGCGCGACAAGAGTTCGGCTTTGGAGGCAGCAGACAAGATACTGTTTATCCCCGATGCACTCAGTTATATGCTTACAGGAAAGATGGTGACTGAATATACCATTGCATCCACTTCACAGATGCTGGATCCTCGCACCAAACGTTTCGACAAGGAATTGATGGAAGCTGTGGGTGTCACCGAGGAACAGTTCGGCCGCTTTGTCTTCCCTGGTGAAGAGGTAGGCCCATTGAGCGAAGAGGTGCAGAAACAGACCGGACTTGGCGCTATACCCGTCATTGCCGTGGCTGGTCATGACACAGGAAGTGCTGTAGCTGCTGTGCCCGCTCAGAACGAACGTTTTGCATACCTCAGTTCTGGTACATGGTCACTCATGGGTATCGAGGTGAAGGATGCTATCATCACTCCCGAAAGTTACAAGGTAAACTTCACTAATGAGGGTGGAGTAGAGGGTACTACCCGCTTCTTGAAGAATATCTGTGGTATGTGGTTGTTGGAGCGTTGCCGCAAGGAGTGGACTACTGATTATAGCTACCCTGAACTGATAGAGGCCGCTATGGCTGCTCCGGCTTTCCGTAGCCTGATCAATCCGGATGACGCTTGTTTTGCTAACCCCGACCGCATGATTGAAGCCATTCAGGAATATTGCCGTCGCACCGGCCAACCCGTTCCCGAAACTCATGGTGAGCTGACACGCTGTATCTTTGAAAGTCTGCCCTTGCGCTACAAACAAGTGTTCGGCTGGATGCAGGAGATGGCACCGTTTGCCATTGAAAAACTCCACGTTATCGGAGGTGGTTCAAAGAACAATGTGCTCAACCAGTTTACAGCCAATGCATTGGGTATCCCCGTAGTCGCTGGTCCGTCAGAAGCTACAGCCATCGGTAACATCATGTTACAGGCCAAGGCTGTCGGCATGGTAGATGACATACAGGGCATGCGTCACCTTATTGCATCGTCCATCGAAACGGCTGAATTCATTCCCCAAGATACTGAGGTATGGAACGAAGCCTTCCAGAAGTTTGTGGAGGTTACAAAGTGAATAATCATTGAAAATAAAAATATTACTAACCAAAATAAAAGAAAAACCTATCATGAAAGAAGAATTGATTAACAAAGCGTATGAGATTGCAAAGGAGCGCTATGCTGCCATTGGTATTGACACAGACAAAGTATTGGAACAGTTGCAGGACTTCCACCTCAGCATGCACTGCTGGCAGGCTGACGATGTGAAGGGCTTCGAGGTACAGGGTGGTGACATGTCGGGTGGTATCCAGTCAACTGGTGACTTCCCTGGTGCTGCTCGCAACATCGATGAACTTCGTCAAGATATCCTCAAGGCTAAGTCTTTGATTCCCGGTGACCATCGTTTGAATCTCCATGAAATCTATGGTGATTTCAAAGGTAAGGTAGTTGACCGTGATGAAGTGACTGTAGAACACTTCCAAAGTTGGATCGATTGGGCTAAGGAGAACAATACTTTGCTCGACTTCAACTCTTCATCATTCTCTCATCCGAAGAGCGGAAGCTTGTCACTTTCTAACCCTGATGAGGGTATCCGCAAGTTCTGGATTGAGCACACCAAGCGTTGCCGCGATATTGCCAATGCCATGGGTGAAGCTCAGGGTGACCCCTGTATCATGAACCTTTGGGTACACGATGGCTGCAAGGACGTGAGCGTAAACCATGCTCTCTATCGCAACTTGCTGAAGCAGTCACTTGATGAAATCTTCACTAAGGAACAGCCTATGATGAAGGATTGTATCGAGGGTAAGGTATTCGGTATCGGTCTTGAAAGCTTCACTGTCGGTTCACATGACTTCTATACTGCTTATGCTGCTCAGAACGATAAGATTCTGACTATCGACACTGGTCACTATCATCCTACAGAATCTCCTGCAGACAAAGTAAGTGCTGTGCTTCCTTTCGTAAAAGAATTGATGCTCCACGTATCTCGTCCTGTTCGTTGGGACTCTGACCACGTAACCATCATGGACGATCCCACTCAGGAACTCTTCTTCGAAATCGTTCGTGCCGGTGCTCTTGACCGTGTACACTACGGTCTCGACTTCTTCGATGGCTCTATCAACCGTATCGGTGCTTACGTTATCGGTTCTCGTTCAGCTCAGAAGTGCATGCTCCGTGCTTTGCTCGAGCCACAGGAACTCATCTCTAAATACGAGTTGGCAGGCGAGGGTTACAAAGTGCTTGCTCTCATTGAAGAGCAGAAGGCAATGCCTTGGCAGGCTGTTTACGATATGTTCTGCTTGAAGAACAACGTACCTGTAGGCGATGCATTTATCGCTGATATTGATAAGTATGTTGCTGAAGTGACTTCTAAGAGATAACAAAAACAACGAAGACCCACTCTAACCCTCCTTTACGAGGAGGATTTAGGTGGGTCTTCCCTTTTAATGGTAGAATATTATGGATATAGTAATCGGACTACTGATTATTGCCATCGGTGCCTTCTGTCAGTCAAGCTGCTACGTGCCTATCAATAAGATTAAGGACTGGTCGTGGGAGTCGTACTGGATTGTACAGGGTGTATTCGCATGGTTGTTGTTCCCCTTGTTGGGAGCTTTGTTGGCAGTGCCCGAAGGGCATAGCTTGTGTGAATTGTTCACCGATGGCAGCTCATTCAACATTTGGATGACTGTATTCTTTGGCGTACTGTGGGGAGTTGGAGGTTTGACTTTCGGTCTCTCTATGCGCTATCTGGGTGTAGCTTTGGGACAGAGTATTGCATTGGGCACCTGTGCCGGATTGGGAACCATCATGGGACCCGTGTTGCTGAACATGTTTTTCCCCGAGTTGAATGCCCTCGAGTCATTGACCTTTGCCGTTATCCTTGGTGTGGTAGTTACCCTTGTAGGTATCGCCATCATTGGTGTGGCAGGTGGTATGAAGGCCGCTTCCCTCTCAGAAGAGGAGAAGAAAGCCGCTGTGAAGGACTTCAATTTCCCGAAGGGATTGGCCATCGCCTTGTTGGCCGGCTTCATGAGTGGCTGCTTCAACGTAGGTTTGGAGTTTGGTAAAGACATCAATTTCGGTGAACTTACCGACCCGATGTTCCGCACCTTGCCTGCCACTTTGCTCGTCACTCTTGGCGGATTCGTCACCAATGCCATCTACTGTTTCTATCAGAACAGCAAGAACAAGACATGGGGCGACTATAAGAAAGGAAACGTATGGTTGAACAATATCATCTTCTGTGCGTTGGCCGGAGGTCTGTGGTACAGTCAGTTCTTTGGTCTCTCGTTGGGCAAAGGATTCCTCACCGAGTCACCCACATTGATGACTCTCGCCTTCTGCATCCTCATGGCATTGAACGTAACCTTCTCCAACGTGTGGGGTATCATCCTCAAAGAGTGGAAAGGTTGTTCACAGAAGACCATTGCCGTATTGGTTATCGGTATTATCGTACTGATAGCTTCCACATTTATACCTGAATTATTGAAATAGAAGAGTTGGAGTTCAAGAATTTGGGAGTTACAGGAGTTCGGGTAGTAGTACTCTTTACAGACAACTCTATTGTCTGAACTCCTGTAACTCCCGCAACTCCTGAACTCCTATATTAAAGAAAAGTAATATGAGCATATTAGACAATCGTCCCGCACTGGCCAAGGCCGTGGGACAAGTAGCAGAGGTTGCCGGTTACCTGTGGCAGAAAGGTTGGGCCGAGCGTAACGGAGGCAACATCACCGTAAACATTACCGAGTATATCGACGACGAAATCAAGGCTATGCCTGCCATCAGCGACGTGATGCAGATTGGTACCACATTGCCCCACCTGAAGGGTTGCTATTTCTATTGCAAGGGTACCCAGATGCGTATGCGCGACCTTGCCCGTTGGCCGATGGACAATGGTTCTATCATCCGCATCTTGGATGACTGTGCCAGCTATGTCATCATTGCCGATAATCCTGTGAAGCCCACTTCCGAGCTTCCTTCACACTTGAGTGTACACAACTATCTGTTGGCCAAGGGTTCTCCCTACCGTGCATCGTTGCACACCCATCCTATCGAACTGGTGGCACTGACCCACAGTCAGAAGTATATGGAAAAGGATGTGGCTACCCGCATGTTGTGGAGCATGATTCCCGAGACAAAGGCTTTCTGTCCGCGCGGATTGGGTATGGTTCCTTATCTGATGCCCAGCGGCGTAGAGTTGGCCGATGCCACTATCAAGGCTATCGATGATGACTACGATGTGGTAATGTGGGAGAAACACGGAGTATTTGCCGTTGATACCGACATCATGTCAGCTTTCGACCAGGTGGATGTGCTCAACAAGTCTGCCCTCATCTACATTGCTGCCAAGAACATGGGATTCGAGCCCGAAGGCATGAGCGATGCTCAGATGAAGGAGTTGAGCGACACCTTCGGCTTGCCGAAATAATCTTTTCTCACATCACAAGAGTGTGATGTGATTTTCAGACGCGGATAATATGGATAAATGACTGTGTAGTCAACGACATGTCCATGTTGTCCGCGTTGTCTTTTTGCATAAGAGCCGAAAAGATTGACGTAATCGCGCTTCCTTTGACCGTAATTTCCGTTTCCTTTTGTTTCCACTGAATCTCCCCTTGTTGGGAATGGCGGTTTATCTATTGGGGTACTGTAATCTCTCTTAAGGGAAACTGCAGTTTTCTTGTAGAGAAACTTTTGTTCTTTTTAAGAGAAACTTGAATTCCCAACAGAAGAAATTTTAGGAAACTGCAGAGCGTTGATTTTTAGTCATATACTTGTATGATGCGTTGACTGTTTTACCCCTTATTGATGCTATAGGTTCACTCTGTTGAACAATCTTCTTTATTAGAGTCGACTATATCCCCACTTGTTCCTTGTAGCTCATCACTCGTAGCTTGTCACTCGAGTTCGTAAGCTCATCAGCTTCGCAATCTTAATTCTTTGATGATTCATTTGCAAGATTGCTCATAACTCAACACTCTAAAATCTGTTCTTCAACACCTCTCACAAAATAATTCCTCATTCATCATTTATAATTCATAATTAAGTCGTATCTTTGCCCTGTCACTCCGTAGCCTTCCCTTATGTGAGAGAGGCTTTGAGTGGCAGACATAATAAGAAAGGCGTTTACACGCTTTGGTTTTGACATCCTGAAATCGTAGGAAAATTTCAATCGTAGTCAAGGACAAAGCAACGGTAGATGCCCCTTGGGTGTGTTATATACATCCTCGTAGCTTTATCATGCAGATAGCCATTGGTGTACCCTTATGCGAGAGTGCACCAAGGTGGTTAACTTTTGGTATAGCATGGGTGTTATATATATGCATTCGACGTGGGGTTTTCTGAAGTTGCTCGTTTCGACTACGATGGGCAACTTCCTACGAGCCTCAGGATGTGGAGCGAGCGATGATGCAGGGCTTCACGTCTTTTTTTGTGTGTCTGAGAAAAACTTTTTCCTAACCTGGCGGAAATTCCGGAGCCCTTAACCCGCATAAATTTTACCATGAGGCTCTATGTCTGCAACCAAACAGGACACCTCACAAATAAAATCCAAAGAGCGCGTGGCTCAACGGGGCGAAGTGTTCACCGCCGAACGGGAGGTGAATGCCATGCTCGACCTGGTGGCCAATGAATGCTTGCGCCCCGACTCCCGTTTCCTTGAGCCTGCCTGCGGAGACGGAAACTTCCTCTCTGCCATACTCCGGCGCAAACTTGCCGAACTCCGTAGGAAATACAAGAAAAGTGCCCGCGACTACGAGAAACTCTCCATCGTAGCCATCGGTAGCCTCTATGGCGTGGATATTATGAACGACAATGTGGAGGCTTGTCGCCAGCGCCTATTCGAACTTTGGAATGCTGAATACACCGACCATTGCACCTCTGAGGCTTCGGACGAAGCACGCGAGGCGGCCCGCTTCATCATCAATCGCAACATCATCAATGGCAATGCCCTGACGTTGATGTGTGTGGACGATGAGGGACACGACACCAAGGCACCCATCGTCTTCTCCGAATGGACACTTATCAATGGCACCCAGATGCAACGCTCCGACTACACCATGGCCGACCTCCTACTCCATAACGACACCAGTCAGGAGGGTGGCATGGGCAACCTCTTTGCCCTCACCGAAGAACAGAAAGAGGAGGGTGGCATCTTCCTGCGCCGATACATCACTCACTATAAAAAGGTACAAGACTATGGAAAACAGTAGCAATTTGTTTCAAAACGTCTATAACCCCGACGTCCTTTCGTGTATAGCCAACTTGAGTAACGATGAGGTGTTCACCCCTCCCGAATTGGCTAACCGAATCATCGATATGCTCCCCGAGGAGTTGTTCCGCAACCCCGATACTACCTTCCTCGACCCCTGTTGCAAGAGTGGTGTGTTCCTCCGCGAGATTGCCAAACGGCTCATCAAGGGATTGGAGCCTCAGATACCCGACTTGGAGAAACGCATCGAGCACATCTTCTCCCGCCAGCTCTTCGGCATTGCCATCACGGAGCTGACCAGCCTCCTCTCGCGCCGGAGTGTCTATTGTAGCAAGTTTCCGAGTAGCCCCTTCTCTGCCTATCAGTTTCCCGAAGACCAACCGCAAGGAAACATCATCTACCAGCGCATCAAGCACACGTGGCAAAATGGGAAGTGTATCTATTGTGGTGCTTCGCAAAGCGAATACGAGCGTGGAGATGAACTCGAAACCCACGCCTATCAATTTATTCATAACTTTGATGTAAAGAAACTATTCAATATGAAATTCGATGTAATTATAGGAAATCCACCGTATCAGATGAGTGATGGAGGAGGAGCTGGTGATGCAGCTAAACCTATTTATAATATGTTCATTGAACATGCAATCAAATTATCTCCAAGATATCTTTCAATGATAGTCCCTTCACGTTGGATGAAAGGAGGGAGAGGTTTAGACTCTTTTCGTGAAAGGATGATGAATGATACTAGAATTAAGAAAATATTTGATTTTGAAGATGCAAAAGAATGTTTTTCAGGGCTTCATATAGATGGAGGTGTTTGTTATTTCCTATGGGAAAAAGATTATCAAGGGAAAGTTGAATATCATTTTCACTCTTTAGACAATTCTAAAAGTATTACAAATAGATATTTGAAGACTCCATTTTCTGAAACTGTAATTAGAGATGCAAGACAACTTACAATCTTAGAAAAAGTCGCAAAACTAAGAAACGTAAAATTTAGTTCTATTGTATCTTCACAAAAACCTTATGGTATACGTGCAGATTTCTTTAATTCTCCAGAAAGATATAATGTTACAGTATATGATAAATACAAAACTGGATTCTTTAGAATTTTTGGAGTAAAAGGAATAAAAGGCGGAGCAAAACGAGTGTCAGCATATATTGCTCCTAATTCAATTAATCAAGGTCTTGATAATGTAGAGACATATAAATTATTCTTTTCTAAAGCTTATATGACAACATCTACAGTGCCTCCAGAAATCATTGTGGCAAATCCTTTTGATATTTGTACAGAAACATTTCTTGTAATAGGTAACTATTTACAAAAAGGAAATGCTACAAATTGTTTGACTTATATAAAGACAAAATTTTTTAGAGCATTATTATTTTTCAATCGACATTCGTTGAACATATCACGTGATTCATTTGAGCTAATTCCTCTTCAAGATTTTACGTCTAATTCTGATATAAATTGGGACTTGTCGATAGAAAATATAGACAAGCAACTCTATGCCAAATACGGTTTGGATGAAACCGAAATTAGCTTTATTGAGTCTATGATTAAACCAATGGAATAAAATGGAGAAAATAAAGGCAAGGTAATGCCCAAAAGGGCAAAAAAGGATTTTATAAAGCAAAATCCCTTGCAGATGAAAGGAAAGCCTAAAAAGGCAGGAAGGCCCCAAAGGCGAATAAGACAAAAGGCAAAAAACAAAAGGAACTCTGATAAGTTGCGATTAAGTGTGCATTTTTGTCCTTTTTGCCCTTTTCGCCTTTAAAAAACATAAAAGAAACAATTAAAAACGCGCTCTTTGACAAGAAAGCAATAGGAATATTTGTAGAATTGATACATGCTCTGTATTTTTGCAAAAAAGAGAAAATATGCAAGGCAGCGATTTTATCCGACAAAAAGGCAATTACGAAGAGCTTCTCTGCTACAAGAAGTCTATGTGTGTATATGATGTAACATTCTACTTTGCACACAAATATTTGCACAAAGGAGATCGTACAATCGACCAAATGATACAGGCAGCCCGGTCGGGTAAACAGAATATCGTAGAAGGATGTTCGGCCTCTACAACTTCTTCTGAGATGGAAATAAAGTTGCTGAATGTTGCAAAAGCCAGTCTGCAAGAACTTCTTGAAGATTATAAAGATTATCTGAGAGTAAGGGGATTGCAGTTATGGAAAGAATCGAGTGAAAAGCATGAACAGGCTCGGCGTGCATGTGCTGCTCATAATGAACCGGAATATTATCAGAAAGCCATAAGAGAGCGTTCCGATGAAACCATTGCCAACATTGCCATTATCCTTATTCGTCAGACTGATTATTTGTTGAAACGCTATTTCGACCGGATAAAACAAGATTTTCTTGAACACGGAGGAATTAAAGAGGAAATGACAAGAGGCAGACTACAATGGCGTAAGGAACATCGGTAACGCAACTATTACAGAGTGTAGAAATATTCATCCAGACTAATTCCTGTTTTTCTTGTTGAAGTGTGCCATAATAAATGAATTATGGAACACAACTTTTTCCCCCAACGCCCAAACGTCACCCCCACTATCTATGCCTATAAGCTGGTAGGAGTAGATACCCACAAAGGTTTCCTGAAGGTGGGCTATACCGACCGCACCGCTAAGGAGCGCATCGAAGAACAACTTCATACCAGTAAGGTGAAGTACGAAATCGTATTGGTGGAGTCGGCCATGAGTCAGGATGGCTCATGCTTTACCGATAAGGATGTACACCGCCTGCTTGAGCGCAAGGGACATGCTCGGCTCAACCCCATGGACAGGACGGACGAATGGTTCCGTTGTACGGTGACGGATGTGATGGCTTGTATCATGACCCTGCGCACAGGCTCGGCCAATGTGGAAAACCGTACACAAAACTTCAGCATGCGCCCCGAGCAATACCGCGCCGTGGAGCAGACAAAAAATTACTTTGAACGGGCAAAGAAAGAAGACCCGACCCGCACCCCCAAGTTCCTGTGGAATGCCAAGATGCGCTTCGGCAAAACTTTTGCCAGTTATCAATTGGCACGGAAGATGGGGCTCTCGCGCATCCTTATCCTCACCTTCAAACCTGCCGTAGAGTCGGCTTGGAGAGAAGACCTCGTGACACACCTCGATTTCGAAGGGTGGCAATACATCTCTAACAAGGATGCCCGCAACAATAACTTGAACATCGACCAAGAGTTCCAACGTGCCGACAAACGGAAGCCCATTGTGGTGTTCGGTTCCTTCCAGGATTTACTGGGTACCAACGAGAGCGGAGGCATCAAGGCAAAGAACGAGTTTATCCACACCACCAACTGGGACTTGGTCATCTTCGACGAATACCACTTCGGTGCATGGAGGGAGCGTGCCAAAGAGCTGTTTGAGAAAGAGAATGAAGAAGACACGGTGGATTTCGATGCCGAGAAGTACAAGAAAGACGAGGCAAGCAATGCCATCAACGAATCGTGGTTACCCATCTCCACTCGGTACTATCTGTTCCTCTCCGGCACTCCCTTCCGCGCTATCAACACGGGTGAGTTCATCGAAGAAGAGATTTTCAATTGGACCTACTCCGACGAACAACGCGCCAAAGCCGAATGGAAGGGTGCAGACAATCCCTACCAAGCCTTACCACGCATGGTGATGCTGACCTACCGTATGCCTGACGAAATACAGGAGGTAGCCAAGCAGGGAGAGTTTGACGAATTTGATTTGAACCTCTTCTTCGCGGCCGAGGGCAGAGGCGAGAGTGCCCGATTCAAGTATGAGAATGAGGTACAGAAGTGGCTCGACCTGATTCGTGGCGGATACTTGCCCGCCAGTGTGGATGACTTGAAATTGGGACAGGACAAACGTCCGCCCATGCCCTTCAGCGATACGCGCCTGCTCAACGTACTTTCACACACACTATGGTTTCTTCCCAATGTGGCCTCGTGTTTTGCCATGGCCAACCTGCTTGCACAAAGGCAGAACAAATTCTATCACGATTACAAGGTGGTGGTGTGTGCCGGCACAGGAGCGGGTATCGGCTTGGATGCACTCTATCCCGTACAAGCTAACATGGGCGACCCGCTGGAGACAAAGACCATCACTCTCACTTGCGGTAAACTGACTACGGGTGTGACGGTAAAACCTTGGACGGGCATCTTTATGCTCCGCAACTTGAAAAGCCCCGAGACCTACTTCCAAGCCGCCTTCCGTGTGCAAAGTCCGTGGGAGGTGAAGAACGATGAGGGAAACCGCACCATCATGAAGCATGAGTGTTATGTATTTGACTTTGCCCTCGACAGAGCATTAAGACAGATTTCCGATTATAGTTGTCGCTTGGACATCAACGAAAGTAATCCCGAAGCCAAGGTGGGCGAGTTCATCAAATTCCTACCCGTGTTGGCTTACGACGGAAGCAGCATGAAGGAGGTGGATGCACAGGATATCCTCGACATTGCCTTGGCTGGCACATCGGCCACACTCTTGGCCAAGCGATGGGAGTCGGCCCTGCTTGTGAATGTGGATAACGATACTCTGAAACGCCTGCTTGCAAGCCCCGAAGCGATGAAGGCCCTGCTGAATATCGAGGGTTTCCGCAACCTCAACAATGACCTGACGACCATCATCAACAAGTCTGAAGCCGTCAAGAAAGCCAAGAAAGAGAATCCCGACCCGACACCCAAGGAGAAGAAGGAAATCTCTGCCGAAGAGAAGGAGATGAAGAGCAAGCGCAAGCAGATACAGGAGAAACTGATTAAGTTTGCCACACGCATTCCGGTGTTCATGTATCTGACCGACTATCGCGAACGGTGCCTGAAGGATGTCATCACCCAATTGGAGCCAGGTCTGTTCAAGAAGGTGACGGGCCTGAGCGTAGAGGACTTCAACATGCTCTGTTCGCTCGGTGTGTTCAATGCTCCGCTGATGAACGATGCCATCTTCAAGTTCAAACGCTACGAGGATGCCAGCCTGACCTACACCGGCATTGACAAACATGCAGATGAAGAAGTGGGAGGTTGGGACACTACCATACGCAAAACTCAGTACGAAAAGCTTTTCTATAACCAACAATCCTCGATGACGGAGGTGGATACCAGTGTTTATTCGAAGACTGCTGATGAGGATACGGAATCCCGCAGTGCAAAGAAGATACAAGGTAATAAAGAGGGATTTGTGCAAGTGAGAGAATACAACGCGCAACCCATATCCTATTCGCGAACAGTAGAATCTGGCGTGTCATCATCTACTGCTATGCCCCTTACAATGCAAGCAATGCAGAATACCGAGTCCGTACTGAAAGCAAAACTTGCTGGACTCGATGTGAATAGTCGTGTATTGCACCAGAAATTTGGCGAAGGCATAGTGGTGAGCAAGAGTGACAAGTTCATTCTTGTCAAGTTTACTCTTGGTGAAAAGAAATTCATATTCCCCGATGCCTTTTTGATGGGATTTTTGGAAGTGGAGTAGGTGGTCTCTGCCTCTACACGCTGATAGGGATTGAGTGTGTTAATAGCTTCCGGTCCTTTTGGGGTGGAGGGGATGAATGGAATCGTACAACTTTTTGTCAAAAAAATATGGGTATCCGATATTTTTTATCAGATACCCATAAAAAACAATTTACCTATCGGTTGAAATCATGCTGCAAAATAGAATAAACAATGCCTTTTCGGTCTATAACCAAGCCAAAAAGTTGTTTTCTTTACGAAAAAGTGTTCAAATTCAATCTTTTTGCGCTATTTTTGCGTTCTCGAAGAAAAAAATGTCCGATGAAGAATTATTGTTTGTTTTTCCTCTGTCTGTTGTTTCCTGTTCTCATGCAGTCCCAAAAGACGTGTGTCAATGTTCCGCATATCAAGACGCTGCGTGTCATTGCCAATGACAATTGGTTGGCTTATCCTGTTATCCGGCTCAATACTGCAGATCAAGTGGAAATTTCATTTGATGAACTGACTCATGAGTATCACCGTTACACGTATAAGATTACGCATTGTAATGCCGATTGGACACCCAGTGACTTGTTTGATACGGATTATCTGCAGGGCTTTAATGACAATGTCATCGATGATTATCAGAATTCCTTGAATACGAGCATGCTCTATACCCATTACCGATTCACGCTTCCCAATAATGAGGCACAGTTGTTGCTTCCTGGAAACTATAGGGTGGATATCTATGGAGAGGATAGTGAGGAAGAACCTGTGGCACAGGCTTGCTTCTCGGTCATACAGCCTCGCGTGGGGATTTCGGCAGAAGTCAGTAGTAATACGGATATTGACACGAATGATAGCCACCAGCAAGTAAGTTTCACGGTCAATTATCCGGGGATGAGTGTCACTTCTCCGCAAAGCGAATTCCAGGTGCGTGTCTATCAGAACTTGCGTACTGATAACTGTGTCACAGATTTGCAACCTACCTACTTACGGCCCGGACAGATGCAGTTCGTTCATAATCGCAAACTGATATTCCCTGCTGGGAATGAATACCGCCGGTTCGAGATTGTTAATATGCATTATGGCTATCAGAATGTGGAGCAAGTGCAGTTTTTCAATCCCTATTATCATGCCACTCTTTATCCTGATCAACCTCGTACCAATTACAGTTACGACGAAGATCAGAACGGGCGTTACTTCATCCGTTATGACATGGCTCAGGACAATGCTACGGAGGCTGACTACCTTTTTGTGCATTTTTCGTTGGAAGCAGACAAACCTCTTCCAGGAGGAAAGTTCTACCTCAGTGGAGAATTTTCTTACAATCAGTTTACACCCGAATACGCCCTTTCTTACAATGAACAGAGTCAGGTTTATGAAGGTGTACAACTATTAAAAATGGGGGTCTATAATTGGCTTTACCTCTTTGTACCGGATGGAGCAACCAAAGGACAGACAGCTCAAGCTGCCGGAAACTTTTATGAGACAGAGAATGAATATCTCATTTTGGTTTATCACCGTCCGTTCGGTGGTCGTTATGACAGTCTGGTAGGGATGCAGGTTGTGAAGTTTTCGCAGGATTAGGAATAAAAAAATAAGAATATGGAAATAACAAGCGCAAAATTCGTTATCAGTAACACGCAATTGGATAAGTGTCCGCAAGATGGCAAGCCCGAGTATGCTTTCATCGGCCGTTCCAATGTGGGCAAGAGCAGTCTCATCAACATGCTTACCAAGAATAAAAAATTGGCAATGACCAGTTCTACACCAGGAAAGACTCTGCTTATCAATCATTTTCTCATCAATGAACAATGGTATTTGGTGGATTTGCCGGGATACGGCTATGCACAGCGTGGTAAGAAGCAACAAGAGAAGATTACGCAAATCATTGAGAATTATATCTTGGAGCGCGAACAGATGACCTGTCTCTTTGTATTGCTCGACTGTCGTCATGAACCTCAGAAGATTGACCTTGAGTTTATGGAATGGTTGGGAGAGAACGGTATCCCCTTTGCCATTGTGTTCACTAAGACCGATAAATTGAGTGGAGGAAAGTTGAAATTCAGTGTGGAGAATTATAAACAGCGTTTGTCAGAACAATGGGAAGAACTTCCCCCGATATTCACCACATCTTCAGAAAAAGGACTGGGCCGGAAAGAGTTGTTGGATTATATCGGAAGTATCAATGCTTCAATTGTGTTGAAATAGGAAAAAGGGTTTGCTGTAAAAAACTCGGAATAAAAGATAAAAGGGGAGTGTGTCTTAAAATTCAATAGAATGTTAACACTCCCTCTTTTTTATTTTTATTCGCTTTTGTCTGGCATACGGAAAGCTGTATAGAGTTCCAAAAGAGCTGCAATCGTAAGTGTGGCTATCCAACCGTTGTGTCGTTCGGTGAACATCAATACGCCTGTGGCAAGCAACATTAGGCAACCAAATAGCTGTTGACGGCGTAAACGTTTTATTACCAAATTATTGCCTTCGTATCGGTCTGTCATTTGCATGGCTGCAAACAACAGAGCTCCGATACAGTAGATGTAAGGAGCTGGTGCCCATTTGGTAATCATCAATGAGGCTCCTATAAGAAGAGTTGTGGCACCGATAAGCATCAGCGCAGTATTCAGTTTGTGGTTCATAGGTGTCGGATATAATTATTCTTCGAAAATGAAAATGTCCTCATCCTGAGTCTTCATCAGATAGCGTTCGCGTGCGATCTTTTCAATCGCTTCGGGATTGGAAACCAGTTCTTCCAATCGGCGTGTATCTTCTTGGAATTGCTTGTGGTATCGTTCGATTTCTGCTTTCAACGATGCAATCTCACGGCGGTGCATGGCCCGGCGGACGAGATTGTTTTCGTCCAATACGCCTATTATCAACAGGAATATGACTGTCACGAGAATGTATTTGTGTTGACGCAGGAATAACCAGATGGATTGGAGGTTTTTCATACTTTTCTTCATTTTAATGGTGCAAAAATAGGTAAAATATTTGAGAAGATAATCTTCTGGGACAAAGAATAGATAACCTGTGGCTAAAAAATTTGTTTTTCTTCAACATTCGTTGTACCTTTGCATGATTAAGAATATATATATCACATGGAAGACTATATTGTTTCGGCTCGGAAATACCGTCCGACAAACTTCGATTCTGTGGTGGGACAACGTGCACTTACTACCACATTGAAGAATGCCATTGCTACGGGAAAGTTGGCACATGCTTATTTGTTCTGTGGTCCTCGTGGCGTGGGGAAGACTACTTGTGCACGTATTTTTGCTAAGACTATAAATTGTTTACAATTGACTCCTGATGGTGAAGCTTGCGATACTTGCGAATCGTGTCAGGCTTTCAATGAACAGCGTTCTTATAATATTCATGAATTGGATGCTGCTTCCAACAACTCAGTAGAAGATATCCGGACCTTGATTGAACAAGTGCGCATTCCGCCTCAGATCGGTCAATATAAGGTATTTATCATTGATGAGGTTCATATGCTTAGTACTGCTGCATTCAATGCTTTCTTGAAAACGTTGGAAGAGCCACCTCATCATGCTATATTCATTTTGGCCACTACGGAGAAGCATAAAATTCTGCCTACCATTCTCAGCCGTTGTCAGATTTACGATTTCAACCGCATGAATGTGAATGATACGGTAGAGCATCTGATGTATGTGGCAGGAAAGGAAGGGGTACATGCAGAGCCTGAAGCATTGAACGTCATTGCCCAAAAGGCTGACGGTGGTATGCGTGATGCATTGTCCATTTTTGATCAGGTCGTTAGTTTTACGGGTGGTGAAGTCACTTATCAGCGGGTAATCGAGAATCTCAACGTGTTGGACTATGAATACTATTTTCGCATAACGGACATGATGGTGGATGGTAAGGTTCCTGATGCCATGTTGCTCCTGAATGAGATTCTGAATAAGGGTTTCGATGGTCATCATTTCATTACGGGATTGGCGTCTCATCTGCGTGATTTGTTGGTCAGTCGCGATGCCTCTACATTGCCTCTGTTGGAAGTGAGTGATAGTGTGCGTGCCCGCTACAGCGAGCAGGCCCAACGTTGCGATGTGAAGTTCTTGTATCGGGCAATTAAGTTGTGTAACGATTGCGACCTCAATTATCGGACCAGTAAGAACAAACGCTTGTTGGTGGAAATAACTCTGATACAAGTGGCTCAATTGATGACCGATGATGCGGATGCTTCTTGTGGGCGTAGCCCTAAGAAGATATTAAAACCTCTGTTCAAGCAGCAAGCAGCCAATAGTGTTTCTCAACAAACACAGGCTGTTGGGATGCCGATGTCTCAGACAGTGGCATCTGCTGCATCTGTTGCCTCAAATTCCCAAGTATCTCAACAGATTCCAGTTGAAACCCCGTTTGTCCATAAGGATGCTTCGCAAAAGACTGTTAAGGTTCCTACCTTGAAAAAGGGAGGAGGGGCATTTAGTGTATCTATCCGTCAGACTCAGCAGGTGTCATCAGAAAAGACGGTGTCTCCCGTTCAAACTGCTTCGACAGAACAAAGGGTGGAAGCTCAAGTTGATTATCCTGTTAGTGAAGATAATGTTCGTTACTCTTGGTTGGAATTTGCCAATCAGCTTCCTATAGAAGAGAATGCAATGGCAGGACGAATGAAAAACATGCGTCCCAAGTTGTTAGATGATACCACCTTTGAAGTGGTTGTAGAAAATGAGTTGGTGGGAAAAAGTATGCAGGCCATGTCCATGCGTGTAGTTTCTCACATGCGTACCCAACTTCATAACAGCAAGATTGCGATGACTGTACGTGTCATGGAAGAAAGCGATGTCAAGCATCGTGCATACGGTCGTGTTGAGCAATTCAAGCTGATGAGTCAGAAAAATCCTGTTTTGCTGAAACTGAAGGAGACCTTCGGATTGGAATTGCATTGATAAATAACCCCAATAAAGGTTATCACGGTTTACATATCGTGTTGGGGAATATCCCATCTGTGTAATCTGTGCCTGAAAACAGTCGCATTTTGATGTTCCAGAGTTTGAAATGCAAATAACAAGAACCATTTGGATATTGGATTGTTATCCCATTGATTTAACCCAATATTCAAATGGATATGAAAAAGAATTGCATCTTTGTGTTTGCCCTTTCTAGTGTGGTAAGCATTGTGCTTCCTTCGAAAGCACAAAACAATCTTATCGTTAGTGACGATATTCCCAACAGTATTGTATTGGTCAGTATAGATGATGCGGGTGATGAAATCGTCCAAGTGATGAATGCCTCACAACTGCCTCATGTGCATGATCCACAGAATCCTCGTTTTGTGCTGACTGATACTGAAGGTAATTATGCATTGGGTATAGGTGGTTATGTACGTGCTGTTGCTGAATATGATTTTGGTGGTATTGTCAACAGTGTCGATTTCATTCCGGCACTTATTCCTGACCGCAGTAGTTTGAATAATCAGTTTCAGATGGATGCCACTACGGCCAATTTGTTTGTAAAATTAGTGGGTCGTTCCCCTCTGTTAGGTGATTTTGTGGTACATACCGAAGGAAATTTCCGTGGGAGTGGACGCACCTTTGAATTGCGTAATGCTTATTTGGCCTTTAAAGGAGTGACTATCGGTTATACTTATGGTGGATTTATGGATGCGGCAGCCATGCCTGCAACCATTGACTTCCAAGGCCCTAATGGTGGAACATTCTATCGCACCACGCAATTGTCCTATACTTGTATGGCTCTACAGAACTTGGCATTCCGTGCAGGCATTGAGATGCCCAAAGTAGGTGCTGAAACAACTACGGCTTATCGGATTGGAGGACAGCGTATGCCTGACTTTACCCTGTCTGCTCAGTATGCATGGGGAGACAACAGTCATATCCGTGTCGGTGGTATTCTCCGCAGCATGACTTATGCAACTGTCTCCAATGACGATGCACACAGTGTGACGGGTTATGGTGTACAGGCCTCTACTACCTTTGGAATCGGTTCCAGTTTGCGCATGTTCGGCCAGTTTACCTATGGTAGGGGTATAGGGCAGTATTTGAATGATTTGGGGGAATTGGATGTTGACCTTGTCCCTAATCCCGAACGGGATGCCCGTATGCAGGCACTTCCTATGATGGGATGGTTCGCAGGATTGCAATACAATGTATCCCCCTCTGTTTGCTTGTCTGGTACTTACAGTATGTCACGTATCTATTCTGAGGATGGTTATGCAGCCATAGCAGGGGATGATTACCGTTACGGGCAATATTTGGCAGCTAATATGTTCTGGTCGGCCAGCAGTAATATGCAGTTTGGTGTTGAATACCTGCGTGGTTGGCGCAAGAATTTCGATTCGGCCAATCATGAAGCTAACCGTATCAGTCTGATGGCCAAGTATTCGTTCTGATTCGTTTTGCAGAAATATATAAGCACACAGGAGAACTCTTGTGTGCTTATTGTTTATAAGGATGTCGGATTCATTTATCTTTTCACGAACTTCGTTACATATATCCGTCCGTCTTCTTCCATTCCGCGCAACAGATAGATACCGGCGGGGAGGGATGTATTTATACAAATGTTCTCGCTTTGGCTTGCATTTTTACCTTGTGTTACGATGGAACCATTGACGTTTATGAGATTCCATTCGGCAAGGGGTATGTTGGGGGTCAATTGCAAGTCCTTTTGGGATTGATAGATGGTTATCCATTTCCTTTCGGCTGTATGGGTCTTGATGCCATCAGGTATTTGGCCTGTGCCTAAGGTGTAATATCCGTCTTTTAGAATCAACAGAAGATGATCGCGTATTTGGTCTTCATTTTTGCAGGAACCATTTCAAACCGTCGGGCTGCAGGTGTCAAAATCCCTTTGTCAGAATACCCCAATATTGCAGGCATTCGTTGGTCACCCGATACGATGACGAAGCGGCCTGCATCCCCATAGAATTGTAGATGTAGAAAGCTTCACGGTTAGTTAGAGAACCTTTTGCCAATACATCTGAGGATTTTAGGCTCATTTTCAGCGGTGCTGTTACTGCACGTGTACCCTTGCTGTCGGCAGTGAATACGGAGTTGGCTATAGAATCCAATTCATGCGCATCTCGTTGTTGCGCCTGTACGACTGTTGTGATGTTCATCCCCATGAGGATAGCCATTCATAAAACTTGTTTTGACATGATAAATGATTCTGTTTTAATGGTTATTGAGTTAATTCTAGCAAATGTACTACATATTTTTGCATACACAAACTTCAACATGAAAAATGGTATAATAGCATGTTGTATCAAAAAAACGAAGAAAATCATCATGTATTTTGCAATTTTGGAAAGGTTTGATAAAATTTCTTACTTTTTTCTTTGTTGGGCGAAATATTAAATGTACCTTTGTCACCTAATAGCATAGTGTCGGAAGATGTAAAATGCAAAAAAAATGATGCGTTTGGTGTCTATATGGTCAAAATTTAGGTACACGCGCGAGAAACAGAAAATAGAAAAGAAATTAATAACTAATAATTGAGTTTTATGATGAAGAAAATTTTTAGTAAGTACTTCGTGGTAGCGGTGGTTGCCGTAGCCATGGGATGTATCTCTTCTTGTAAAGACTTCGAAGATGAGATGTATTCGGAACTGAAAGGTCAGGATGTGGCCTTGAAAGCTGACTTGGATGCGCAGATTGGCAAACTCCGTCAGGAAATGAAAGATAGCGTGCAGAAGGCTCGTGAGGAACGTGAGGCTTTGCAGACTGCATTGAATAATCACATTGCTTATGCAGAAGCTACATACGCAACTAAAGCAGAATTGGCTGCAGAGAAAGCAACCCTTGAACAACAGATTGCTGCTGGCGATGCTACATTGCAGACCAAACTCAATGCAACCAATGCTCGTATTGATAGTTTGAACAATGAGCTTAATACTAAAATTATTCCTCAAGTTACAGACGCTGTTCGTCGTATTGGAGAGGCAGAAGGTCGTTTGACTACGCTCGAGAAGGATTATGCCAAGATTGCTTATGTAGATGACGAAATCCAGAAGGTGAAGGATATGTTTGCTGACTACTATAAGAAAGCTGAGGCAGATGCAGAGTTTGTTGATAATGACGAATTGCAAGCAGCTTTGAAGGACTTGATGAATAACCAAGAGGCTACAGAGGCTATTACTCAAATTATCAATCAGCAGTTCTATGGTGATGCAGGTGCAACTGGTACTCCTATCGCTAATCTCAGTGAGTTGAGAGCATTGGCAGAGAAAGCAGATGAAACAGCTACAGCTAATGCTGCGTCAATTGCTACAATGCAGGAATTGATTAACCAAATCAAGCAGTGCAATTGTCCGGTATTGGTTGACAGAGTGGAAGCTTTGGAAAACAAAATGGATTCAATCGAAAAAGTATGCAAGGAATTGGAAGATAACTTCGCAGTTCTGGAATCTCGCGTAGATACTTTGTCTGGTATCGAAACCACTAAGGCTTTGGCTAATCAGGCTCAGGAAAAGGCAGAACAATTTGCTAAGGAATATACCGACAAGGCTTTGGATGCAATCCTTGCTTATGTGAATCCTCGTTTCACCAGCATTGAAGAAATGATGGCTGAGTTCTATAATAAGATTGAAAATCAGGCAGATCAGTTGCTCGCTCATGATGCAGACATTGCTGCTCTCAAGGATTCTGTGAATCTGTTGCGTGCAGACCTCACTTCTTTGGAAGAGCGTGTTGCAAAGAATGCGGAAGATATTGCTGCTTTGACTGAAAAAGTTCAGAACGTAGAGGATGCTTTGAAGAACCGTATCTCAAGCATTGTTCTTCAGGCTACTAAGAGCCCTGTAATCGGTTACTTCAATATGCCTATGGGCATCAAGTCAAATGTCTTGGCTGCTTACTATGGTGAGGCTATGAACGATGTTTATTTCCCCACTGTGCGCACTGCTAACTTGATTTCTGGTGCTGCATTTACAGAAAAGGAAGCTGAACTCTTGGGCTTTACTGAAGAAATGTTGTATGGACAAGGTGATGTCTTGATAGATGAAGCTGAAGGTAATGCCGGAACTCTGTATGTAACAATCAATCCTGCAGAGGTAGATACGACAGGTGTGGATTTCGCTTTGGTAAATAGCCTTGATGAATCTTCTTATGTAACTTTGGGTGAATTTACTCCGTCTAAAGAGAAGTTGACATTCGGTTATACACGTGCTGGTAACGGTTTTTATGAAGCTAAGGCTACCATTTCTGCAGAGAATGCAGCCAATGCTAAGATTCGTGTAAAGTTTGATGACGTGAAAGAGCTTGCTTCTGAACTTAAATCTGTACTTGAAACTCAAAAAGTGGATTTTTTAGCCATTGCTTCAAGTCTTCAGAATATTATAAACGATGTAGCTGATGCAAATGCAGTAAAGGCCTCTTGGACAGATAAAATTGGCGACCACAATGTATATTCTGAATATTCTTTGGCAACCATGACTGTTAAGCCATTCTCTTATCAGTTTATGAATACGTTCCATAAGGATAATATTTGGGGAATTTCTCGTATTTCAAACTTTATTGATAGAATTATAGGTTCAATAAAGATTGATATGCCTGAAATTTCAATGAAGAATTTTACAATTGAAAAGATTCATATTGATAATTATGACTCTTCTAAAGGTACTGTTAATGTATTTGTACCAGAATTAGATAAAACTATAACTCTTAATTTAGGGGATGCATATGGGGATTTCTATATAGATGTAACTAAACCGATTGAAGAAATAAATAAAGAGTTGGAATTTTTAGAAAAAGATTTAAATAATTTGTTGGAACAATTGTATGGTATCAACGATGTTGAAAAGTCTATTATTGATGCCAAAAAAGATCTCAAGAATGAACTTAATAAGTATTTAGAGAAATTGAATAACCGTTTATGTAATGTGGTTAATTCCATTAATGAACGTTTACAGCCTTGCTTGTTGTTGAAAACGACTGATGGTTTAGCTATGTTGAGTCAAGTTAAGAATATGCCGACAAGTCTAACTGCTACTAATTGTATTGTTGTTCCAACATCTTATACTGGCGAATACCTTGTTCCAGCGTTTAAGAAGTATGTAGCTGTAACTAATGTATTTGACGGTGACGAAAGTGCTCAGGACGGTTGTGCTGACTGTATTGCAGCTTTGGAGGCTGCTAACAGCGGTGATTTGAACAAGGTGCTTGCAGGTACTACCAACGCTGTTGAGTTTGCTGGTAAGAGTGGTTACACTTACGAAATTACTTACTCTGCACTTGATTACAGTGGTAAGTATTCTAATGTGAAGTACTACGTAACAGTGAAGTAATCCTTGAGAGAAATATATAATAAGGTAGAGAACAGCCCTTGGCTGTCTCTCCCTTATGAAAATAGAAACAACATTTAAAACATAGAAGCATATGAAATTCAAGAAAATGATATTGTCAAGTCTTTTTTTGGGCGCAGCTCTTTGTGTGAGTGCACAAGAAAAGCAGACTGAGGTGGTGGATGCTTTTAATCCCCATTGGTATTTGCAGGCTCAGATTGGTGGCCAGCACACTTTAGGTGAAATCGAATTCGGTGAATTGCTTTCTCCGAATGCACAACTTGGTGTAGGATACCACTTTAATGAAAATTTGGGTGTCCGTATGAGCGTAAACGCTTGGCAGAGTAAAGCAGGATGGAATTGGAGTCCTGATAATTATACATGGAAATGGAATTATGTTGCTCCGGCTGCAGATTTGACATTCAATCTCTCTAATTTGTTGTTGGGATACAAGGTTGACCGTAAGTTTAATGTCAGCTGGTTGTTGGGTATAGGTGCCAATATCGCATTTGGTAATGATGAAGCTCAAGAAGTAAATGCAGAACTTCATAATATCTATGGAACCAATCCGATTGATAATGGTGAAAACCTTACTCACTTGTGGGATGGTACAAAGTTCCGTTTGCAAGGACGTACCGGTGTGGCTGTAGATTATAATTTCAACGACCGTTGGAGCATGGGTCTTGAAATCCAGGCCAACATCATCAATGACCATTACAACTCAAAGAAAGCTGGTAACTCTGACTGGTATTTCAATGGTTTGTTGGGTGTGAAGTACAATTTGAGCAAGCCTTCTTACAAGAAGACTGTCGTTGTACCCTCTCCTCGTATCATCGAGCGTGTAATTGAGCGCGTTCCGGCTGAGAAGCCTTCTACTGCTGCTACTGCTGCTGTTGCTCAAGTGGAAAACATTCGTCGCGATGTATTCTTCAATATCAACTGCACTGAAATCTCTGCTGTAGAAATGCAGAAGGTTAAGGAAATTGCTGACTACTTGAAGAAGAATCAGCGTGCAGTGGTTGAAATCACTGGTCATGCAGACAAGGGTACTGGTAATGCGAAGATTAACCAGAAGTTGTCAGAAAATCGTGCTAAGGTAGTGGCTCAAGCTCTTATCAAGAATTATGGTATCGCAGAATCTCGTATTAAGACTGCTGCCAAGGGTGATACTGTTCAGCCTTTCTCAGAAAACGACCTTAATCGCGTAAGCATTTGTATTGTTAAGTAATAGTTATATAACTATATAATACCTGTCCAATGGTCATCATTATGGTCATTGGCAGGTTTTTTTATGTATTTTGCTATGAAGAAAGTTTTATCTATCATTTTAGTTCTTTGTATGACGGTGTCTGCATGGGCTCAGTTGAACGGTGACGGATATTACCGCATCCGGAATTTGATGTCTGAGCGCTACATTATCGTGACCGATGATAAAGGTAGTATTGATGCTGCTACTACCTCAGCTGATTTGGGAGCTGTTAAATTGTATAAGAAGTTTGAGAATGTAGAAACTGACCCAGGCTCCATTCTTTATATTAAGCAAGTAAATGGTCAATACCGTTTTCAGTGTCAAGGAACTGATACCTATAAAATTATTGGTTATGACTTGCAATTGAAGAAATTGTCTGATGGTTCATATCGTGCTTTTCAAGATACTCCTATTGGGCGAATCTTTTTGGCGGATATGGAACGGAGTAGTGTCGTTGATGGAGCTATGGGAACCAATGATACGGGTACTAATTATCGAAACTGGAACATTTTGCCAGTGAATACTACCGATCAATATTTGGGTCTTGAGCCTGAATTGCAGCATGATGGAAGTTTTTATACCACGTTCTATGCTTCATTCCCCTTCACCTTTGCTTCTGCAGGAATGACGGCTTACTATGTTACATTGGTAGAAAATGGAAAGGCGGTATTCGCAGAGGTGAAAGACAATACAGTACCGGCATCTATGCCTATATTTGTGAAATGTAGTGCAACAGATCCCATTGATAATAAATTGAATATTGCTGCCAATTCGGCTAAACTGCCTACGAATAATCTGCTGGGTGGTGTCTATTTTCATAACACCAGTAAGTCACACAAGAATCTCACTCCTTATAACCCTGAAACCATGCGTGTATTGGGTGTGACTTCCTCAGGAAAGTTAGGATTTGTGAAAGCAAGCATAGAGAATCTCCCTGCTAACAGGGCTTATCTGAATGTCCCTGTCGGTACGCCTGATGAAGTAGAACTGATGACTCAGGCAGAGTATGATGCCTATCTTGCCGAAATGAACCGGAAGGTGAATGTCGAAGTTACAGCAACTGAAGGTGGATCTGTGACAGGTGGCGGCCAGTATAAGGTGAATACGGAAGTCTCTTTGACGGCTGTTCCTTCTGAAGGATACTATTTTGGTGGGTGGTCAGATGGAACAAGAGCAAATCCTTATACATTTACAGCAACAGCAGATGTGAAGTTGGAGGCCAAGTTCTATTTGAATAGCTATCGTTTGACTTATATGTTGGACGGTTTGCAATACAGCTCGGAGTTCGTGGATTATGGTACAGCATTAACCCCGAAGGATGCTCCTGTAAAAGAAGGCTATACATTCAGTGGTTGGGATGGATTGCCCGCCACCATGCCCGCTCAAGATGTCATCGTCAATGGTTCGTTTGCTGTGAACAGCTATACCTTGACTTATATGCTTGATGGTGTAGTGTATGCTGCAGAGAGTGTGGCATATGGCACAGCATTGACATTGAAGGATGCTCCTGTAAAAGATGGGTATATCTTTAGTGGTTGGAGTGAACTTCCTACTACGATGCCGGCTCACGATGTGATAGTTACCGGTCAGTTTGCTAGTAGCATTTCATCCATTCCTACAAATGATTCATTGGTAGATGTCTATTCAGTGCTCGGTGTTCGCGTAAAAGCGCAGGTGCCTTTGAGGAATCTGAAGGCTGAATTACCTCGTGGTATCTATATCGTGAATGGTCGCAAGGTAGTGATTAAGTAAAAGCCCCCTCTAACTCCCCTAAAGGGGAGGGGGATTGTGCATTGACGAACTCAGACTGAGGTGTGTCAAAAATAATTTTAGGCACGGATTACATGGATTAACGCGGATTTCCCTTTGGGGAGGTTATATTTTTCCGTGTAATCTGTGCCTAAAATCAAATGAGCTCAATACAATCTGCGTGCAACGCGCAATTCAATGACGGGAAATACTCTGAACTTCTTGGCAATATCTACATAGTTGCCAACTTTCCCATATACCTTTTTCATATCTTTGGTCAAATTGGTCCCGTCGTGAGTGATGACGTCCGGGACTCCTCCCCAAAAGAGTATGCCGCAATCGAAGGAGATAGAGTATTTGCTGTCTGTATTCATCATGGAACTGCCATAGCCGAGTCCCAGATACGGGCGGAAACTGTTCACTTTCATTTTGGCTTTGGCCATGCTGTTTTCGTCTGGAGTCATCCGGTAAGAGCTCCCGTCTTTAAACTTGCCGAGGTTAATGCCCATACGGCCAGAATTCATAATTTCGTATTGTTCTTCAGTTACATATACCGCAGTTTCTCCAGATATGAATAAAGGAAGGTCGTTATTGTATTTGTCACAGATTATAGGACTTAATTTATCATACAGTTTATTGTATATCCCTATAGCCACCAATGAGGGCATGTCCTCTGTGGTATTGACAGCTTCTGCTATTTTTGAAGGCCCCCAATAGAAACCGGCGGTCAAGTGCCAGCGTTTGTTTTGCAGGGGAAAGATGTCCACCATAAATTTGAAGTTGCAGAATGTCGGTTCTCCCACCATGTCTGCCTTATTGTCCACTTTGTATCCTGTGAATTGTTCCAGCATTCCTGACAGCCTTTCGAATTTTTCAGCTTGCGTCATGCCTCCTTTGCTGTCACCGATTTCAATGGGGAATTCCATGTTATATTTAAACTTGGGAACATAGGTGAAACCTGCCCGAAGTCTGAGCATGTTGTTGACAGGGGCGGCAAAATCAATACCAACACCTGTACTTCCGGCTGTGAGTGCCACGTCCATTTTGTTGAAAAAAGCGTTTTCTTTGTGTGGCAATTTTTCTGTGAAAGTAGATTGTGCAAGCAGTTGTGTACTAATGGTTGCCAGGCATAATAGTGCAGTAATAATTTTCTTCATATTCGTAATGGATTGCATTTGTGCGGCAAAGGTAAAGATAAAAATTGAAATAATCTGTGTAATCCGCGAAATCCGTATCAAATTAGATGCAATAATTTGTTTGATTTTTCGTTCATTGTCTTGATGAAGACCCTCAAATACATATTGGTAGGCTTACTTTTGGGCTGTGTTGGACAGTTGAAAGCTCAGTTTGATGCTCACTTTGGGCATTATTGGGCATTGCAATCCTATTTCAATCCAGCCAGTATTGGTACGAGTGGTCGTTTGAACATTACAGGTACTTACAGTTCGCAATTGTCTGGATTTACCCGTGGTGCCGAGACTATGTATTTCTCCGGAGACATGCCTTTGCCCGTGGCCAATCAGAGTCATAATGTTGGAGTTGCTTTATTTAATGAGACGATTGGTCTGTTTTCCAATCAGCGTCTATTTATGCAATATGCCTTCCGCGCCAAGAAATTGTGGGGTGGCCGTTTGTCTGGAGGTGTACAGATAGGTTTGTTGAGCGAGAAATTCGATGGAAGTGAATTGGAGTTTGGAGATGCTGAAGGCTCTGCTACCAATGACCCTGCTTTCCCGTCTTCTGAGGCTGAAGGTTCCGGGCTTGATATTGGAGCTGGTTTGCATTATATCCATCCGCTTTTTTATGTGGGTTTTTCTGCTTTGCATCTCAATTCGCCGGAGATATTATTGGCTGAAACGAATGAATTTCAGATAAGTCCGTCGTTTTATTTGTCGGGTGGATGCAATATTCAGTTAAAAAATCCGTTATTGTCGATACAGCCTTCTTTCCTCTTGCAGTCAGATGGGGTCAGTTTTCGTTCTGACATAACGGGACGCATTACTTATACCTATGACGGTAAGAGTTATTACGGCGGATTGGGATATAGTCCCTCCATCTCATGCTCATTCTTGATTGGCGGGACATTCCAAGGCATCAATGTAGGTTATGCTTACGAGATGTTTACCAGTGGGATTGGGGTTGGCAATGGAAATCACAATCTGTTTGTCGGTTATCAGATGGATGTGGATTTCTTCAAAAAAGGAAAGAATAGACATAAGAGTATAAGGATATTGTAAACAATGAAAAAAACTTGGATCATATTAAGTTTGCTTGTAGCGGTTTTGTTCACCTCTTGCATGGGTGGTGGAAAAAATGCGATGGCTGCTGGTGGTGAACTGACGGGTGTCAGTGGATATGCTGTCAGTGAACCGGCTCCGTATGGCATGGTGCTGATTGAGCGTGGTTCATTGAAGGTCGGTACTGATGAATTGGATAGTTTGTGGGGGACGATGATTCCTTCTAAAGAGATTTCAGTGGATGCTTTTTGGATGGATGATACGGAAGTGACTAATGCTGAATATCGTCAGTTTGTCTATTGGGTACGTGACTCTATCATCCGTGAGCGTTTGGCTGATCCTGCATACGGTGGTGATGAGACCTTCAAGATTGAAGAGGATGAGTATGGCGAACCTGTCACTCCGCATCTCAATTGGAAAAAGAAAATTCCTTGGAAAAAACCGACAGAGGATGAACAGCGTGCTATTGAAAGTGTCTATAAGAGACACCCGATTGACGGAACCAAAATGTTGGATGCCAGTCAGATGAACTATCGCTATGAGGTATTTGATTATGTACAGGCTGCTCTTCGTCGTAATCGTTTGGATCCAGCTGAGCGTAATCGCAATACGGATGTGGCTGTTAATCCCGAAGAGGTGGTTATGATTTCTAAGGATACGGCTTATATTGACGAAGACGGACGTATCGTACGTGAAACCATTACCCGTCCGCTCACAGGGTTGCATGACTTCTTGAATACCTACATCGTTAATATTTATCCTGATACGACATGTTGGGTAAATGATTTCCAGAATGTGGAGAATGAGTCTTACATGCGCCTTTATTTCAATCACCCTAATTATAGCCAATATCCTGTGGTAGGTGTCAGCTGGGAACAGGCCAATGCTTTCTGTGCATGGCGTACCAATTTCTTGATGAGTGGACTTGGCAAGGCTGCCCAGTATATTCAGCGTTATCGTCTGCCGACTGAAATCGAGTGGGAATATGCTGCCCGCGGAAAGAATGGCAATCCATTCCCTTGGGAAGAGGAAGGGGCCAAGTCTGACGATGGATGCTACTATGCCAATTTCAAGCCTGACCGTGGTGATTATACCAAAGATGGCAATCTTATTACTTCTCGTGTAGGAACTTATAGTGCCAATTCCAATGGCCTTTATGATATGGCAGGAAACGTTGCAGAATGGACTTCGACCGTTTATACCGAAGCTGGTGTGTTGTCTATGGGCGATATCAATCCGAACATCAATTATAATGCGGCCAAGGAGGACCCCTATAAGATGAAGAAGAAGAGTGTGCGTGGAGGGTCGTGGAAAGATCCTGAAACCTTCATACGCTCTGCATGGCGAACTTATGAATATCAGAATGAAACACGTTCGTATATAGGCTTCCGTTGCGTGCGTACACAAGTTTCTAACAGTAACAGAAAACAAAGATGATAGTCATGTGCCAATGTACAAAGCCTATATGGGTTGAGAGTCAGTGGCGACATTAGCACATTAAATAAATTACATAAGCAAATTAAAAATTATCATGGGAATCAAGGATTTGAATATATTAGCTAAGATACAGCGTTGGCTCAACAGCGTGAATGGCAAAACCTTTATGAACTATGCCTATAGCTGGGGCGCGGCAGTCGTGGTATTGGGAGCATTGTTTAAGATTACTCACTTGCCGGGAAGCAACTTGATGCTTTTTATAGGTATGGGTACTGAGGTGCTTGTATTCTTTATTTCAGGTTTTGATCGTCCGTTTGATGCAGGTCTTCAGCGTGAGATTGCTGAAGCTGAAGCATCAGAGACTGGTGTCGCAACAGACAATGGTTCAACTCCCATTGCTGCTGGTGGTGTCGTAGGTGGTGGTACAGTGATTATTGCTGGTGGTGGTCCTGCTGTTTTAGGTGGAGGCTATGTCGGTGGTAGTTCTGTTGCTGCTGAAGGTAGTTCTGTTGCAGCTATTTCTGGAGGTGGTGAGACGCCAGTTGTGACTGCAGATGCTGTTGCAGGTGGTGCTCCAGTTGTCCTTGGTGGCGGTGGTGGTTATGTAGGAGGTCCCGTTGGTGGACAGCCTTTCACAACAGAGATGGAAGAAGCTACAGCCAAGTATGTTGAGCAGTTGCAGAAACTGACAGAAACCTTGGAGAAAGTTTCCAAGCAGGCAGAGTTGATGACAGGTGAAACAGAGGAAATGGCTGTAATGAACCGTAACATTACCGGTATCAACGCTATGTACGAGTTGCAGTTCCGTACTGTCAGCGCACAGATGGCTACTATTGACCAAATCAATGAAGAGAACCGCAAGATGGTAAAACGCATTGAAGAACTTAATGCTGTATATACCCGTATGCTTGAGGCGATGACCACGAACATGAATATGAATTTAAGGAGTTAAAGGAGTTGGAGTAGTTATCGCAGGCTTGCCTGTTCAGCCAAACGTGGGATTCAGAGTAGGCATCTCGTCATTCATGGTTGCCCACCTGTGACTTGAAATATTGTTGGCTTTCATTCCTAAGCTTTAAAGCCGATAACTCTTAATGAAACGATAACTCCTTTGACTACAAAATGAATAAAAATATGGCAGGAAATACTCATGGCGAATCTCCCCGCCAAAAAATGATAAATCTGATGTACCTTGTGTTGCTGGCTATGTTGGCGCTCAATGTCTCATCGGATGTATTACAGGGCTTCTCATTGGTTGACGAGAGTTTGAACCGCTCTACGGCTAATGCTACCATGCAGAATCAGACCATCTATCAGAACTTTGCCGACTATATGGCCAAGAATCCTGAGAAGGTGGGCGAATGGAACGAACGTGCACAGTACGTGAAGCGTATATCTGATTCTCTCTACGACATGGCTGAAGAACTCAAGTGGCGTATTGTACGTACTTCTGATGGGGGTGATGCGGATTTGGAGAACATAGAGAACAAGGAGGATTTGGAGGCTGCAACAACCGTTATGCTCAATCCCATAGATGGAAAGGGAACCCTTTTGCGTGAATCAATCAATCGTTATCGGGAAGAGATTCTGAAGATGGTGACTGATACGATTCAACGTCGCATCATTAGTGATAATCTTACGACCGAGGTTCCTCAGAAAAGTTTGCTGTTGGGTAAAAGTTGGCAGGAGTACATGTTTGAGAATACTCCCGTAGTGGCTGCTGTCACTCTGTTGACCAAGTTGCAGAGCGATGTGCGTTATGCTGAAGGGGAGGTGCTCCATACATTGAAAAATAATATTGATGTGGGTGACTTGCGTGTGAACCAGATTGATGCTTTCGTTATTCCCAATTCGCAGAGTGTGGTGCGTGGCAGCAAGTTCAGTGCACGTATTATTTTGGCAGCCGTCGATTCAACCCAGCGTCCCAATATCTATATAGGAGGAAAGTCATTTGATAGTGAGACAGGAGTTTACGAGACGATATGCAATTCTACGGGTGACTATACCTTGAATGGTTATATGGAGTTGGAACAGGCTAATGGTGAGGTACTCCGCCGTGATTTCTCACAGAAATATACGGTAGTAGAACCTTCGGCTACTGTGTCGGCTACGCTGATGAATGTTCTGTATGCCGGATATGATAACCCCATCAGCATTTCTGTGCCTGGTGTCCCTAATAATCGCATCCGTGCTACGATGTCCAATGGAACATTGAAACCCGTGGCTGGTGGATTCATTGCACGTCCCACTGAAATAGGCAAAGATGCTGAAATCACGGTGTCTGCTGAGGTTGAAGGCCGTTCACAGGTGATGGCCAAGCATGCTTTTCGTGTCCGCCAGTTGCCTGATCCTATGCCCTTTATTGAATATACAGACCAGGATGGCAATGTGAAACGTTATCGGGGAGGTGGTGCTCCTTTGTTGAAGGGGCAATTGTTGCAGTCCGAAGGTATTGTGGCAGCCATTGATGATGGACTGTTGAATATCGGTTTCCGTGTCATCAGTTTTGAGACGCTCTTCTTCGACAATATGGGTAATGCAGTACCTGAAGTGAGCGATGGTGCCAAGTTCTCTGCCCGTCAGAAAGATGTCTTCCGTCGTCTTACCCGTGGCAAACGCTTCTTCATTACCGGTGTGAAGGCTGTTGGTCCCGATGGGATAGAGCGTCAGTTAAGTACAGCGTTGGAGGTGAAAGTGCAGTAAATATTGGTTGGAAGTTACAAGAAGTACAGGAGTTGCAGGAGTTCAGACGATACTCTTGCTTACATGAAAGACATAATTATTGTCTATACTCCTGCACTCCTGACTTCTGAACTCTTTAACAAAAAATAAATTTATCAAAATATGAAACGATTGTTATTCATAACCTTGGTAACTTGTCTGTCCGTCCAAATGGTGGCACAGCCTGCTCGTCGCAGAACGCAAGCCAAGGAGGCCGAAAAGAAAGAGACGGTATCCTCTATCGCCCTTTCTGAGCGTGCCAAGATTCAGTACAATGTAACTACATCCATCCCCGAAGAGGTGGTATGGAAGCGGGATGTCTATCGGACATTGGACTTGGAGAAGGACCAGAACGCCGTACTCTACTATCCTGTGGAGCCTATAGGTGAGCAGATGAATCTTTTCACTTTGCTCTTCAAACTGTTGCTCAATGATGAGATTCCTGCTTATGAATATCGTCTTGATGGTACTGAGCTGCTTACTGTAGAGAATAAGGTGAAGGTACAGGATGTGCTTGATCGTTTTGGTGTCCTCTACGAGGAGAAGGACGGTAAGTTTACGGTTGAGAATAGCGATATCCCTTCATCAGAAGTGTTGAGCTACTACATCAAAGAAAGTTCGTATTACGATCAGCGTACGGCCACTTATCAGACGCGTGTCACTGCTCTTTGCCCCGTACTTCATCGTGACGATGGCTTTTCTGAGCAGGCCACCAAGTATCCCATGTTTTGGGTGAACTATAATGAAGTGAGTAGCTATTTGGAGCGTATGGGGGTGATGAATAGTAGCTACAACAATGCTTCCAGCATGAGTATCAACGATTTCTTTGTGGCTCACCGTTACACAGGTGATATTTACAAAACCACAAACTTGCGTAACCTTACTTTGGCTCAGTATTGCAAGACTGACAGTGCTGTTACTAAGGAGCAGGAGCGTATTGAAGGACAGCTTCAGGCGTTTGAACGCAATTTATGGACCGCTCCAGTCAAGGAAGAACCGGTAGATACTACCGCTGTTGTTGCCGAAAAGGAGAAGAATAGCAAAAAGGTGGCGCGTCCCACTCGTTTGTCTCGCCGCACATCGGCTGATACAGAAGCTAAAGCAGAGGATAAAAAGAAAGAGACTTCGGTCGAGAAGAAAAAGAGTTCTCCTGCATCTCCTGCCGCACCACGTATCTCGGTACGTCGTCAACGGAGATGATGAGTATTTCCGTCATATTATTTTACGCGAGTTCGAGATTAGGAGAACGATTGCCGTAAGGAGGTCTGTCGAAAATATTTTTAGGCGCGGATTGCGCGGGTTACACGGATGAATCATATCCTTTGGGGGATAAAGCAGAAATACAAATCCGTGTAATCCGCGCAATCCGCGCCTAAAATATGGAAGGGCAGCATGCTGATACGCCCTCATTTTTTTCGTACTTTCTCCATTTTCCTTGTTTTTGTCAAAATAAACTTCTATCTTCGCACCGTGAAATAAACTAACAGACAAAAGCATATAATCATGAAGAAAAGCAATCTTTTGATGAGTGGTCTTATGTTGGCATTTGCCACGATGACCCAAGCGCAAGCTCCCACAGAATGGCCTGTGGTGGAGACCGAAGCACGTCCTGCAGCCCGTTGGTGGTGGTTGGGTAGTGCCGTAGATAAAGAGGGACTGACCCATAATCTTGAGGCTTATGCCGAAAAGGGAATGGGTACGGTAGAGATTACCCCCATTTATGGCGTGATTGGTAACGAAGCCAATGATATTGACTATCTGACTCCGAAGTGGATGGATATGTTGAAACATACGATGGCTGAAGCCGCGCGTTTGGGCATGGATATTGATATGAACAACGGTACAGGTTGGCCTTTCGGTGGACCTGAGGTAAGCATTGAGGATGCTGCTACACGTGCGTTGTTTCAGGAATATACCGTAAAGAGTGGTGAGAAATTGACCGAAACCATTGTGGTGAAGGACCGGAAACAGAAGGATGTGGCCCGTTTGGGATGTTTGATGGCTTACGGACCCGATGGAAAGACGCTGAACCTGACCAAGAAGGTTGGGGCTGATGGCCGGTTGAATTGGACAGCTCCGGCCGGTGGTGAATGGAGACTCATTGCCCAATTTACAGGAAAGACTCTGCAGAAGGTGAAACGTTCCGCTCCCGGTGGAGAAGGCTATGTGATGGACCATCTCGACAAAGGTGCCGTAAAACGTTATTTGGCTAAGTTTGACAAAGCGTTCAAAGAGAACGGTTTGAAGCAGATTCCCAACAATTTCTTCAATGACTCATACGAAGTGTATGGTGCCGACTGGACACCCTCTTTGTTGGCAGAGTTTGCCAAGCGCAGAGGCTATCGCTTGGAAGACCATTTCCCGGAGTTCCTCGATGAAGCCAGAGGGGCTAACCGTTCCGATGCTACGGCCCGTATTGTGAGTGACTATCGCGAGACCATGAGTGAACTGCTTTATGAGAATTTTACGTTGCAATGGACCAATTGGGCACACAAGCATGGTAGTCGTACCCGTAATCAGGCACACGGATCACCCGGAAACCTCGTTGACCTTTATGCTACAGTAGATGTGCCTGAGTGCGAAGGGTTCGGCCTTTCTAATTTCGGTATCAAGGGATTGCGTCAGGATACCCTTACCCGCAAGAACGATTCTGATATGTCTATGTTGAAGTATGCCTCTTCGGGAGCTCATCTTACCGGCAAGAAGTATGTCTCTTCCGAAACATTCACTTGGTTGACCGACCATTTCCGTACTTCACTCTCCCAATGCAAGCCCGACATTGATTTGATGTTCCTTTCGGGTGTGAACCATACGTTCTTCCACGGTGCTACTTACACTCCGAAAGGAGAGGCCTGGCCGGGATGGAAGTTCTATGCTTCAATCGATATGACTCCCACCAATACCATTTGGCGTGATGCAGGAGCTTTCTTCGACTACATCGGTCGTTGCCAGTCGTTCTTGCAGATGGGACAGCCCGACAATGATTTCCTGGTTTATCTGCCTGTTTATGACATGTGGAACGAACAGCCCGGACGAATGCTGGCTTTCGATATCCACGGAATGCATAAGCGTGCACCCAAATTCATTGAGACAGTGAACAGTATCATGAATGCCGGTTACGACGTGGATTACATCAGTGATAACTTCATCCGTTCCATCCGTCAGGAAGGTGGACAGTTGAAGACTGTGGGTGGAGCCAAATACAAGGCTATCATTATTCCTGCCGTGAAGCGTATGCCGGTTGACATCCTGCAGAAGCTTATCACTTTGGCAGAGCAGGGAGCTGAAGTCGTTTTCGTGGGCAACTATCCCGAAAGTGTACCTGGATATGCAAACTTGAAGGCACGTACCGCTCAGTTCGACAAATTGTTGGCCCGTTTGCCTCAGACAGATTTCAGCAAGGTAGAAACTCAAACATTGAAGAAAGGAAAGATTATCACTGGTAATGACTATGCCCGCACTTTGGCTGCAACGGGAATTGTCAATGAGATGATGAAATCGCACTACGGTCTCCAGTATATCCGTCGTACCCATGCGGACGGCCATCACTACTTCATCTCTTCCTTGCAACCCAAGGGAGTCGATGGATGGATTGACTTGGCTGTACCTGTGAAGAGTGCCCTCTTCTTCGACCCCATGACCGGCAAGGTGGGCAAGGCCGAAGTGAAAGGTAAGAGCGTGCGCCTGCAGTTGGCTTCGGGTGAAAGTATCATCCTCAAGACCTTTGCCGATAAGGATGTCGAGGCTGAAGCTTGGGCTTACTATACACCGCAGACTCTCAGTTTGAGCATTGACAACGGTTGGATACTCAGTTTCCCCGAAAGCGAACCGGCCATCAATGGAACCTTCAATATCGGTACACTTGGTTCGTGGACGGAACAGGACATTCCGAATGCCACCGTAAATATGGGTACCGGTCTCTACCGTGTAGAATTCGACTTGCCTGCAATGAAGGCAGCTGAATGGCAACTTGATTTGGGCGATGTACGCGAGAGTGCCCGCATCCGAATCAATGGCAAGGAGGTTGCAACATTGTTTGCCGTTCCTTTCCGCACGTTGGTTGGCCAGTATCTGAAACCGGGTAAGAATGTCTTGGAAGTAGAGGTTACCAATCTTCCTGCCAACCGCATTGCCGAATATGACCGTCAGGGTATCCAATGGCGTAAGTTCAAGGATATTAACGTCGTGGGTATCAACTATACCAAGGGTGGCTATGGACACTGGTTCACCGTGCCCAGCGGTTTGCTCGGCCCTGTGAAGTTGGTGCCGATGAAATAACGGATTGATAAATGATGGCCCACGGGTGACACGGATTTTGTTTATAGCTTGAAAGGTGTGATTTAATTCTTGAGAATAAACATGATTCATGTCTTCAGTGGGCCAAAATTATTTTTAATGATGAAAAAGAGTCCTGCTGTTTATTTCCTTTTTGCTCTTGCCCTATTGGGCTTGTTGGCTTTCTTCTGCTGGAAATACGTGAGTGGCGAGAAAGTTAGTGCCTCTTCGTTGCCTTTGGTGAAGATTGACATTCCCAATGATGCACCGCCAGTAGTGCGTAATGTGTGGACCGAAGATTGCAATGTGCGTATCTATAATGATGATGGGTGGAGTATCTATAGCTCCACGTATGCAAAGTTGGAGGGACGTGGACATTCTACTTCCGACAAACCCAAGAAACCTTATAATCTCAAGCTTGATAAACCGGAGTCTTTTTGGGGGTTGCCTGCTCGTGATCGTTGGGTCTTGTTAGCTGGTTTTTTTGATCATTCTCTCATGCGCAATGCTTTGGGGCAGGAGGTTGCACGCCAAACCTCTTTGGCTCCGACTACACCTGAAGGACGTTTTGTACGTGTGGAAGTAGAGGGTGATGCCATTCATTCATCAACTCATGAATTAAAGAATTCAACAGACAGTCATCCTTCCCTTTATTATTTTTCCGAGCGTGTGTTGGATATGGTTGATGACGAAACATTACTTTTGGAATTCGATGCCTATGCCCTTGCAGAAGATGCCTATACGTTCCGTACTCGCAACGGTTTGCCTGTTTCTGTGCGTCGTCCTAAGGAATTGGCTGTTCCGCTGTTCGAAGCTGTACAGGAACTGGTGAACAAGGCCGAAGCCAATCCGGCCGCACATGTGGATTTCGATACCTTTGCAGACTATTATTTGGTAGAAGAACTTTGTCAGAATGGAGAGTTGAATGGTCCTCGTAGTTGTTTCATGCACATGCTTCCTGATGGCCGTTTGGCTGCAGGTCCTGTTTGGGATTTTGATTTGTCTTTCATTTCTGTAGGAGTTGATCAGGGCAACGATCTTCGTCCTTTGCGTAAGGCCGGTATGCCCGGTGTTCGTCTGCTTACAGCTGATTCACTCTACAATGCCCATTCTTTATGGTATGGCCGTTTGTTGCAGGATTCCTCTTTCGTTGCTCATGTGAAGAACCGTTGGCAACTGCTCAAACCTCGTTTTGAAGGACTGACAGCCTATATGGACAGTCTGGACAATCTGATTCGTCCTTCAGCCATTGCCGACCAGCGGAAGTGGAACAGTCTCGAACCGGCCCGTTTCGACACTTGCACCACCTATCCTTCTGCTTTTGAAACATTGAAGGCGACCTATTGTACCCGCATTGTCAAACTCGATAGTCTGGTGAATGGCTTGGAGTAGCAGGTTGTCCCTGTCAAAAGTCATTCCTAAAGAAAGGTACTACGGGTAATCCTTCGGAGTTCACCAAGTTGGGGATTGCCATCTCGTGCCATCCCAAGCGTACTTGTGTCGGTCTGAAGTATCCGTAAACCCTCACTTGGTTCTTGTTGATGATTTCTGCCAAGGCCGGGCGGAAATCATCTTTGTCTGATGCCAGTTCGAACCAGTTGAGTAATTTCCCGTCACTTGTTTTCAACCCCTCTCCGCAATGGTCGAAGGTGAGGATAATCTCCTGTTCCCGCTTTTCCCAATTCTTAAGGCGTGGTCCTGACCAGATGATACTGTCCCGTCCATAACTCTTGGCCAATGCCACACGGGCCAGTCGGGCGCCTACTTCCCATTTGTACGAAGGGTGAATGTCCTTCAAGTCGTCCACCAGGTCATTGACCACAATGTATTCGCTGTTGGGAATCCGTTCCTGTGCATTTATCTGTTGTAGGCGGAAGAGTGGGAGAGCTTCGGCCGTAACGGGCCCTTTGGCATTGCGGTGCATGCGGTCAGAATAGATGTGCGATGCCAACAGGACATAGTAGAACGGTGCTTCGGGCAGACCGAAATCCTTTCGCCACTGTTCGGCCATCAATTGGAATTTACGTTCGTATTCCCTGTCGTCAATGGCACAGTTGTTCTCTCCCTGGTACCAAAGGAATCCTTTGATGCCGTAAGGGATGATGGGGGCTAACAGTCGGTGGTACATCTCCCCCGGACGCACTCCCTGTATCATTCCGTTGTTCTCTTTCAGAATATTGGCAAATATCGGGTATGGACCATTTTCATAAGTCTCTTTGGGTGTCCACGACTCAATGCGTGTTCCTCCTACGGCCGTAGTGATGATACCCACGGGTACATCCAACTCCTCCTGTATCTTCTTGCCGAAGAAGTATCCTGCGGCCGACACATTGGCCAGACTCTCTCCATCGGCTATGCGCCAACTGCTTTTACCCCGTCGGCCGGGAAGGAAGACACGAATCTTCTCGTTGGCCGGTTTCTTCAGCTCTTCAGCGGCCAAGTCAACTCCTTTCTTGGGAGGAGCAAACTGGGGGAGGAGTTTCATGCGGTACTCCATGTTGGATTGTCCGGCGCAGAGCCACACCTCACCTAACACAATGTTTTCCAACACCACGGCCGTATCTCGCGTCTCAATGGTGAGTGTGTGCTTATGGTTGTCGGCTGTCATGGAGGGGAGCATCACCTTCCATGCCCCATTCTCGTCAGCTTGGGTTTTCTGTCTCTTTTTGCCGAAAGTGACGTTTACACGTTCTCCCGGTCGGGCTGTTCCCCAAATGGGTACGGGCTGTCCTTGTTGCAACACCATGTTGGACGACAATACATCGGGGATGGAGAATCCTTTCTCTTTTACTTGGGCCTCACAGACGGGCCATAGGCTTATTCCTAAGAGCAGGGTCAATAGCTGTTTTTTCATCGTAATTCGTATTTTGGGCAAAAGTATGGATTTTCTTTCAGAATACCAACTTTCTTGACACATAATCATCCTTTCAATTCTGATGGACTAAAGGTTTCCTACAGCCTAATGGCAATAGTGTGGGTGTATGTCTCTACGTACCTATGTTCATAAGCTTTCTTACCTGTGTTCAGGTCCCCAAGAAGCTGTATTTGTCTTTTTGTAGAAATTTCATAAATGCAATAGATGCCGCTGGATATAAGAGGAATGAATGTGTTGAGGATACAGAATTGTGTAAATAGAACCTATGTTATCAATAATAATGCTGGCAATATTAAAATGTTGGTCGGTAACAAAAATTGCAAGGTAAAATTGAAAGAAAGTGAATGTTGTTGCGGAATTCAAATACAATAATGAAATCAATGGTAAAGTTATAATAATTGATTAAGTGGGAACTGAAACAATATCGGAAAACAAACATAAGGATAGGGCCTATTATGGAGAATATTTGAATGTGTCTCAGATTGCTAATGGAGAAAGAATGTAGTTTAGAACAAATTATTACCTGAAGTTCAGTTTATGAATTTGGAGTAATTCACGCAAGGGGGAGTTTCCGTATTTCGCTTATTTATTAATTTTGTCAAGATTTGGAATATTTTGGCAAAAAAAGATACAAGTTATTTAAAATCTCAGTATATTTGTCCCCTATTATATTGGCATCAGTCTGTAAAAGTGTTTGGAAAAAGACATGGGAACGGACGTACTGATAGTCTATATATAATGAAGGTATAGAAAAATAAAATAACTAATTTATTAACTAAAAACAAAAACTTATGCGAATTTTTAACAAGATGAAGAAAGCGATGCTTGTCATGATGGCATCGTTGTTCTGCGCAAACGTTGCTTTCGCGGAGGTGAAAACGGGTTCATATGCCGTTGTTGCCGACGATATTGCTTCGGGTGCACAGATTACTTCTGTTGAAGGCATTACCATGACTTTTGGTACAAGTGAAACTTGGACTTCAGGTTCTGGAAAGGTTACGGTTGATGGTGCAGCCTTCAATGTGTATGCTTCAACAAGCGAAAACTGCAGTCCGTCAAATGGTGCAATCCCTACTGCCGGACCGTATGTGGTGTTTACTCCACAGTTCAACGGTACAGTTACTGGTATCGTGAGCAATGCTGGAAACAACAAAAATGGTTACATCGTAAAGGATGAGGACAACAATCTGGTAAATGGAACTGTCCTTATTGATGGTGCTGAAGTTGCTTGGGAGTCTGGCACTCCTTACAATAGCGCAGCCAAATACAATGGTGGTGTTACTTTTGAAGTAGAAGGTGGTGCTACCTACTATTTCTACATGGCAGGTTCAAAAATGCGTTTCAATGGTTTTATTTATACTTATGAAGAAGTCGAGATTCCTGAGGTTCCTGCTGAACCCGTTGTTGAAAAGGTTTATGACTTTGCTGCATTACAAGCTGCTAATGCAAACAAGACAACAATGACTTATTCGGATGAAACCATTAACATTGGCGGAACTGATAGTAACTTGGGAACAGGAGAATACGAAGGTCTTGCTATGCAAGCTCCTGATAAGTGGTTCCTTTACACTACTGGTGGTCTTTACCAAGGTAATGGTGGTGGACGTAAAATTGGCGTTCTTAACCTAAAGGCAAAACAAGAAGTTATCGTAGTAGCTTCTGAAGTTGATAACAAATCAAATGTGGCAGAATGTCTTGTATTGGCAGATGAAACCAATGCGACACAGATTTCAGTAGAAAATGCTGATGGAAAGAATACATTCACTTATAAGATGAAAACTGATGGTAACTTGGCTTTGACAATGAGTCGTTACTTTACTCTTTACTCTATCACTATCGTGACTCCTCCTGCTCCAGTCTTCAACCTCACCGTTTACAACGAAGCTGTAGCTGCTGCTGAGGCATTCAAGGCTATATTGGCTGCTGATACCTATTTTGAAAAGGAAATCATCGAAGAGCTGATTGTGGCTATCGACGAAGCTATCGTATATGCTAAGGAAGGTGTGGATGCTGCTGCTTCTCAAGAAGATGTGACCATTGCAACCGATATGTTGAATGAAACTGTTGGTATGTATAAGAGTACTTATGACGGACAGGTTATTGGCATGAAGATTGAAGAGGCCCGTATGGCTGGTCAGGAAGCTTTGGCTAAGTATCCCGAGGAAAGTCGTAGCGACAATGCCGGATTGGTTGAGGCTTTGATGAACTTGCCTATGCGCACAATGGGTTACACTGTAGAACAATTGCAAGCCGCATTGGATGCTGTATTGGTGGCTATTCCTGCTTTCGAGAAGGAAAACAACCAACTGATTCTTGACGCTGCTAAGAAGAAAGCTAACGACTATGCCGCTACTTTGGATGCCAGCGAAGAGACTGGTACAATGGCTCAGATTCAGGCTTACAATGGCTTGATTTACTATACTTCTGACGAGTTCTTCGCTGAAAGCGGTATCACTGCTGACAGCTACGATATGGTAATGTCATACAGTCAGCAGATTGATATGATGATTGCTCAGTATGACCCTGCAATCCAAAAGGAGAAGAACATGATGGCTGCTACCAAAGCTGCTGCTGAGGCTCAGGAAGTGATGGCTTCTTACGAAGGTGCAACTGACAATGCCGGTTTGGCTGCTGCTATTACTAAGGTAAACGATATCCTCAGTGAGTTGAACATGTGGGATACAATGTACACCATCGAAGATCTCAACGCCGCTGTGGATGCTTTGGCTGCTGCACGTGTAGCATTCGAAAAGGAGAATAGCTTGGGTACTGGTACTTATTGGTTGAAGAACGTTGCTTCTGGCAAGTTTATCACTGCCGGTGAAAGCTGGGGTACTTGCGCTGTATTCGGTGAGCACGGTTTGGACTTCGAGTTTGCTTTGCAGGATGATGGAACATATATCATCGACAGTAAGTTGAGCAATGGTGGCGAAAGCCATTACTTTGGTGCCGAAGGTTGGATGGATGCTGCTGCAACCAAGTGGACTATTGCAAGAATGCCGGGTGGAGCTTATACTATCACTGCTAATGGTTCTAATTTCTTGGGTTATGACGAAGCTAATGTATGGAATACTCAGACTAAAGTTTCTGTAAACATGACAGACAACACTGCTGAAGCTGCACAGTGGATTATCATGAGCAAGGATAAGATGATTGCTTCTCTCGAAGGAGCTTCTGTGGCTAATCCTGCTGATGCTACATTCTTCATCTCTTGCGCGAACTTCGGACGTAATGATACTCGTTTCACTACTGCATGGCAGGGTGCTCCCGCACGTGGCGGTAACAATGATAACATGGCCGGTGAGAAGTGGAATACCAACTTCGACGTTTACCAGGATTTGGCAGGTCTGCCCAATGGATATTACAAGTTGTCTGCTCAAGGTTACTACCGTGCCGGTAACGGTGGCGCTACAGGCATGGAACGCAATGCTTACCTCTATGCAGGTGCTAACAAGACTCCGCTGGTAAATATCAATACTGAGGCTGGTAACAGCGTATTCGAGGGTGGTAACGTTTCTACCGTAGCCGGTATGGGTATCGTTCCCAATAACATGAATACAGCAACTACTGGTTTCACTGCCGGACTGTATGCTGACAACAGTGTAATTGCTCAGGTAACTGACGGAACTCTCCGCATCGGTGTGAAGAAGGACGTGTTGATTGCTAATGACTGGACCATGTTCGACAACTTCGAGTTGACTTATTACGGAACTGAACTTCCTCCTGTTGTTGCTGACGGTACTTACTACATGAAGAACGTTGCTTCTGGCAAGTTCTTGAACGGTGGTAACTCTTGGGGTACTCAGGCTTCGTTGGCTGACAACGGATTCGATGCTACTCTGACTTACAGCAATGGTACATATACTATCGATACGAACGTTCCTAACGGTGCTTCTCGTCATTTCCTCGGCTCTAACGGTTATGTGGATTCTGACGTTGCTAACTGGAAGATTGTTCCTGCAGGTGAAAATTATGCTATCACATTGGACGGTGTGAACTACATCGGTTATGACGGTGCTACTTCTGTAATGGCTTTGAACTTGACTGACGCTGCTAACACTGCTGCCCAGTGGCAGTTCATTACCAAGGATGAGTTGGTTGCTGCTTTGGATGGTGCTACTGAAGCTAATCCTGGTAACGCTACCTTCTTCATCGTAGGTCAGAACTTCAACCGTGGCGATGCTAACCGCAACGCTGCATGGCAGGGAAGTCCTGATGTCGGTGGTATCAATGAGAACTTCGCAGGTGAGAAGTTTAACACTAACTTCGATGTTTATCAGGAATTGACAGGTCTGCCCGCTGGTTACTACGAACTTTCAGCTCAGGCATACTATCGTGCAGGTGGTAATGACGTGTTGGTTGCCAACAAGGATTCTAAGAATGCTGTCCTCTATGCTGGTATCAATTCTGTTCCTGTAATGGGTATCTTGGACGAGGTTGGTCAGGAAGGTATGCCTAACGATGTGAATATCGAGGGTTATGGTCAAGTTCCTAATGGTATGGGTACTGCTGCTCAGGCATTCACTGCAGGCTTGTACGCAGATAACAAGGTTGTAGCTCTCGTAACAGACGGAACTCTCCGCGTAGGTATCAAGAAGGATGTGACTATTGCTAACGACTGGACAATGTTCGACAACTTCCAGTTGGCATACCTCGGTACAGCTGTTCCTTCTGTATTTGCTGATGCTGTTGACTCTTTGAACACTGTTATTGCTGATGCCAATGCATGGAAGGCTACTTTGGATGCTACTAATGAGATTGAAGCTCAGGTAATCGCTCAGATTGAGCAGGGTATGATGCCTGCTGCTCAGGCTGTGGCTGCTCAGCCCGCTTCTATCGCTCAGATTGAAGAAATGATTGCTTCTGTAAATATGTTCTTGTTGCAGACTCAGTCTTCTGTTGCTCAGTACAAGGCTATGGAGGCTATGCAGTTGTTGGCTGAATATGAAAATCCGAAGGATAACGTAGGATTTGAAGAAGCTTATAATGAGGTGTTTATGATTGCCAACGGTTTGGCTACAGGTACTTACACTTGGGCTGACGTTGAAGTTGCAATTGCTAAGATGAACGCTGCTAAGGAATTGTTCGTTCTTCAGAATGTACCTGTTCCTGCTGTAGAAATCGTGAACGTTCTTGGCAAGCACCGTTTGGTTGCTTTGACTTGCGACCACGTTGTTCCTGTAGAAATTTTCTACAGCTACGATAAGGATATGGCTAAGACTGCAATCTATACAGCTCCGTTCTATGTATCTGAGACTACTACTGTGTATGCTTACGCTCAGTTCATTGATGAAGACCGTGTAAGATATGCTTCAGACGTTGTTGCTATCGAAATCGAAGCTGGTGAGGAGGTTGCCCTTAATGCTCCTGTTGTAGAGAAGACAGAGGCTGGTAACATTAAGATTACTACTGACCAGACTCAGATTGCCGGTACTCCTAACGATACAATCGAATACTTGTTCTATCCTCAGGTAGAAGAGGGTGTATATGCAATCAATCCTTCTGCAAGTGGTTATTACACTGAAGAGTTGACAGCTGAGATGTTGGGTGGCTCTGCAATCGGTAAGATTGTTGCCAAGGCTATTGCCTTCGGTTACACTACCAGCGAGACAGTTCAGTACTTGGTAGGTGAAACTGAGGTAACTCTGATTGAAGCTACTGACAATCCGTTCGGAATCGAAGGTGTTGAGGCTGGTCAGACTCAGTGGCCTGCTGATATCTACGACATCAACGGTCGCATGATAAAGAAAGCAGCCACTTCTCTCGAAGGTCTTGAGAAGGGTCTCTACTTCATCAAGGGTCAGAAGGTTCTTGTAAAGTGATCTCCAGTCATTGACTGATATAAAACTCCAAAGTGGGCCATCCGAATGTGGGTGGCCCACTTTTTTGCATTTCAATGTTAAATATCTGTCATAAGCCTTGACTAATTGTGGAGAAAACGTTATCTTCGCGGTCGTAAATTGCCGATAGTGGCGGATGACGCTTGTTGTATAGGGCTTAAAGGATAGAATACCGATGAAAGTAATAGACCTGATAAAGAATAACGGGGGGCGTACGGCCTTCTCTTTCGAGGTGCTTCCACCCTTGAAAGGGACAGGTACAGAGGCTCTTTTCCGTACCATTGACACGTTGCGTGAGTTCGACCCGAAATACGTGAATATCACTACCCACCGCGGGGAGTATGTCTATAAGGATATGGGGGAAGGACTTTATCGCCGTGAGTTGGTACGCCGTCGTCCGGGTACAGTAGCTGTAGCAGCCTCCATACAACATAAATATGGGTTGACGGTAGTGCCCCACATCGTATGTAGTGGTTCCACAAGTGCTGACATAGAGTATGCCTTGCTTGATCTTCAGTTCTTGGGCATTACCGACCTGTTGCTTCTGCGTGGCGACAAGGCCAAGCATGAATCCTCTTTTACGGCTGTGCCGGGAGGATACTTGCATACAACGGAATTGATTGAGCAGGTGAATCGCTACAACAAAGGTTTTTTTATGGATGGTTCCCCCATTAAGGCACCGGGCAGTCCTTTTTCATATGGAGTGGCTTGTTATCCCGAGAAGCATGAGGAAGCACCCAATTTGCAGAGCGACCTGGAGTGGCTTAAACGCAAGGTTGAGATGGGGGCAGAGTATGCCGTAACCCAGTTGTTCTATGATAACGAACGTTATTTCCGGTTTGTGGAGATGGCCCGCGAGGCTGGCATAACCATTCCTATTATTCCCGGTATCAAACCATTTGCGAAGGTCTCACAGCTGACTATTATTCCTAAGACTTTCAAAGTGGATTTGCCTCAGCCCTTGGCTATCGAGGCCGCCAAATGCAAAAGTGATGCTGAAGCTCAGGCATTGGGTGTAGAATGGTGTGTGGCTCAGTGTAAGGAACTGATGGCACACGGTGTGCCAAGTCTCCATTTTTATACCGTTTCGGCAGTGGAGAGTATCCGTCAAGTGGCGAAGAAAATATATTGAAAGATTGGTGTCGTTTTTATAGAGACTATAGTTCTTATAGGAGATATCGTTTCTATAGTGACAGAGGAAAGAGAATAGAATAAAAAAATAGACCATGTACTTCAAAGACATCATAGGACAGGAGGAGGCAAAACAACGCTTGCTGCAAGAGGTGGCAGAAGGTCGCGTAGCCCATGCGCGTTTGTTGTGTGGCCCTGAAGGAAGTGGGAAACTGCCTTTGGCTGTAGCGTATGCTCGTTATCTGTGTTGCACGAACCGTCAGGGAACGGATGCTTGTGGCACTTGTCCGTCGTGTGTGAAGTTCAACAAATTGGTACATCCTGATGTCCATTTTGTCTTCCCGGTCAAGTCTTCGTCCAATGTCAGCGATGATTTTATCCGCGAGTGGCGTGGGTTGCTCCTGCAAACACCTTACTTTGCTTTCCCTCAATGGATGGAAGCTATGGGAGTGGAGAATCAGCAGCCACTTATCGGTGTGAAGGAGAGTGATGAGATTACCCGTAAACTGACGTTGAAGTCCAGTGCGGGCGGGTATAAGGTGATGATTATCTGGTTACCAGAGAAAATGAATGTACAGAGTGCCAACAAATTGCTGAAAATGTTGGAGGAGCCTCCCAAGCAGACAGTATTTCTGTTGGTAAGTGAACAACCCGAGACTTTGTTGGCTACGATACAGAGCCGTACACAACGGATGGAACTTCGCAAACTGCCGGAAGAGGTGATTGCTCAGGCATTGCAGCAGAAGTATGGCCTCCAGCTTGTGGATGCAACCAGTATTGCTCATTTGGCCGAAGGCAGTATGTTGAAGGCGATGGAAGCCATTCACATCAGCGAGGACAAGCGGATGTTCTTTGACCTTTTTGTCAGTCTGATGCGTTTGTCGTACCAACGTAAACTGCGTGAGATGAAACAGTGGAGCGAACAGGTTGCGGCCTTTGGACGTGAGCGGCAGAAAAATCTATTGGTCTATTGTCAGCGTTTGCTCAGGGAAAATTTCATGTATAACTTCCATCGTCCGGAATTGGTCTATATGACCCCTGACGAGCAAGCTTTCTCCACCCGTTTTGCTCCGTTCATTAATGAGCGGAACGTGATAGGAATCATGGATGAACTGGCTTTGGCCCAACAGCATATAGAGCAGAATGTGAATGCTAAGATGGTGTTCTTCGATTTTGCACTGAAGATGATTATGTTATTGAAAAGTAATTAAATGAAAATCTATAATATGGAGTTCTAGAGTTCAGAAGTTCAGAAGTTCAGACAATAGCTTTGTTCTTGTTTTTCTGTAAGGATTATTATGCAAGCAATACTATTTTCTGAACTCCTGAACTCCTGACTTCTGAACTCCCCCAAAAGAATAAATTATGTCAGATGAAATAAAACTTAAATGGGGAAGCGAAAACCTGTGTTGCCGTGGATGCGGCCGTCAGGACAAGCAGCTGAATACCTATGATTACCTGGCCGATATTCCCGGGAACGATGAGGAGAGTGACTTGGTGGAGGTGCAGTTCAAGAATACCCGTAAAGGATATTACCGCAACAGCAACGGTATTCCGTTGGAAAAGGGAGACATCGTGGCTGTAGAGGCTACACCCGGTCATGATATCGGAGTGGTTACTTTGAAAGGACGTTTGGTGCCCTTGCAGATGCGTAAAGCTAATCTGCGTCCTGATGCGGAGATTAAACGAATCTACCGTAAAGCCAAACCTGTAGATATGGAGAAGTACGAAGAGGCCAAGAAACGTGAACATGAAACCATGATACGTTCTCGTCAGATTGCCAATGAGTTGCAGTTGAACATGAAGATTGGCGATGTAGAGTTTCAGGGAGACGGGAATAAGGCTATTTTCTATTATATAGCTGATGAACGTGTAGATTTCCGTCAACTGATCAAAGTTTTGGCCGATGCTTTTCATGTACGTATCGAGATGCGTCAGATTGGTGCCCGTCAGGAGGCTGGACGCATTGGCGGTATCGGACCTTGTGGACGTGAACTTTGCTGTGCTACTTGGATGACCAGTTTCGTGTCGGTAGCGACGAGTGCGGCCCGTTTTCAAGATATTTCCTTAAATCCACAGAAGTTGGCCGGACAGTGCGCCAAGTTGAAATGTTGTCTTAATTACGAGGTTGATACTTATGTGGAAGCTCTGAAGCGTTTCCCTTCCAAGGAGATTGTATTGGAGACCAAGGATGGTGAATATTTCTTCTTCAAGAGCGATATCCTGAAGGGGGTTATCACATATTCTACAGATAAGCATGTGGCGGCCAATCTGGTGGATTTGACAACACGTCGTGCGTTTGAAATTATCAATATGAATCGTAGGGGTGAGAAACCTGAATCTTTGATTGAAGAGGGACAGGTAGAAGAAAAACGTCCTGTAGATTTGTTGGAACAGGAGAATATTGCCCGTTTTGACCGTGCCAAGAAGAAAAAGAAGAAGAGTGGAAAAGGTGGCGGTGGGCAGCAACAGGCTAAAGGTAATGGTAAACCGGAGGTCAAGCAACAGCAACCTAAACCCGAAGATGGCCAACACCCCAAACAACAGCAACCACAGGAGAACGGGCAGCCGAACAATACGGTATCCGTAGAAGGGAATGTGCCCAAGCAAGGTGGTGGCGGTAATGGAAAGAACAAAAAACGCAAGTCAGGAAATCCAAACAATCCCAATCGCCCTCAAAATAATAAGGAAGGTAGTGAAAAAAAAGGTGATTGAGTGTAGGCATGAATATGGAAACAGATCTTCGTGTGTTGTATGGTTTGAGACTTTGACATTGAAACCGTTTCCTGTGCTCTGAAATATAGATATGGGCAAATGATGGACTTTCATAAGCATATTAAGGAGATCGGCATAGCTTGTTTGGGACTTGCTATGGCGGTCTCTTGTGGTGATTGGGGAGAGAGAATGTATCACCACTCGAAATCGGTTCCTATTGAATGGACACAGAACGATACGGTCTCCTTTGCTCTCCCTGTTTTGCCGGAGGGGAAGGATTTCAATGTCTGTGTAGATGTTTATTATACGGACAAGTATCATTTCCAAAATCTTTGGTTGTTGGTGCGACACAATATCGAGGATTCTTTGCGTTGGCAAACCGATACTCTCTGCTGTACCTTATATAATAATGACGGACTCCCTTTGGGAAAAGGATTCGCCGGGCTTTATCAAATAGAAGTTCCTTTGAAGACTTTGCAAGCAGATGGCAGTTGTGTGGCTGGTATGCAGATTATGCACTGCATGACTGATGATTCGTTGAAAGGAGTCATGGATGTGGGCATAAAAGTTTCTTCCATTTCAGAATAACCGATTTCCTAAAGTAACGTGAGTTCGATATAAGTAGGAATACAATGAAAAAAGGAGGCTTTTCACAAGGCCTCCTTTTTCTTATTACTAGGTATTAGTTCTTTTGTTAAGGTAAAAAGATTGTTTTAGGATAACGCTGCAAAGGTAGGCAGATAAACTCGTTTGACAAAACTTTTTTATATGTTCTATAACATAAAATGTAGTTTATTGGTCAAATTAATGACTTTTTAATATGAAATATGTCTTTGAATAGGGATAGGGTTGGGATAATGTTTACTATTTGCTATTCCTCTCTTTGAATGTATTCATACAACTTTTTGTAGAACGGATGTCGGGTTAGAGTGGGTACATCTCCCAAGATAATGAGTTTCATGCGTGCACGGGTTATGGCAACGTTCATACGTCGCAAATCGTTGAGGAATCCAATTTGTCCCTCTTCGTTGGCGCGTACAAGGGAGATGACGATGACATCGCGTTCTTGTCCTTGAAAACCATCTACGGTGTTGACTGAGATAAGATGCCGGAAGGGCTTGAAAAATGGTTCCCGACGGATGAGCTGGCGTAAGTATTGTACTTGTGCTTTATAGGGTGAGATAAGTCCGAAATCAATGCGTTCGTCCAGAATACGTTGCTTGCCGATGCGATTGATGTAGGCTTGCAGTTGCTCCATAGTAAGGGTGGCTTCGGTTTTATTGATCCGGCCAAAACTTTCACCGACAAATTCTTCGTGACATTCCATTCCTTCAGTGTTTATCCATACTATGGGAGTGTCGTAATCCAAAATACCGCGATATTTCACTTCAGGTGCAGCTTGTAAGCTTCCTCCGTAAAACCAATCGGAAGAAAAACGCATGATTTCTTCGTTCATGCGGTATTGTATCTTCAGCAGACTGACAGCCTCGGGTTTCCGTTTCACAATGGTCTGCATCAGTGTGTGAGCCAGTCCGCCACGAGCTGCTTCGAAACACTTCACTGTTGGTGGTAGCTGGCAATGGTCGCCTGCAAGAATCACGCGGTCAGCCTTCCTGATTGCTATCCAACAGGCAGGTTCTAATGCTTGTGCGGCTTCATCGATAAAGAGAGTTCCGAATTTCATCCCCATCATCACGCGGTGGGCACTTCCTGTCAGCGTACAGGCTATTACGTGTGCTTCATTGAAGAGAGAGGCATTGATACGTATTTCAAGTTCTGTCGCACGGTCTTTCAGTGCATTGATTTTCTGGTGCAGGCTTTCACTTCGTCCCTTGCGTCGCTGTTGTTGCAGTTCGCGTATAGCTTTGCGTATGCTCCATAGTTGCGGATAGTCAGGATGTGCTTCGAAACGTCGTTCGTAGGTGAAGGAGAGCATTTTGTCGTTCACTCGTGTAGGATTTCCTATGCGTAGTACATGTATGCCGCGATCCACTAACTTCTCGCTGATCCAATCTACTGCCATGTTGCTTTGTGCACAGACCAATACTTGATTTTCGCGATGCAGAGTTTCGTAGATAGCTTCTACAAGTGTAGTGGTCTTTCCTGTTCCCGGAGGGCCGTGTACTACTGCTACATCCTTTGCCCATAGCACCTTGTTGACAGCTTCTTCTTGACTGGGATTGAGCCATGGAAAACGTACGGGAGTAAAGTTGTAGGTACTCACTGGAGCTGTACCATGGAAAATGTCGCGTAATTGGGCCAAACGGTTACCTTTGGCCTTGATGGTTCGTTCCATAGCCTCGAACATCAATCGGTAGGTATATTCGTCAAAATAGAGTTGTACACCCATCTGGTCAGCCGCTTGCAATTCCAACAGTGCGCCTGCGGAAGGGATTACCACTACCATGCGGGTCTCATCAGCATAACTTACTGTGCTGTGGAAGTTGAGCAGTTTGACACGTCCTTCATAGTCTTGGGTGAAGAAACAGACGGGGCGGCCGTACTCAAAGTTATGTTCGATGTCTGTATCCTCTGTGCGGCTCACCTCTACAACCAACTGATTTAGCGAATTGTAATAACTTCGTCCTATGCTCAGGGGATACCAAGCGATGCCACGCTTCACCTTGCGTGCTACACCCATTACCTCGGTCTGTTGGCGGTAGGTTTCTTTTTCGTGCTCGTATTCAAGGCGAAGGAGTTCGTAGAGTTTTTGCATGATTGAGAGGTATTTATATGCCTATAGCGACTATCGTTTTTATTGTTTCTTTTTATTATACTCTGCATTCACTCGCAGGAAGGTGAAGAGTAGGAGGGTGAATCCCCAGAGCGACGAGCCACCGTAGCTGAAGAAGGGTAGGGGGATACCTATCACAGGGGTCAGTCCCAATACCATACCTACGTTGATGAACAGGTGGAAGAGGAAAATGCTTACCAGACAGTAGCCGTAGATACGTCCGAAGGAAAAACTTTGTTGTTCGGCCAAGTATAGCAGGCGCAGGATAAAAATCATGAACAGCAACAGGATAGCTGATGAACCTATGAATCCCATCTCTTCGCCGACGGTACAGAAGATGAAGTCTGTATCTTGCTCAGGTACATACTTCAACTTTGTTTGCGTACCATTTAGGAATCCTTTTCCGTGTAATCCGCCCGAACCGATAGCAATTTTTGATTGGTTCACGTTGTAGCCAGCCCCCTTAGGGTCGTCCTTCATGCCGAGGAGAACTTCGATGCGTACACGTTGGTGGTCGTCCAGTTTTTTGAACACCATGTTACACGAATAGAGGAATCCTACTGAGCCTAATGCAAAGAGGGCAATCAGGGCAAACTTCTTGCTTCGTTCCATCAAAGCCAAATAGATTAAATATCCAGTCAGTATGATACATTCGGCGACCAAGAGGTAAGTAAGGTCGAATGCATAGACAAATTTCGAGCATAGTATGCCGATGGCTGTAACACTGATGGTACTTATAAGCATCCATTTCACCGGTTTCCACAGTTTCCCATAAATCCAAACCATGCCCGTACTGAACAGTATGATAAGGCTTAGGACTGCAGAACGGCCTATTGAGGTGGGGGTATTCCATAGCAATTCATTGCCAAAACGGATGCCTACAACAAAATAGATTACGGCTGCTACTCCCGTAAAGAGGATAGCTCCCGACATTCCTTCGCGATAGAGTACGAGGAAGAATGCGGCATAAACCAATGCAGAACCCGTTTCTTTCTGCATGATAATCAATACCATAGGTAATAATATCAGCGCAACGGATCGGATGAAATTATTGTTTTTTTCAAGATTGAACCCATAGGGACTCATCAGTTTGGCTAATGCCAAAGCTGTTGCATATTTGGCAAATTCTGCCGGTTGCAAACTGACGGGGCCCAAGCTTATCCACGAAAGCGATCCTTTGATGTCACGGGCTATGAAGGGAGTTATCAATAAGAGTACCATCATGGCTGCATAGAAGAGATAGGCCAAGACTTCATAGACTTTTTCCTCCAGTATCAGTAAGAGACCTCCAAGCCCTAATGAACAACCTATCCATACAAGTTGTTTGCCTGAACGGCTGTCGAAACTGAAGAGATCTGTCTCTCCATATGTATAGCTGGCACCGCAGATGCTGAACCATCCGCAGGTTACCAACACCAGATAGAGTAGTACCGTTACCCAGTCAATAGATTTCCATATACTTTGTTTACGTTTTCGTATCATAGGGGCGCAAAGTTAGGCAGATTCCATGAGATGGCAAAGGGAAAGAAGAAAAACCTCCATGCCCCAGGTCAAATGTTTACAAAGGATTTTATTTCTTACGGAATTATAGATATTCGTCGGTGGCAATGATGGCAGAAAGGGGGAGAAAAAACCTGATTATAGCAATCAATCAGTTATCTTTTCGTATCGTAATGAATGGGGCGTCCGCGAATATATTCTACTTTGGCATGACTTTCGGGTGAAAGTTTACCGTTGAGATATTGCTCCATAAGGAGTGCACCGATGGGAACGCCGAAGGTGGCACCAAACCCTCCGTTCTCTACATAGACAGCGACGGCTATCTGCGGATTTTCCTTGGGGGCAAATCCCATGAAGATAGAGTGGTCCTTACCACGGTTCTGTGCAGTACCTGTTTTGCCACAAACTTCGATACCCGGCAGGTTGGCTCCTCGGCAAGTTCCGTTCAATACGGCCTGACGCATACCTTCGACAACGATGTCGTAGTTTTTCTTGGATGCCATTGTGTAGCGGCGGGTTGTATAGAGTGAATCGATAGGTTCGCCTTCGATTTCCTTCACGACATGAGGAGTAATGAAGTAACCACGATTGGCAATGGTGGCACCAAGATTGGCTATTTGTAGGGGAGTGAGGTTAACTTCGCCCTGCCCGATAGAGATACTGATGATGGTCATTCCGTTCCAAGAACCCCGATAAGCCTTATCGTAGTATTGTGCATTGGGAATCAATCCGCGTTTCTCGCCTGGCAAATCCACACCGAGTGGGTATCCGAACCCCATGGAGACCATGTAGTCGCGCCAACGGTTCATGGCATTTTGTACTGAGCCGTATTTGCTGCGTGCACCAATCATGTGGTAGAGTCCCCAACAGTAATAGGCATTGCATGAGGTGGCCAACGAGGGAATGACGGGTATGGGAGAACTGTGGGCATGACAACCTACACGTAAACCGCGATGTACGAATCCACCGTGGCAAGGATAGACGGTTTGTTCAGTGACAATACCCTCCTCAAGGAAAGTGAGGGCTTGCGAGGTCTTGAAAGTGGAACCAGGGGGATAGGTTCCCATGATAGCACGGTTGAGTAGAGGTTTCCATCCATCGCGTGAAAGTTCCAAATGGTTGTTTCCTCGTTGGCGGCCCACCATCATGTGTGGATCGAACGAAGGGGCACTGACCATACAGAGAATCTCACCCGTTTGGGGTTCAATGGCAACGATACTGCCAATCTTTCCTTCCAGCAAGCGTTCGCCAAGAGCTTGCAGACGGATATCGAGTCCGAGACGAAGATTCTTTCCTGGAGTGGAAGGAATATCCATTGCTCCGTCCATATAACGTCCTTGGATGCGACCGTGTACATCACGAAGCAGAATCTCCACACCTTTTTCGCCACGTAGTTGCTCTTCGTAGGAACGTTCAATTCCTTGCTTGCCGATATAATCGCCTCGTTTGTAATATTCGTCGTTCTCCATGTCGCGTTTAGACACTTCAGCGATATCACCCAATACGTGAGCACCTACATTACAGGTGTATTGACGGATGCTACGGCGTTGTACGTAGAATCCTGGGAAACGGAAAAGTTTCTCCTGAAATACAGAGAACTCTTCACCCGAAAGTTGGGTAAGTAGGGTCTGGTGGGTATATCTTGAGTAACCGGGTCCATCAATCAAGTCCTTCATGCGCTTCTCAAAAAACTCGCGGGTAATGCCCAATGCATCACAAAGATCTATCGTGTCGAGGTTTTCTACTTCACGGGGAATAAAGGTCACATCATAGGCCGGTTGGTTATATACCAACAGACTGTCGTTACGGTCGTAAATGATACCGCGTGAAGGATATTGAGTCTTTTTCAGGAATGCATTACTGTCTGCGTGTTGCTTGTATTCATCGCTGACAATCTGCAACGAGAACAGACGTAGGATATAGACAAGCACGATGCCTGCCACAATACTACCGATGACATATTTCCGTTTTTCCAGATTGTATTTCTTGGACTTCATGTATGTTTGACTTATTTTCTACTCCACTCGACTCCCAACATACAAAGCCCGGTAATCAATGTTCCTGCTACCACTTTGAGCAACAGTGCAAGGGGTTGCGCAAAAGAGAAGGTGAGCAACAGGATAAGGGCTGTCTGATGAAGTAACAAACCAAAAGTGATGTAACGGATAAATGGGCTGACCCCCATACTTTGAAAGCCTGGAGAAAAGTCTTCTGCACTGTCACGTGGCGTGAAGAGGTGCAACAGAACTGGGCGGGCAAAAGCCAACAGGGTTGTAGCTGCAGCATTTACTCCCGGTGTGTTCGAAAAGATATCGACAGCCAAACCTAAACAGAATCCCCATAAAAGCAGTGAATAACGTGACATATTTGCGTCGAATGTCAGTATCAGGTATATATACAAGAATGGTGTGGCATAACCAAATACATGTACATTGTTGAGAATGAAAGCCTGTACAAGAACAAGCAACCAAAACCAACTGAAGCGTCTGATGAATGTGATGATCATAGGGCTGTCTCCTTACTTGTTCTTTTAGGGTTTATGAATGACTTGTTTTTCCAACGCACGTTGCTCCTTTCGTCCTTTATTGGCAATAACTACTGCATCATCCAAATTGGCAAAGTCAGCCGCTAACTGGATGCGGAGGAGATAAGATAATCCGTCCTTGGAATCGGAGATGCTGTCAACGGTCCCTACCATCAAATCTTTAGGAAATACGGCCGAATAACCACTGGTGACAATCGTATCCCCCTGTTGGAAAAGTGCATGACGGGGCACATCCTCCAAGTATGCAAAACGGGCATCCTCTTCTTTCCACTTGAGATAACCGAAATAGTCATTCTGTTTGAATTTGCAACTAATGCTGGACTTGCTGTTCAACAAAGAGATGGCTAACGAATAGTGCTCGGACGTCAGATAAACGATTCCTAAAATGCCATTGCCATTGATAACACCCATTTCGGGTTCTACGCCATCAGCTTTGCCTTTATCTAAAGTGATATAATTATCCGGTCGATTCAACGAATTATTGATTATCCGGCAAGGAACGGTTTCATATCCCCGCTTTTGTAACGAAAGTGACAAGCTGTTCAATACACTGTCTGGCATAACCTTTTGCAACATGCTCCGCAAAACTTGATTTTCGGCTTGCAGTTCAATATTATGTTGTGTGAGTTGGGTATTGATTGTGTGCAACTTGAAAAATGACGACGCCTCAGCCGATGCGGTGTATATTTGCCCTACTATCCGATTGGCAGAGGTAAATCCCACGCTACCTTGATGATGGTTGAAACGGAACAACAGCATAAAACTGATTGCCTCCAACAAAAGGAAGAGGAGCCAGTGTCCGTAATTGAAAAAAAAGTTCAACAGGTTGCGCATAAGTCCATTTACAAGGTACAATTTACAAGGTACAATTTACAACTCTTGATTCTATAGATTGAGAATTGTACCTTGTACTTCGCAAATTGTACATGAATTTATCTCATTAAGAATGTAAAGCGATCTACATTTTTCAACGCAATGCCCGTACCGCGTGCTACACTGTGCAGGGGGTCTTCAGCAATGTGGAACGGAATATTGATTTTGTCTCTCAAACGTTTGTCCAATCCGCGGAGCAGGGCACCACCACCTGCCAACCAAATACCGTTCTTTACAATATCGGCATAGAGTTCGGGCGGAGTATTTTCAAGAGCACTGAGCACTGCAGTCTCAATTTTAGCGATAGTTTTATCCAGACAATGAGCAATTTCCTGATAACAAACAGGCACCTCCATAGGAAGGGCAGTCACACGGTTAGGTCCGTGAACAACATAATCCTCGGGAGCATCCTCACCCAAGTCTGGGAGAGCAGAACCTACGTGAATCTTGATACGTTCAGCCATACGCTCACTGACTCTGACGTTGTGTTGACGGCTCATATAGGCTTGAATATCGGCTGTAAGGTCATCACCGGCAGTGCGAATAGAGTTGTTCGATACAATACCACCGAGCGAAATCACTGCAATTTCCGTAGAACCACCACCTATATCCACAATCATGTTGCCTTCTGGAGCCTCGACATCAATACCTACACCAATAGCTGCAGCCATAGGTTCAAACAACAGATATACATCACGTCCACCTGCATGTTCTGCACTGTCACGCACGGCACGTAATTCGACTTCGGTACTACCCGAAGGGACGCCGATAACCATACGCAATGATGGAGAGAAAAGACGACGTCCGGGGTTAACCATCTTGATGAGACCACGCATCATCTGTTCACAGGCGTAGAAGTCTGCAATTACGCCGTCGCGTAACGGACGGATAGTGCGGATATTCTTGTGAGTCTTCTCATGCATCATCTTAGCCTTGCCACCTACGGCAATCATTCTATCAGTATGTTGGTCAAGGGCTACGACTGACGGCTCATCTACCACAATTTTTCCATTGTTGATGATGATGGTATTGGCCGTGCCAAGATCCATCGCTATTTCTTGTGTAAAAGAGAATAAAGAAGAGAAAAATCCCATTTTTTGAATTATGAATGAAAAATTATGAATTGTGAATCATGAGACATACCACACCGGTAAGTTCTCCATGATTCACAATTCATAAATTGAAAATTAATGTTTAAAATGACGGAATCCTGTTGTTACCATAGCAATACCGTGCTCGTTGCAGTATTGGAATGAAAGTTCATCCTTCACAGAACCACCCGGTTGGATAACGGCTGTAATGCCTTCGTTGCCGGCAATCTCTACACAATCGGGGAAGGGGAAGAATGCATCGCTGGCCATAACTGCACCATTGAGGTCAAAGCCGAATCCTTTAGCCTTTTCAATAGCATGCTTCAAGGCATCTACACGTGAAGTCTGGCCTACACCGCTGGCACAGAGTTGCTTGTTCTTGGCCAATACAATAGCATTGCTCTTGCTATTTTTTACAATCTTGTTGGCAAAGAGCATATCCTCTATCTCTTGTGCGGTAGCGGCTTTGTCTGTTACTTGTTTCAAGTCTTCAGGAGTTTCGGTCTTCAAATCACGATCCTGAACCAAAACACCATTCAATACAGAACGGTATTGCTTCTTTGGCAATTGAACACCCTCTTTGCGAACGAGGATGATGCGGTTCTTTTTCTGTCCAAGGATTTCAAGCGCATCTACGTCGTAGTCGGGAGCGATGATGATTTCGAAGAAAATCTTGTTCACCTCTTCGGCTGTTTCTTTGTCGATAACAGCATTGGTAATCAATACACCACCGAAAGCTGATACGGGATCACCAGCAAGAGCATCTTTCCACGCATCTACCAATACAGGGCGAGAGGCCAAACCGCAAGCATTGTTGTGCTTCAAGATGGCAAACGTTACATCGTCAAACTCGTCAATCAGGTCAACTGCAGCATTGATGTCAAGCAGGTTGTTGTAAGAAATTTCCTTTCCGTGGATTTGGTCAAACATTGCTTCGAAATCTCCAAAGAATGCACCCTGTTGATGAGGATTCTCACCGTAACGGAGAGACTTCGGACACTCTACAGCTGCGCGGAAAGCAGATCCGTTGTCACCATCGAAATAATTGAAGATTGCAGAGTCATAGTGTGAGGATACAGCGAAAGCTTCCTTGGCAAACCAACGACGTTCTTCCAACGTAGTTTCTGCACCACGGTCGTTCAGAATATCTGCCAAAGGCTGGTACTGGGCCTTGCTGGCAACGATAACGACATCCTTGAAGTTCTTGGCACCGGCACGGATGAGTGAAATGCCGCCTATGTCAATCTTTTCGATGATGGCAGGTTCTTCAGCACCCGAAGCTACAGTATCTTCAAAAGGATAGAGGTCAACGATGACGAGATCTATTTCGGGAATTTCATATTGGTTGATTTGTTGGATGTCCTCTTCGAGGTGGCGGCGGCAAAGGATGCCACCGAAAACCTTCGGATGCAGGGTCTTCACACGTCCACCCAAAATAGAGGGATATGAGGTGAGGTCTTCCACTGCTTGGCAGGGATAACCCAATGATTCAATAAACTGACGGGTTCCTCCGGTTGACAGGAACTTTACTCCTTCTTCATGCAGTTTGGTAATAATTTCATCCAAACCTTCCTTGTGATAAACCGATACGAGAGCGGTTTTGATTCTCTTTGTTTCAGACATGTCTTTTGCGATTAAGTTATTAGGCAACAAAATTAGTCATTTTCACGCTAATAACAAGCATATTTCGTCGGAAAAAAGAGAATATTTTTTATTTTAACAGAAATCAAAGCGAATCTTTGCAGTTCTTCTCTACTTTTTGGATAAAATCATTTATCAATGATTCATTCATGTCGCCTAACGCATGTTCTTTGCGGGCATCGGCTATCAGCAGATTCTTCCATTCTTCAAGAGCCTGTTCAGCCTCATCTTGCAAAGTTCCGTCGGTAAATTTTCCTCCAAACATGTGGGCCAACATGGCAGCTCCCCATTGTTGCGATTGGGTCGTATAGAGAGTGTTCAACTCATCCCAAGGATGAAGTGACTTCATCTCGGGGTTGAAGCAGGAACATCCCGTACCTGTGCTCAACCCCTCTTCTGCCATCGGCAAACCGGCTACGTCTATCCAATGCCATTTGCGTGCTTCATCATTGATGTTCGTCGTCGGAGTTATTTTGTAAGCATACAAACGAATGGCCAAACGATAGCGGTCAATGCCTTTCTGCAGAGCATTTCGGCGAATAATGGTGCCATTATAGGGGTATTCGTCCACTTCAGTACCATATTCCTTCTGGAGGGACTCAAGCACTTCCAATCCATTGAACACACTTTGCATCACAAAGGGTGAGAGGAAGTCATATTCGCCTACGTAGGGTGAACTTCCGCGTTGCTTCCATTTGAGTACATCGCGGAAGGTGCCGGCTGTGCCTAAATTCATGCCTGGTGCGGCAAAAACTCTTTCTCCGTCGGCAATAATATATGAGAAGGGTAATGCCGACAAATCGGGATGTGTCTTCACCTTGCCCATCACCATACAGAAAGGAGCCGACTTCATTGGCCAGAGAATGTGGCTTCCTGAAGCCGTTTTCGAACCTCGCGCCAACGTACCGTGATGTACAGGGCCTAACTTGTAGGCATGGTTGCTTTGATTCGTGTTCGAACCGGCATTGTAGAAAGAAAACTCGCCACCAATAAGCAATGTCGATTTGTGGTGGCTTACCGTATGCGGACCTCCGAACACGGCACAAGCCTCGCCACAGAAGAGTTCACTATGATGTCCAAAGTAGCAATTCTCGGCCATGAATCCCTTGCCAATCTTGCAATCGTTGGTAGTAATGACATGATAGAGTTTCGCTCCGTCAGTCACCTTTGTACGCTTGCCGATGCAAAACTTATGGGCAATCACCTGTGTACCGACGTATGCATCTTCTAAAAGGAAACCATCTTCCAAATGGGCAACTCCCTCAATACGGACATTCTTCTCTACCAATACATTGCACAACGTACCACAATTCTTGATGTGGCATCCTGTAGCGATGGTTCCCATAGGAGTAGTATCTGTATGTGTGATTTCTTTCACATGGCGGAATTGTGGATAGTGAACATTCAGCCAATCCAATTGCTCGTTAGGGTTAAGCGTAAAATGAATATTCGGTTCTCCAGCTTCGTTACCCACGGTTATTCCTTCGCGACAAAGTTCTGTGTCAATCCATTTGTCACAAGTGATTTCGTTCACGCGACAGATACTCACATTGTCGTGGACAGAAATATTCTTCAAGAGACCCACATGGCTGATACTTGTTCCTTCACCAATTTCCACATGACCTTCAAAATACGTGTGGCGCAGATTGTTGGTATTGAAATTCGTGTGTACAAGGATGTTCTCCCAACTTTCAGCTGAGCATCCTTGATGCTCAAGCTGTTTAATCTCTTCGGTGGTTAGTTGTCTTTTCATTGTAGTCATTCTGTATCGTATGTCTGGTAAAGAAAGTCGTTGTATGGGTACTTCTGTACGTGCAATTCCCTTACCTTATTATATATAACGGTTTTCAATTCTTCGAGGTTCGTTTTTTCACGAGCAGAAATGAAAATGCAGTCTCCATTCATTTTGGCCATCCAAGTGTTCATCAGTTCAGGAAGAGTGGTGTTTTCCTTGGTACGAGGTGTCAAGTCGTCCTCGTCCTTCTCTACATAGGTATAGGCATCAATCTTGTTGAAGATAATCATGCTCGGTTTGTCGCTGCATCCGAGATCGCCCAATGTACGCTCTACTACCTGTATTTGCTCTTCGAAGTCAGGATGTGAGATGTCCACTACATGGAGCAACAAATCCGCTTCGCGTACCTCATCAAGTGTACTCTTGAACGACTCCACCAACTCTGTGGGCAACTTGCGGATGAATCCTACCGTATCACTCAACAAGAAAGGCAAGTTCTCAATGATGACCTTACGCACCGTCGTGTCCAATGTCGCGAACAGTTTGTTTTCGGCAAACACTTCGCTTTTGGCCAACAGGTTCATCAGTGTGGATTTTCCTACATTGGTGTATCCGACTAATGCTACACGGATAAGGCGTCCACGGTTCTTGCGTTGCGTTGTCTTCTGCTTGTCAATCTCTGCCAGTTGTTGCTTCAATAGTGACATGCGGTTGAGGATGATACGGCGGTCCATTTCCAACTGTGTTTCACCCGGTCCTCTCAAGCCTACCGAGCCTCCCTTTCCACTACCTGAACCACCTCCTTGGCGTTCAAGGTGTGTCCAAAGACGTTGGAGTCGGGGAAGCATGTAGCGGTTTTGAGCCAGCTCCACCTGTGTTTTGGCATGAGCTGTTTGCGCACGCATAGCAAAGATGTCAAGGATAAGCGATGTACGGTCAAGAATCTTGATTTGCAATTCTTTCTCGATGTTGCGCATCTGCTTGGCCGACAACTCATCATCGAAAATGACCATACCAACTTCGCGTTCCTCTTCGGCTTCGCGTTGAATATATTCCTTTATCTCTTGTAGCTTACCCTTTCCGATGTACGTTACCGAACTGGCTCCATCCAACCGCTGGGTGAATCGTTTGACGGTCTTTGCTCCGGCCGTTTCGGCCAGAAACTCCAACTCGTCCAGATACTCATTGGTTTTCCGCTCATTCTGTTGCGGAGTGATGATGGCCACCAGTACGGCCGTCTCGGTTTGGGCTTCTGATATGACAAATTCTTTCATCTATTCCAATTACTTCTTCAACGCAGCAATGCTTTCTTTCAATGCTGCAATCTTGCTTTCGGCATCGGCTTGCTTCTTACGCTCCATCTCGATAACGGCGGCAGGAGCTTTGCTTACGAACTTCTCGTTGCTGAGTTTCTTCAATACGCTTTGGAGGAACCCTTCGTTGTAAGCCAAGTCGGCTTCGAGTTTCTTCAATTCTTCTTCCACATTGATAAGGTTGCCCAAAGGTACCGCATATTCTGTAGTGCCAACCATGAACGATGCAGAGCCTTCTGCTTTAGCCTCTACGGCAGAAACGGAGGTCAGGTTGCATAACTTGGCTATCACACTGCTGAATGCAGCTACGGGATTTTCACCTACAACCTGCAATTCCAATGTCTCCTTCTGGGCAATGTTCTTCTGCAAACGGATGGTACGGA
>JAZRMW010000024.1:0-103216 GCA_045647865.1 Phocaeicola sp.
AAGACAATCAGCTTCAAGGCACCTTATCGTCGTTTGCCTATCCTCGATGCCATCAAGGAAAAGACAGGTTACGACTTGAACGGAAAGAGCGAAGACGAAATTCGCGACATCTGCAAGGCATTGAACATGGAGATTGACGACACAATGGGTAAGGGTAAGTTGATCGATGAAATCTTCGGTGAATTCTGCGAAGGCACCTACATTCAACCAACTTTCATCACCGACTATCCAGTGGAAATGTCACCACTTACCAAGATGCATCGTAGCAAACCGGGCTTGACCGAACGTTTCGAGTTGATGGTAAATGGTAAAGAATTGGCTAACGCCTATTCTGAGTTGAACGACCCACTTGACCAAGAAGAACGCTTCAAAGACCAACTTCGCTTGAGCGAAAAGGGCGACGACGAAGCAATGTTCATCGACCAAGATTTCTTGAAAGCCCTTCAATATGGTATGCCTCCAACATCGGGTATCGGTATCGGTATCGACCGTCTGGTCATGTTGCTCACAGGAAACGCGTTCATCCAAGAAGTCCTCTTCTTCCCACAAATGCGTCCCGAAAAGGTTGCACCCAAGGACAAGGCAGAGAAATACACCGCCATCGGTGTTCCCGAAGAGTGGGTTCCCCTGATTCAAAAGGCGGGATACAACTTGGTAACCGACATGCAGAATGTGAATCCACAAAAGTTGCATCAGGACATTTGTGGTGTGAACAAGAAATACAAGCTGGAACTGAAGAACCCGACTGTGGATGAGGTGACAGCGTGGATAAACAAACTTGTTTAATCCTGAATTGAGAATGATGAATGAGGATATACAAGGGCAAATGGCTCTCATACCATCATTCATCATTCATGATTCATAATTCATAATTGTTTATGAAACTTCCCGACGGAAAGATAGCAATCATGGGTGGCGGCAGTTGGGCCACGGCTATCGCAAAGATGGTGATGAGTCACGAGGATGAAACCATCAATTGGTACATGCGCCGCGATGACCGCATCGAAGAGTTCAAACGCTTGGGACACAACCCTGCATACCTGACCGGTGTGCGCTTCGACATCAAACGCATCAATTTCTCATCCGACATCAACAAGGTGGTAAGAGAGTCAGACATCCTGATATTCGTCACTCCTTCACCTTACTTGAAGAGCCACTTGAAGAAACTCAAGGCCAAGCTGAAGGACAAGTTCATCATTACGGCTATCAAGGGTATCGTGCCGGACGAGAATATGATTATATCGGAATATTTCCATAAGGTATATGGCGTACCCGAAGAACAAATTGCGGTGTTGGCAGGCCCGTGTCATGCAGAAGAGGTGGCACTGGAGCGCTTGTCATACCTCACTATCGGTTGTTCCAACCGCGAAAGTGCCAAATATCTCTCCAAGAAATTTGCCAACCAATTCATCAAGACTTCGGTAAGCGAAGATGTGCCGGGCATCGAATTCAGTTCGGTATTGAAGAATGTATATGCCATTGCAGCCGGTATCTGTAGCGGTTTGAAGTATGGCGACAACTTCCAAGCCGTACTCATGGCCAATGCCGTACAGGAAATGAACCGGTTCATCGAGACCGTACACCCCATCGAACGTAAGATTGACGAATCGGTCTATCTGGGCGACCTGCTGGTGACGGGATATTCACGATTCAGCCGTAACCGCGTGTTCGGTTCGATGATTGGCAAGGGATACTCTGTCAAGAGTGCCCAAGTGGAGATGGAAATGATTGCCGAGGGATACTACGGAACCAAATGCATCAAGGAAATCAACAAACATTACCATGTGAACATGCCTATCCTGGATGCGGTTTACAACATCCTTTATGAGCGTATCTCGCCCATGATTGAAATTAAACTATTGACTGATTCATTTAGATAACACGCTTAAAAATGAAAAATATCCAATTAAACATTGCTAAGGCTGAACAGTTCCTCGCTAATGGAGCTGTAGCTGCTTATGAGACTCAAGTAAAGGCTGCTATGGAAACCCTGGAGAAGGGAAACGGAGCAGGAAATGATTTTCTCGGATGGTTGCATCTGCCCTCCAGCATCACCGCTGAGCATTTGGCAGATTTGAAAGCAACTGCACAGGTATTGCGCGAGAACTGCGAAGTGGTGATTGTTGCCGGTATCGGTGGCAGCTACCTCGGAGCACGTGCTGTAATTGAAGCGCTTTCAAACACGTTCGAATGGTTGAAAACCCAAAAAGAGAATCCCGTAATCATCTACGCAGGAAACAACATCGGCGAAGATTATTTGGCTGAGTTGACCGAGTTCTTGCAAGACAAGAAGTTCGGTGTCATCAATATCTCCAAATCAGGAACTACTACAGAGACCGCTCTTGCCTTCCGCCTGTTGAAGAAACAGTGTGAAGACCAACGCGGAAAGGAGATGGCACGCAAGGTTATCGTTGCCGTGACAGATGCCAAGAAGGGTGCTGCCCGCGTGACTGCTGACAAGGAGGGATACAAATCTTTCATCATCCCCGACAACGTAGGCGGCCGTTTCAGTGTGCTCACTCCCGTAGGTCTGTTGCCCATCGCTGTAGCAGGATACGATATCGAACAACTTGTTCAGGGTGCCCGCGACATGGAGGCACAGACTGCTGAGAATGTTCCCTTCATGGAGAATCCCTCTGCCGTATATGCTGCTGTGCGCAACCTGTTGTATGCTGATGGCAAGAAGATTGAAATTCTCGTGAACTACCAGCCCAAATTGCACTTCATGATGGAATGGTGGAAGCAACTCTATGGCGAAAGCGAAGGTAAGGACGGAAAGGGAATTTTCCCCGCATCTGTTGACTTCAGCACCGACCTCCACTCCATGGGACAGTGGATTCAGGAGGGTGAACGCACCATCTTCGAAACGGTCATCTCTGTAGAGAATGCCAACAAGACCATGACCGTACCGACAGACGAAGAAAACCTCGACGGATTGAATTTCTTGGCCGGAAAGCGTGTGGACGAGGTGAACAAGATGGCTGAGTTGGGTACCCAATTGGCTCATGTGGATGGCGGTGTGCCCAACATGCGTGTAACAGTACCCTGTCTCAACGAATACTACATCGGACAACTCATCTACTTCTTCGAGAAGGCATGCGGCATCAGCGGATACCTGTTGGGTGTGAATCCGTTCAACCAACCGGGTGTAGAGGCTTACAAGAAGAATATGTTTGCCCTCCTTGGCAAACCGGGATACGAGGAAGAGACGAAAGCCATTCAGGCAAAACTGTGACAAGTCAGCAAGTTAGTGAGAGTCCCGTAACTAGTCACTCGTAGCTCGTAGCTTGTAACTTGTAGCTAGTCACTCGCAGATCGTAACTAGTCACATATTTCCAAAATAAAGGCACAGATTACGCGAATTGCACGAATCGATGCAATGAAATCCAATTAAAATCGCGTAATTTGTGCCTAACTTTTAAGGAGGATAAGGAAACAAAAGGTTTCGCGGTTCGTTTCTCCCTATATATATAATAAGGTATAAAAAAGATGAGAAAAGTAATACTCTGTTTGTTGGCTCTTCTGTCATTCCATTTCCTCTATGCAGGGGAACAACGCAAGAAGGTGGCCGTGGTGCTGAGTGGCGGTGGTGCCAAAGGGGTAGCTCATGTACGTGCATTGAGAGTGATTGAAGAAGCCGGTATCCCTATTGACTATGTGGTGGGAACCAGTATGGGAGCCATTGTGGGCGGACTCTATTCCATAGGCTTTACTCCGACACAGATGGATTCCATTGTGCGTAGTCAAGATTGGAAACACCTGTTGTCTGACGCGACAGACCGAGCAGACCAATCGTTGCTCAGCCGCGAAAAGTCGGAGAAGTATCTTGTGTCTGTACCTTTCGACCGCAAGCCCAAAGAGGCACTGACGGGAGGTGTCATCAAAGGACGCAACATTGCCATCCTCTTTTCCCAACTGACGGAAGGGTATCACGATTCCATTGACTTCAACACCCTGCCCATTCCCTTTGCTTGTGTAGCCTACAACCTGGTGGACGGTTCCGAGGTGGATTTCCACAGCGGCATATTGGCCGAAGCTATCCGTGCCAGCATGTCCATTCCCGGTGCATTCACTCCCATCCGGAAAGGAAACATGATGCTCGTTGATGGTGGTATGGCCAACAACTATCCAGTGGACGTTGCCCGCCGTATGGGAGCAGACTATATCATCGGCGTTGATGTGCAGGACACTCTCCGAAATGCAAATAATCTGACAACACTTCCCGATGTAGTTGGACAGATTGTGAACCTGATGGTAGAAAACAAGTATGGAGAAAACGTTCAGAAAAGCGATGTACACATCAAAGTGGATGTCAACGGATATTCAGCCGCCAGTTTCACCTCTTCAGCCATTGACACATTGTTGGTACGCGGCGAGGAGGCAGCCCTTCGCGAATGGGACAACCTGCTGGCATTGAAACATAAGAAACTGGGACTGCCTGCTTCCTTCATGCCCACTCCACGTAAACCTCGCATCCTCCCGGACAACTTGGACAGCATTCCGCTCATCAAGCAAATTACACCCGAGGAGAAGAAGGCCGACAAACGTCTGAACTTGGGAGTAGGATTCGATAGCGAAAAACTGGCATCATTGATTATGAACTCCCACTTTGCCCTGACAGACGAACATCGATCATTGATAGACTTTACCCTCCGTCTGGGTTCCACCGGATATGGAGAATTGGATTATGCTTTCAGTCCCGACAAGAATCACCGCTGGCAATCCATACTTTCCTATCGGTTCAGCTACAACGATGTGGACCTCTACAACGATGGCGAACGAATAAGTAACTACACCTATTATCAACATATGGCACGTATGGCTTTCCAACGCAACTGGAAGGACATCCGTTGTGTTCTGGGCGTAGAGTTTGACCAGTACCACTACAACGACATCCTGGTTATGCCTTCCTACGTCAACCTTAGTACAAGTCCCAATGACGAATACTTCTTCTCGTACAGCTACAACATGTTTTTCGAGAACTTCAACCGACGTTCCTATCCCACACGAGGCATGAAATGGACGCTCGGTCTCAATCTATACACCTCTGACTTCTGGCGCTACCACAGCCGTCCGGCCATCCCCGTAGCCAACTATGCTTGGGAAATGGCCCTCTCTACAGGAAGCCGTTTCACCGTTCTGCCCTCCATTTGCGGACGATTCGTTTGGAAAACGAATGTCCCTTATGCTCTCCACAACGGCATCGGAGGACTCGTAGGCGGACGATACAAGGAACAGCAATTACCGTTTGTCGGCATCGGATATATGGAGCTGGCCAACCCCATGACGGCCATTGGTGCCTTGAAACTTCGTCAGCGTATGGGCAAGAACCATTATGCCACCTTCACATCCAACATTGCCCTTTCGTCCGTAAAAATCAAAAATCTGCTTCGCGAAGACAAAATCTTCGGATGTGGACTCACTTACGGTTACGACAGCCTCATCGGTCCCATGGAAGCATCCATCTACTGGAGCGACCGGACGGACAAGGTTGGTTTCTTTGTAAATTTCGGATATAATTTCTAACCTGATAACTATATGAAGCAACAGAAATCCGGACCATACATACAGTAAGGATTACTGTCGTCTGAACTCCTGCTGCTTCTGAACTCTTAATAAAGCACTATGCACCAAGCAATCAAACACTACCTGAACATCCACGGTTACGAGCGTATCGACCTGAAAGCAGTTTTCTTCGACATGGATGGCGTACTCTACAACTCCATGCCCTACCATGCCGAGGCATGGCATCAAGTAATGAAACAATATGGCATGAACCTCAGCCGTGAAGAGGCTTACATGCACGAAGGACGTACCGGAGCAGGTACCATCAATATCGTCAGCTTGCGGGATCGCGGCTACGAAGCAACTCCGGAGGAAATCCAAGAGATCTATGCAGAGAAGAGCCGCCTGTTCAATCTCAATCCACCTGCAGAACCGATGCACGGTGCACACAATGTATTGCAACAAGTGAAGGAGGACGGTTTGATGAGAGTCATCGTCACCGGAAGTGGACAGCTCTCCCTACTCGACCGTCTGAACAACCATTTCCCCGAGATATTTACCCGCGAACTGATGGTCACTGCCTTCGATGTAAAATATGGGAAGCCCAATCCCGAGCCTTACTTGATGGCTTTGAAGAAAGCCGGTATAGCTCCTAATGAAGCCCTTGTCATCGAGAATGCTCCACTCGGAGTACGTGCCGCCGTTGCCGCAGGTATCTTCACCATAGCTGTCAACACAGGTCCTTTGCCCGAAAGTGCTTTGCTCGACGAAGGTGCCAACCTCCTCTTCCCTTCCATGCAAGCGTTGGCAGAGGGATGGGAAGGAGTTGTTGATGCATTGAAAGATTGAAATGTTCAATCCTTCAGTCTCCCAACCTTCCTAATTCTGTTCTCAATCTTTCAACAAAACAGCATGGACATTATCAAGAAATTCCAAAATTCATCGTGGTCCAAGAAAGGAAAGTCCACGATAAAAGATCCCGCCAAAATGATGTTGCTTCTTGGAAAGCTACGCGGTTATATGGGGAAAGGCGGGCTGGCCTCCATCCGTGAAGACCTCACCGTCATGTACAGCTACGTGAAGGATATCGTCGGTGGCCGATACCGCGAATATGGTTCCGGTAATCTGGCGCTCATCGTCGGTGCCCTTATCTATTTGGTTTCTCCCTTCGACTTCGTGGCCGACTTTATTCCTTTCGGTTTGGTCGATGACGTGGCCATCATCAGCTGGGCACTCAACCGCCTCAGTGAAGAGTTCAACCGTTACCGCCAATGGCGCAATATGCAGGAATAAAAATCCCCTATTCAACGCTGCAAAGATAGAAGATGTTTCTATAAATAGCGACATTTGGACTCAATAGTTCAGATAATGACAAAAAGAGAGCGTGTCGATAAGTTTTTTCGACACGCTCTCTTTTGCTGTTTAGTACACCCGTGGGGAGTACTATTTATAAAATTGAGTAAAATCTAATGTCTTTATAAAATACATCTATTCAGATAGTTACTATTTGGTGATTATTGCATAAAATTGCAATCGGTTGTGCAAAATTGCAAAGATGTTGTGCAAATGTTGTGCAAATATTGTATCTTTGCACAACCAAATAACAGTATTATCATGGCAACAGTGGCTATTGTATTCAGAACAGCAAAAAAAACGGGGTTTGTAAACCTGCGTTTCAGACTATCAGACGGGCGCAATGTGCAGTTGTACCACAAAAGCGACATAGTGGTAGATATAGCAAAGTGGGATGTGGCACGCGAGAAGATTAAAAGCAGGGCTATTATATCGGACAAAGAGCGGGCAGACATTGGCAAACGTGTATCAGAGCGTAAGAACCTGCTAAACGAAGTTTACAACAACCACAGGGGCGAGGACATGGATAATGAACGTTTTGAACGGTTGATTGATGAGGCTTTGTATCCCGACAAGTACACACGCACAGGCATGGCTTTCTTTATGGCCTTTGATGAGTATATGGTGAAGCATGAGAAGGCCGAGACTTCAAAGCGTAATTTCATGGTACTGTACAGAGCTTTGCAACGCTTTGAGGCTATACAGGCGACCGAGGAACAGGGCTTTGCGCTAACATTGGACGGGTTGAATGAGAACGTACTAAGCGATTTTGACAGCTTTTTAAGGAACGAGCACGCCCTATATGATGAGTACCCCGATGTATATGAGCGTTTCAAGTACAATAGCGACCACAGGAAGAACCCACGGCCTCAGCAAAGGGGGGATAACGCAATCACCAATCTGATGAAGAAACTACGGGCTTTTGTGGCATGGTGCAACGACCAAGAGATAACAAGGAACTACCCGTTTAGAAGGTTCAAAATAAAGATGGAGAAGTACGGCCGACCTGTCTATATATCATTGGAGGAACGGAACACGATAGCCGGCTACGATTTGAGCCATGATCCACGTTTGGAGACCCAACGGGATATATTTATATTTCAATGCTTGATAGGTTGTCGCGTGTCTGACTTGTTGAGGCTGACCCGTGACAATATAGTAAACGATGCAGTGGAGTATGTGGCGCAAAAGACCAAGGACGAGAAAGCCGAGTTTGTGCGTGTGCCGTTGAACGGGCGCGCCTCAGCCATACTAAAAAAGTACCGCAAGCACAAGGGTACAGGGCTTTTGCCGTTCATTACTTCACAGCGTTACAACGATGCCATAAAGGAAGTGTTTGCCGCGTGTGGTATTACGCGTGTAGTAACGATTATAAACCCCACAACAGGCGAGGAAGAGAAGCGGCCTATAAACGAGGTGGCAAGCAGCCACATGGCAAGACGTACGTTTGTAGGCAATATCTACAAGCAAGTGAAAGACCCCAATTTGATAGGAGCTTTGAGCGGACACAAGGAAGGTAGCAGGGCATTTGCGCGATATAGGGATATAGACGAGGACATAAAGAAAGAAGTCGTTTCATTGATAGATTGAGGAGGTATGACACTGTATGAATTTATACACGATAATCGCGCCTTGTTGCGCGTGATGGCTGAGAACGGAATATATGCAGGCGATGTTCAATACCTGTCACTCTACAGTAATTATATGCAGATGAAGAAAGAAGGGCATAAATTAATGTATATTGTAGGCACATTGTGCGATGAGTACAATGTAAGTGAAGCTACAGTTTACAGGGTATTAAAACGATTTAAGAAGGTTATAGCATGAAAGAAAATGTTGTTATGGTGGAACTAACAGGCGAGGAACGCAAAAGAGTTATAGCTGAATTTGAACGTTACGAGGAAGAGGAATCGCGGTTTATCGATGAATTGGAAAGGCTGATTAACTGTAACGCATACGACAGCATTAAGGGACATATAGGAGCGTTTTACGATGCTTGGGAAGAACACAAGGGCATAACGCTATTATTGGAAGATATACAGGCGGCATTATCTAAACAGGATGAGGCCGTAAAGCCTGCATTGCTCCCGATATGGCGGGAATTTGTGAATGAAAAGATAGGAGGCTTTCCTATAGTGGAAACGTGTACCGTACTGAATGGATTAAAGCGAGATTTGATGCTTTTAAGATTGGGTGATATAATAGACTACCGTATAGCAAAAGCCATGATACAAACGTATTTTGAGAGTGAAAAGGGTAGGGAATGTTTGAATGATATTAGTGTATATATGCTTCATGCAGGAAAAAGCAAGATAAGACGATGTAAGAACACTTGCAACGAGGCAGAACTATACCCGTTATTATATAGGGAGACATTGAGGCAATTGGAAAAAACTAAAATAGGCAAAGAATATAAGGATGCAGCAAAAGGACATTTGGTACAATTTATGGAAGAGTGGGAGAACGCCCGTAAGGATGAGACCGTAAAGCCTCAGCAAGTGCCCCAAAAACGCAAAGGAGCACCCAATAAGAGCAATAAAGATATAAGAGACTGCATACAAGGAGAGGACAAAAGCCTAATTGAAAGATTGAAGCATCTTACTTTGAATACTGACGGGAGCAGGAAGCGCGGGAATGCGTTTTATTTATATATCGGTGTATGCGTCAAAGAAGGGTATATGCTTAAGCCGACTTATGGACAAATTAAAGCCGAGTTTGGGAATGTGGGAAGTCAATCGGGGTATAATAGATATATGAGCAAGCAGAATTGGACAGAAGCAGAACACATATCCATAAAGAATGCAATAGAAGCAGGGGAATAAGCCCCTTTACCGTATAACAGCATAGCAATAAATAGCAAAAAATAGTGCCGCTATTTATTGCTATTTTTTTTGCTTGCAAGGAAGTAGAACCGTCTATATCTTTGCAGCGCAATCGGGGCAAAAGAGCAGCTACAGGCCTATTGTTCCCGTGAGCGATGGCAAAGAAGGGCACGCCTGTAGCCGATGCTTGGACAGCCTAATTTAAACCTAAAAAGATATGCAAGGTTTAAGTAACCAGCCTCAGCAGCAAACACTATTGATGTGTGACGAGGCACAACTAAGGACGGTAATAGCGGACACCGTAAAGGACGTAATGAAGCAAGCCAAAGCCGAGGCCGAGGCGGCAAAGGAAATGGCCACAATGACCCGTGAAGAGGTGGCCAAGTTGTTTAAAGTCGATGTTTCCACATTGTGGCGATGGAAGAAAACGGGTTATCTCGTACCTAAAGAGGTGGGAAGCCGATGCCTGTACCTCAAATCGGATGTTGAACGGATGCTACAGAAAGGAGGTGCAGCATGATAACCCCCAATATCCGATACTATGCCCGCTTGGAGTTTGACCCAAGCACCAAGACAACAAAATTTAAGGTAGTGGCACAAGCAGGCTATTATGAGCCTATGGAGCAATTAAGAGGCAAGGACGGACAGATAGCCATGTTCCTACAGGAAAAGCTAAAGGAGGGTGGAAATGTGCCCTCGATGAGGCTACAAGCGAGGGGAAGCCTCAACTTTACAGGATTGAAAGAGTATTTCAAAGATGGCCGATTGAGTGGCTACGCCTATGGCGAGCCGTATAGCAAAGAGACATACAGCAAAGCAAAGAAGCCTAACCCGTTTTACAGGTACAAAGAAGATGGCTTCCTGTTTATTGTGCACCAAGACCAAACGGCACAAACTGAGGCCGAGAGAATAAGGCCAAAAGCTATTGAATTGGTTGTTTTGGAGGGTGCAAAAGTGCTCATTGCGGCCTATTGTAAGCAGCTTGTTATGGGTGGTTTTGATGAGGCCTTAACATTGTTAAGAAAGCAGGCCGTTAATGTGTGAAGTGTTACCAAAATATGGTAAAGCGTATGTATGACAAGGTAAGTTTTTGGGTTGATAGAGCGGCTACAGGTGGCCAATATGAAGCCATTGCGGCCTATTTGGATACACCCAAAGAGCAAACTGACCTATCTACGGGAGAAATAACGCTATTTGGGGGAGTGGGTGGGTTGAAGGTAACACGGCACACGGCAGGCGTTTCCATTGTGGGTAGCTTGCCCAAGTTCCTGTACGATGGTAGCAATATCCCTGCATTGGATAGGCACACAACGTCACAAGCCATAGAACGCATATCGGACACATTACACTTTGATATGAGCGTGGCAAAGGTTACAGGCTTTGAATTTGGCAGAACATTTATAATGCAGCATCCTGTATCGGCCTATCTTGCGCGCTTGGGTGAGATGAAAAGGCGCGAGAGGGTAGCCGTTGCACATACCTTGTACTATCAACACAGAGGGAAAGTACAGCCCGACATGGTTTGCTTTTATGACAAGGGGATAGAAGCCCGTAAAAGCGGCATTGCAATGCCCGTTGGTTTGGATGAGGGCAATTTGCTGAGGTATGAAATACGCTATAAAGGCCGATTGTCTCAACAAATGAACCGCCCAAAGGTGGAAGCCTCAACACTTGCAGAAAAAGCGTTTTATGGCCAAATGGTGGGGTTATATAGTGAGCGGTATTTCAGTATTAAAAAGCAGAACCAATGTATGGTAGATGTAACAAGAATTAAAAGCGTAAGCGATGCTATAGACGTGTTGTTTGCACATAGCCTAAATATGGTAGGACAGGACACGGCAGAGCGTTTTTTGGAGGATCTGAAAGCGGCCAACGTGTTTAGTGATAGAAAGAATTATACACGCGTAAAGAAGAAGATAGAATCAGCCAAAGAAAAGGCAGGGACATTTTCAGAGGACACCCTTATAAAGGAGTTGGACGATGAAGTAAAAAATGCTTGCGTCTATGCTTGACCATCTCACGCGCGCGTTATAGTAACTTGTAGTTGTTACCAAATTTTGGTAACGTTTCAAAAATTCATCCAAAAGGTAAAAATAAAAAATATGAATAAAAAGAGTATTGCAGGGGGCAAGCCCCTGCCAAAATTGGAAGAGATAAAAGAGCACTTGGATAAAGTGTTTGGTTTGGTATTTGAGGACTATTCATTTGAAGAGTTTGAGCAGGAAATGAGCCTCAAAGAGCGTGAACGTTCAGTGTTATTTAATTACAGGCTGACGTTATTAAGGGCAGTAGATGAGGCACTGAGCGTATTGAACCGTTTGAATATGTTACAATTAAAGATAAAGGAGGGTAAACAATGACACAAGAAGTGAAAAAGCAAGCAGCCACAGAGGGTAGCATCATGGTAGGGGGCGATTTGGCCTACCACATAAAGAAAGCGCGAGAAGATGAAGAGTTATTCAACACAGAAAAGGCCATGGCAGCAAGGGCATTGGCAGCGTTACGTAACTTGAAGCAGAATCTACCTTTGCAAACGGGTGGCTATGTGCAGTTGATGGAAGATTTGGAAGCAGCTGAGGCCTCAATCCATTGCCATTTGTACTATATGCGATTGATGGAGAGCAAGGACGGGAGCAGTTATTTATAATTATCTGAAAAGCGTATGAAATACAGCATTGAAAAAGTGGGGATGTGTGCCGATTGGGTGAAGGAAAACGGCCTTATGGGGCACGGAGGGGCAACGCTTGTGCAGTTCTGCAAGGCGATGGACATAAGCCAAGAGACGTATTACCAATGGATGGGAAAATCTGAATTTTCTGAAGCTATAAAAAGGGCACAGGGGGTATTTTTGGAGGCTTTGGAACGTAAGATAGTGAAGAGCCTGTATAAATCGGCCTGTGGCTATGAGTATGAAGAACGGGCAGAGGAATATGCGACCAAGGAAGGAAAGGAGATATTGAAGAAAAGGACGGTAACAACCAAGAGAGTGCAGCCCAATGTGACCGCGGGCATTTTCTTGCTCACAAACCTTGCCCCCGATAGGTGGAAGCATAAACAGAACCTTGAACACACGGGAAGCATGAACACGGGTATCACTTTTATTGTGGAAAATGAGGAACAGGCCAAAAAAATGAAGGATTTGAGCGAGAGAATCCCACAAAGGGGTGAAAATGGCAATAAGTGAACATGAAGAGAGGGCAGAGCGATGAGTTTTGCCCTTTTTTATGCTATATTGCTAAGATGTTGTGCAAATGTTGTGCAAACAGGATTGTTTTAATCAAATAAAACACTAAATATCAGCGTTTTGAGTAAAATAAGAGTACACCCGTGGGGAGTCGAACCCCAATCGTTGGAACCGGAATCCAATATTCTATCCATTGAACTACGGGTGCATGATTTTGCTTTTGCGGATGCAAAGGTACAAAAGAATTTTGAATTATGAATTATGAATTATGAATTATGAGGTGCACGGAGTCCGCTTTTCATAATTTATAATTCATAATTCATAATTATCCTCACTCTTTCTTCTCCTTAATGGCCTGTATAATGAGTGCTTCCAACTCTTCGGCCAATTCGGGATTGTCTTGGATAATTTGCTTGCTGGCGTCACGACCTTGGCCGAGCTTACTTTCATTATAACTGAACCATGAACCGCTCTTCTTGATGATGCCGTATTCTACGCCCAAGTCCAAAATTTCGCCTGCATGTGAGATTCCTTCTCCGAACATGATGTCAAATTCGGCTTTACGGAAAGGAGGAGCAACCTTGTTTTTTACCACTTTCACCTTGGTCTGCTTACCCAAAATGTTTTCGCCATCCTTAATCGGTGAGCTGGGACGGATGTCGAGGCGGACAGAAGCATAGAACTTCAGCGCGTTACCACCTGTGGTAGTTTCGGGGTTACCGAACATGACACCAATCTTTTCGCGCAACTGGTTGATGAAGATACAGGTTGTGTTTGTTTTGTTGATGGTCGAGGTCAACTTACGCAAGGCCTGCGACATCAATCGGGCTTGCAGACCCACCTTGTTGTCACCCATATCTCCTTCGATTTCAGCTTTGGGAGTAAGGGCCGCTACTGAGTCGATGACGATAATGTCGATGGCTGACGAGCGGATGAGCTGGTCGGCAATCTCCAGAGCCTGCTCTCCGTTGTCGGGTTGCGAAATAAGCAAATTGTCAATATCCACACCCAATTTGGCTGCATAGAAGCGGTCGAATGCATGCTCAGCGTCAATCATGGCAGCAATGCCGCCAGCCTTTTGTGCCTCGGCAATGGCATGGATAGCCAAAGTGGTCTTACCTGATGATTCAGGACCATAGATTTCGATGATGCGTCCCTTGGGGTAACCACCCACACCTAATGCGGCATTCAAACCAATGGAACCTGTGGGGATGACTTCAACAGCTTCTATACTCTCGTCACCCATTTTCATGATAGAACCCTTTCCAAAGTTCTTCTCAATGTTGGCCATAGCAGCCTGTAGGGCTTTCAATTTTTCGTTAGCGGGAGATAATTCCTCGCCGTTTTCTTTCTTTGCCATATTGTTTTATGTTTTTAAGAGACCCTCCCCCTTGCCCCTCCACAAAGGAAGGGAGTGGATAGTCCGTACGATTTAATATTATAATATTCTCTTTTCTTGTTATTCTCTTTCTCTTTTACTCTTTTCAGGGTGTGACAGTATCTACTCCTCTCCCTTGCGAAGGAGTCGGGGGAAGGTCTGTTGCCGGGTCAACCTAATATCTGCTCCGCATGTTCCTTCACCTTAATCTCTTTGGGCAGAAGGATGCGTTCGATGATTCCCTCTTCGTTGATGATGAAAGTAGTACGGAAGGTCCCCATATACTTGCGTCCATACATGCTTTTCTCACCCCATACGCCAAAAGCTTCGACCAGCGTCTTGTCTGTATCGGCTATCAAGGGGAAGGGCAGTTCGTACTTGGCGATAAACTTCTGGTGTGAAGCGGCACTATCCACGCTTACACCCACCACTTCGTATCCTGCACGACGCAGTTCTGCATAGTTGTCGCGCAGGTTGCATGCTTCAGTCGTGCAACCTGATGTGCTGTCCTTCGGATAGAAGTAGAGCACCAGTTTCTTGCCTGCATACTGGCTGAGGCGTATCTCCTCACCCTTTTCGTTCAAGCCCAGCAGGTCGGGGGCTTTGTCTCCTATATTCATCTTATATTCTTTGTTTGTAAAGTTTGTGTGAACATCATACAGCTGAAAAGCGATGATTTCTGCGAGCGAAGATAGTGTAAACCGAGAGAAAAACAAAATTAATTCATTTATTTTTTCTTTTTTGCCTCTCTTATGTTATCTTTGCTGCCAAAAACTGACGTTATGCAACATATCAAATTAGGAAAATACAATCAGTTGGAGATTGTGAAAGAGGTTGACTTCGGGGTCTATCTCGATGGTTTCGATGATGGGGAGATACTGCTCCCTACCCGTTATGTTCCTGCCGACTGCCGTGTAGGCGATGTACTCAATGTCTTTATTTATCTCGATAACGAAGAACGACTGGTGGCAACAACGCTTGAGCCGTTGGTACAAGTCGGACAGTTCGCTTGGCTGGAGGTGTCGTGGGTCAACGAATACGGAGCATTCCTTAACTGGGGATTGATGAAAGACCTCTTCGTCCCCTTCCGCGAACAGAAAACAAAGATGCAGATGGGACGAAGCTACCTTGTGCATGCCCATCTCGATGAGGAAAGTTATCGCATCGTAGCTTCGGCCAAAGTGGAACGATATCTCAGCAAGGAGCATCCCGACTATCAGGCGAACGAAGAGGTGGAGATTCTCGTATGGCAACGTACAGAGATAGGTGTAAAGGTGATTGTAGATAACCGCTACGGCGGTCTGCTCTACAACAGCGAGATTTATACACCCATCGAGCCGGGAATGCGCCTCACGGCATACGTAAAACAAGTGCGCGAAGATGGGAAAATAGACCTTACTCTCCACAAAACGGGATATGCCAAGGTAGAAGACTTCTCGGACATTTTATTGAATCACCTCAAAGCACACGACGGTTACGTTCAGTTGCACGACAAGAGTCCCGCAGAATCGATCTATGAAGTTTTCGGAGTAAGCAAAAAGACCTTCAAGAAAGCTGTAGGCGACCTCTACAAGAAACGTCTCATCACCATCAGCGAAGCGGGAATACAATTGACACATTAGGAAACAGTTTATCTTTGCACAAGAAAAGGCTTCCCATAAAAGCATCTTGATATACCGCGATTTGACTTTTCAGACACGGATAACGCAGATGATACGGATAAATTTGTTCCAATACAGGTACAATAGACAGAAAATCCGCACCATCTGCGTCTTCTGCATCTAAAAAGTCAATGTTGAAACATCCTCTTTGCAAAATTTTCAATAACTTTGCAGCACAATTCTAAACCATTGAAAGAAAAAGATGCCCATAGCCTCCATATTTCCGATAACTGACCCTACGTGGATTTTCTTCCTCGTACTCTGTATCATCCTCTTTGCCCCTATTTTATTGAACCGTCTGCATATCCCACACATCGTGGGCATGTTATTGGCTGGCGTACTGATAGGTCCGCACGGACTGGACCTGTTACAGAGAGACAGCAGTTTCGAGATTTTCGGTAATGTAGGATTGCTCTACATCATGTTCTTGGCCGGTGTAGAAATCGATTTGGCAGATTTCAACAAAAACAAGAATAAAAGTTTTGTCTTCGGCCTCACCACGTTTCTTTTTCCATTCATTATCGGTGGGTTATTGTGTCACTACTGCCTCCACATGGAGTGGGAAGGTTCACTTTTGGTCGCTTCGATGTTTTCATCACACACATTGCTATCCTATGCCATCGTGAGCCGTTACGGACTGAGCCACAACCGTTCAGTGAACATGGCTGTTGGGGGAACCATCATTACGGACACACTTTCACTGATCGTTCTGGCCATTATCTCCCAATTGGTACATGGACACAACGATTCACATTTCTGGGTGATGATGGCAGTAGGAGTATTGATTTTCATCACGGGAGTCATCTATCTGTTTCCCCGTATCGCCCGTTTCTTTTTCCGCACGTTCAGCGATCCGGTTCAACAATTCATTTTTGTCATGGCCATGATGTTCCTCGCCGCTATTGGAGCACATACGGCTGGGCTTGAAGGATTATTGGGAGCCTTCTTTGCCGGCATCGTCCTCAACCGACTGATTCCTGCAGGTTCCCCTTTAATGGGACGCATTGAGTTTGTGGGCAACGCCATCTTCATACCCTACTTCCTCATCGGAGTGGGTATGCTCATCGACATGAGTGTCTTCGTCAAGGGAATTGACGCCATCATCGTAGCTGTGGTCATGGTTGCGGGCGGCACATTAGGCAAATACATCGCTGCCTGGATTCCACAGAAACTCTATAAACTACATAAAGACGAAGGATTGATGCTCTTCGGTTTGAGTGAAGCACATGCAGCCGGCACATTGGCCGTAGTGATGGTCGGATACGATCTGGGGCTATTCAACGAAACAATCCTGAATGCCACGTTGGTATTCATCCTCGCCACATGCATCATCAGTTCACTCTTTGTGGAGAAGGCATCACGCCAATTGGTATTGAGCGACGAACTTTCTGCTACTCCCACAACCAAGGGCGATGATGAGAAGATTCTCATCCCGATGGTGGCCAACCAGAACGTGGAAAACTTGATGCAAGTAGCCATGATGATGCGCAACCCCAAACTGAACCGGGGGCTTATCGGTCTGAACGTAGTGTATGACAACAGCACCCAAAAGCAGATTGAAGACGGACGCAAATGCCTGCAACAGGCAGAAAAGATTGCTCATTCGGCCGATGTACCTATGCAGACACAGAGTCGTTTGGCCACCAACTTATCAAACGGTATTGTACACGCTTTACGCGAAAACGATGCCAGCGAACTGCTCTTGGGTATGCACCGACGCGAAGGAGCCAGCGATGGTTCATTCTTCGGTCCCGTCACATTAGGTCTGTTGGCAGGCACATCCCGTCAGATCATCATCGTACGTCCGACCATGCCAATGAATACGTTGCGCCGCATTCATGTAGTGGTACCAGCCAAGGCAGAGTTCGAAGCCGGATTCTTCCGTTGGGTCAACCGTCTGTCACGCATGGCCGGCATATTGGGTTGCCGTGTCATCTTCCATACCCATGCACGCACACAAGAAATCCTCTCGCGCTATATGACCACTTATTTCGCCAAGATAAGAACCGAATATGTGCTTTCGACAGGAAATCACGAATTGAAGCGTATGGCCGGAGAGGTCAACGACGACCACCTGTTGGTAGTCGTATGTGCCCGTAAAGACAGTATCTCATACCGTCCGGCTTTTGAACATATCCCCGAACAGATTGAGACATACCATCCGAAAGTGAGCCTGATGCTTATCTTCCCCGACGAATACGCAGAGGATAAAGAGTCTCCTTCACTCTTCGCTCCCCATACGACCAGCATCCATCGCGGATACGAAACACACAAGGGATGGTTGAGTGAAATGATGGAGAAATGGAAAAGAATAAAAAATTAGAAGTCAAGGTGGAAAACTGGCAACAACGAACCATACAGCTCTTCGGCAATGAAGAGTACGAGCGCCTCAGTTCAGCCCATGTATTAGTCGTGGGTGTAGGAGGTGTAGGGGCTTATGCAGCCGAAATGCTTTGCCGTGCAGGTATCGGACGACTGACACTGGTGGATGCCGACACGGTACAATCCAGCAACATCAACCGCCAACTGCCAGCCCTGCACTCCACCGTAGGCAAGGCCAAAGCGGAAGTATTGGGTGAACGTTTCCGCGACATCAACCCCGACGTACAATTGGACATCCGCGTACAATATCTCGAACCGGAGAACATCCCTACCCTACTGGATGAGATACATCCGGATTTCATCGTAGATGCCATTGACACCATACAGCCCAAATGTCACCTCATCTGCGAAGCATGGAAACGCCGCATCCGCATTGTCTCCAGCATGGGAGCAGGAGCCAAGAGCAACATCACACAGATACGTCAGGCTGATTTATGGGAGACCTACCACTGCGGATTGGCCAAAGCCGTACGCAACGGTCTCAAACGCATGGGCATGAAACGAAGCCTACCCGTGGTATTCAGCACCGAGCAGGCACGTCCCGAAGCAATCATCCGCGTGGACGACGAACGCAACAAGAAATCAACCACAGGCACCGTCAGCTACATGCCTGCCACCTTCGGATGCTTCTTGGCGGCGTATGTGATAAGGGAGATAATGAGGGAGTGGGATATTTCTTTAGGAGTGTAGGAGGGTTTTTAAAGGAGTTCAGAAGTGCAGGAGTGCAGAAGTTCAGACGATAGTGCTGCTTGCATGGTCCTTAAACTTTGAACTTTTAAGCCAAAGGAGTTCAGAAATGCAGGAGTGCAGGAGTGCAGACGATAGTTTCGACTATGATGCACGCTGTAGGGGCGGGGTTTGCCCGCCCGAATACACAAAGCATACACTTTCATTAGGGCAGGCAGACCCTGCCCCTACAGAGGGCGAAAGCAAGCGAATATGCAAGCAGCACTATCGTCTACACTCCTTCGGAGCCCCGTCGCACAGAGCACTGTGCTCCCCTCGCTACGGCACAGAAGCACATCTAGTGCTTCTTTCTGCGAGCCTTGCTACGCCTAAGCGAAGCGTCACTCCTGAACTCCTGAACTCCTAAAAAAAACTCTCCTACACTCCTAGAGACTCTCCCTCCAGAAAGTCAAGCTTGCGAAACCTAAAATTGGTAAACTGAAAATGAATTTATGATTGAACTGAAAGGAATCACCAAGAGCTTCGGCTCACTACAAGTATTGAAAGGCATTGACCTCACCATCGGAAAGGGCGAGGTTGTCAGTATCGTAGGTCCCAGTGGAGCAGGCAAGACCACCCTGCTACAGATTATGGGAACCCTGGACAAAGCCGATGCGGGAACTGTCACCATAGACGGTGTGGAGGTTAACAAACTGAACGAGCGCAAACTCTCTGCCTTCCGCAACCGGCATATCGGATTTGTCTTCCAGTTCCACCAACTGCTGCCCGAATTCACGGCCTTGGAAAATGTCATGATTCCTGCCTTCATCGCCGGAACACCGTTCAAGGAAGCAGAGAAGCGGGCCAAAGAGATGCTCGAACTGCTCGGACTGACCGATCGCGCCAGCCACAAACCCAACGAGCTGTCGGGCGGAGAGAAACAGCGCGTAGCCGTGGCACGTGCCCTCATCAACCGTCCGTCGGTCATCTTTGCGGATGAACCCTCAGGCAGTCTCGACACCAAGAACAAGGAGGAGCTGCATCGTCTCTTCTTCGAACTGCGCGACAAACTGCAACAGACCTTCGTCATCGTCACTCACGACGAAGGACTGGCCTCACTCACTGACCGTACCATCCACATGGTGGACGGGTGCATTGTGAAGTGAAAGAGTAAAAGAGTGACAAGCTACGAGGGAGGATATCTAATTAAAAGGAGATAAATGGAGATATCGCTTCGCTCTTGGGGAGATAAAGGCCGATAGTTTTTTAAGGAGTTCAGAAGTTCAGGAGTTCAGACAATAGTTTTGACTCAGAGGAGTGTAGGAGGCAGGAGTGTAGGAGTGTAGACAATAGTTTTGACTATGAGAAACAGAAAGAATCCGCGTCATCCGCGTCATCCGCGTCTGAAAAATTAGAGGAGGAAGCACCATGCAAGCAGTACTATCGTCTGCACTCCTAAGCGTAGCGTCACTCCTACACTCCTGCACTCCTTTGGCTTAAAAGTTCAAGGTTTAAGGACCATGCAAGCAGCACTATCGTCTGAACTCCTGAACTCCAGAACTCCTTAAAAAAAACTCTCCTGAACTCCTTTAAAAAAAATCTCCAAAAAAAACTCTCCTTCCCTCCTAAAAAAAACACCTCTGCGCCTCTGCGTCTCTGCGTTTGAAATAAAAAGAATCCCCTCAAAGCGTTTCTATATCCCATATTTTGTTTATTTTTGCAGATATTTATCCATAATCAGAAAAACGTTATCACAACTATGTTCCGGAAACTTGTAGCTATCGAGCCCATCAGCCTCATCCCCTCAGCCGAGAAGAAGCTGAACGACTTCGCCCACGAAGTGATTCTTTATAATGACATCCCTGCCTCGGCAGACGAAATTGTGAAACGTATCGGGGATGCGGATGCCGTACTGTTGAGCTACACCTCTACCCTCACGGCCGACATCCTGGCCCAGTGTCCCCACATTATATATATAGGTATGTGCTGCTCGCTCTACTCGCCGGAGAGCGCCAATGTAGATATCCGCTACGCCAATGCACACGGCATCACCGTGACAGGCATACGCGACTATGGCGATGAAGGTGTGGTGGAATATGTAGTGAGCGAACTGGTGCGCCTGATGCACGGTTTCGACCAACCGGCTTGGCAGGGTACACCGCGCGAGATCACGGGTCTGAAGGTGGGCATCGTAGGATTGGGTAAATCGGGCGGCATGATAGCCGATGCGCTGAAGTTCTTCGGAGCCGACATCGCCTACTTTGCCCGCAGCGAAAAGTCTGCCGCCACAGCGAAGGGATACCGCTATATGCCTCTCACAGACTTGGTGGAATGGAGCGACATCGTCTGCTGTTGCCTGAACAAGAACACGGTATTGCTCCACGAAGAGGAGTTCCGTCGCATGGGTAGCCACAAGGTGTTGTTCAACACAGGACTCTCTCCCGCTTGGGACGAAGCGCCCTTCCTGCAATGGCTCAGCGACGAACGGAACATCTGCTACTGCGATACGCTCGGAGCTTTGGGAGGAAACCATCTGCTCAGCCATCCGCGTGTCCGTTGCATGAATGTCTCTACGGGACGTACCATCCAAGCTTTCGACCGGTTGAGCGAAAAGGTGCTGAACAATATACAGAATTATTTGGCGTAACGATGCACTTGTCCGACAATTCAATTCATTTTTTAGACGCTATATATTTATTTTTTAGACGCAGATGACGCGGATGACGCGGATTTTATTGTTTGATATAAGGAGTTGTAGTTACTCTGCTCCTTATATCGAACTCAAGTTAAAATATACCTATCAGATATAAACAAAAATATAATCCGCGTCATCCGCGTCATCTGCGTCTAAAAAATAATATAGATATCCCGAACTCAAGTTAAAATATACCTATCAAGTATAAACAAAAATAAAATCCGCGTCATCCGCGTCATCTGCGTCTAAAAAATAAATATATATCAAACTCAAGTTAATATGCCATATACTTCCCGATGGAGGGTGTCGCGGACGTATTGGAAATCCGTCGTAAAGGAAAGGGAGGGGATGACCATCAGGTACATGGGAAACCAATCGTCGCTCGGGCGATAGGGCGGTTGTCGGTAGTCGCACTCCCACAGTTTGAGTCCGCAACGCTCATAGAAGCCGATGCGTCGGCGGCTCAGTTCGTCAATGGGGTGTTCCACTTCCAATACCACCGGTTGGGATGCCTGTCTATGAAAGAATGCCAATAAGGCTTCTGCCCCTATACCTTTCCCCCGCTGATCAGGATGTATGGCCAGATGCTCTATATATATAAAGGTATGGAAGTCCCAATAGGTAAGTAACCCTACAGGCTGGTGGAGAGCATTCGTTATCAGCAAACAGTGAAACCGCTCTTCGTTATCCGTATTCCACCTTTGTTTGTCATCATCGCGCCGTTCGTTTTCGGGAAAAGCCGTGTGTAGTAACCGTTCGACAAAAGGATAACACTTATGACCGCTCTTTATCTCTTGTAAAGCCACCATTGGGTTTTAACTTTTCATCTTTAATTCTCTGACATCTTCTCCCATCGGACTTTGGAAGACACTCAAGTCGAAGCGTGGGACAAGAGCCATTACGTAGTCAAACACATCCGCTTGCAATGTCTCGTAGGCCACCCATTGCTTGTCGGCCGAAAAGAAGTAGAGCTCCAATGGCATACCGTGTGGGGTCGGTTGCAATTGGCGTACCATGATGATCAAGTCTTGGTTTACCCGCGGATTCTCCTTCAAATATTTCAATAAGGAGCGGCGTAGCATCGTGATGTTGGTCAACTCTTCGGGGCGGTCACCCTCTTGCATCAAACCTTTGGCTTGGTATTCCTCCAGTTCGTTGTTTGTACAGAACCGGACGCTTGTCATGTCGATGTTTATCGAGCGTTTGATGCGTCGGCCACCGCTTTCAAACATGCCTCTCCAGTTCTGGAACGAGTCACTTACCAATGTATAGGGGGGTACAGTCACTGTCGTATTGTCCCAGTTGCGTACCTTGACGGTCGTCAGGTTCACTTCGAATACCACACCATCAGCGCCATATTTGGGCATGGTAATCCAATCGCCCGGCCGCAACATGTCGTTGGCCGAGAGTTGTACACCAGCCACCAATCCGACAATCGTATCCTTGAATACCAACATCAGCACCGTGGCTGCAGCTCCTAATCCTACCAATAAATCGATGGGCGACTTGTCCATCAGTATGCTGATGATGAAGATGATGCCGAGAGATAGGGCCAGGATTTTGATCATCTGGAACACCCCCTTCAACGGACGGTTCTTGGTCTTTTCCCGTTCATTGCTCAGGTCGTGGAGCGAGTTGGAAAAGCTGAATACCAGCCGTAGCGAAACAACGATGATGTAAATTTCACAGGCTTTTATCAGAAAAGATTGCAGCATGGGAGCATAAGGGAAGACCAATGGCATCAACATGTTGGCCACAAAGGCCGGGATGAGGTGGCAGATGTTGTCCAGTACATGGTCGTTCAGCAACATTTCGTCCCAAGTGACTTGGGTTCTTTGTACAATCTTTCGGATAGTCGGGACGATGAGGCGGCGGCAGATAAAGTCAACAATTCCTATCAAGATCAGGATGCAGGCAATCAGGGCCAATTGCTCGGCCAGTTCGATGCCGCTTGGGCTCATACCTATGTTATGGAGCCATTGTGCGAAATGTTCGTTCAGTGAGTTCATCTCATTGGGTGTAAAGTTTCATGCTGCAAAATTAGGATAAATAACGCAAGTAAACCGAAACGTGGCCCAAGAATTTCACCGTTTCTGCATTATTTTATACCTTTGGGGCGCAAAAAGAGAAAAACAGATGAAAAAATTAGTGATTGTAGGTTGTGGCAAGCTCGGCAATATTGTGGTCGATGCCATGCAGAGAGGATTGTTGGATGCGTATGCATTGGTCGGTGTTTATTCCCGTACAAGGAATAAGGCTGAATCGTTGGCTGCCCGTGTGGAAGGTTGCCGTGTGTGTGACAGTGTGGCAGAATTGTTGGCGTTGAATCCCGATTATGTCGTAGAGGCTGCTTCGCCAGCCGCTATGCGCGAATTGGCTTTGCCGGCTTTACGTCAAGGAACATCCGTCGTAACATTGTCAATCGGTGCCTTTGCCGATGATGCCTTTTATGATGAGGTGATGCTGACGGCCCGTGAAAATGGTTCGCATGTATATGTCGTTTCCGGTGCTACAGGAGGTTTTGATGTGCTTCAGACAGCCACACTAATGGGAGGCGCAGAGGCACGTTTCTTCAACGAGAAGGGGCCCAATGCCTTGAAGGGAACTCCCGTCTATGATGAGGCGCTACAGACCGAGCAACGTACCGTATTCCAAGGAACTGCTACCGAGGCCATTGCCCAATTCCCCACAAAGGTGAATGTCACCGTGGCTGCTTCGCGTGCATCCGTAGGGCCACAGAACATGCAGGTCACCATGCAATCCACGCCGGGCTTTGTCGGAGATACCCAACGGGTGGAAATCAAAAACGAGCAAGTACATGCCGTCATCGATGTCTATAGTGCAACGGCTGAGATTGCCGGTTGGTCCGTAGTGAACACCCTGCGCAATATGGTTTCTCCAATCGTCTTCTGTTGAGGTTATTTTTTAGATGCTATAAATTTATTTTTTAGACGCAGATGACGCGGATGACGCGGATTATATTGTTTGATATAAGGAGTTGTAGTTACTCTGCTCCTTATATCGAACTCAAGTTAAAATATACCTATCAAGTATAAACAAAAATAAAATCCGCGTCATCCGCGAAATCCGCGCCTAAAAAATAATATAGATATCCCGAACTCAAGTTTGAATATACCTATCAGGTATAAACAAAAATATAATCCGCGTCATCCGCGTCATCCGCGTCATCTGCGTCTAAAAAATAAATTTATAGCGTCTAAAAAATCAACCAACTCACGTTGACTAAAACCTTATAATTCCGTCACCCCTTCAATGAATTGTTCCATAAAGATGTGTTCGCCATCGTAAACAGCGTATGAGAAACTGTTTATCCAATCGCCCAGGATGAGGATGCGACTCTCGCGGGACAACATCAGATCCAACTCAATGTGACGATGTCCGAAGATAAAGAAATTGATCTCTGAATGTTCCTTTAAATAATCCTTGGCATACAGAACCAATCCTTCTTTGTCTTCGCCCATATAAGGAGGCTCTTTACCATCAACCCGTTTCAGACGGCTATGCTTGGCCCACTCCAGTCCGAAATCGACACTCCAACGCGGATGAAGGGTTGAAAACAGGCGTTGCAACGTGTGGCTATGGAAAATGGTCTGTATCAAACGAACTTTCCAATCGCGGTCGGCATAATCCAATCCGTCACCGTGAGCCATATAGAACACCTTACCATGAATCTCACAAGTTTGCGGTTCACGATGCAGAATCACGCCACACTCTTTTTCCAGATAGTCGCCACACCACATGTCATGATTGCCCACAAAGTAGTGTACCTCTACACCCATATCGGTCAGTTCGGAAATCTTGCCCAGGAAACGGGTATAACCTTTGGGGACCACCAATTTGAATTCATACCAGAAATCAAACATGTCACCCAACAGGTAAATGGCCTCAGCCTTATGCTTGATGCTATCAAGGAAATTCACCAAACGCCGTTCGTGTGTACGACCATGTTCAATGGCACGCGAGCCCAAATGGGCATCTGAGAGGAAATAGATATTCTTCATTTATGTTATAAGGTATAAGGATTAGGACTTGTCACTTGTAGCTCGTAACTCATCACAAGAAACCAAGTTCCAGTTTGGCCTCTTCACTCATCATATCCTTGTCCCATTCGGGTTCAAAGACCAGATTGACTGCCGCCGTATTCACTCCTTCGACAGACTCCACCTTCTGGCGCACATCTTCCATGATGAAATCGGCAGCAGGGCAATTGGGAGCGGTCAGAGTCATATCAATCAGCACAATGCCATTTTCTTGCACGTCAATCTTGTATATCAATCCCAAATCATAGACATTGACAGGTATTTCAGGGTCAAACACCGTCTTCAGCATCTCAATGATGCGCTCTTCTATCGCGAATTTTTCCGTACTCATTTCCATATTCATGTTAATATTGAAAGCAAAGATACAACAAAGTAGAAAATAAGCACTGCCAACTGACGTTTTTTTTCTACCTTTGCCCAAAATAATAATGACAAACCCTATAATTCTATCCGAAAAAAGAATGAAACACTTCGCTATCATATCCCTGTTTTCACTTTTGGCCGGCATGGCCTGTGCCCAACCTATCCCCTTCTTTGAACGCACAGAGGCCGACTTGGGAACCATTCGCTGGAAGGAGCCCGCCCAAGCAACCTTTACGGTCACCAACCGTGGCGACAAACCCCTTGTCATCAACTATGCCGAAACCGATTGTGGCTGCACCATAGCCGAATGGACACAAACCGCCATCGCACCAGGCAAAAGCGGTAAAGTCACGGCAACCTTTGATGCCGGGATGTTAGGACGATTCAACAAAACGGTCGGCATCTACACCAATGCGGAGGAAGTGCCTTACTACCTGACCCTGCGCGGCCATGTGGTAGAACGGTTGGAAGACTACAATGCCACACATCCCTATCAAATGGGAAATATCCGACTGGACCGCAACAGCATCGACTTTGCGGATGCTTATAAAGGCGACCGCCCTACGGCTGAAATCCAGATTATCAATACCGGCGATGCGGAATATACTCCCGTACTGATGCACCTGCCTCCCTATATCCAAATGGAATCCCACCCCCAAACGCTACGCCGCAAGCAGGCAGGAACATTACGCTTGACACTGGACACAGACAAGCTCACACACTTGGGGCTTACACAACGGTCGGTCTATCTCTCACGCTACATGAGTGACAAGGTTTCGGATGAGAACGAAATACAGTTGTCGGCCACGTTACTCCCCGACTTCTCTGCACTGAGCGCTTCCGAACGGGCACAAGCCCCGAAAGCGCAACTGTCCGCTACAGAAATAGACTTTGCCCCGTTCGGAAAGAAAAAGAAATTGTCCCAGACGCTCACGCTGAGCAATACGGGAAAATCAACACTGAAAATACAGGAATTGCAAGTATCCAATCCAGCCTTGAGTGTCTCATTGAAAAAGAGTGTGTTGGCACCCGGCGAGCATACCAAACTGAAGGTAACAGCTACGGCCCAATACATGAAGAAGCATCAAGCCGAAGCGCGTGTACTGCTTATCACCAACGACCCGACACATCCGAAGTTGGAGATTCAGACAACAATCAGCAAATAAATCTATACCATATTATTTAGTAAGGAGAGAATTATGGAACACCCTGAAAATAGCGAAGAATACAAGGGACTGACCGTAAACAAAGGTATCGAGCAACCCTCGACCATCAACCCCTATCGTAAGTTCCAACGCAAACCCAAACGTCAATTGTTAGGCGTAGGAGACTATGTGGAAGGCATTCTCAAAGGCAACACGACTTTGCTGAGTCAAGCTGTCACGCTGGTGGAAAGTACTTTGCCTGAGCATCAAACCCTTGCCCAAGAGGTCATCGAAAAGTGTCTGCCTTATGCCGGACGATCCGTACGCATCGGCATAAGCGGTGTTCCCGGTGCGGGAAAGAGCACCTCCATCGACGCCTTTGGCCTGCATGTGCTGGAACGCGGCGGCAAACTGGCCGTACTGGCCATTGACCCCAGCAGCGAACGTAGCAAAGGAAGTATTTTGGGAGACAAGACACGCATGGAAAAGCTGAGTGTACATCCCAACTCGTTTATCCGTCCCAGCCCATCGGCAGGCTCCCTTGGAGGAGTGGCACGCAAAACCCGCGAAACCATTATCCTTTGCGAAGCGGCAGGCTATGACAAGATATTTGTAGAGACCGTAGGTGTCGGCCAAAGCGAAACCGCCGTACACTCCATGGTCGATTTCTTCCTGCTCATCCAATTGGCCGGTACAGGCGACGAATTGCAGGGCATCAAGCGCGGTATCATGGAAATGGCCGATGGCATTGTCATCAACAAAGCCGAAGGCAACAACCTGGAGAAAGCCAAGCTGGCTGCCGCCCATTTCCGCAATGCACTGCATCTGTTCCCTGCTCCCGAAAGCGGATGGTCGCCCCGCGTACTCACCTACTCAGGATTCTACGGACTGGGTATCACGGAGATTTGGGACATGATTTATGAATACATGGACTTTGTGAAAGCCAACGGATACTTCCAGTACCGCCGCAACGAACAAGCCAAGTACTGGATGTACGAGAGCATCAACGAACAGTTGCGCAACAGCTTCTACCAAAATCCGACCATCGCCTCCATGCTCAGCCAAAAAGAGAGCGAAGTGTTAGGCGGAACACAGACCTCATTCACAGCCGCACATCAACTGCTGGACACTTACTTCAAACAGACAAAGGAGGGATAAGACCTATTGTGGATATAAATAACGTGAGTTCGGTATAAAGAAAGAGATGTAGTTACTCCGCTCCTTATATCGAACTCACGTTAAATACATGAAAAGCAATGGTCCAAAGACTCATATCCTTTTTCTTTTCCGAGAAAGCAGGCAGGACTCCTCCTTCAGAGGGAATATTCAGTTTTTATGCGATTTATTTCACCTACCCTATTCAATTCACTTTCAACATCTTACAGTTTCCTTTAAAATTCTATTTTAGGAAACTCCCGTTTCTCTACTTGGAAACGAGAGTTTCTCCTTAGGGGAATTGCAGTATCCCTACTTGGAAACGAGAATTCCCCTTGACGGAAACGGGAGTTTCCTACTGGGAAAAACGGATTTTCTCTGAAGGGAACTGCATCTACGCTTCGCAACGACAGGATTTGTCTGTGGCAAAAGTTAAGTTTAAATTTTGCTTTTTCAAGGAAAAAACTAAAACTAACCGTTTAGAAGCAGCAGAAAATCTAAAAACTTCCATTTAGATTTTCAGATACGTATAAAATGTTCGGTTTATCGGTGAGAAGGATATTTTTTACGGTTTTGCGTTCAAACTGAAACATAAGATGTGCTTTTTTCGTATAATATAGTGTTGATATTGGAATAAATTGCGTAACTTTGCACTCAAACCATCTTTTGAAAAGGATTATGTCATACAGAGAGATTGCACAGTTGGAATTGATGAATGCCTTGAATAGTATAAATTCGGAAGCCGAATTGAACGAGTTCAAGGATTTGGTAGCGCATTTCTTTGCACAGAAAGCCCAAAAGGCAATAGATGCATTGTGGGACGAAGGGATAATCAACGAAGAAACCATCAATCAATGGGGTGCGGAACACATGCGTACTCCTTATCGTTATGCGGCGAATCGTTCTTTAATGCCAAGTGTATAGTCACCAATGATTCCCATTTCAACATTCTCAAAGAGATTGATTGGCCGAAAGTTGCGGTCATTACAATCAAAGAGTTTGCGCAGCAGATAGCTGATGAATGAGCTATTTGGTCAGATACTTCTCGACTATCTTCACCATTCTTCGCCACGGAATTTAAGATCCATTTCAAGAATTTTGCCTTCAGGGGAGAAAAGTACCAGGGTAGGAATGCCTGTTACTTGGATTGTTCCATGGCCATCTTCTCCGTGTCTATGATTTGTGGCAAAAGTAAAGTTTCCAAGGAGAGCCTTGCAGTTCTCCTTGGAAATGAAACTATTAATCGTTGTAAAGACTACTTTAGAGTTTTTTCGAACTATTGTTAGCATTGTTGCTTCCATTTATCAGCCGGAACTGGACAGGCAGAGTAAACTGTACGTTTACGGTCTTTCCCCGTTGTTCACCTGGTTTCCACTGAGGCATGGCGTTCACTACACGGATAGCTTCGGCATCCAGTTCAGGCGATACACTGCGTTTGATGGTAGGATTGATGGCCTTTCCCGTTTTGTCGATAACGAACTGTACGATGACACGGCCTTGGATGCTGTCCCGAAAAGCTTTTTCAGGATATTTGAGATTCTGTTGCATGAACTTCATCAATTCGACATTACCACCAGGGAACTCGGGCATGTTCTCTACGACTTGGAAGACTTCGTCTGTGCTGTTGTTGTCTTGTTTGACAGGCAAATCATATACCGCTTTCACATTACCTTTGCCTATTATGCGGATGTCGCCTTGCTCTTCGCTCTTAATGCCTTCAGATTCCAAGCTGAAGGAGATAGGAATGTTGTATTTGCAATCTACAGCCATGCCACGCTGGCGACCAGGTTTCCATGTGGGCATTGCTTTGATTACTCGGACAGCTTCGGCGTCCAAGGCGGGAGAAATGCTTTTTTTCACCTCAACGTCGCGTAACTTGCCATCTTTACCTACAACGAAAGAGACTATGACACGTCCCTGTTCACCATTCTGCTTGGCTTCGGCAGGATATTTGATATTCTTGGCAAGGAACTTCATCAGTTCAGCATTACCGCCTGGGAACTCGGGCATCTCCTCCACAACCATGAAGACTGGTTCGGCATCGCCAAATTCCAAGTGTTCCTCTTGATTTTGACGGACGGAGCCGTTCAGTTTCAAGTGGTCGACATTCTCCATATCCTCTGTTCGAAGCATGTCGAGAGTAAACTCTGTCGGATGCATCCTGATCGTGTGTTCCATGTAGGGGGCTTGTCCGTCGGCCATTTTTATACTTACGTTCTGCATACCAACGTAAGAGACATTGACGACCTCTTTGCTCGGGTCGAACTCGATTTCGAAGCGTCCTTCTTTGTCGGACACGGTGCCGCGTCCTGTACCGCGAACTACCACATTGGCTCCGTAAACAGGCTCGTCTGTCTCAGCATTTATCAGACGGAAGCGCATTTTCATTCTTCCTTCCGTTGACTGGTGATAACTGATTCTCAGAACATAGATATTGCGAAGCGTCTCTTTCAGTTTCTCGAAACTCTCCTTCGGAGCATTATTGTCAAGCTTCACGTTTACGGCAAGGTATTGTCCTCCACCGGTTTCTGTAAGTTTCCTACGTTCGGTTTGGATGTAGTTGGCCACGTCGTCCAACGAGCCCTTCTTCAGTGTTCCACCCATACGGCCGTAGCTGTATTCGCCGGCATTGTTGACATGGACGGTGAACTTCTCCTTGGCAGCCTCGGCTGTCTCATCAGCCGCTTTTCCCTTCTTGGTGGTGACAAGTATGGCTCCAGTTGCTCCAGTAATATTCCACTGCGCCAGTATTTCGGGCTTCTTTATCACCTCTATCTGGGCAATCTCTTCGGGAGTGACACCGATGTGCTTGGCAAGGTCTTCATTCGTCCAATCTATCGGTTCGGTTTCCTGAATGGTCAGTTTGCCGTCCACAACAATCAGGACTTTCTCATTTTTTGAAGATTTTACACCGGGAATTTGGTTATTTTCCAAAACTTCAGTAATTTTGGCCTCTGAAACGCCGTTACTGTTATTCGCGGCTTCAGTGTGGGCGAATGCTACCATTGAGATAGCGGCCAACGGGAGTACGTAGAGGTACTTCAACCGTGCCCATGGATGTGACTTTTCTTTCATCATCATAGTTAAACGTTTTTTAAGTGAACTGTGATTCAGGCTGTTGGCAAGAGAGTAGAGCCTTGCGCCAACGGCCTTTTTAATTATCAACAATTGGTATTCTTTGGCATTGATGCCCCGGCGAAGCACAGTGTCGTCGGCTTCGTACTCGTGGATGTTTTGCAACTCCTGACGGAAGAGCCAGGCTGCAGGGTTGAACCACTGTGCCAACAGACAGACCTCAACCAACAGCAGGTCCCACGAATGACGGTTGCTGATGTGAGCCTGTTCGTGAGCCACTATCTGATGTCCATTCTCGCGGTAGTCCGCTTCGGAGATGACGATGTACTTCATCCAACTGAATGGAGCAATATCCGACTGCGGGAGCAGATAGAGGCGGATTCCGTCATCGAGTCTCTGCATCCGTCCCCGTCTCAGCAGCCCAAAAAGGTGGACAAGTGAAGCAATGTGGCGACCAATCAGAAAGAGGATGCCTGCAACATAGAGCAGGAAGAGCAGGTCACCCCAATGTTCGCTCAAGAAATCACCCAGCGAAAAGGTTGGGGTCGCTTCCAACGTCTCACTCACGATAGGGACAGCGGTCATTGGGGTCCAATCTACATCGACGACAGCCGTAGCCATGTCCGCCCCTTGTCCCGTCAACCAACGTTCCCACCGTTGGTAGAACTGGCTCAATAGCATAGGTTCCTCGGTAGTGATGCGGCAAACGGGAATGATTACGGATGCCAACAGGATACTGATGAGCGCCATGCGGTTGAAACGATGGAACGTCTCACGACTAAGCAACACCATGTAGAAGGGATAGAACAGTGCCAAACAGAGCACCGATTTCATCAGATATAGGAAAAATGTGGTCATGCTAATTTGGATTTATGATTTATGAGTTCTTTGAACCTTGAACTTTTAAGTCAAAGGAGTGTAGGAGTGTAGGAGTGACGCTACGCTTAGGAGTGTAGACGATAGTACTGCTTGCATGGTGCTTCCTCCTCTAATTTTTCAGACGCGGATGACGCGGATGACGCGGATTCTTTCTGTTTCTCATAGTCAAAACTATTATTCGCTAAAGCTCATCGAAAACCTCTTTTGATTTTTTTATCAAGGTATGGTGTCTGAACTCCTGAACTCCTGAACTTCTGAACTCCTTAAAAAACTATCGGCCTTTATCTCCCCAAGAGCGAAGCGATATCTCCATTTATCTCCTCTTAATTAGATCTCCTCCCTCGTAGCTCATCACTCATTACCTTCTTCCACCTGACGTATCAAGTCTTTCAATTCGTCGAGGGAAATCTCTTCCTCTTTCACTAAAGAAGACACCAGTCCCATGTAGGAGTTGTTGAAATACTTGCTGATGACATTGCGCACGGTTCGTTTGTGATAATCCTTCCGGCTGATAAGCGGATAGTATTGGTGCGACACGCCAAAGGTACGGTGTCCGATGTAACCTTCATCCTCCAAGATGCGTACGAAAGTGGATACTGTGTTGAAGTGTGGCTTCGGGTCATCGTAGAATGCCAGCATTTCCTTCACAAACATGGGGCCATTGTCCCATAGCAAGTTCATGATAATCTCTTCTTTCGGACTCAGATTCTTCATCATTTTTTTCTCTTTTTACGGTTGTAAACTAATTCTTCGCTGCAAAGAAACTAAAATATTTCGTTGACAAACGAATAATTATAGTTAAAAGATATAAAAGAGGGAGAAAAAGGGCGGAAAACGATATTTTAGCGAGGTTCTCCTTGGCTGTTTTTTGTTCGAAGCCAACTGCAAAACCTGTTTTAATCAGCTTATAAACGATAAAGAGCTTGCTCATTTCTACATTCCAAGCTTTGGCATATAGAATCAAGCAGGTTTCTTCCAACTTTTAAGTGGGTTATCCAAGGTTTTGCAACCGCTCTCACATATTTGGAGCCTACCCTGAACCTTAAAAACTCTACTACTACAACACTTAAAACAAAAAAAAGTATTACATTTGCACCCATAAAGAATAAAAAGACAAAGATATGATACAATCAATGACCGGTTACGGCAAAGCTGTAGCCACCTACGGCGACAAGAAAATCTTTGCCGAGATACGTTCGCTCAACAGCAAGGCACTGGACTTGAATTCGCGCATCGCCCCACTCTACCGCGAAAAAGAGATGGAGATACGCGCCATCATCAGCAAGGCTTTGGAGCGCGGTAAGGTAGATTTCAACCTATGGGTAGAGAAAGAGGCCAGCGAAGCAGCGACCCCCATCAACGGGGCATTGGTAGCCAACTACTATGCACAGATAAAAGGCATTGCCGAACAGTACGAGATACCTCAACCCGAAGATTGGTTCACAACGTTGCTACGCATGCCCGATGTGATGACCCGTGTGGAAGCTACTGAATTAAGTGAAGAAGAGTGGTCGGTAGCCCTCGCTGTAGTAGAAGAAGCAGTGAACCAATTGGTGGATTTCCGTAAACAAGAAGGAGAAGCATTGGCACGCAAGTTTGAAGAAAAGTTGGACAACATTGCCGCTCTGATGAAGGAAATTGAGCCATACGAAACAGAACGGGTGCAAAAGATACGCGACCGCATCGTGGACAATCTGCAGAAACTCCCTGTGGAATACGACAAGAACCGCTTGGAACAGGAACTCATCTACTACATCGAAAAGCTGGACATCAACGAAGAGAAACAGCGTTTGGCCAACCACTTGAATTACTTCCGACAGACCATGCAAGAAGGTCATGGACAAGGAAAAAAACTGGGATTCATTGCTCAGGAAATGGGACGTGAAATCAACACCACAGGCAGCAAGAGCAATCAGGCCGAAATGCAGAACATCGTGGTGAAGATGAAGGACGAACTGGAGCAAATCAAGGAACAAGTGTTGAATGTAATGTAAATTGATGTACAAGGTACAAAATTCAAAAAACAGAACTCAAAACTCAGAACCCAGAACATGAATAAGCTTATCATCTTCTCCGCCCCATCAGGGTCAGGAAAATCAACCATCATCAACTACCTGCTGGAGCAGGACCTGCATCTGGCATTCTCCATCTCGGCAACCAGCCGTCCGCCACGCGGACAGGAGCAACATGGAGTGGAATACTTCTTCCTCACACCGGAAGAATTCAGAGAGCGTATCGCCAACGATGAATTTCTGGAGTACGAAGAGGTGTATAAGGACCGCTTCTATGGAACTCTGAAATCGCAAGTAGAGAATCAGTTGAATGCCGGACAAAACGTTATTTTCGACGTAGATGTAGTGGGTGGCTGTAACATCAAGCAATTCTATGGCGAACGCGCCCTTTCGGTCTTCATTCAGCCCCCCTCTGTAGAGGAGTTACGCAAACGCCTCGAAGGACGAGGAACAGACTCCCCCGAAGTCATTGAAAGCCGTATAGCCAAAGCGGAATACGAACTGAGCTTTGCCCCCAAATTTGACGTGGTCATTGTCAACGACGACTTGGAGACAGCCAAGGCCGAAGCGCTGCGAGTGATACGTGAGTTTTTACAAGGGAGTGCAGGAGTGCAGGAGTGACGCCTCGCTCAGTAGTGTAGATGAAAGTTAAGTAAATCATCAATCATAATTCATAAATCATCACGTGAACATCGGTATCTTCGGAGGCTCTTTCAACCCCATACACATCGGACATCTGGCTTTGGCCAACTACCTTTGCGAATATGGCGAAGTGGATGAAGTGTGGTTCCTCGTCTCACCTCATAATCCGTTAAAAGAACGTGGCGACCTGTGGCCGGATGAATTGCGCCTACGACTTGTGCAGAAAGCGATTGAAGGATATGAGAAGTTTCGTGCATCGGATTTCGAGTTTCACTTGCCTCGCCCCAGCTACATGGTAAACACCCTGCGTGCTCTGCGACAAAGCTATCCCGAACACGAGTTCACCCTGATCATCGGCAGTGACAATTGGGAGGTTTTTCCCCGTTGGTACAAGCACGAAGAATTGCTGGCAGAAAACCGTCTGCTCATCTACCCACGCCCCAATTATCCCGTAACAGAGAAGTCTCTTCCTCCAAACACCAGGTTGGTAGAGACACCTTTACTGGAAATCAGTTCTACATTCATCCGACAAGCGCTTGCTGAAGGGAAAGACATCAGATATTTCTTACCCGAACAAGTTTATCATCACATCATAAACATAGGATTCAAATGAAAAAAGCTATCATCATAGGTGCCACCTCAGGCATCGGACGCGAAGTGGCCCGACAGTTAGCCCAAGACGGTTGGCAGATAGGTATTGCCGGACGCAGGGAAGAGATGCTACAATCGATACAGACCGAGTTTTCGAAGGAACAAGTGAAATATGCCGTATTGGATATCACAGAAACAGATGCCCCCATCAAACTGCAGACTCTCATTGACGAATTAGGTGGCATGGACTTATATTTCCACAGCAGCGGCATCGGTTCTCAAAACGCTGCACTTGAACCAGAAATTGAGATACGCACCGCCCGTACGAACTGCGAAGGCTTTGTACGCATGGTCACCTATGCCTTCAATTACTTCAAGAACCATGCCAGCAAGGAGCATCACGGACACATCGCCGTCATCAGTTCCATTGCAGGTACCAAAGGTATAGGAGTTGCCCCGGCTTATTCTGCCACAAAACGTTTTCAAAACACCTATCTGCAAGCCCTTGTCCAACTGGCACACCTGCAACATCTGCCCATCCACTTTACGGACATCCGTCCAGGTTTTGTCGCCACAGATTTACTGCGCGACTCCTATTACCCCATGCTGATGAAAGCTGAGCCCGTAGCCCGCGAAATCGTATGGGCTTTGAAACACCATAAACGCATACGTATCATCGATTGGCGCTACCGCCTGCTGGTATTCTTCTGGCGACTTATTCCACTGCCTATTTGGGAGAGATTGAAGGTTACAAAAAGGTAAACAATTCCTACTTCTTAAATATTACAACAAGTATCCTTTGTTTAAAAGTACAAATTCTTGCTCAATTACAAAAACAGTATTACTTTTGCTCCGTAAATCTTATAAAAGCATACACGATGAAGGAGACAGAAGACAAACTAACATCTGGCATTCAAGCACTTGCAACCGAAGAAGGTACAATAACCACCGAAAACCTCGCCAAAGAGATAGGAATGTCCGGTATATATAATAAGGTAAAGTATTGTCTGGACAAAGAAAAGGTTTTCCTCAACCCTAAATTGTCTTTAGCCAAGTTTAGTATAATAGTCGGCACGGGAATTTCACATTTGTGCACAAATATCTAAAAGAAATTCCTTATTTTGCCAGACAAATGCAGACGCGATTCTTTACATTTTCGCTAAAAGGTTGCTCTGTATCACCCTTATGAGCGGCTGTAATGCGGGAAGCATTGATTCCTTTGGCAACAAGCATTTGAGCCACCTTGTCGGCACGCTCCTGAGACAAACGCAGATTGATGCCTGCATTACCAGTCTGCACGTCAGCATATCCAGTCACTGTCACCTTGGCCTCGGGATTCTTCTGCAAGAACTCTGCCAAAGCCTCCACCTTTGCAACTTCCGCAGATGATACAGCCGAAGAGTTCACTGCAAAGAAGATGTCACAACGGTATTCCTCAACCGCTTTCTGCACCTCTACTACATTCTGAGTGGCAGTCTCCACAGGTTTCGCCACTGGTTCATTCCTTACTGCTACACTCTTTTCTGCCGGAGCGGCCTCTACAGGCACTGGCAATACGGGGGCTGACACTGTTCTAGCAGGTTTGCCCAATCGGAAGCTGACACCGGCCAAGGCATTGAAATACCAGTCAGGATTCCCTGCCTTCTTTGAATTGTAGCGGTCAGAAGTAATGTTGGCATTGGCCTCAAGATTCAGACTGAAGCGTTCGCTCAGGCGGAAATCTGCCATCAGTCCGGCACGTCCTACGGCCTGCACTCTGAAGTCGTGCCACAAGTAAGGCATAGTAAAAATCTCCTGACGGAGCTGGCGTGCAATAGCCTCAGCATCATCGTTGTTGAAGGCATAGTTAACGCCTCCACCCACAAATATACTAAGATCGAAGACACGGTCAGGATTGTACTTACAGAACAGATTACTCAGGTTAAGCGTTACATCCAAGTTTCCAGCCAAGTAATTGTACTTATAGCCAACCGAAGGATTCACCCATCCGCCACGGCTTTCCCAACCACTGACACCGATGCGAGCACCCCACACTGGGCTGAACTGATAGCCAAAGGAGAATGCTGCCGCCGGAGAAAGCAGGTCTGTGAACTCAGCCTCGCCCAACGTCATTCCCACACCACCCTGCAATTGCAAATAAGCATAGGGATTGAACTTAACTTCTTCTCTTTTTTGTTCCTGTGCTAATGCAGACACACAACAAACGGCTAACGAAATAGCCAAAAACATTTTCTTGATTTTCATCTCTACTGATATTTAAATTATTGAACATAAAATAACTTCAGATTCTTTTTCTGCATACAAATATAAAGCCATTTTCTTGTTATACATGCATATTTCACCGTTGCATACGAAATATTTAAATATCAGGATTTATACTCCCTGTCATCGACACCGACAAGTACACTTCCATATGCCAATAAACAACGTTTCTAATAGGAACAGAAATACATTTCATGCAACCTCTTCACGGATATAAAGAGGTCTCTTGACTGTTGTGAAGACATCTCTTGACAACCATGAAGAAACCTCTTTATAGCTGTGAAGAGGTTTTAACAGCTATGATTTTATCGTAAAAAGATCTCGTATTGTTCGAGTAAAGCAATTATATATCATCCGTATGCTCAAAACTGATATGGTTTATACTCTCTACAGTACAACAATGATTCTTGTTTCAAAATAGGGGTAAAACTTATGCTTTTTTGTCACAAAACAAGGGTAAGTGAAAAAAAACAGTGTGTTTACATTTGAAACGTCATACCCACCACCTTTTAGCTTGATTATCCATTATTTACAAAATTCGTCTTGTGTTTTTGCGGAAAATTAAAAGGGGGTATACCCCTGCGGATACACCCCCTTTCCCTGTTTTAGATTTTCACAAATCTATAGATGCACTATTCTTAGTAAGTTGCTTTAATAGTTACGTTAAAGTTACCCTTAACAGCGTTGTAGTAATAACCTACTGTTTCAACATCAATGTTAACAATGATATCTTCAGAGATGTTCGGGTCAACAATAGACACTTTACCGTCAGCAGATACAGCAACTGTAGAAACTGGCTTGCCACTTACGGTTACGGCATTGTTGAGTTTGTAAGTCAATCCTGTGATACCCCAAACACCGGCATTTGTATTAGGAGTTCCAGTTCTTGAAACAACAGCACCATTCTTGAAGAGTTTGTTACCATAGCGGTCATTCAATGTCACATTCTGAATTACAGAAACTGTTTGGTTGTTAATCAGAGTAGCAGCAGGAATAGTCTGTGCATCAGAAGTAACTTCCATACCCTCCAACGGATACTTCACATTCAAATTGAATTCTTCTCCTGTCACAATATGACCGTCAACCTTCACTGTCAACTTCATCTTAACATTGTCTGTAGCATCGTTGCTTGTACCTGCAACAGGTGTACCAGTCAACTTCAGATAGTTCGCTGCTCCATATTCTGCACCCCATGTTACGTTGTTCGGAGTGTATCTTCTGTTATTCTCAATCCAAGTGTTCTGAACTTGTTCGAATACATATTCTACAACACCTGTAGCAACATAAGTAGCATAGTTAGTGTAACCAGCGGGCAATGAAGAGCCAACCAAACCATCGCGGTAAGAAGCAACCTGATTACCAGCTTCCACATTGAACTTAGCATCTGTCCAACGAGGTTCGTGTACCAAGAAGTCTGTCGGATAGCTCAAGTTTGCAACAGCCTTGAAGGTGACATCGCCATATACCGTAGAAACTACTGCAACGATGTTCTTAATCTCATACTTGGTCTGAGTACCGAAGTCAACTCTCAAATCTGCCTTCTTGTTTCTTGTATCAATGCTCAATGTTACAACATCGTTTGAAGGAACAGAACCGTTGATTGTGTATGTTACATCGCCAGCAATAATAGCGCGTGCCAACTCATTAGCCAATTCCTGTTCAGTAGCAGCAACAACGCCCTGAACCATATACTTGTTGATTGCCAAAGTTCCTTCGCTAAACTGCATAGTTGCTGCATTTCTATCATCATTGCTCAATGCGGTGAATGCATCAGAACCATCAATTACACCATTATTGTCAGCATCAGCCGGACTCCATACACGAGCGAAGTTGCCAAAGTTGTAGTCATCATCAGCCATAGGCTGCACAATAATGTAGGTTACATCATAGTATTTGTTAGGCTCACCGTTGCGATTAAAACCAAATGTTGCGTCCATCAGACGAAGAGTCATTGTATTGCCTACGTTAGCCACTATCGCGCTACCGCCTGATGTCTTGTTCATATAGAAACTACCATCATTATTCAATACAAAACCGTCAGCTTTTGATGTATTCTTGAATGAAGTCCATCTGCTGTTGTTAGAAATCTTGTAAACTTGTCCATTAGCATCAACACCAGCCCAAACTTTCAAGTTGGTATTATATCCCCAATTTGCATAATTTACACGCAATTCATTGATTGCAACGTATGATTCAGTCCAAGGAGTGTGAGTTACAGCAATGTCAGTATAAGGAATCTCATACAAACCTGCATCAACAGCTACACCTGTTTCAGGAAGCAGTTCGTCCTGAATTGTGCTGTACTCAATACCCTTCAAGTTGAAGTATTCAGTAGTGATACGCAACTTCACATCTGCGGATGACACATCCTGTTTAGCTGTTACCTCATTACCATCAGCATCAGTAGTGGTAACCTCAGTATTATAAAGGTCTGAACCGATAACCAACGTTGTAGGACGGTATTCATCGTTACGAATGCCATTGTTGTCAACCTTCGCTGTAACAACAATTACACCTGATTCTGCATCCTTAGCAACAGTTTCTACAGTTGCTACAGACTGATTGGCAGCACGTGTTTCCAATGCTTTTTCTACATACAGTTTCATGTAGTTATTTGCATCCTTCTTAGCAAATGTACTTACCAAGATGTCTGCAGCCTCAGCAGGCTGTACACGGAACTTCATTACTACATGAGGATTAACTGTGAACGTTCCATTGCTGTAGTTTTCAGTCGTGTATGTAGTAGGAGCATAATTGTAAATAGGAGCAATTACTGTATTCTGAACATCACGATATTGAGGAATGAAGACAACACTCTGAATACGCTTGATGAGAGCTTCAACTTGGTCTTGGAGAACTTCAACTGCATTCTTCAAAGTCACCAATGCCTCATTTACACCTGACAATTTATCAACCTCAGCTTTAATCTTAGCTTCAGTTTCATTCTTGAAAGTGCTATAAGCATTTGTCATATCTTCAATCTGCTTATTTACAGCCTCTTTCTGAGCTGCAAACTGAGCTGCAAACTCTTCATTGGTGATATAGTCGGCCAATTCGTCAGCCAGTTCGTCTTCTGTAATGAAAGCAGAAAGGTCTTCACCACCAATGGCAACCAACTGTGCCAACAACTCTTCTGCATCCACAAGTCTCAGATTCAAACCATCTACAGCTACCTGTGCATACTCTTTAGCACTCTCTTCGGCAGCAGCAATCTTGCCTTCCAACTCGGCCTTCTGGTCAGCAATCTGAGCCTGCAAAGCCTTCAGGTTAAGGCTGATGGTCATCACGTCAGCTTGTGTGATACCCAAGCTGGCAGCCAAATCGTCCAAAGCACTCTGGTCAGCCTTGCTTGCGAGAGTCTCCTTGATGGCGGCAATCTCTTCAGCGTTAGCAGCAACAGAAGCCTCAACAGCTTCGATAGCTTCGGCCAATGTAGCGTCTGAAGCAACACCTGCTTCCTTAATCTGAGACTTCAAGTCTTCGATAGCTGCGTTCAATGCTTCCTGAGTAGCGGCAGCATCTACCTTCTTCTGCAAGTCGGCAGCACCCTGCTCCAACTTAGAAACACGGTCGCGCAGGTCTTCGATGTACTGGCTGTAAGTGTTGGTAGAAGTGCTGAGTTGCTCAACCAACTTGGTCAGACCTTCCTTCACTTCGTTTACATAAGTAACGTCAGCCTTGGCAGAAGACAATGTAGAATAAGAAGAGTTCAAGGTAGCTACAGTGGCCTGCAATGCTTGAATGTCCTTCAAAGCTGCTGCCTGCTCAGTAGCCATAGCATTGATTTTGCCCAACAGGTCAGCATAGTTGGCCTCAATCTTGCCAGCCAATTCAGCATCCTTACCAGCCAACTCCTTCACTGTAGCCTGCAAAGTCTCGATGTACTTCAGGTTAGTTGCAATCTGAGCGCTCAACTGAGCATCCATAGCAGCCAATTCGGCAGCCTTGGTATTCAACTCGTCCTTAGTTGCATAGTTAGCTTTGATAGTGTTCAAGGTTGCATCAACTACATCAATGCGTGCACCAAGGGCAGTAGATACTTCAGAAATCTTGCCTGATAATTCAGAATACTTCGCCAAGATTTCAGCGTTAGCCTTAGCGATGGCGTCAGCATTTGATTTTGTATCAGCCTTTACAGCAGCCATCTGAGTCTGCAAGTCAGAAACCTTTGCATTCAGATCGGCCTTAGCTATCTGCAAGTCGGCTACAATACCTTCCAGACTTGCAACTTTTGTTTCGAGCACAGCAACTTTGGCTGCAGCTTCGGCAAGCGCCTTGTTGGCTGCATCTGCTCCACTCTGTGCACCCTTGGCAGCTTCCAATGCAGCAGCGGCGGCATTGGCGGCTTCAGTCTTGGCAGCAGCCAACTGGCTGGTCAAGTCCTGTTTGGCAGCGTTCAGGGTGCTGATTTGTGACTCCAATGCAGCTACTTTGGTAGCAAGGTCGCTAGCCGCAGAAGATGCATTCTGATCAATTTGCATCTGTAACTGGTCGATGTCGTCATCATAGTCCTTACAAGATACAAATGTACTTGTCGAAGCAGCTGTCAGCGCTCCGAACAAGATTGCACTTAAAAACTTTTTGTTCATAATAAAAAATTAAATTTATAAATTTAAAAAAAACTAAAAAATAGAATTGATTTTTCTCTTAATATTGACCTGTTTCATGCTTATTTATCGGATATTCTACTTAAGTTTGTAGGCATTTACACTCCTCAGATACGCCATAGGACTTTTTCCCTCCAACCGCTGAAATGCTGCATAGAAAGCACTACGAGACGAGAATCCACAGAGACGAGGAATCTCATGGAGATTACATTTTTGCGAAACCAAAAGTTCTTTAGCATACTCTATACGATAACGATTAACTAATGTCTTAAGGTTGCAACTAAAACAACCGTTCACCACACCCGAAAGGTAGGAAGTATTCGTGCCGACTATTATACAAAATCCGTATTTCATTATCACATAAGCAGATAAATCCATAAAACAATAATGAGGGGACACAGCAGGGACGTCCCCCATTGTATCCCCTCATTCAGGTTTTCCAATGACAAATACGGTACAACACTATCCTCTATTTCCAATCATCCAATTCCAAATCAGGCAAACTATCCACCGCCTGCTGCTTGACCTTATCAATGATATGTACATATTTCTCCGTATGACGGACTGTTGAATGTCCTGCCAAAACGGAAGCAGTCTTAATATTAGCACCCTGTAACATGATATTCGTTATGAACGAATGACGCGCACAATGAAAAGTTATATGTTTCTGAATGCCTGCCCTCTTAGACCAGATTATCAGAAGACGCCGCATATAAGAATATGACGGAAGTTGAAAAACATAATCATCAGGTTCTCCACTCTTCTTACGCAATAAATTGACAGCCGTCATACTCAGATTCAAATGTAACACTGCACGCGAAGAATGACTCATGACTTTTTGCTGACGAATAACCAACATACTCCGCTGAAAATCTACAGAACGATACCTCAATGCCACAATATCACACCAACGAAGCCCCGTATAACAAGCAAATAGAAACGCCCGCTTCACTTCGCTATATTCCAAAGGGGTTTCTGCAAGCATCTGTATTTCCTCACAAGATAATATCTCTTTGGTTATCTCTTCAGAAGAAATTAACCGGATTCCTATAGCCGGATTCTTCAGCAGCAATCCTTTCTCTACACAGTGTGCCAAACACATTTTGAACTTCTTGAAGTATCCCACAGGAGTGTTTCCATGCAAACGTTCAGATAAATAGAAGAGGAAATCTTCACAGAAAGTTTTATCCAAACAGGCCAAGGACAGTTCTTTTCCTTCGACAAATTTCTTCAGATAATTAAAAGTAGCAATAACCACTTTTATGTCCTTCCGCCTGTAGGACGCAATGAATTGTTCAAAAACAGTTAAAATACCTACGGAAGTCTGGCAATGTGCATTGACGGAATAATTCTTTTGCATCAATTGACGTTCACGCTCAGCGCAAAGTTGCATGGCAATCTGCATCTTCAGATTGTTTTGTTCTTGCACTTTAGAATCTGTAGGAACCTCCAATTTTATACCCAGGTACTCTTTCCAACGTTGGCCGTTTTGACAAATGTCCAAATACAACGATGCACGGCCAGTCTGCAACGCTTTCTTTCTTAATGTAATCATACTCTTTGATATTTTAATGATTTCATCCCAAAATTATACACAATGAATTAATCAACAAACACCAAAGGCTGGATAAAATCAAAAAGGAGTCCAACAAACGATATATTTTTCTTAGCTTTCAGGAATACTTATGAACACCTTCTATCCTAAAAGCTGTTCATAAATATTCCTCAAAAAGAAAATCCATTATTCAAAGAAAAAAGTCGGGTTTTTATTCCCGACTTTTCACCTCTTTATCAACAAGTACAAACTGTACTATACAGCCAAAAAGATAAGTTTTCCTCTCTTTCCACCGAATAATTACATCAACATCTATTCTTTCTTCTAAGAATAAATCATATTCTTATTATTGAAGCCCTTCAATCAACCGCTTTAACACAACGGTAGCAGAAATCTCACGGTTGGCAGCCTCAGGAATGACTATTGACTGAGGACTTTCAATAACATCATCCGTCACTATCATGTTACGACGCACGGGTAGGCAGTGCATAAAGTACGCATTATTGGTCACAGCCATCTGGCGGTCGCTCACTGTCCATGCACGGTCTTTGCAAAGAATCTGACCATAGTTTTCACCGGTATAGGCAGCCCAGTTCTTTGCATAAATGAAGTCTGCACCCTCAAAAGCCTTCATCTGGTCATATTCCACACGGGCATTTCCCACAAACTTCGGATCAAGTTCGTATCCCTCCGGATGAGTAATCACAAAGTCGTAATCAGCGGCATTCATCCACTCTGCAAAGGAATTGGGCACTGCTTGCGGAAGTGGACGAGGATGGGGCGCCCAAGTGAGGACCACTTTGGGGCGAGCTGTCTTCTTGTATTCCTCAATGGTGATGAGATCCGCAAAGCTCTGCAACGGATGACGTGTAGCAGCCTCCATGGAGAAAACAGGACGACCACTGTACTTGATGAACTGGTTGAGGATAACCTCTTCGTAGTCGTAGTCGCGATTTTCAAAACGGGCAAACGAGCGCACACCAATAACATCGCAGTAGCATCCCATCACGGGAATGGCCTCCAACAAGTGTTCAGGCTTGTCGCCGTCCATGATGACTCCGCGCTCTGTCTCCAATTTCCATGCTCCTTGATTGATATCGAGTACAATCACGTTCATACCCAAGTTGAGAGCAGCCTTCTGTGTACTGAGACGGGTACGCAGGCTACTGTTGAAGAAAATCATCATCAGTGTCTTGTTGCGTCCCAATTCCACATACTTAAAACGGTCTTTCTTAATCTCAAAAGCTTCTTGCAGGGCAACATTGAGGTCGCCAATATCCTGCACACAGGTAAAGTTCTTCATATCTTTTCTTTGTATTATTATTTCCTTATTTGTCCATTTCCTTTAATAATCCACTTATAAGAGGTGATTTCCTCCAATGCCATAGGACCTCGGGCATGTAATTTCTGTGTACTGATGCCTATCTCTGCTCCAAGTCCAAATTGTGCACCATCGGTAAAAGAGGTCGGTGCATTGGCATATACACAAGCTGCATCCACCAAACGCAGGAAGCGGTCAGCTGCAACATTGTCTTCGGTTATGATACATTCGCTATGTTTTGAACTGTTCAGACGAATGTGATCAAGAGCGGCATCCAACGTAGGAACCGTCTTGATGGCCATCGTATAGGAAAGAAACTCCGTTCCGAAACTTTCGGGAGTGGCAGGTTTCAACAATTCTGCCGGATAGTTGCCTTGCAAAACTGCATAAGCCGGTTCATCTGCATAAATGAGCACATTACTCTTTGACAAAGGAGCACACAAAGCTGCAAGATCGGCCAAACGGTCTTCATGCATGACCAGACAATCAAGAGCATTGCATACACTCACACGACGGGTCTTGGCATTGTTGACGATAGCCTTCCCCTTCTCCAAGTCGGCAGCCTTATCAAAGTAAGCATGACAAATACCCGCTCCCGTCTCGATGACTGGAATCGTTGCATTGGCACGGACAAAGTTTATCAGATTACTACTGCCACGCGGTATGATCAAATCGATATATCCGTTAGCATGAAGCATCTCTGCCGTTGCTTCACGGTTAGCAGGAAGCAACTCCACCACATGCGGATTCACACCAAAACGACGAAGGACATTGTGAATGACTCCCACAATAGCGCGATTGGAACAATCGGCATCACTTCCCCCCTTCAACACACAGGCGTTACCACTCTTGAGGCAAAGCGAGAAAACATCGAAACTGACATTGGGACGCGCTTCATATATAATTCCAATCACTCCAAAAGGGACACTTACACGAGTCAGTTCAAGACCATTGGGAAGCACATGATGTTTCAGCACACGCCCAAGCGGACTGGGTAATTGCGCCACCTTACGCATGTCGGCAGCAATATCCTGCAAACGGGCTGCGGTCAATTTCAGACGGTCGTACTTCGGATCGGTCTCATCCATACGGGCAAGGTCCTTGGCATTCTCTGTCAAGATATAATCGGTTTGTGCTACAGCCTCATCAGCTACAGCCAACAGGATTTCGTTGATGCGGTCGTTCTCCAGCATCACCAGTTCACGGCTGGCATCCTGTACTTGCTTAAAAATCTGTTCCATTTATTTCCTATTAAATTACATCATTACTTCATGTACGGCAACAAGAACGCCTCTGCCACAGGCATAAATCTATCGTGTCCACGGGAATTCAAGTGAGCCGTATCAGTGTTTCCTTTCTTGGGTTGCAAGAAGGTTTCCCGAAAGTTCTCATTGGTTATGTACATTCCTGAACGGCGGGCAGCATCGAATACTGGAATACCATAGCTTCCACAGACTTCCAACGTAGCATCCACCACCTTCTGGGCCTCACTACCAATGAAATTATAAATTGTCCAACGAGTGAAGAAAAATATCTGCGCCGTGGGATAACGTTCTATCAACCCTTCGCACAAACAGCCCAAACGGAGTTTGTATTGTTCCAATCCGCCTATGGAATCAAGGGTATAGCTATCATTGTGTCCGCCTATTACTACCACATAGTCCAACGTCTCGGGCAAATCCTTGTAGCGCACGTACATGCCTGATCCCCATTTGGGGCTGTCGTAGGCCACATTACTGCCATTACGACCATAATTGAAATAGGTCATACCATGCTTACGGGCAAACTTATAGTGCCATGTAAACATGGCCGGTTCCTTATGGTTACGCACATAGCTGTCGCCGAGGAAGGCAATACGTTTTCCGGCCAACGACGAATTTGGGACCACATTGACACCTTCGGGCTGATAGGCCACCTGTAACAGACGTTCATAAACCTGCTCACCCAAGTATTCGGCAGCTTTCGCATCAAAATGTAAGCGGTCGCGCAGAAGTCCAGCCCTCCCCATATCTATGAGATGGATATTCACATCTTCGTCGGCCAGCCGATACATAGCTTTCTCCACATCAGCATTATAACATTTGTTGTTTTTAGCTACTGTACCCATGATGATGGGCAATTGCATGTAATCCTTACCGGTCTTTTCGGTCAAGTAACGACGGATATAATCGAACACGGCTTTCAAGTTGCCATAATAATCCTTTCCCATCTTGTAGTCACTCTCGCCTTGATGCCAAAGTAAAGCATCCACTTGATATCCGTCCTTCAAGGTTGAAAGAGTATTGTCAATACATGCATCAATCTGTCGGATAAGCGAAAGCAGGAGTGACTGTCCGCCATCGGCAGTACTACAGGTCTGTTTCAGCCATTTCTTGTCAGCTGACCAGAATTGTCCCTGGAGATTTTGCTTATCTATTGCCACGGATGTTCCTCCGACCGCCCACTTGATGACATAGAAAGGATCGCGCACCATCTGATCGAGCCAAAGATAAGTGACGGCATCGTAAGCCCACGAGTTCTCCACTCCTTGCTTGGTTGCTTTTGGCCAAAAAGGTTCAAATTGTCCATCTACCCTATTCTGTGATATACGACAGAAGTTATAGGCTCCACGCTGAAAAGTATTCTTGTCTTTAGCCAAAGCCTTAATATAGGCGGGCAACTCGGAATTAGGGCAGCGTCCATCTGTGTTGGACTGTCCAGCCGTAATAATGACTCTTGCCGGGCGGGAAGATGCCGTGAGCACACACAGCAATGCTAATAAAAACAGTGATACTCTTTTCATAAATTCTCCAAATAAAGATAATCACAATGAATTAAAGGACGTTGTCCATGCTTACCTATCACATTACGAGCTTCGACGGCATCGTAAGCAACACGCCCCACCCCAATACGACATCCTGAATGGTCCATCAGACAAACAATATCGTCCTTCTCAAAATCTCCTTCTATACGAGTGACCCCTACAGGCAACAAACTTACGGTCTGTTCACCTGTAAGCACTTCCACTGCCCGTTCGTTCAGATGAATCTCTCCTTTGGCAAATCCATCAGAGTGAGCAATCCATTTCTTTACACTGCCCAACGCCTCACGATTCGGTTCAAACCGAGTACAAAGAGTCCCCTCTGAATCATGCATAAGATTGACCAGAATATTATCACGTTTGCCATTGGCAATGAATACGGTGATACCCTCATCAGCCACCTTGCGAGCAATGTTTGTCTTCGTAATCATTCCTCCACGGCCAAAGCCCGATTTCTCCGTCTGTATATATTCCGTCAAATCTCTTCCCAACTCCACAACAGGGATAATACGACTTGCCGGGTCGTTTGGAGGCCCTGTAAATATGCCATCAATATTACTGAGGATAACCAATGCCTGTGCATCCATCATGGACGCAATAAGGCCACTAAGTTCATCATTATCAGTAAACATCAATTCCGTTACCGAAATCGTATCATTTTCATTGACGATAGGAATTACACCATTTTCCAGCATCACCGCCATGCAACCACGCTGGTTCAGATAATGGCGACGCGTACCGAAGTTCTCCTTCATGGTGAGAACCTGTCCTACGGGTATATGGTGTTCACGGAAAAGTTCGTAATAACGATTAATGAGTTTGGCCTGTCCCACGGCAGAATAGAGCTGACGCTGTTCGACACTGTCCATTTTCTTATCAATATGCAGTTCGCTGCGTCCCGATGCCACTGCACCCGAGGATATGAGTATCACTTCAATTCCTTCGTGCCGAAGTTCGGCTATCTGATCGACCAAGGCCGACATACGAGTGACATCCAGCGTACCATCTTTGCGCGTAAGTACATTACTGCCTATCTTTACTGCTATTCTTGTAAAGCGATTTGCCATATTTTCATTCTTTTTGTCGCGCAAAGATAGTACTTTTTATTCAAAGTGACAAAGAAACAGAGGATTCTACGCTATTTAAGGAAGAAAACAGTCTAAAGTCAACAAAAAGAGACTCAACAAAAAGATTTTACGACATCTGTTAAATTGTTTATTTTTCCTTTTTATCTGAAAACTATTCATTACTTTTGCAGAATAATAAATATTCAGTATGCTTATGAAAAATAGACGATTACTTTCTCTTATGACTTGTTGTCTGGCCATGGGACTAAATCTGACGGCACAGACAGTAACAACGGATCCTTACATTGCAAGAGGTGCAACAACAGCCTTTGTAAGAACAACCATCAAAGGATTCAAACTCTCTACAATGAAAGAACGCGGTGTATGTTGGAGCAGCGAAAGCAGTATGCCCACTATAGCAGATGCCCACACGACCAAAACCGTATCACAAGGAGCATCCTCATCAGGAGGAGCCATGCATCGAATCAACGATCTAACTCCCGCAACCAAGTATTACGTAAGAGGCTATGTATTACAAAAAGACTCTACCGTTTACTATAGTGAAACAGCAAAAGTTGTGACGATTCCCAAAGGAAGCATCAGTTGGAGCTATAACAATGGCGGTCCGGCCGATGCCAACGAACGTATCAATGCAGCAGTGAAAGATGCAGTCAACTACTTAAACGAGTACACCAGTATCAGCGGATTCCACACATCGGTAAACTATGGAGCACAAACTCCTACAGCCGACTGTAGTTACGGAGGTTGGATGCGAGTGGGTCCTAATGCAAGCTATCAACGGACAGGAACCATCTTGCACGAATTGCTACATGGTATAGGTGTAGGTACTCACTGGGTATGGCAAAACAATGCTGCATTGAGAGCAAACACAACAGGAGGAACTTGGTTGGGAGACCGTGTAACAGAGTTATTACACTTTTGGGACAACAATACAAGCAGTACACTCAATGGTGATGGAACCCATATGTGGCCCTACGGTATTAACGGAGCACACGAAGATACTGGCAGCGAGTTGCTCTATATTGGATGTTGCCTCATAGCTCAAGCATTGGGTGAAGACGGTCTGCCTCCAACCGGCGGCTTCTGTACTCCGGCCTATTCATTCGACCAAGAAGATACAATCAAATATTACATCAAGAACGAAGACCCCGACGGCGGTCTTTACACTTCGTATCTGAGAGAATACCGATTCAAACAACTATTGACCAATGAAATGACAGCCGAAGAAGCGACAAAGAACGACAGTTGTGCCTGGTATATAACTTTCAATCCCCGTACCCGTTACTATCAACTGAAGAACGTTGCTACAGGTAACTACCTGACTTACTACGGCACTGGACTAAACGGATTCAAACTAACAAATCAAGGATATGCGTCGACCAATGAGAATTTCCATCTGATGCGTTCACGAATGGATGCAGACTTCGGCGGAACTACCCAAAGCGGAATCAGAGGATACTGGATTATCCACCCCGAGTCAACGATGAGTCCCAACTGCTTGAACGCAGGAACAAACGGATTGACCAATACGGCATCATTCAACATGAGCAATGACGCCACCAAGCAACGATGGATTATTATGACTGCTGAAGAACTCCGTGAAACGGAAAAAGCATCGCAACAGGCTTCACTGAAACAATTAGACAAATCCATCGAACAGCTGAAGACACTCATGGACACTCCACATACTGAAGACGTAGTAGGTGTTGACATGAATATGAATGCCTTCATTGCTTCTATTGAAGGAATAGATACGGATGCCATCAGCATCACTGAAATCAGCAACCTTATTGCAGAAGTGAACGATTCATGCAACAGTTTCCTTGGACAAGCAACTCCAGCTGATTCCAGAAAGCCTTTCGATTTGACTTATATGATAGAGGATGCAGGAATAGCAACAGGTGCCGGATGGTCCACTGCTCCTGTCATTAATTACAACTGCGGTGAGTTCTATCAAAAATCGTTCGATATGAACCAAACCATCATGGGATTACCAGCAGGTACATACGAACTTTGTGCACAAGGATTCCAACGTCCAGGAACTTCTACCGAATCATTCAATGATTATACAGCCGGAAACAACAAAGTAGTGGCAACCTTATATGCAGGTTCCCAGTCAACCAAACTAAAGCATATCGCCACAGAGGCACGTTCCAGCAAAATTGGTTTGGGAAATGAAGTTGCAGTAGGAAGCCCGACCAAATATATCCCCAATGACATGCAGGCCTCATCTGCCTATTTCATGAGAGGGCTATATAATAACTCGGTTATGATAGAGCTGTCAGCCAAAGGGAACTTGAAGGTAGGAATCAAAAACACATCTTCTGCCTCCAACTATTGGACAATCTTCGACAACTTCCGCCTCTATTATTACGGAAGTCTCTCACCCGAAGAGATAACAGGCATCGATCGACCTGTCATCACCCCCAATACTTCAGAAGCACTCTTTGCCAGTCCGGCAGACATCTATGACATTACCGGAATCTGTGTTCGGGAACAGGCAACTAGCCTAGAAGGACTCCCCAAAGGATTCTATATTGTAAAGGGAAAGAAGGTGATTGTCAGATAAGCCGCTGACAAAATCAAAAATAAAATTAGGCGCGGATTACGCGGATTAACACGGATTTATTTTATACCTGATGGTTATAATTTATCCGTGAATCCGCGTAATCCGCGCCTAAAAATTATACTGTCTTTTCAACGCGCTGTCACGATGCGGTTGGCACGTTGATAATCTTCGTCATTGACGAGAATCTTCACATTTCCACCCAAAGTCAAGTAGGGCGAAGTTATTGCGCCTAAAGTCTCATCACGCAACATGCAATCCACTTTCTCAGCTTGCAAAAGTCCTTTCACAATTTCGGCCTCCCAGAGAGAACCTTCGAATACCTCTTTCATACCTTATTATATATATAGGGTTCAAAAAATCCTGTTTATACAACAAAGGCAACTGCCGTTTGTTCTTGACATATAAGTCTAACAGATGCAATCAATCCATGAAAAAGTACGATTCGCTAATAGCAATCAACCATTATCGTTTTTCCGAATCTCTACACGACGGATTTTACCACTGATAGTCTTTGGCAATTCATTCACAAACTCAATGACACGCGGATACTTATAAGGAGCCGTCACACGTTTCACATGATCCTGCAATTCCTTGACCAGTTCGTCACCGGCTTTATCCTTGTAATCTTTGGAAAGGATAATAGTAGCCTTTACCACCTGCCCACGAATTTCATCAGGCACACCTGTGATGGCACATTCAACAACAGCCGGATGGGTCATCAATGCACTTTCCACTTCGAAGGGACCGATACGGTATCCTGAACTCTTGATCACATCGTCAGCACGGCCAACAAACCAATAGTAACCATCTTGGTCACGCCAAGCTACATCGCCCGTATAATAAACTCCGTCGCGCCAGACATCCTCTGTCTTTTCGGGATTACGGAAATACTCCTTGAAAAGTCCTAATGGTTTGCCTTTGTCGGTACGGATAACAATCTGTCCCTGTTCACCATCTTCTGCAGAACGTCCGTCAGGAGTCAACAAGTCAATATCATACTGCGGATTGGGCACACCCATACTTCCCGGTTTTGGATCCATCCAAGGGAAAGTAGCCAAAGTCAGAGTTGTTTCTGTCTGTCCGAACCCTTCCATCAACCGGATACCGGTAAGTTCCTTGAAGGTATCGTACACCGCACCATTCAACGCTTCACCAGCAGTGGTACAATATTCCAACGAAGAAAGGTCGAACTTGCGCAAATCCTCGCGAATCAAAAAACGGTAAATGGTAGGAGGTGCACACAAGGAGGTAATGCGATGCTGTTCAATCTTATGCAAAATATCAGCAGGAGTAAACTTCTCATGGTCATAGACAAAAATATTGGCACCAGCGAACCACTGTCCATAAAGTTTTCCCCAAACAGCCTTTCCCCAACCTGTATCGGCAATGGTCAGATGTAGGCTTCCTTCGTGCAGATGATGCCACAGATACCCTGTGCTGATATGTCCAAGCGGATAGGTAAAATCGTGGGCAACCATCTTAGGTTCGCCAGTAGTACCCGAGGTAAAATACATCAGCATAACATCATCATTGGTATTCACGCTAACAGGACGCACAAAAGCTGGTGCAGTTTCTATTCCCTCTTGGAAATGGCTGAACCCTTCGGGGTATTCTGGACCTACGCTGACAACAGCCTGTACCGAGGGGCACTCAGGAAGTGCTGCGGTTATATGGTCAGTAATGACACTTTCTCCTGCAGCGACAATGGCCTTGATGTCGGCAGCGTTACAACGATAGACAATATCCTTCTTCGTCAACAAGTGTGTAGCAGGAATCACCACTGCCCCCAGTTTATGCAGTGCAAGAATCGAGAACCAAAACTCATAACGACGCTTCAGGATAAGCATCACAGGGTCACCTTTACCGATACCGAGTGTTTGAAAGTAAGATGCTGTGCGGTCGGTCTCGCGTTTCATATCCGCAAACGTAAACTGTCGCACTTCGCCGTGATCATTCGTCCACAAAAGAGCCTTTTTGTCGGGTTGCTCAGCGGCATACACATCCACTACATCATATGCAAAGTTAAAATTCTCGGGCACATTGATGTGCATATTCTTTATGTAATCCTCTTGCGAAGTAAATACAGTCTGTCTTAAAAATCTCTCAATCATTTTTTCTTTCTTAACGATATATTCTTACATGATAGCAGCCAAAAATCTTACCGGTTTTCCATCAAGAGCCTTCATTGCATGAGGCTGAAGTGAATCAAAATAAAGGCTGTCACCTGGATTGAGAATAATTTCCTTGCCGGCTAAATTCACCAACAAACGACCTTCGAGAATATAACTGATTTCCTGTCCGGAATGACTGTTTAAATGAAGCGGGGCATCATCATCCTTCGGTTCCACTGTAACAATAAAGGGATCTATCTTACGATCACGAAAACCTGATGCCAAAGCCTCATACTTGTATGCCTTACTACGTTCTACAGAGACACCTTTTCCTGCACGAGTCAAGAAGTAAGAACTCATTTTAGGCTCTTCACCAAACATCAGAACATCCAGTGTTATATCATAACGACGAGCAATCATTTGCAATGCGCTCACAGAGATATCCTGTGAGCCACTCTCCATAGCCCGATATTCATCCACAGTCAAATTGCAGCTTTCAGCTACGTCCTGCTCAGTCAATTCCAACACATCACGCAAACCACGCAAACGTGCAGCAATCTGTTTAATTTGATCATTCATGATTATTCTTGATTTATTTATTATTTCCTTTATTCTTTTATTCTATCGGCTCGCCTTCATAGCCTTGATAATGGCCGAAGTAAAACCGGCATGCTCCAGTTCATTGATACCCTTGATGGTTATTCCTCCTGGAGTAGTCACTTTGTCTATCTCCACCGATGGATGGGTGTCATTGTTGAGAATAAGCGCAGCCGCTCCCTTTACACTTTGGGCAACCATGCGTTGTGCATCCTTGGGATAAAGTCCCATTTCTACACCAGCTTGCATCGCTGCTTGAATATACTTCAGGACATAAGCTATACCACACGAAGTTAGTGCTGTAGTAGCAGCTATCTGACTTTCTGGCACTAACATAGCCAAACCCATTTCATTAAAGATTTCCACCATCAACCGCTCGTGCTCAGGTGTTGCCTGCCAGCTGGCAATAAGGGTCATGCTCTCCAATTGCGACATGGCTGTATTGGGAACCAAACGGAACATGGTCAGTTCAGGAGCAGCCGTATATTCCACCAACTGTTCAAAACTGACACCTGCAGCCACAGAAACCAACACTTGTTGAGATTGCAATGGCAACTCAGCCAACACAGTCTTCATCAACCACGGTTTAACGGCAACAATCACAAAATCGGCTTCGCTGACCGCTGCACGATTATCAGTCATTACAGTCATTTGAGGATATTCCTGCTGCAACTGCTGCAACATTTTTTCTGAAGGATCAGATACGGTAATGTCCGATTCACCGATTATTGTTCCTTTCGCCAATCCACGGGCTATAGCCCCTCCCATGTTTCCGGCACCGATAATTGTTACTTTCATTGAATTTTATTTCCTTAAATAAACGGTTGCAAAGATACAGAAATACGCGCGTTTCTGCTTACATTATTCAATAAAAACATGCAAAAACATAGAAAAAAGTACATTAATCGTTCTATTATCCACATTTACTTTCTTTATTTTGAAAAAAAAGCTACATTTGCAGACAAGTTAAAGAACCATCCATTATGAAGAAGTTTGCTGACTATATCCAACGGATAGAAATCAAAGCCCTTTGGGGAAAGAAGAATATTGTATGGAACCTGCGTCCCGACGTAAACATCCTAAGTGGCATCAACGGTATTGGGAAAAGCACCATCCTAAACCAATCAGTACGCTCATTGGACGTATTGGACAATCAGGCATTCAATACAGGGACAGCCACTGTCAAGATGGTGTTCCATCCTGCGGATGCTACGGCCATCCACTTCGATGTGATACGCAGTTTCGACCGTCCACTGCTTCACGGCGACTTGTTGGAAAAGATGGCAGACAAAAATGTGAAGACAGAGTTGGACTGGCAACTCTACCGACTACAACGCCGATACCTGGACTATCAAGTAAACGTGGGAAACCGCATCATTGAGCAGTTGACCAGCGGGACTCCTGAAGGACAGACACAGGCGGCCCTTTTGTCGATACCCAAGAAACAGTTTCAGGATATGGTGGACGAGCTCTTTAGCGAAACGGACAAACGCATCATACGACAGAGCAACGAAATTATGTTCGAACAGGATGGCGAGACTCTCTATCCCTACCAACTTTCATCGGGAGAAAAACAATTGTTGGTCATCCTGCTGACGGTGCTCGTGCAGGACGGACAACCTTGCGTACTATTTATGGACGAACCGGAAGTGAGCCTACACATCGAATGGCAGCAACGCCTCATCAACTTAATCCGCCGACTGAATAACAACGTACAGATAATCCTTACCACCCACTCACCCGCTGTCATCATGAACGGATGGCAGGATGCTGTAACTGAAGTAAGTGACATTACGGAATAATAAGCTTTTAGGAGAATTCGTATCTCACGAGCGTATAAATTATGAGCAAAAGACTCGCAGACAACATCACTTCGCAATACATCGCGGCAGCTAACCTGTTGCGACCGAAGAAGGCACGGAAGAAAATCGTGGCTTATGTAGAAAGCTACGATGACATCTTCTTCTGGCGTTCGCTGTTGAGCGAATTTGAAGACGAGGAATACTACTTCGAAGTGATGCTGCCCTCTTCTGACTCATTAGTCAAAGGCAAGAAAGCTGCATTGATGAACCGATTGGGAAGCGGATTGGGACAAAACATGATTGCCTGTGTAGATGCCGACTATGATTATCTGTTACAAGGAGCGACCAGCACTTCCCGACAAATTATTCACAGCCGATACGTACTTCACACCCATGCATATGCCATCGAGAATTACCAATGTTATGCCGAAAGCCTGCATGAAGCATGTGTAATGGCCACACTGAATGACCACACGGTGATAGACATCCCTGCATTCATGCGAATCTATTCACAGACTATATTCCCGCTCTTCACCTGGTCTGTCTGGTTCTACCGCAAACGGATACTGAACAAGTTCTCCATCACCGACTTTAACAATACCGTATCATTGGACAACGTCAACCTTCGCCAACCAGAAAGTGCATTGAACAACGTCGCTGCCCGCGTACGCCACAAACTGAACTGGTTGGAAAACCGTTTTTCACGCGTCCGGAACGAAGTGAAGCAACTTCAAGAGGAACTGCAAGAACTGGGAGTCACCCCCGAGACCACCTACCTCTTCATCCAAGGTCACAATCTCTTTGAAAATGTCGTCCTAAAACTGCTTCACCCCATCTGTGCCCAACTGCGCCGCGAGCGGGAACTGGAAATCAAGATACTCGCCGAACACAACCAACAGATGCAGAACGAACTGACCTGCTACCAACACAGTCAGGCAGGCATCGACTTCATCCTACGCAAGAATACAGGATACAAAGATGCTCCCCTTTATCAAACTTTACGCAGCGATGTACAGCGTTTTCTTGACGGATTGCACCCCCAAAAGGACAAAAATCAGTCCAATCCATAAAAAACCGCACCCAAAACCTTGGCTATGTGCCAAATAATTAGTTACTTTGCACCCGCTTTCGCGCAATCGCTGTCAAAAGTAGTGTGATTTGATATGTTGCGTAGTAACGATAAACAATTTAATAACAAATTAACAATGGATTTAATTAAAATTGCTGAAGAAGCATTTGCTACCGGTAAGGAGCATCCCGCATTCAAAGCTGGTGACACTGTAACCGTAGCATACCGTATCGTTGAAGGTAACAAGGAGCGTGTACAGTTGTATCGCGGTGTTGTTATCAAGATTGCAGGTCACGGAACCAAAAAGCGTTTCACCGTGCGCAAGATGTCAGGAACTGTAGGTGTAGAGCGTATCTTCCCCCTCGAGTCTCCGGCAATCGACAGCATCACTGTCAACAAAGTTGGTAAGGTTCGTCGTGCTAAGTTGTACTACTTGCGCAAACTTACCGGCAAGAAGGCCAGAATTGCAGAAAAGCGCGTTAACGCGTAATCATAACGAACTGGTTAAAGACAAAGAGAGGGCGCATCCGATGGATGCGCCCTCTCTCGTTATTATCTTCTACATTAGATTTTTAATCCATATGGAACACTTCCGGCAGAGGAATGGAAACAGGAGAATTATCGGGGTTCACCTCCATGATATCAGCCATATAGTCCCACCATTTTTGTACGATAGGATTGGTTCCCATGTCTTGTGAAGATTCTTCACCCTTTGTTTTTTGGAAAGCGAACAAGATATTGGTATCCTTATCCCAATAAATGGAGTAATCATATACCCCATTCTTAGAAAGTAACTCTTTCAATTCGGGCCAAATAGCTGCGTGACGTCTCTCATACTCTTCCTCGAAGCCCGGCTTCAGGAACATTTTGAATGCTTCTCTTTTCATGATTTCAATTTCTTGATTTTAGTTAACAATGTATTTACAATGAATGAGAGCTATTCCTGGCTCCATTGGCTCCATTTGTCATGGTTTCCAAGAATAGCCCAAACGGTCGAAGTTTACAGTATTGGTTTATCCACATTTCCTTCGTGGAATATAGCTCTGTCAGTCTTCTGTTCGGTACGGTAGAACTGTACGGCACTGTCGTTCATCTTAGGATGCTGTGTTTTCAGCAAATTGATGATTTCGGCACCGGCCCAGATGACAGGACCATAACCATGAGCGGCCATTTTGTGTACGGGACGATAGTAGTAGAATGCAGGGTCAAAGGCCATACCGGTACCCACACATGTGCCACCTACCTGACCTTGTTCGTCAATCTGTGTTGTCACTCCATGCCATGCAAGCAGGGCTACCGGGCCATAGGTCATCGCATCCAACCATCCTTTATTGATACCGTGAGCTATGCAATAGGCATAGATAGCCGTGGCCGAGGTCTCCAGATAAGAGTCGTTACGGTCAAGCAACTGATGCCAAAGTCCTTCGCCACTCTGGAGGGCTGCCAATCCGCGTACATGTTCACGATAAAGTGCCATGATTTCGTTGCGTTTAGGATAGTTCTCGGGCAACACATCAAGCACCTCACACATGGTAAGAATGGCCCAACCATTGGCACGTCCCCAATGGAATGCGGGATGATCCTCCATGCTCTCTACCCATCCGTGACGGAAGAGTTTCTTTTCGGGCACCCACATGCGGTCTGCAAACTGAAGTACTTGACGCACAGCCTCGGCCTGATAACGCGGCTGTTCATCGCCGGCAATCACCGAATACCAAGCTACCGGCGGAATACCCATGAACATGTCGTCGAGCCACAATGTGTTATAGAAAGGACGTGTACGGGCAAAGGTGCCGTCAGCCAGACGGTATTCGCCATTCATGATGTAGTTGATATAGTTTTCAATCAACGGAGTGAGTTTCAATGAAGGGTCTTTCAACTGTGCCTTCACCATAGCGGCACATACGGCACCGGCATCGTCCAAAGCATGAGGGTCAAGAATCTGGCGCATCTGACCATCAATACGTCCCTCCTTTTCATGGATAGCCTTGAAATAAGGGGCCACCTCAGCCAAGAAGCTGAAGCGCTTGGTCACATATTCCATATAGGCTTGGTCACCGGTTGCTTCTGCGGCTGCCAACATTGCCGAATAGGTAACTCCCCACTCATAGCTGGCCAATCGGAAAGTGCCACGTTCAAGTTGGGCATCAGCACCCATGTTGGCATAATCGGTGATGGTCTCACCCGTCTTCTTGTCCACCACACGGGTTGGAGTACAAGACTCCAGATAGTTGAGCACCCGATCCATGTGTGCCTTCACCTCTTCCACAGAGCCTACTCCATAAGGAGTGTTGTAGTCTGGTTTCATCAGATGTAAAGGTGTATTCGAATCGTTGATGACAACCTCCTCGCCACCATTATCTTGCGGAGCGCTACATGCTCCCAACATAGCCATTAGGGCAGCAACGCCCCATATTCTGCGTTTCATGTCTTAATTAGTTTTTAGTGATGTGTAAAAAATAATATGCTTCATTTTAGTGACGTGTAATAATGCTATCATAATAAGTTCTTTTTGCATCTTTTCTCCTTTTTCATCAGTCACATAGCCCGCTATGCTCCCTCTTCAAAAGAAGAAAATATGCTAAAAATAACTTTTAAACTGATGCACCTTATTTTTTTACACATCACTTATATGTTATTTCTTGATTTCAAATCCGCGGAAGATTCCCTCCTTCAAGTCAGAGCCAAAATAGAACCCTTGTTGTGTCGGTTGGTTGTAAGCCACGTTCTGAGTGGCAATACTGATGCGGTAAACAGGGTCTTCAAGGAAGGTATGGAAACGGTATTCTGTCGGAATAGTAGAGACATAGAGACGCAAAGCAGAATTATCCTCGGTACGCAGGAGCACCTCTTCACGCCAGTCTCCCAAAATATCCGCATGGATACAGGGATTACTTTTACTACCATTGTTGCGCACTCCTTCCAAGGTCACCACCTCTTCACTCTTCTTGTTCTCCCAATTATACTTGAAGATACGGTTTCCGTCAAGCAGTTCACGTAACAGGTCGCCATCCCACCACACCGCCATGTTGCATGGCAGACGGCCGGGTTCTTCATTGATAAGTTCGCCCTTCACATTGCGGATACCTCCAGTAGCAAGCGACCACATCTCTACGCCCCATGAAGTGGGGTCAATGTCTGCAGCCATACAACGGCCTACATCTTCGCCAGACTTGACTTGGAAGATGACTTTTCCTGTTGCTGCATCACGGAAAGAGGAACCGTCTTTTCTGTTTTCGTGACAATCCCAAACTTGCAGTTTTTCTGAATCAGGGAAAAATCCCATTAAATGCATGGCATCACCATGTCCCATTCCTGTAGTATAAAGTCCTTTACCATTATTATCTACAGCCATGGAGCCATAAATGATTTCATCGCATCCATCACCATCCACATCACCTACACGTAGGTTATGATTACCCTGTCCAGCATAGTTCTTGTTGCCCTTTTCGTTCGAATCGAACACCCAACGTTGTTTTAATTGTTTGCCGTCCCAATCAAAGGCCGCCAATACGGTGCGGGTGTAATATCCGCGGCACATGATGACGCTAGGGTGAACTCCGTCGAGGTAGGCCACACAAGCTAAATAGCGGTCAGAGCGGTTGGCCTTCGTATCGCCCCATCCTGCCAACTCTCCTCGTGCGGGCACATAGTCGATGGTGCAGAGGGCCTCGCCTGTCAAGCCGCTGAATACGGTCAAATATTCATTGCCGGTCAAGATACGTCCTTGATTCTGGGGAGTAGGCATACGGAAACCGCGACGTTGTTGCTGACCATTACGGTTTCTATTTCCTTGAGGCGGACGTTGTCCCTGCATCTCGGGGCGATTACCCTCGGCCCTCATCTGAGCCTGACGTTCCTTCATCATCTTTTCAAGCTCAATCATGCGTTGGTATTGGCCTACTGTGTCGCCATGTTCGCGCCAATCGGCATTGGCATCACCAATCACTTTACCCAATCCATCTATTGTACCATCACTCGTCTTCATCACCACCTCAGCACGATTGTCGCCATCAAGGTCATACACCATGAACTGGGTATAGTGGGCACCGGCACGAATGTTTTTCCCTAAATCGATACGCCACAAGCGTTCACCTGTCAGACGGTAACAGTCGAAAAGGACATTGCCTGTGTAACCGTCGTGTGCATTGTCATGTGCATTGCTGGGGTCCCATTTGAGGATGATTTCATATTCGCCATCGCCATCTACATCACCGATGCTGGCATCGTTGGCACTATAGGTATAGGTCTGTCCTGATGGAGTCTTTCCATCCTCAGGCTTTTGCAGAGGGATATTCAGATATCCCACTCCTGCATTGGTTGCAAGGGAATATTTTCCATCCACATTATGCGTTTCTGTCCCATTCACCACAGGGCGTACCTCATAGTTGGCAGCCTTACCACCCGCCTGTTTGTCCACCCACATGGTAGCGGCACCGGCCGGCACTGTTGCCACCCGCTGCCCGTCACGATAGATATTAAAGGCTGTTTCTACGGGGTCATTGGAAAGGTAGCGCCACGTAAGGCAAGTTTCCATTTCACTCTGGCGAATAGCTACGACACCACGTCCTAATTCTTCGCGTTGTAATTTTGTAAAGTCGTACTTGGGTTGTGCATTGATGCCTAACGAAGCACCCACTATCAGCATGAGGCTGACAAGATTTCTTCTAATATTCATGGTTCGTTTTCTTATGGAATTAGTCAATAGTGCCGCAAATATACGCTTTTTTATTTATTTGAGATAAAGTAATGCCAATATTTTTACAAAAGCTGAACACTTACTACCCAACTACATCCATTTTCTTGTCAGAAAATTTGTATAATTTCGCTTTTTTGCCGTACTTTACACACGTTTTTAAATGATTGACCATGAAAAGAAGAATTTACAAACTTTTAGCTCTTTGTATTTGCTTGTGTGCACCGGTTTTTAAAGCGATGGCACAGGAAGTGGTTTCGGGTCTTGACCAACGGAACTTCAAGAAGTTTTGGATGATTGAATCAGAGTCGCCCGAATATACGATGAAGCACTTGGGCGATACGTTAGAAATTGTATCGCCCAAAGGATTGACTTTGTGGCGGAAGGAGAAGATGAAAGGCAACGTGGTGATTGAATACGATGCTTGCGTGATGAATGAAGGGCGAGCCGAGGATCGATTGAGCGACCTCAATTGCTTCTGGATGGCCAGTGACCCGAAATACCCTGACAACCTGAAGAAACGGATGGCGTGGCGAAACGGCATATTTGCAAACAGCTACTCCCTGCAACTCTACTACGTGGGCTTCGGGGGAAACCATAACACTACGACCCGCTTCCGCCGTTACGATGGTGACGAGGTGGCCATATCCGATAAGGAAAAGCGTCCGGCCATTTTAAAAGAATATACAGACGAGGAACACCTATTGAAACCCAATAAATGGTACCATATCCGTTTGGAGAGTTCGAACGGACGGGTGACTTATACCATTGATGGACAACAGTTGGTTGACTTCCGCGATGCACACCCCTTGAACGAAGGATGGTTCGGATTCCGCACGACCCTATCGCGCACACGCATTGCCAATTTCCACTACTCGTGCACCCCCATTGAAAAGCAACCCCGCCACATCACCCTCCGATGGATAGGCGACACTCCACAAACAGATACTCCCAGCACTTGGGGAGTACCATTTGAACAAGGGTATGTGCAACCCCATAACTTATTCACGCTTACGACCAAAGACAGCACTCTAACCTATGACTTCTGGCCACTCGCCTATTGGCCGGATGGTTCAGTGAAATGGGGAGCCTTCGCCACGGTTGTGCCTGGGGGAACTGATAGTCTGATGGTGAATATTGACTTCAAGAGAAGTTGGGTACAAAAAGGAAAGAAGCAGGAGACTAAAGATACCTATCTCACGTCCAACAATTCACCTATCAAGATTAGCACCGGCTCACTGACCGCCCACATCAGTCGCCAAGGAGAGAATCTCTTCGATAGCCTCATCTATAAAGGTATAAAAATAGCCGACGGGGCACGTCTTATTTGCCAGACGAGGGAAAACATTTTCTCCAACGGGGAAGAAAGCACTTCCAAGTTAGGGAGTTTTAAGAGTCTGATAAAGGCATGCAATATCGAGCGGACCAACCGCGTGCGAACCGTTGTAAAGGTGGAGGGAGTACACACCGACGGAAAGCGAGAATGGCTCCCCTTTGTAGTGCGTCTCTACTTCTATCAAGGAAGCGAACAGGTGAAAATGGTGCACACATTGCTCTATGACGGAGATGCAGAAAAAGATTTCATAAGTGGCGTAGGTGTACAATTCAACATCCCCTTACGCGACGAAGCATACAACCGCCACATAGCCTTCACCAACACAGAAGGCGGTGTATGGAGCGAGCCCGTGCAACCTCTCGTAGGCAGACGCATACTGATGCTTGACCGCCAAAACATGCAACTCCTCCAGATGAAGGGTGAGCGCGTTCCCTCTCCCGAAGCCTTTGACCGCCGTAGTCAAACACTCATCAACGAATGGGCTGCATGGGATGGTTTCAGACTTTCACAACTCTCGCCCGACGGATTCACCATCCGCAAACGAGCTACCAATGACTCGCCTTGGATTGGCACTATGGGAGATTATCGGGCAAACGGTTTCGCCTTTATCGGTGACACACAAGGCGGATTAGCTGCCTGCTTGCAAGAATTCTGGCAATCATACCCATCTACATTGGAAATCAACGGAGCACGTTCGTCAGAAGCGACCATGACCCTGTGGCTTTGGAGCCCCGAAGCAGATATGATGGATCTTCGCCACTATGACAAAGTGGCTCACGGATTAAACTCAAGCTATGAGGATGTTCAAGAGGGGCTCAGTACCCCTTACGGCATAGCCCGTACAAGCACCTGTATGATTACACCTTATATCTATAAAGGGAAAGAAGACATATCCCGTCTTTCACAAACGATGGCCACCGAACAACAATTGGCTTGTACTCCAACCTATTTGCACGACCGCCGTGCCTTCGGAATATGGAGTTTGCCTAAAACTGACACCCCCATAGCCCAAGACATCGAGAAACGCCTTGAAGACAATATCCGGTATTACCAACAGGCCATCGAAGAGCACCGATGGTATGGATTCTGGAACTATGGAGATGTGATGCATGCCTACGACCCCGTGCGCCACTCATGGCAATACGATGTAGGAGGTTTCGCTTGGGACAACACCGAGTTGGCCAGCAACATGTGGCTATGGTATATGTATCTAAGAACCGGACGAGCCGACATTTGGCAAATGGCCAAAGCCATGAGCCGCCACACGGGCGAGGTGGATGTCTATCACTTTGGCCCCAATGCCGGATTAGGAAGTCGTCACAACGTGAGCCACTGGGGATGCGGAGCCAAAGAGGCACGTATCAGTCAAGCAGCATGGAACAGGTTCTTCTACTATCTGACAGGTGACGAACGCACAGGTGACCTGATGACAGAAGTGAAAGATGCGGAACAGAAGCTCTACACCCTCGACCCCATGCGTCTGGCTCAACCACGTGAACTGTTCCCTTGTACTGCTCCCGCTCGCCTACGCATAGGCCCCGATTGGCTTGCTTATGCGGGGAACTGGATGACCCAATGGGAACGGACTGGCGACACCTATTATCGCGATATGATTCTTACCGGCATGAAAAGCATTGCCGCATTGCCCAATGGAATCTTCACAGGACCCAAAGCTTTAGGATTCGATCCTGCCACAGGAATCATCACTTATGAAGGAGACAACGCTATACAAAATACTAACCACCTGCTTTCACTCATGGGAGGATTCGAGATAGTCAATGAAATGAACGTCATGCTACCCCACGAAGAATGGGAAAGGACTTGGTTGCACCATGCATTACATTACCACCAAAAAGGAGGAAATTTTCTGATTCCACGTCTGCCGGCATATGCCGCATTCCACATGGCCGACCCCGAAGCAGGTGAAATGGCTTGGAAATACTTGTTACGCTATGGTTATCCCAATACGATCACACCTTTTAAGGCAACTACCATTGAGCGCCCAGAAGTATTAAGCCCACAACAGGAAAATCCATGGACGAGTACCAACGATGTGGCCACATGGAGCCTCGATGCCATCTATATACAAGAAGTTTGGCCGAAGTAAGCACCATTTTCTTTGCAAGACCAACAAATTATCCTTATCTTTGCCCCCAATTGCAAAGAGATGAAAACTGAGAAAAAGAAAAAAGAACAATTAATAATAAACCTATTTAAGAATTACAGATGAAGAAAATGTTTTTCGCAGCCCTGCTCTTTATTTTTGCAGGCATCTGTGCGACACAAGCACAGGAACTCCCCGACAAGAAAGCTACGTTGCAGACACTGCTCTCTGTCAACAAGTATTTCATGCGCAAGAATCCCGATCCGGGATGTCCGACTTTCGTACGTAACAAGATGCGACCCAGCCATCTGTGGACACGCGGAGTCTATTACGAAGGTGTGATGGCGCTTTATGGCATCTATCCCCAAGAGGAGCTCTTTGACTATACCTATCAATGGGGAGAAGCCCACAAGTGGATTATCCGCAATGGTAGTCAGAGCCGCGATGCCGATGACCAATGCTGTGGACAGACATTCATCGACATGTACCGCCTCACAGGTGACCGCCGCATGATTCGCAGCATCGACGCTTGCTTGAACATGCTCATCAACACTCCACAAGTCAATGACTGGTGGTGGATTGATGCCGTACAGATGGCCATGCCTCTCTTTGCCAAGATGGGTGTAGAGAAGGGTAACGACCAACGCTATTTTGACAAGATGTGGGACATGTACGAATACACCCGCAACCAACACGGTGAAAACGGTATGTACAACCCCAAGGACGGTCTTTGGTGGCGCGACCACGATTTCGACCCTCCCTATAAGGAACCAAACGGAGAAGACTGCTACTGGTCACGCGGAAACGGTTGGGTATATGCAGCACTCGTGCGCGTACTTGATGAAATCCCCGCCAATGAAAAGCATCGTGCCGACTACATTGCCGACTTTAAGGCCATGAGTAAGGCACTGAAGGCTTGCCAACGTCCCGATGGATATTGGAACGTAAGTCTCCATGACGAAAGCAATTTCGGTGGAAAAGAGACAAGTGGAACTTCACTCTTCGTTTACGGAATGGCATGGGGTGTACGCAATGGCATCCTCGACCGCAAGGAATACCTTCCCGTCCTCTTGAAAGCATGGAATGCCATGGTAAAAGAATGTGTACACAAGAATGGTTTCCTCGGTTTTGTACAAGGAACTGGTAAAGAGCCGAAAGACGGCCAACCCGTGGCATACGATAGCGTCCCCGACTTTGAGGACTACGGAATCGGTTGCTTCCTGCTTGCAGGTACAGAAGTTTACAAACTGAAATAAGACGAAACACAACGTCTATTCAGCCTTTTATCAAGAAAGCCCCAGAAAGATTTTGTTCTCACATCTTTCTGGGGCTTTCTTTTATTTTACCCAATTTGAACGCTATATATCGGAAGTTCTACTTTCATCATTTTCTCTTGAACCATTTGCCCACAAGAGGCAACTGACTGAGAGGGAAATCATTCTTAACCGTATAGGCAACAAAGAGGCCCATCAACAACGTATTTATGGCTAAACGCATGAAGATGTCCCATTCAGCAGGAACAAGAGTGGAAAGATAATATAAAATGACAGCCAATGAAGCATATTTACCCATGCAACGAAGATCATACCGAATGGGATATTTCCGTTGTCCGATAAAATAGGAAAGCAACATGCAGATGCCATATCCGGCCACTCCAGCCCACGCACATGCCATGTAGCCATAAAGGGGAATCAGAAAGATGTTCAGCAAAACAATCACACTGCATCCGGCCATGGAGAACCAGGCTCCATACTTGGTCTGGTCGGTCAGTTTATACCAAAAAGAGAGATTGAAATAGATACCCATGAAGATTTCGGCTACCATAACGATGGGCACTACGCGCAGACCATCCCAATAGTCGGGAGCAATGATGTAACGCAGCAAATCCAAATAGAACATGACCGCCAGGAATGCCATCAACGAAAAGATGACGAAATACTTCATGGCCTGTGCATAGGTCTCGCGGTTGTCCTGTTCTTTGGCTTTACCGAATACGAACGGCTCGTAAGCATAACGGAATGCCTGGGTAAGCATAGCCATAATCATGGCAACCTTGCTGGCACCTCCGTAGATACCCAATTGAGCACGAGCCGCTTGTTCGCTACCCTCGTAAACAAAGGGGAAGATGATTTTATCTGCAGTCTGATTCAAAATTCCAGCGATTCCTAATATAAGAATCGGGAAGGAATAAGAAAGGATTTGCCGCCACAACTTATAATCAAAGACATATCGGAAACCGGTCAGTTCAGGCCAGAACAGTACGGTAATGGAAGAGGTACACACCAGATTGATGCCAAAAGCATATCCCACACCCACTCCCGGATTGTAGAAGGAACTCACCCATTCGGGATGGCTTTCATACAGAGCAGGCAAAGCGACGAAATACAACAGATTCAGTCCGATGCTCATGATGATAAACAGCAGTTTCAGTCCCGCAAACTTCCATGCTTTTTTCTGATAGCGCAACCAGGCAAAAGGAATGCTCTGAAATGCGTCCAAAGCCACTACTGCCGCCATGATGCCAATGTACTCGGGATGATCGGCATAACCCAAGAAACCTGCCACGCTATCCAGGTTGCCCAAGACGAGTAGAAAGAACAGCAGCGATGTGGTGAAGACAGAAATAAGGATGGTGCTATAAACCCGTGTCGGACTTTCACCTTGCTTGTTCGCAAAGCGGAAGAATCCGGTCTCCATGCCATAGGTGAGCACAATCAGAAGCAGAGCCGTCAGTGCATAAACATTGGTAATGACCCCATACCCTCCTGACGCTGCACTCAGTTTGGCTGTATATAAGGGTACAAGCAAATAGTTAAGGAAACGGCCGATGATACTGCTCAAACCATAAATAGCCGTCTCCTTTGCTAAAGATTTCAAATTCGCCATAATTCCATATCGTATTTCTTAAGGAAGGTTCTATCAATTAGTTTCTTCGTTTATGTAGGTGGTTCTCTGCTTGGATGCGCATCCAAGTTATAGAACCTCCCTTAGAACAGACTTCCCATTCCTCCATCATTGCGGAGGGGAGTTTTCCCCAAATGACGGTAAGCCAACTCCGTGACTTCGCGTCCACGGGGAGTACGTTTGATGAATCCTTCCTTGATGAGGAACGGTTCATACACCTCTTCCACCGTACCGGCATCCTCGCCAATCGCTGTAGCAATAGTGCTCACTCCCACAGGACCGCCTTTGAATTTGTCTATAATCGTATTCAGAATCTTATTGTCAATTTCATCCAATCCATGACGGTCAATATTCAATGCTTCCAAAGCATAGCGGGCTATCTCGGTATCAATACGTCCGCTACCCTTTACCTGAGCGAAATCGCGTACACGACGTAACAGGGCATTGGCAATACGGGGGGTGCCACGACTACGACCGGCAATCTCCGCAGCAGCATCGGGTTCGCAAGGCACATTCAGTATCTTTGCCGAACGCAAGATGATACGTGCCAACACCGAAGCATCATAATATTCCAAATGTAGATTGATTCCGAATCGTGCACGAAGCGGAGCTGTCAACAATCCGCTACGCGTAGTGGCCCCTACGAGCGTAAAGGGGTTCAGCCCTATCTGGATACTACGCGCCGAAGGACCCTTATCTATCATGATATCGATACGATAGTCCTCCATCGCCGAATAAAGATACTCTTCGACTACGGGTGAAAGACGGTGGATTTCGTCAATGAACAGTACATCATTAGGCTCAAGCGACGTCAAAAGACCAGCCAAATCACCAGGCTTGTCCAACACAGGACCAGAGGTTATCTTGAACCCCACTCCTAATTCAGCAGCAATAATCTGACTGAGAGTTGTTTTTCCCAAACCAGGAGGGCCATGCAACAGCGTATGATCCAGCGGTTCGCCACGCAAACGGGCTGCCTGAACAAAGATGCTGAGGTTCTCTACCACCTTGTTCTGGCCACTGAAATCACTGAAGCTCAACGGACGCAGCACATTCTCATACTCCCGTTCCCGACTGGTGTACTGCTCTTCGCGTATATCAAAATTCTCTTCCATTATCTACTTGACAAGAATCTAAAAAGAGGCCTTCTTATTTCTTTTTTACCGCAAGACGGAAATTGATAGGAACTGACATTTTCACAGGCACAGGTTTTCCTTGACATAGTCCTGGAGACCAACGGGGCATGGATTTCACGACACGCAGAGCCTCATTGTCCAACAACGCATTGACTTTGCGTTCAACCTTTGCATTGACAATCGAGCCATCGGGGTTCACCGTAAAACCTACTTTCACCGAACCTTGCAATTTCTTTTTCAATGCTTCCTGCGGATATTTTACATTCCGTGCCAAGAATTTCTTATAGGCAGCGTCCCCCCCAGGGAACTGAGGTTGGGTTTCTGTTTCTTCCGGCAAATAAAGTATTTTACGTACAATCGTACTGCTACTACCCAAGCTGCCTACGATTTCATCATTATAGCCAACAACCTTATCCCCCCCCGGAGTGTATTCACTGGATGAGTTGGTCGGCGCCACCTCCATCACAGCCTCAGAAACCAAGGCCATCCCTTCCTGTGTACTGTCGGATAACACCTTTTTGGTTTTACATCCTGTAAGCTGTACTGCCAATACGAGAGATGCAAGCAGCCACAAATAATTTCTCTTCATAATTCTTTCTTTTTTTGATTACAGTTGTTATTAGGCGCAAACTTACATATTTTTTTTCAATTATAAGACCTCATCCAAAAGAAAACGTAAGTGAGACCACTTAAAAAAGGAAAAGAGCTGCATCAGCGTTTGCTTGATGCAGCTCTTTTAATCTTATTGTCTAATCCTACGTGATTACTCAGCACGCAAAGTGAAGCGCTTGAAAGCAACAACCTTCAATTCAGGATCAGCCTCTTTCAGAACTTCACGAACGGTCTTCTTACCATCCATGATATCTTCCTGGTTGAGCAAGCAAACCTCCTTCAAGAACTTGCCAAGACGACCCTTAGCGATGTTCTGGATCATAGCCTCAGGCAAGTTGGCAGCCTTCTCAGCTGAAACAGTAGCGATGATTTCCTTAGCCTTGGCAACGTCCTCAGCAGTGATCCATCCCTTAGCCATGTTGCTCTCCATGTGGTCTTCGCTATCTACGTGAGCGGGGTTGATGCCAGCCTTCTTCAAAGCAGCTTCAACAGCCTTCTGTACCTGCTCAGCCTTAGTCTTCTCAACAGCTACAGCGATTTCCTGGTTCTTGATTTCCTCAGAAACACCGTCCTCGTCAATAGCAATAGGGTTCATAGCAGCAATCTGCATAGCAATACCCTTAGCAGCAGCCTCAGCAGGCTTGTTCATAGCTACGAGTGTGCAGAGCTGGTTCTTACCCTGGTGGTTGTAAACGCTGGTGTATTCACCCTCAACAGTCATATAACCATCGAGCTCCATCTTCTCACCAGTGATACCGCTACGGTCAGTTACAGCATCCTGTACAGTACCGTTACCCAAAGTCAAAGCCTTCACTTCGTCCAAAGTCTGGCACTTGTTGGCAACAGCCAAGTCAAGGATATCCTGAGTCAACTTCACGAAATCTGCATTGTTAGCCACGAAGTCAGTTTCACACTTCAAAGCAATGATAGCAGCGAAGTTGCCGTCAGCCTTAGCCAATACACAACCTTCAGAAGCGTCACGGTCAGAACGCTTAGCAGCTACTGCCTGTCCCTTCTTACGGATGATTTCCATTGCCTTATCGATATCGCCTTCAGCTTCATTCAAGGCGTTCTTACAGTCCATCATACCAGCAGCGGTCATTTTGCGGAGCTTGGTAATTTCAGCCATTGTTATAGCCATATTTCTTTCAATTATGAATTAGTAATTATGAATTATATTCTTATAAAAAAGCAATTATGAACTATGAACCATGAGTTATGAGGCCACAGAGGCAACTCATAATTCATAATTCATAATTCATAATTATAATGGATTAAGCCTCTTCAGTAGTCTCAACAGCTTCTTCAGCCTTCTCTACACGTGCCTTAGATGCACCTCTTTTGCGAGTAGCCTTACCCGGAGCAGCCTCACCGGCAGCTTCCATATCTACTTTCTCAGCCTTACGCTCTTCGAGACCCTCCTGGATAGCAGCGCAGCAAGCGTCGAGGATAACCTCGATTGACTTGGTAGCATCGTCGTTTGCGGGGATTACGAAGTCGATGTTGTTAGGATCAGAGTTAGTATCTACGATACCGAATACGGGAATACCCAAACGGTTAGCCTCGCGAACAGCGATGTTCTCCTTCAATACGTCGATAACGAACAATGCAGAAGGGAGACGGCTCAAGTCAGCGATAGAACCAAGGTTCTTCTCCAACTTAGCACGCTGACGAGAAATCTGAAGGATTTCGCGCTTTGAGAGGTTTGAATATGTACCGTCGTTAGTCAACTTGTCGATAGTAGCCATCTTCTTCACAGCCTTACGGATAGTGGGGAAGTTAGTCAACATACCGCCCGGCCAACGCTCGATAACGTAGGGCATGTTTACAGAGGCAGCTTTCTCAGCTACCACCTGCTTAGCTTGTTTCTTAGTAGCCACGAACAGGATTCTCTTTCCTGATTTAGCAATCTGCTTCAAAGCCTCAGCGGCTTCGTTTACTTTAGCAGCAGTCTTGTGGAGGTCAATGATATGGATACCATTGCGTTCCATGAAAATATAGGGAGCCATAGCAGGGTTCCACTTTCTCTTCAAGTGACCGAAGTGGCAACCGGCTTCCAACAGTGTATCAAAATTAATTCTTGACATTTTGTTTTTTCTTTTTTTATTCGTTTACTTTCTTTTTAGCTTTTCTGCCTTGCGGCATTTTGTTCACCAACCGTCAGGTAGTCTTTTGTCCACGAAGAATCCTGTCGGTTTAGATTCTAAACGCTATTCGATTTCAGTTCTTAAGTTCTTGAGTTTCCAAGTTTACGAGTCCCTTTATAGAATAGATACTCCAACTTATCCACCAATAAACTGACAAACTCAAATTAACGCTTACTGAACTGGAATCTTCTACGTGCCTTGGGACGACCCGGTTTCTTACGTTCAACAGCACGGGGATCGCGAGTCATGAAGCCTTCTGCACGGAGAGTCTTCTTGTCCTCGGGGTTGATCTTTACCAATGCGCGGGCAATAGCCAAGCGCAAAGCCTGTGACTGTCCGGTGAAACCACCGCCACAAAGATTCACTTTAATATCATATTTCTCAGCCACTTCCAGCTTGTTCAAGGGCTGCTTCACTACATACTGCAGGATTGTTGAGGGGAAGTACTGAGTCAGGTCTCTCTTGTTGATAGTAATCTTACCAGTACCCTCGGTAACGAATACGCGGGCAATGGCGCGCTTACGTCTTCCTAATGCGTTTACTACTTCCATGTTGCTTATTTAAGTGTGTTAATATCAATTGACTTCGGAGTCTGAGCCTCGTGTTTGTGCTCGCTACCTACATAAATGTAGAGGTTATCCAACTGACGAGCAGCCAAACGGTTCTTGGGCAACATACCCTTTACTACCTTCTTGAACAATTTCTCATGACCGTTAGGACGGGCAATCAAAGCCGCGGGAGTCATCTCGCGCTGTCCACCGGGGTAACCAGTGTGACGGAGATAAACACGGTCTGTCCACTTGTTTCCTGTCAATACAACTTTGTCGGCATTGATAATGATTACATTATCGCCACAATCAGCGTTGGGAGTGAAGTTAGGTTTGTACTTTCCTCTCAACAGTTTCGCAACTTTCGCACCGAGACGGCCCAAAACCTGATCGGTAGCATCAACAACAACCCATTCTTTGGTTGCAGTTTCCTTGTTTGCAGAAATGGTCTTGTAACTTAAAGTATCCACTCTTTTAAAACTTTTAATTTGTTAACTACTAAAAAACTTTCTTTAGCCCCATCACCGTGCCTCATCGGACACAAAAAGACACAGTAACGCGCTATAAATTAAACTTTTATCACTAATCTGATAATAATCGGTCTGCAAAGGTACGCATTTTTTCTCAACCGACAAGCGTTTTAACCCTCTTTTTTTCAATCTGTTGCAAAAAGAGGGAGTCACAGGAGGTCAAAACGGCTATATATAATAAGGTATATAGGAACTTTTTGTTTTTTCACACAAATCCCAACCGACCTCTTGTCTTTTCACACCACAAGTATTATCTTTGCATAAATTTTAGTACCCACCTTAAATACACCAAGAAAATGAACGAAACAATCGACCTGAGCGGAATGCCCAAAGTATTCGGTCTCTGCCATGTAACAACATGCCCCTATGCAGAGACATGCTTGAGACACCTTGCCTATCCGATCATTGCAGCCAGGAAAGAGCCCTTCATTGAGACGATAAACCCCGAATGGTTCTCCATTCAGAAAGGGAAATGCCAGTTCTATCTGAAGAACGAGAAAATACGCCGGGCAAGAGGCTTTATCCGGACGACACGCGCCATCCCTGCCGGACACATGGGAGCTTTCCGCGTGAAAGCCATCGGACAGATGGGATACAAACGCTACTACCAGGCCCGCAGGGGTGAAATCCTACTGACACAAGACGAGGAGAAACTCATCGTGAAGCTGGCCAAGCAATTCGGCGTGCAAATGGAGGAACATTTCGACGGCTACGAATACACATACTTATGGGGATAAAACACCTCGCCCCTCCCCTTGCCTCAACCACTTTTTTACTGTGCACAGCCAAAGTGTTGACCACGCACGGTCAATACTTTGACCACGCACAGTCAAAAGTTTGACTGTGCGTGGTCAAACTTTTGGCCAAACAAACGAAGCAAACGGTCAACGCAAGCGATTATTTATCAAACGATTAACAATATATGTTAACGATTTCCGTTGACTACTTTCTATCTAATTTGTAGTCGGGGTTGACTGAGTTAAACTTTATTTTTAGTCTAGGCTGACAGGGGTAAATTTTATTTTTAGTTATCGTTGACTTGTTTTTATACAACACACACACTTTCTTCACTTTTTCCTTCTTTTTTATCCAACCTATTTAAATTATTCCTATATTTGCAGCGGATTGGGGAGACCCATATCCAAGACATTGTTAGAAAAAGAGGCGTTATGTCTTCATCTTGTACGTGAAAAGCGTAGGAAACTTAGTCACAATGAAAACAAGATATGATGTAATGGTCTCCATGCGTATGCGTGGGGCTGCTATATCCACATCTGTTTTCATAAGGTTTTTCCTACCACCTTCACGTTAGGACGTGGCATACAGCTCCACGCCTCTTGCATCCAATAACGTTCTTGTGGTAGCTGGAGGACAAGGAAATGATTTGTTATTATGAAAAATTTAAGGTATTATTTGAGTGTTTGTCTTTTAATCTGCTCAACTGCTGTTTCAGCGCAATTAACAAACCCATCTTCGGAATCAACAGTAAATAAAACTACCCCATCTTCTGACACCTGGAGGGGACTAAGAGTTTCATACAAGCCTATAACCCTGGATTACAATGGCGGCGATGATGCTCTCACAGGATTTTCAGCCGAGTACGTTCTCTCATTCAAATTGTCAGATACAACTCCTTTGTTTTTAGAAAGCGGATTAGGTTATCAATATGTCACTTACGAAGAAAGTGCAGAAGCTGAAGGTGTTAAAATTAAAGCAGAATTAGCTCTACATTCATTGTATGTCCCATTCAATCTTGAATACAAACATTATTTCGATGAAAAGTTTGCAATAATGCCTTTCATCGGATTGAATTTGAGAGGCAACATATCTGGAGAGATGACATTAAGTGAAGATTATTATGGAGAAGAATATGACCTTGACCTATTTGATGACAACGATATGGAGGATGAGGCTTGGAATCGTTTTCAGATAGGATGGCAAATCGGTATAGGATTCAACATCAACAAGTTTTATGCAGGAATCAGTTACGGAAGTGACTTTAACGAATTGTACGAAGACGCGAAATTCAAGACGACATCCATAACTTTAGGTATCAATTTTTAAACTCTCCCGTCCATCCTCATTTGGAATGAGGATGTGCTAAGTTCAAGCATCTGCGATGCGCTTTTATATCTGATAGCAAACCGTTTATCGCATCACAGATGCTTGATACTCATGACTTCCGCGTTGCAAACGCGGAAGGGCGCGGCAACATCACCCAAATAAGGAGGCACCAAGCCTACAATACATTGAGACTATTGGAACAAATCCATCATCAGAAAGTCACAGACATGCACACATTGTATGCCATCGTACGAACCGGTAATCAAATCGTCGGTCGTAACGATATACTTAGGATAATTGTCACTAATGTTCTTCAAAGCAGACAGTTCGCGCTCCATCGTCGTGGAAGAGTCTGCCCGATAGCAGACCTGAATATACATACGCCTATCCTGCTTCTCGGCCACAAAATCCACTTCTGCATCACCAATCTTACCTACATACACATAAAAACCTTGGCGACGCAACTCCGTGAACACAAGATTCTCTAGCATCCCTGCAATCATGTTCGGACGGTATCCCTGCAGGGCATGAAGCAGAGAGATGTCCATCAGGAAGAATTTCTCGTTGGTCTGCAACAGTTCCTTTCCTTTAAGGTCGTAGCGCGGAGCACGTTGGAGTATGAAAGAGGCTTGCAAACCTGCCAAGTAATTGTAAAGGGTCTCGTGGTCAAGACGGCGTTGCTGGCTCTTCAGATATGCCGTCACATTCTTGGCACTGAAATTATTGCCAATATTGTTGAACAGGAAATACACCAATCGTTCCAGCATATCCACATTACGGATTTTATAGCGTTGTATCGTGTCGCGCAACAATACAGAGGAATAGATGTCATATACCAACTTGTATATGTCCTCATCAGCATAGTCAGCAATGTGTGCAATGGGGAATCCGCCTTGTCGCAGATATTGTACAAAAGCTGTTCTTCGTCCGGCCGAATCATCGTGACTGACAGCATGAAAATCCAAAAACTCCCTGAAAGAAAGGGGATATACCATGATTTCCACATATCGTCCGCTCAAGAAAGTAGATAATTCGGAGGAAAGGAGATGTGAGTTGCTTCCCGTTATATAGATATCCACATCCCAATCGGCCAACAGAGAATTGATAACTTTCTCCCATGCTTCCACCTCTTGTATTTCGTCTAACAAAAGATACATTCGTTGTCCATCTCCCAGTTGGGCGTGTCTTTCTTGCAGAAAAGCATATAGAGCCTCTGCACTTTTGTAGGCATTCCACTGGAAACTCTCAAAATTCATATAGGTTATCTGAATCTCTGTCACTCCCATCAGAAACAGTTCCCCACGAACCATTTTCAACAATTCCGACTTTCCGACGCGACGGATACCCGTAATCACCTTTATGATTGGACGGTTGATATACGGTCTCAATTCCTCCAAATACTTTTCTCTTTTAATCACCATACGAAGAACTTTTTGCGGTTATAACCGAATTTCCGGTGCAAATCTAATCCTTTTTTTCGGTTATAACCAAATTTTCGACACTATTTCACCTCTTTTTGCGGTTATAATCGCAAAAAATACACAAGTTGCTTCACTTTTATGCAAAAAAAAGAAAGGTTGCACCTTTGCTGATGCAACCTTTCATGATATGAATTCAAATCGCCAAGGAGAGTTTACTTCACATTTCCTACCTTAATGAGGTATTCGGCAATCTGTACGGCATTGAGGGCGGCACCCTTCTTTATCTGGTCGCCTACAATCCAGAAGGTGAGGCCGTTCTCGTTGGCCAAGTCCTTGCGGATACGGCCTACATAGACGGGGTCTTTGCCGGCAAGGAAGAGCGGCATGGGGTATTCCTTCTCGGCAGGATTGTCCATCAGCACCAGGCCTTCGCCGTTAGCAAAGGCTTCGCGAGCCTCTTCGGGAGAGATGGGGCGCTCGGTCTCTACCCAGATGCTCTCGGAGTGAGAACGGAGGGCAGGCACACGCACACACATGGCGCTCACCTGAATGTCGGAGTGCATGATTTTGCGCGTCTCGTTGTACATCTTCATCTCCTCTTTGGTGTAACCATTGTCGGTAAACACGTCAATCTGAGGAATCAAGTTGAAGGCCAACTGATAGGCAAACTTATCGACGGTAACAGGTTCACCGGCCAACACCTGGCGATACTGCTCGTACAGTTCGTCCATAGCGGCAGCACCGGCGCCACTGGCAGCCTGATAGGTGGCAACGTGTACACGCTTGATGTGCGAAAGTCCTTCGATGGCTTTCAGAGCCACTACCATCTGGATAGTTGTACAGTTGGGGTTAGCAATCACGTTACGAGGGCGATTGAGTGCATCCTCGGGGTTCACTTCGGGCACTACCAAGGGGACATCCTCGTCCATACGGTAAGCACTAGAGTTGTCGATGAGCACAGCACCGTGCTTGGTGATTGTCTCGGTAAATTCCTTGGTTGTACCTGCTCCTGCAGAGGTGAAGGCGATATCCACACCTTTGAAGTCATCGTTGTGTTGCAAAAGTTTCACTTCGATTTCTTTTCCACGGAAGGTATATTTTCGACCGGCACTGCGTGACGAACCAAACAACAACAACTCATCGAGCGGAAAATTTCTCTCTTCAAGCACACGCAAGAACTCTTGTCCTACGGCACCACTTGCACCAACAATAGCTACTTTCATTTTTCTTTCTTATTTATATGTATTATGTAATTTCTCTGTTTGAAGGCGCAAAATTATAACATTCTGCCATAAAACAAGCATATAATAGAAACTTTTTATCCACATACTGTCATTTTTGCTGACTTTTCTTTAATTTTGCAACCAAAACTGTTAATCCAAGGCATCGATGACCCAACGATACAACGACTTCGGCCAATGGCTGCGCGCCCAATTCCCCTATAAAGTACAGAAAATTTCCATCAATGCAGGCTTCACCTGTCCCAATCGCGACGGGACACGCGGATGGGGCGGTTGCACCTATTGCAACAACCAGACATTCAACCCCGACTATTGCCGCACAGAGAAGAGTGTGACCCAACAACTGGAGGAGGGACGCCAATTCTTTGCGCACAAATATCCCGAGATGAAATATTTGGCCTACTTCCAGGCCTACACAAACACCTATGGTGATATCCAACGCCTGACATCCCTCTATGAGGAGGCGCTGGCCACCAAGGATGTAGTGGGTTTGGTCATCGGCACACGACCAGACTGCATGCCTGACGAACTGCTGGATTACCTGACGGAGTTGAACAAACGCACGTTCCTAATTGTAGAGTATGGCATCGAGAGCACTTGCGACGAGACATTGCGCCGCATCAACCGGGGACACACATTTGCAGAAACTGAAGAAGCGGTCAGAAGGACTGCCGCACGGGGCATCCGCGTGGGCGGACATGCCATATTGGGATTGCCAGGCGAAAGCCCAGAGATGATGATAGGACAGGCCCGGGATGTATCAGCCTTACCCCTGACCACCTTAAAGCTGCACCAATTGCAACTGATTCGTGGCACCCGTATGGCACACGAGCACGAACTTCACCCCGAAGATTTCCACCTCTATGAAGTGGACGAATACATTGACCTTGTCATCAATTATATTGAACACCTCCGCCCCGATATGGTATTGGAGCGATTCGTCTCACAATCACCACGCGAACTGCTGATTGCCCCCGACTGGGGACTGAAGAACCACGAGTTCACCGCCCGCGTGCGCCGACGCATGGAAGAAAGAAACAGTTGGCAAGGAAAGGAATTCTGAGACATGAACTTTTCCATGCTCTTTCTGGTTAAACAGGATAAAAGAGTTATCCTGATATGCGACTGAAAGAGAATTTATACTACGTGGGGGTTAATGACCGCACGAAGGAACTGTTTGAGAGTTTATGGCCTTTGCCCCAAGGAGTTTCCTATAACTCCTACCTAATCCCCGATGAGCAAGTGGCACTGATAGACACCGTGGATGCAAACTTCTTCGAACTTCACCTCCACAAAATCCAGCAGGTCATAGGCAAACGTCCTATCGACTATTTGATTATTAACCACATGGAGCCTGACCATTCGGGCTGCATCAATCTTATCCGACAAGTCTATCCCCATATCACGTTAGTCGGAAATGCACAGACCTTGCGCATGGTGGACGGTTTCTATGGCACAGGCGGAAACCGAATGTCGGTGCACGATGGCAGTACACTTCCTCTGGGAGAACAAAGACTGCATTTCTACCTCACCCCCATGGTACATTGGCCCGAGACAATGATGACTTGGGAAGAGACAAACGGAGCTCTCTTCTCAGGTGATGCCTTCGGATGCTTCGGAGCCTTGAATGGCGGAGTGACAGATACAGCCATCGACACCTCCCCCTACTGGGACGAAATGACGCGTTACTACTCAAACATCGTGGGAAAATATGGGGCACACGTACAGAAAGCATTGCAAAAGCTTTCGCCCTTACCCATCCAGATGATCTGTTCAACCCATGGGCCGGTATGGATAAAAGAGATACAGAAAGCCATTTCACTCTATGACCGCATGAGCCGATATGACGCAGACAACGGACTGGTCATCTGCTACGGGAGTATGTATGGCAACACTCTACGCATGGCCGAGTTGATAGCCGAAGCAGCATCAGAAGCCGGTGTGCGTATTATACGGATACACAATGTATCCCGCACACACCACTCGTACATCCTCTCTGACGTTTTCCGCTACCGTGGCCTCATCGTGGGAGCACCCACCTACAATGGACGACTTTTCCCGGAAATGGAATACTTACTGAAGGAAATCACCTCGCGCGGTGTACGCCATCGTCTGTTCGGACAATTCGGTTCGTACACTTGGGCCAGCCAATCGGCCAAACAAATAACGTCCTTAACTGAAGCTGCCCAATGGGAACTCATAAACGCCCCCATCGAAATGAAGCAGGGCAACCTGACTTCTGTGGAAGAAGAATGCCGCACACTCGGAAAGAGAATGGCTAAACAGCTAATGAGATAGAATAAAAAAGGAGGGTGGTCATAATTAACTTTTTAGACACGGATGACGCGGATAAATAATTAACCATTCGGGTGAAAAGAAAAAAAAAAATAAATCCGTGTCATCCGCGTCATCCGCGTCTAAAAAAATAAGAAGAGGGCATTTTGACATACCCTCTTTCACCTTATACTATTTCAAATCTATAGATAGAGATCTGAGATTAATCGAATCTTAACAATTTTCCATCAAGGCTGAACTCCATTTCCAATTTGTTGCTGAGTTTCACATCGTAATGGCGACGTTCCTTTTTGATTTCCACAACACGATGTCCCTTTTGGTTTTCATTCAAATACTTGCGGATAGCAATAGGAATCACCGTTTCAGGCACTTGACCATGCTCGCAATCCACCTCTTTCCATTCACCTTTGCTGGTAAATTCAAGTGTTGCACCATTGGTAAGCACTACAGTATAGTCCTTGTCAAACCAATCATTATCCTGCTTGGCATACGATACTTCCACTTTCGGGAAATGCTTTGTAAGGAACTCTTGTACAAGAACGGGAAGTTGTGACTTCTCAACAGGACGATCAGCAAATACTGAAACTGAACTCAATGCAAACAAGCATACGATAGCAAATAATGTCTTCTTCATAATCTTTACGTTTTTATGTTATTAATACTCTTTGTTATTATTTCTGATGCAAAGATATGACCCAATTCTGAAATGAATCTGAAAGAATACACTTTTTACCAACTTTTTGTTCATTCTATTGCATTTTTTCTCCGATTCCTGTATCAATATCACTTTTTAAACACCACTCCATCCACATGGTTTCCCACAAAGGCAGGTACAAAATCGGCCGTACTATACCAACCTGGTTTGCCTGGCATTTCATCATAGATCGTACGGCCATTGATTTTCAATCCTTCAAATGTGACATTCTTCACCCGACGTTCTTCATTGTAGCCATTGATGACAGACATGTAAGGCTGTGCACCATAATAACGGATATTGCGGAAGGTAACATTTTCCACACCGCGACCCGGAGCAGTACAATACTTTTTGTTATAACCAACCTTTACATGGAATATGCTACCTTGATGAATCTGTTCGATACGGATATTATCAAAAAGGACATCCTTGACATAGTTATTGTCACCACAATTGATTGCCAAACATCCTTGGTAGTCCACTTGTGGCTCACTCTGACAAAGGATATCGATATTTTCATAGACGAGTCCTACGATACTATCCTTTACTTCGGAATTTCCATGAATGCCGATAAAGATTGGATGAGCCACATCTGCCCACAGGGTAGAATTGGTCATCCGCACATTACGTACTGAGCCATTAAATCCTTTGCGGGTAGCATAAGCAGTAGTGCAATCATCGGAAGTGCGACAGAATACACGTTCGTAAAACACGTTGCTTGAAGCAAACACGTTCAACCCATCGCCCCATGCAGGATATGAGATGCAACGAACATCACGAATTGTCACTCCGTCGCTTTCACCTACAGGACACGTATTAAGAATGAGACCATCAATGAGTACATTTTGACTCCGATATACATGACAACCTTCATAGCCACGGGGAGGACGGGCCACACCACGTCCAAGGATGGAGACATTTTCAGCATCCTCAATGGCAAATGTACCGGTAAAATAACTTCCACCCGCTAAATAAACTGTGGTATTGGAAGGAACACGGATGGTATCTTGGGCATAAAATCCCGATTCAAAAACAACAAATTCCCGTTTTTCCCTTCGTGCTTGTTTTTCCGCTTCCATTCGAGTGATAGGAGGTTTAGAAGTAAAGAGCAATAAATTGTCAGTAATACTTCCATCAAATTCCACACTCACATTCTCTGGTTGAAAAAGGAGGAACTGTACGGTAGAATCGTTCTGCACGTTGGCTATCACTCCCCGATAATCAGGACGTATGCGGGCTTGATTAAACTTTTTCCGTTTGCTCACCACACGCACAAACACATCGCCTGTGAAGTCAAAAAAAGCATAAGAAATTTCAGAGACCTTATGTTTATTATCTCCGACAGGAGCATTTACCTTAGCCATGTAAGTGTCAATCTGAGTCCACTCTTGACTACTACGAGGACGAATGAACACATCATAATCGCTCTTCAACGGTGCTCCTTTTGGAGCAGGATAGGTAAAGACTTGATGCAACTTTTCACCTTCTTTCACACCAGGCACATGGGTATCGCGACTCTTTCCCTGCTTCTCGGCTTTGGCCTGTATGGCCAACACCTTCTTCGTATAGGGCATCTTAAGTCCTTTCCTCTCGACATAGTGTTTGTAAGGAAGTTCGTAAATATCCCAAAGACGCCCACGTCCCATCTCACCAGGAGTTGTCCAGTCATTATAAAGACCTGTACAGTCCATCCAAGTTTCGAAAGGGACATCCTTTCCAAGGTTATAACAAGCTGTGTATTCAAACCCTTTCATCAGACGATTATCCAATGCGCCCCAAAGGTCATCCCCCTGTTCCCATGCCATTTCGCATATGTGTGCAAGAGCCTCTAATCCCAATTGGGCATGATTCTGATCGCGCCCAGTCTCTTGACATTGACCTGTTTCGCTGATATATTTAGGTAATGAGCCATTATCATTAGCTGTCAAATGGTAGTCTATAGCTGCACGATAGATGGTTGTATCTTCAAGAAAAATTCCACATGCCATGCGCAAACGGTTGACAATCGCTCCCCAATTACCATTGGCATAAGGGCTATCCGCCTCAAATTTCTCCATCATGGGGAGTAGAGCACGACGTACCATTCCATCCCACAGTTTAGTGCGATGAACTTTCATCAGTGTCATGGCACGCACGAGATCGTAACATTGGATAGCACATAGGGGTGCATCGTGTCCGTCGAGGCGTTGCAACGTTTGGGCATACGCATGAATAATCTTCAACGCTTTCTCATGCTCTCCTTCTTGAGCAAACCGAAGAGCCGCTTTCATGTCCCGTTCACTTCCGCCTTTGGTGTGACGGTATTGCCCATCGCGTGCCACCACTTCGTAGGGGCCAGCCATCTTATACTCGGATTGGGCATACAGATTCGTTGCAGAGAAGCCAAGGCCCACCATCAGTAAAAACGTCAATAATCTTTTCATTTGCGAATAATTTTCTGACCGTTTATAATATAGATTCCTTTTTGAACGTCGGATTCATTCACTATTCGTCCATTCAAATCGTAAATGACAGGTTTCTTTACCTCATTGCATATCGTTTCCTTTTCTACACCCAATGCGGGATCAACGGGAATAAGCAGAAAAGGATAACCAGAAAACTGGGAACCTTCGGTATTAATACGACCATCGACTTCTACGTCCCAATATTTTGTAGCACTTTCGGTAAAGCCGGTACGGATAGCGATGCGTTCAACACCTACAGCCTGTTCGATGCTGAAGGTTGTCATTTTTACACTTCCCATTTTGCCATTTGCAAAAAGATGCAGGCTGTCGGTCAACGAAGTAAAACTGTGGCGAGTGTAAAGATTGTCGATGTTCCATATCTGTCCGGCAGCAGGTTGGAGAATATTCCCCTCTTCAAAGGTGACATCCTCATTGAAACCATGACTTGTCATCAGTCTCCCACTTGGAGCATGACAAATCAGATAACTTCCGGGTGTGAGAGTGACGGGTGACGAAGACTTGACCATAACCTCGAAGTCAATATTGACCATTTCGCCATCAAAAGGGAAGGATGCGGTATAGGTACCGCTGACCTGCTGATTACTAAGAGTAATCTTGTCACCCATTTCGCCCGTGCTCCAACTGACATTACTTGCAAGTATGGCGGGTGAAAGATTAAGACCAAGTGTCACCTCTTCACCTGAATTGATGATACATTCCGAGGACTGAGTGACAGTTCCGTTCTTTTCAGTATAAGGCAATGCCGCTATTACATTCACATAGAATGAACATGCACTAACTGTTCCACCTTGATTTGTATAATATAAGGTATAAGTACGAGGTTCCACAATAGGAACTGTTGTGATACTTTGTGTGGTTTGCCCTGTTGACCATTGGTAAGTACCCCATCCACATCCGGGAACAGCTGTAAGAGTGAGAGTTTCTCCATATACCACATCTATTGTATTCGTGCCATTGATGGTTTCACCATTATAAACAAAGCGAGGTGAAATAACAGTAGGATTACAATCGCTCTCCGCTGCAATAGCAAAACTTTGTTGACTCTTAACACCTTTGCTATTCGTATAAGTCACACGGTAGATATAACTACGATCCGTTGTTACAGTGATGTTACGTGTTTGTTCACCAGTTTCCCATTGCCACAGGCCAGTATCCTCTTCCCCTTCTGGCAATTGGGGCATTAGTTTCACTGTTTCACCACGAGGAACACCAGTTTGGGTATTAATTTTAAATGTATTCACCAAACCTCCCAACTCATTGTGAGCAATTACCTTTCCATCAATATTTCCTAATGTTTGCTCTACGCTAAGACTTGGAATCAAATTATTGTTGAATGTTCCACTATACTCCATCTTAGGAGAAAGTTCGGTAGGTACTTGATCAGCCGGTGCCAATTGAACGTCACGTGTATTCATCAACACACTATATCCCATATGGTCATATCCACCACTGGTATTTCCACCACCTCCACCATCAATACCCATTTTTTGATAAGCAATTTCAGAGTATGGCATCTTCACACCCTTTACACCTTCGTAGATACCAATAACAGTACCCCAATATGAGCGCACGTGTACATCCAAAGCCGGTCCAGTCATAATCCATACACGACTATCAGAATAGTAGATACCATTGTTGGCGTAGGCATAATTTGTCCAAGGCAAATTGGCCACATTCTGTGTCTGTGCAGCAGTATATTCGATTCCTGCAGCCAAGCGATGATCCATATAGGCAAAAAGGTCATCACCTTGATTCCACCCTACCTTGGCCACATCAACAGCCAAGCCTAAAGCCAAAGCAGAGTGTCCGGCATCACGTCCGCTTTCATTCATCTGCCCCAATTTGCCGTATGCGCCTGTTTCAAGCTCGCTTTCAATATGTGTAACGACAAGATTTCCGAGAAAATCTGTCAAACCATCGTTTTTGATAGGATCATCAGTACGCGGATGATAGTAAGTACCCACTTGATCATACTTAAAATAAGACATTCCTTGATTATAGATATGTACATCATCGCACAGAATACCGATGCTAATAACACAGAGGACATTACACAAAGGCCAGTTTGACCAATAATGGCCAGGTGCCTGCCACCATTTACCCCAGTTTTCCCACGTACCATTTCGTTCGCGTAGGAAACCGATGGCACTGGGATACCAAACTGTTAACATCCACTGTTTAAACATCTCAAAATCTTCACGTTCCCATCCTTCATAGTCGCGCATTAGTTCGGCTGTTTGAGCGAACTGGTAACCATAAAGACCTGCAGCCAATGCATAGTTGCTGTCACCACTGATGACTTTAGTCGTATTGGCCCATGCCATCAGAATGCGAACGGCTGCATCAGCGCAGGCTTTGTTATCCTCAATCTTCCACCTTAATGCATTTTGGTAAGCCATCGTGGCTCCGCGTGCAGCGTTAATATAGTTTTCTCCCACTCCACCACCACGCACAATAACCTCTACTGGATATGTCTGTATATTCGGTTGGGCATAATCAGCACTCTTCAACTTTTCATAAGCGACTCTCACTGTTTCGTTTCCCTCGGCCAATTGGCGACGTATGCGGTCAAAATCGGATTGAGAGTGTAATCCCCCCGGATGAACGAATCCGCGATTGGTGTCATATGTCTTGACAACCTCATCGTCCGTAGGAAGTACTATATGAATTGTTGATTTTACTTGTTCTATGATTTGTACCAATTGAGTTTCTATTTTATCTATGTAAGTTTGGCTATAAATACCAGATGTAACATTTTCGGCCATGACGAGCATGTTGCGAAGATCTGTCAAAGCATCAGGAAGATAGGTTCCTGAACTTTCAACCAAGGATTTGGCCTCAGCAATTCTTACCTTCAATTGAGTGACATCTCCTGCTGAGCCATAGAGGTAAGCCTCTTCTAAAGCTGCTGTTTCTTTGGCCAAAGCTGACACCTCATTGGCAGACAATGCACGTCCGTAAAGACAAAAATCACTCACAAGTGTCTGTGACAAGTAGTTGTCTCCTGAAAAAGGAGGACGTCCTATCCAACAGGCAATAGGAGAATTCGCACCATAAAGAGTGCTATTAAGTGGCATATTGTTAATACTTTTTTGCAAGACACCATTGATGTAGAGTTTCCCGATTTGTCCAGCTTGCGTATAAGCCACGTGCATCCATACTCCCTTAGGAGATTCATATCCTACGGTGTAGCCAGTTTCGTGGGTGAATCCGCCTGTACTAGAAGCTATACGTTGCTCGTTCAACCGATAAGCAGAGTAATTTCCTCCCGATGATGTACATCCCTCCGATGTAGAGAAACTCCAAAGAAAAAATCCATTACCAGACAACGAAGCCTGCTCGTTCACACGGTAATAGAGCGAGATACTATAATTACCACATGCTGCAAATACTTTACCTGCATCAGCCGTCAGATTCAGGTAACCAAAGTTGTTGCCCAAATCCAGAATACGGTAGTCTCCCATGGCAATTATTTTGGCCGAGCCATTCAATCGGGCTGTTATACCTGAGATGGTGTCAGTCACACCACCTGTTCCTGTAACGTTCTTAAAATCAAAACGCATTTTCACGTCTTCATTCTGTGCCCATGCTGTCCATCCAACAAACATCAGCACCCAAGTCAACAATGTAAATCTTTTCATAAAATTCGTATAGTCTTATTGGTTTATTAATTCTTTTTTCCACCTCAGTAAAGCTTCAATGTAATAATAATCTGCATAAATAATAGAAGCATCAATTTCCGATCCTGCTGGCAGATTACCCGTAGAATGAAGCAAAAAAGAAGGTTTCGCTGTTCCCGAACGATAAGCTTTAGAAGCAAGGCTTTGCAACATATTCAATGCCATTTCTTTATAATGTATTCCTTTTTTAATGGACACATATGCTTGAAGTTCAGCCAAAGCCGAAGCCACCACACATGCAGCCGAAGCATCGCGCGGAGCTTGTGGTATGCGCGGGTCGTCAAAATCCCAATACGGAATGCCGTCTTCGGGCAGACGGGTCAAATATGCATCGGTCACCTTTTGAACGAAATCGAGGTATTTCTCATCTTTGGTTTCACGATAAGCCACAGTGAAGCCATAGATGGCCCAAGCCTGTCCGCGTGCCCACAAGCTTTCGTCGGCATAGCCTTGATGGGTGAGTGCCTGAATACGTTCACCCGTTAGCGTATCGTACACCGCTACATGATACGACGTATAATCGGGACGGAAGTGATGCTTCATCGTCTTGTCGGCATGCGATACGGCGATGTCGTATAGATGTTGCCCACCTCCATTCTTTGCCGCCCAGAAGAGCATCTCCAAGTTCATCATATTATCCATGATGACATTGTGTCCGCCATAGTCCTTCACATGACGCGGCCACGAGAGCAAAGCTCCTACCACAGGGTTGAACAGGGTAGCCAGTGTGTCAGCCGTGTTCAATATTACTTGCTTGTAGGCTGGATTTCCTGTCAAGCGATACCCGTTTCCATAGCTGCAAAAGATGAGAAAACCGAGATCGTGGTCGTATGCCGGTGTACGCGAAAGGAACTCCAATGACGCGGTGAAATTCTCTGCTTCTTGGCGAATCATTGGGTCGTTGCTGTGTTCATAAGCATACCACAATACCCCCGGCCAAAAACCGGCACACCACTCCTCCTTGCTAGCCTTGCGTAAGTGCCATACGTTAGTCGTATCAGCAATGTTGCGCGGCATCATGGTGTAGTCTATGCCCGTTTTATCTGTTTTCAACTCTGTAAGCGTACGCTCAACTTGTTGATGACAATAGTCCAAGGCTGTCCCTACTTCATCCTTAGGCTGAGTGTGACACGCCCCAAGGATGAGGTTGCAACAGAAAAGGATTGCAATATTCTTCAGATTCATATCAATGGTTCTACATATTTAAACGTTGCAAATATAGTGTATTTTACCTAATTATTCCCAATGTTTTATCAAGTATTCCAACTCTGCTTTTGTCACAGCGACAACACCTCCATGCTTCTGTTCAGAGAAATTAGTGCGTGTAAATCTGCAGTTTTCTTCATCAAAATATCCCATCGGGGTATATTCAATGAAATCCGAGGTCTTCACCAAACCAAAGTTGTGAGGATCGCGCGAGTAGTTATCGAACATTATCATGTAATCGTTCGTACCAATGAGTCGCCATGCACAGGGAGCCTCGTGTCGTTGCGTTTCGCCTTTGTAGAGATTGTCCTGTATATACGGTCCTGTCAGTTTTTTACTTGTTGCATGTTTAACAAAGCCAAATTGTACCATCAGCATGTGATAGGTATCTCCTATTTTTGTAATATCGGAGTCTATCGCCGGACCACGGAAAATACCACGTTCATCTCTGGCCGCGCCAAACAGGAATTCAGGTTTACTTATCATTTTCGTAAAATCATCGTTCATATAAACGTAGTAGATAATATTTCGTCCATTCATATAGCGGGTGGTGAAATGCATCATGATTTTGTCCTCTTCCTCGTCATAATTCATTTCCGGCGCCCAAATACATCCCGCATCCTTCCAGTCACGAATGATCAGGTCAGAAGTGGTCAATTTGGTAAAGTCAAGGTTTGTACGTTTCCAATGAACCAAATCAAAAGACTTGAGTAAAACCAATCCCCTATTATTTCCCCATCCGTATTTATTGGGGCGTTCCCACTCGGTAGTACGTACACTATCGCGTTGACCGAACACATGCAAATCTGTCATAGCCACACAAAAACCGCCATCCGGACTACGGAAAATATAGGGATCGCGAATACCCTTCTGCTCTGCAATCGTATCACCTGTCATGATGGGTTTGTCATCATTGAGAGCAGTCCATTCATATCCATCCCAACTATACGCCATGTGCAATCCGTGGTCTGCATCCTTGTGATACACCATGACGTATCCCCCCAATTCCTCATCTGTAGGGGCAATAGTTTTGTATTCAAAGTTCCGGAAAATGGTCTCTCCCATCTGGGCAGAGTAGAGTGCCGGACGAAGCGCATAAAAACCATGATAGTTATTATGGTGCATCATTGACACATCCACATCCTGTTTTAATGTCTCCCACTTCTTGCCATCGGCACTTACGCGAATTTTCATCTTTCCCTTGAAATTCTCTATGCGCACATTGAAACGTCGGCCAATACGGTTGGGAACCTGCTCACTTGTAGAAGCATCCGTGTGTATCGTGAAGGTTTTGCCATCAGAAGTAAGTCCTGCATACGCATTTTCATTATAATAAAGCAAAAGTCCTCCTTCGTTCTTCTTACCTACATTCACTTCCACTTCAATGGCATACTTCGTGTGCATTGCGGTCATCAGCATCACACGTCCATCCTTGGGCGACTCCCCGCGTGCAGGCAGATGCAACGCCCCTTTTCGGAATGTGGCCACACCAGCAATATTCTCCTTCCATCCAGTCCATTGCCATCCAAGTGTGGGTGAGACAAAATCGTCAGAAAGGCTAATATTCATGGTTGGGAATGTAGCTACTGGCAAGTCCTTTACCGGTCGGAACCATCCACCTTCAGTCCATTCAATGGGTTCGATAAGGGTTTGTCTTCCTAATGAATAAGCTCCGTTTTGATAAGCATGGTAGATAATCCACCATTGGCCATCAGGACCTTCGATAAGTGAACCATGTCCCTTGCTCCACCATTTTTCATCCGCACTATATGTATGTACAATGGGATTGTAGGGCGAGTTCTCCCATGGGCCGTAAAGACTACGTGAACGTGCAGACACCACCATGTGACTAGTAGCCGGACCAGCAGTTCCGCCTTCAGCAGAAGTCATGTAGTACCAACCGTTGCGATAGTTTAATTTGGGAGATTCCAAGCACATACACTCGGTTTTCCATTCGCGCGGATATTGCCATCCGTCATACACAGTCTCGGTATGTCCATCGCGAGCCAATCCATCATCTGTAAGAGGGGTCACTTGCCCGGCACTAGTAAAGAGAAAGCGCTTTCCTTCAGGAGTTACTACCAATCCAGGATCAATACCGCCTATCTTCAAGTCCACAGGCGCAGTCCATGGTCCACGTATATCCTTGGCGGTAATAACCCAATTGGTACCTCCGGCAGGGTAATATATATAATAGGTATCCCCTACTTTCTGAAGATCGGGAGCCATGGCCGATCCCTCCCATTCAGTCATCGCTCTACAAATAGGTGTCCAGTTCATCAAGTCACGCGAGTGCCAAATGAGGAATCCTGGTTGATAATAGAATGGCGAGTGAGTCATGTAATAGTCTTCCCCGTCCTTCATCACTGTCGGGTCGGGATAATCACCAGGGATAATCACTTGCGGATAGCTCTGTGCCTGAGAGATGGCACATGCGAAGAATAAAAAGATTGCAATTGCGAATTGTCTGATTTGCATAGTTCTTATAGTTTTATAATAGTTACTGAATAAGGGGGCAATTTTTGGGTGAAGATTTTTTTCACCTTCATTGTAGCAGAAGTCTTCTGAATACTTTGTGGATTCTCCGGAGTATTGCGTGCGCCACGCTCTCCAGACAACACTTCAATTGTAGCTTTGTAACTACGCGGACGCAGAGGAGCTAAATTAATAGTTCTTGTCAACTCCTGGTCTGTGGTATTCACCATTTTAAGGTAGATTTTCCGAGTTTTGTCATCTGTCACACACGAAGTTGCATCAGCCTCGTTTCCATTTTCATCACAGATAATTCCCGACCATACACGATTACCTTTATGGGTAGCATATAGTTGCTGAATGTCGTAGTTCAAACTAGGATACACAGTCTTGTTATCAAAATAAATAAGGTCTGGTCTCCATTGGATATGTTGCATATGGGCCAACAGAGGGGCATACGAAGCCATCACTACAACATCTCCATTTCTCTCTAAATGACAAAGATAGGCAGCTTCGCAAATGGCATTCCACCAATTATTACCCTTGGTTGCCCATTCACCCAAATAAACTTTGGGACCTGTACGCGGATAACTGTCATAGCGATGTAGATTGGCCAACAGCCACTCTGGATTGACATAGTAGTGTTCGTCCACAGCCCACACATCGGCTTTGCGAGCCAATTTCCATCCTTTATCAAAATCTTCACCCGAATGAAAAGGACCAGAAGTACCTATCAAATGTATGTCAGGGCAACGTTTCTTCAGTTCATCAATCATATAACAGAAACGTTCAGAGAATTCGGGAGTCATGCGGTCTTCGTTTCCAATACCAAGATATTTGAGTCCGAAGGGTTCGGCATGTCCAGCCTCAGTTCTTTTCTTTCCCCATACGGTGGTGGTGTCTCCGTTGCAATATTCTACCAAATCTACAATGTCTTGCAGGTAGTCATCCATCTCTTCTGTGAGAACCACCTCTTGACCGTCTCCACCGCGTCTGGCAGAATTTTGGCAACTTACTCCTGCCGCCACAACGGGTAACGGAGCAGCCCCCAAGTCTTCACAAAATTGGAAATACTCATGGTAGCCCAATCCACGGCTTTGACGATAACGCCAAATGTTAGGTTGTTCTAATCGTTGTTCCACTGGACCAATTGTTTCTTTCCATCGATAAATGTTATCCAGTCCGTCTCCATGCGCCAAGCAACCTCCAGGGAAACGAACAAATCCAGGTTGCAATCCTTCAATACATTCGGCCAAATCTTTGCGCAATCCATTGGGACGGTTTTTGTAGGTATTCGCCGGAAACAGAGAAATCATATCCACATCATAAGTTCCCTCTTGAGTGAAAAGTAATTCTACGCATGCATTGTCGCTCGATTGTGAACAAAGAAGTGTACAGCTATACTTTTCCCAAGAATTCTGATGGATCTGCATACTTTGTTCAGCCAAAATCTCACCTTTTTCTGTCAGTCTCACTTTTAATGTCCCAACTTGTTCCGCGCGAACAAACACTGAGAAATCATAATATTCTCCTTCTTTTAAACAAATACCATTATAGCCAGAATTACGTAATCCTGCGCCATCTTCTCCTTCAGTCAACACTTTCAAACGGACGTAGTGAGGATTGTTTGGATGCAACGGAAGAGCAGTCTCCACAGAAATGCGACCAATAGAATTGACGGTACGAAAAAAGTCCCAAGCAGTAAAACTGTTCCATCCTCCGTTTGGTGTATTCTTTGCATCATAAACATCTGAAGGAGTGTACTCAAAAGAACGGTTTTGAATCAGTTCCCCATACAAGCCTCCATCGGCAGCATAATTGAGATCCTCAAAAAATGCTCCGACAAGTATCGGACTGATCTCTTTAGACGACACTTTTGTTTGTGCACTCAAAGCAGCAACTGACATCAGAATCAGGCAACATAACAATAGAAGTGTTTTTCGCTTTTGTCTCATTACTTTTCCTTGTAAATTATTAAATTATAAATATTATTATATACTAATTGATATTGCAAATATAAAATTAATCAATGAGAACAAATCAAAAAAAACGTCTCAAACCATATGAAACAGTTGTAAAAGACGAAAAAAAACAATTGTGACGGTTTATTTTAGACATTTATATCACTTGATACCTGTTATTTTTCGTAAATTTGCCTGCAGAAAACATTTTCGACATGAAAAAACTGACAATTATATTACTCCTTTTGTGTCCAATAGGACTACTTGCTCAGAAACAGTTCAAAAGGCTGACCGTTGCAGACGGATTACTGAACAATCAAATCTGCCAGCTGGTAGAGTTACCTAATGGACAAATAATAGTAGGTACAGAAGGAATGTTCAATCTGTACAATGGTTATGAATTTATTCCCCAAGAATGCAATTTAGACAGTTTGTATTCATTACCAGCTTTTGGATATCACAGCTATTTGTGGCAAGGAGACAGCATTCTTTGGTTGAAAGACTTCTATAGATTATATCTGTATGATGCTAGAATTCGAAGTTTCCGTTATGATTATAGACATCGAATTACAGACAAACAGATACAACACTTCATAAATGAACGTGGTGATTCATTGACAAAAACGATTATCATGCGTTTGGATGACAAGAGGCCATTGTTAGATTCATTGACTAACGGGACCTCTCTGCAAGGACAATGGTTGACGGCCTACTTGCATGACAGACAAGGAGGACAATGGTTCGGGATGCAAAATGCCGGCATTCTTTATTTACCACCTAAGCAACCCGCTACTATTTTTTCAGAGACCTTTCCAAATGAAAACATACGGTGCCTGCAACCCTTGGATGATATTTTTTGTCTGATAGGGACAACTGCAGGTATATACATCTATGATACTCATAAACAGAGTACGGTTAAGACACTTATCAAAGGAGACATGGGATGTACAGATATGTCGAAAGATAAACAGGGACGTATATGGATTAGCAGCAAAATGGGACTCTTTTGCTATAATGCCGGAGAAATGAAATGTTACAACACTGCCAATGTAAAGGGAATGGTGCACCACCACATTCGTTTTGCAGAACCTCTAAATGACGGACGTCTATTGGTGTGTAATTTATTACACCATTTGGGATATTTCTATCCCGAAGAGCATCGGTTTGAACTACTGAACGACAAGTTAACCCAGCTACAGCAGTACCGCACCATGATTGCTGCAAGTCCCACATCATCAGAGAATGAAATTGTCGTATGCACTCAAAATGGCATATTCCTTTTGGACATTAGTTGCGACAATGTTTCGGAGTATATCCCCATGAGCCACATGTCACAATATTCCCAAAAACACAATTGCATTCTGCGAGATTCCCACAAACGGCTGTGGATAGGAACGGAAAATGGATTACTGCTGGCAAACGGTGAAAAAACCATCCGACTGACAAAGGAAGACGGTCTGTCCAACACCTGTATTCGAAGTATCGTAGAAGACAACGACGGAAATCTGTGGGTAGGTACATCATACGGTATCAACCGCATCAAAGTAGGTTCACAGGGCGACATTCACATTCTGGCACTTCGAGAGGCTGAGGGAGTGCCAGCGCATGAGTTAGTCGAACGGGGAGCCATCATAATGCCCGATGGAAAAGCCTATTTTGCAAGCATGGGAGGCATCGTTTCGTTTCAGACAGAGGAGTTCGAAACCTGTTCATCGTTGTTGCCCGTAGTGTTGGTCGGACTGGAAATTTGCGGAGAAAGCATGTCAGCCGACACTCTTCCCTTACGGTTAACATATCGTGAAAACGACATCACCATCCAATTTTCATCCCTCAATTATGCCACAACAGGACAGACACGTTATAGATACCGCCTTACAGGAATTGACGAAAATTGGTTTTACGACCACACAGGAAAAGGTATCGTCTCTGTAACCTATCATTCCTTAATGCCAGGAGCCTATATTTTCGAAGCCCAATCAGCTATTGGCGATGGCAATTGGGGACCTATTGTCAGCAAAGTATTCACTATCATTCCGCCATGGTGGCAGTCTTGGTGGGCTAAAAGTCTCTACATCCTACTATCTTTCAGCTGTGTCATCCTACTCATTCATTTCTATTTGAAGCGTCGCAAGGTTAAACTCGAGCGCGATAACGAGGAAAAGGTAAACCGTCTTTTTGAAATTCGTAGCGAAGCACGTCATCGATTTGCCCACTCAGTAAATATCGAACCAGGAAAGATTACAGCAAACAAAGAAGAAGAAGACCTCGTACAACATCTGCTAAATGCCATTGAGCAGAACATGGATAATACCGACTACACCGTGGATCAGTTAGCTAAAGACATCGGAATGAGCCGTGCTAATCTCTATAAGAAGATGCAAACAATGCTTGGCATTACCCCTAACGAGTTCCTTCGTAATGTACGTCTGAAGCATGCAGCCCACCTCCTGACACGTTCAGAATACTCCGTCAGTCAGGTTTCCTTGATGGTCGGATTTCTTACTCCCCGCTATTTCAGCCAATGTTTCAAAAAGATGTTTGGAGTCTTGCCCAGCGAATATGGCGGACGAACATCAGGATAAAATCTTGCAATATCAGATTCATATTATCGGACACCAATAATAATAAAATAATGTCGTTAGTGCCTTGCATCGATGCAACATCGATGCAAGGTCGTTTCTCTTACATTTGCTTCGTTTCCCTATCTCTTACCTAAAGAAAACAGCCGTTCCCTATCGGCAGTATCAATATTTATGACTAATTTTGCAGCCGTAAAAAAACGACTAAGAAGATTGACCCATGAATACGATTTGGATAGTGATGCCGATTCTTATTGTGCTGATGTTCCTGCTGGGGACAGAGCTCAACAAGGAGGCTTTTGTAAATGTCACACGTAATCCCAAGGCTGTCCTGCTTGGTATGACCGGACAACTTGTCCTGCTACCCGCCATAGCTTTTGCCCTTGCATGGCTGTTGGATATACCAGCGGTCTATTTCATGGGATTGGTTCTGATTGCCTGCTGCCCTGGAGGAAGTTCGTCGAATGTTTTTTCCATGCTGGCCAAGGGCGATGTGGCCCTGTCGGTGACACTCACGGCCGTGAGCAGCATCGTGACGCTCTTCACGCTTCCTGTCATTATGGAATTGACTTCGCACATCGTTTCACACAATGCGGGAATATCCATTGAACTGCCTGTGGGAAAATTGTTGGTGCAGAACATCGTCCTGCTGTTTGTCCCCCTGATGTCCGGATGGTTTTTCCGACGTTGGAAGCCTATACTGGCAAGCAAAGTGAGCAAGGTACTCAACAAATTGGCTTTTCCTGCACTGATGACGCTTGCCCTACTGTTTTTCCTGCAATATACCCAAGAGATTACCGACAATTTCCGCTTGATAGGCATGGCATGCGGACTGCTCATATTAGCAAGTATGGCCTGTAGCTCGCTGCTCTCACGGATAGGAAGACTGACCCAAGCAGCACGCCGTACCATCGTCATTGAGGTGGGTATGCAGAATGCGGCGCAAGCCATCGCCATCGCCACCTCTCCATTCATTTTCAACAGTGGAGAAATGGCAATTCCTGCAATCATCTATGCCTTGCTGATGAACGTGATATTGCTACTTTATATATTAAAAATCAAATATTCGAGTTGATAAGTTGACAAGTTAACAGAAGAACTTGACAAGGAATAGTGCCGCATGGCCCTCGTCAACTTGTCAACTCGTCAACTAAAATAAACATATGGCAAAGAAAGAGAAGATAAAGAGCATGTTTGATAACATCGCTCCCGACTATGACAAACTGAACCACATCATGTCGTTGAACATCGACAAAGGATGGCGTCGGAAAGCTGTACGCGAGATAGCAGATACCGACAAGCCTCTCTCGGTGCTCGACGTGGCTTGTGGCACAGGCGATTTCACCATCGAGATTGCACGCAAAGTGGCTCGTGGAAGCCAGATTACAGGCATCGACCTGTCAGAAGGAATGATGAAGGTAGGCCGCGAAAAGATTGCTGCAGCCCAAGTGGATGCCACGTTGGAATATGGCGATTGCGAAGCCCTGACGTATGCCGACGACTCCTTCGACCGCATATCCGTAGGTTTCGGTGTGCGCAATTTCGAACATCTGAGTGTCGGACTCAAGGAGATGTGCCGCGTGTTGAAACCCGGCGGTAAACTGGTCATCCTCGAATTGTCCGTCCCCTCCAATCCCATTATCCGTTGGTGCTACAAACTCTATTTTCTCCACATCCTGCCGACCATTGGCGGTATGGTGTCAGGCAATCGGGGAGCTTACAAGTACCTACCCGCATCGGTGCTTCACTTCCCCGCGCCCGACAAGTTCATCCCGATGATGCACGAAGCCGGATTCAGCGAAGTAAGGCACAAGGCTCTCACCTTCGGTATTTGCCGGATGTATGTTGGAATTAAGTAACCGTTATGATCAAAAGCTGGATTGAGGCCATGCGCCTTCGTACACTTCCCGTCAGTATGGCGGGCGTTCTTGCCGGATGTGGCTGTGCCCTGTGGCAGGACGGTTTCTCTATCGTACCCGCACTGCTTTGCTTGCTGTTTGCCCTGTCGGCACAGATAGCCTCTAACTTCGGCAATGAATATTACGACTACAAGAATGGAATGGACCGCAAAGGACGCGAAGGTTTCCGACGCGGAGTAACCGAAGGCGACATTACTCCGCAGGCCATGAAGCGTGCCACCTTTGCCATGCTGGCCATAGCGGCAATCATCGGTTGTTCATTGCTGCTGTATGGCGGTCTGTGGCTCATCCCTATCGGTGTTGCAATCTTGTTATTTGCCTTGGCTTATAGCACCGGCCCTTACCCGCTTTCACATCACGGGTTAGGCGATGTCACGGTGGTTGCCTTCTTCGGAATCGTCCCCGTCACGTTCACCTGTTACCTCCAGACGGGGGCATGGAAGGAATTGCCCGTACTGCTCACCACCTCTGTCGCCATCGGCCTTCTGGCCGCCAATGTACTCATCGTAAACAATTACCGCGATATGGAAGACGATAAAGCTGTAGGAAAACACACGACGGTCGTACTTTTCGGTCGCAAGGTTATGGGCTATGTTTATCTGCTTTTAGGCATCGTAGCCATGGCCATCATGTCACCTTTGTGGATGCAATTGCCTTTATGGAATCTTTTTGTTCCCTTGATTTACTTAGCGCTACACATTGCTACTTGGCGTAAACTTATCCATAGCCGAGGTGTTGTACTCAACCCTCTGTTGGGGCGGACGGCTATCAATCTGCTCGTTTTCACCCTTCTGTTGCTGGTAGTATTGGCGATGAATTGATTCTTTTTTACGATATTCAGATGTATTCAACAATCATTGTACTGGTAGAATACGTGAATGAGTTTACTTCATCCCAAGGCTAAGGTTAGCACGACCCAAGGAATAACAGGGACTATAAGCACAAAAAAGAAGCCATTCCAATTTATTAGGCGCGGATTACACGGATTAACGCGGATATATATTCTTTTTTATACCCAAACGATTATAATTTACGCGAAATCCGCGCCTATATTTATTATTTCTCAAAATTGTTTATCAGTCGTTTATCCAAAGAATACAACCATCCAAAACAACATTTACATCAAACTCCTTACAAGAAACCACAGCACGGGTACAAGCAATGCGGGGAGCAAGTTCAGTGTCTTGCAATCTTTCAGTTTGAGCAAAGAGAGTCCCGAGGCGACAATCATCAGTCCGCCGACGATGAGCAATTCTGCCATGAGTGCATCACTGACGGCTGTGCTCGACAGCTTTGCCACCAAGTAGAACATGCCCTGCCAACAGAAGAGCACGGGTGCTGCCAGTATCATCCAGATGCCGTAGGTACTGGCAAAGACGGTGGAGGTCACCAGATCAAGCGTGGCATTGGTATAAAGGAAGGTATTGTCGCCCTTCAGCGCACTTATCACCGGCCCAAGCATGGCCAACGGGCCGATGCAGTAGAGCAGGATGGCGGTAGAGAGGCCGTCAGCCAAGTTGGTATTCTTGTTACCCTTCGAGCGCTTGTTTATCAGGGCAACAAACCGTCCGTCGAGGTCCAAGGCCGTACCTACCACACTTCCGATGGCTATCGACACGATAAAGAGCACAGGGTATTCACTCTTTCCGAAATTGCTTATCACCGCATTGAGGCCGATACCCAAGCAGGCCAGCCCCAATCCAGTGTATAGCGTATCCTTATACTTCTCCTTTATTCCCCTGTTCATCACAGCACCCACGATGCTGCCCACGATTATCGTGCAAGTGTTTACTATCGTTCCTATCATCCTCGTTCAACAGTTTTGGGGTTACCAACACGTCACTCCTTGAAACTCTCTTTCAGTCGCTCCAGTTCCTCGGCTGTCACAGACATGATGGTACCATGACGGGGGAAGAAGTCCTTAGTGAACGATTCGGGCTGCTCGGTAAATGTATAGAGGTCTGTGCTGCGCTGGAATTCATAACGTCCCGAGCCGTAGAGGTCATACATCAGGATATATTCCTCTTTGTCGTTGAGTTTAAATACACCGCTACCCTCCACCGCCGTACGCGTATCGGCATAGGCATCCAAATACTTGAAGTCCTCCACCCATGGACCCTTCAGGCTCTTCGATGTAGCTTGCTGTATGCCGTTCTTGAACTCGTGGCCACGCTCGTCCTTAGTGTTGCCCTTATAGAAGAGGTGATATACCCCATCCTTGTATATGATATCGTTATCGATAGAGCCATACTTGGCAGCGAAGAGTTGTTGCGGCTCACTCTCGAATCCCGTGAAGTTCTCATTGGCATAGGCATAGTAGGTGATGAGCGAACGGCGGTCGCTTCGTTGTAGGGTGAAGTATATCATATACTTCTTTGCCTCACGATCGTAGATACACTGTGGCGCCCACACCCAGTAGGCATCGCCGAAATTCTCAGGAAAGTCCTTCGCGAGGTGTATCTTGGCATGGTCCCAATGTACCAGATCGTCAGACCTTAGCAATACGATACCCGGATTGCTGCCCCATCCCTGTGCCGGGTCGTGGGTGTACATATCGGTAGCCACCATGTAGTAGTCTCCCTCCTCGCCACGCATGATGTAGGGATCTCTGATACCCCCGCTATTGCTGATAGTGTCACTGGCAATGACAGGACGATTGCCGTTCAAGGCATGCCAAGTCAAGGCATCCTCGCTGATGGCAAAGCGAAGTTGTTCTTGCTGGTGCGGGTCGCCGCCGCCCTCGAAATAGGCAAAGAGATAACCTGCAAAATCCTGATTGGTGGTAGTACTCTGGGAGGTGCACGACATCATCATCACGGCCCCCAATAGGGATAATAAGCTTATACGTTTCATAGCTGTAATCTTATATTTTAGATATCAATAAATTAATTCAACGCAAAAATAATACAAATATATTTACAAGGCAAATATTTGCAATAATAATTGACCCTATCATTGGGGTGTTCATTCTGCTATATTGATAACAACTTCGTGTTCCTGACCAATACCTCTCACGTCATAAGTGACTCCCTTGGGGATGGTAAACTTGTATTTGTAACGCCCATCTTCCATGCGCTTCCATTCGGAACAAACGTCGCCATGTGGTGTGTGTGTCTTGACACGCGCCCAAGTGATACGCGGTTGATAAGCCAAAGTAGGATGATTGTCGGGCCGATTGTCCACATGAGGTTCAAACACGATATGGCTGAATCCCGGACGCCCGGGCCGGATGCCGCCCATATAGGCATACATCCATTCTGCAACGGCTCCGTAGGCATAATGGTTGAAGGAATTCATGTTCCATTCGTGTTTATTAAAACCCTCTTCACGTTTGTACGAATCCCATCGTTCCCATATCGTAGTGGCCCCTTGGTCGATGCTGTAGATCCACGACGGATTCTTGCGTTGTAGCAGCAGGGCATAGGCCAAATCATTCATGCCCTCATCGGTGAGAGTCTTACATAGTATGCCAGTTCCTACAAAACCTGTGGAGAGACAATAGTCATTCGATTCGATTCTTTGACGCAGACTGTCACGTGCCGCTTGGCGACACTCTTCAGGGAGGAGATCAAGTTGAAGTGCTAACAGATAGGCCGTCTGAGAGGTTTGTTTCAAACTACCATCCGCCTTCATGTAACGTTGTTGGAACTCTGTACGGATGTCGCCGTACAGACGCCTGTAGTGCCGGGCCTCAGCATCTTTTCCCAACTCCATAGAGATGCTATCCATCAACTGTGCGACATAGGCATAGTAAGCCATGCTCACATAACGACTTTCGATGGGAGCATAGGAGAGCCAATCGCCCGTAGCCGTGCCTGCACCTATATATTTATAACGGATAGCGCCAACCTGCTCTTGTTGGGTAGCAAGCCACTGCATCCAACGGGTCATACTCTCGTAGTTCTCCTTCAAGATGGTATTATCTCCAGTCATTTCGTACACTGTCCAAGGGACAATCACACCGGCATCACCCCAAGCGGCAGTGCCATATCCCCAGAAGTTGGGAAAAGGCGCAATGTCGGGGTAAGCTCCATCCTCGCGTTGTGAGTTGCGCATGTCGCGCATCCACTTGCGGTAAAAGTCGGTTGCATCGGAGTTATAAAGAGCTGTGCGGGCAAAGATTTGTGTATCACCAGTCCAGCCAAGGCGTTCGTCGCGTTGGGGACAATCAGTGGGGACACTCAAAAAATTACCCCGTTGGCCCCACCAGATGTTTCGGTATAACTGATTGACAGTTTCATCAGAACATTCAAACTCACCCCATTCGCGGATGTCAGAACCTACAACCTGTCCGGCGAGTTTCCGGATTTTTACCTCGTCCGTTGCCGTGATGGAGACATAGCGGAATCCCATGAAGGTGTGACACGGATGATATTTCTCCCCCTTCTTGTCCCCTCGGAAGGTATATTGCAGTTGTGCATCAGCATCGCGCAGATTGTAGGTCCACACACTGCCACCGGGGCCATCATCAAGCCGTCCTTTCCGGTCACCATTATCATTCAGCATTTCTCCATGGCGGAATGTGATTGTCGTACCGGCTTTAGCCTTAGCTTCAAAATACATCCATCCAACCATGTTTTGTCCCAAATCGACCACTGCTGTTTCGCCTTTGCGCAATATGAATGGTTTGTTCCCCAATTCCCGGTTGGGCTTTATCATACCAAATTCCGTTTCGGTCTTGATTGTTTCGTTGTAGAGGATGATGGACCGAGGATGTCTCCACAATTCTTTGTCGCGGACGCGCACTTCAGGACCTTCAAAGGGAATCACCGCCATATCCATGTCTGTCACAGTCTGCACATTTTTCCAATTTGTCGGCACCCGTCGGGCATCGTACACTTCTCCATCGTAGATGTCGCCCAGTAACAGCGGCCCGTCATGACTGCATTGCCAAGTCTCATCTGTAAGAGCCACGGTCTGGCCATTCACTTCAAGGGCGGCCTTAAAGGCCAAAGGAGTATTTCTCCCATAGACACCGCGACTGATCTCTCCGCCCCACCATCCATAGCTCAATTGGGCGTGGATTTCATTCTCCCCCTTATGCAATAAAGCAGTTATATCCAAGGCTTGGTAAGTCACCTCTTTCCGATAGTCGGTCCATCCGGGTTTCAGTTCGTGGCCTTCCACCCGCTTCCCGTTCACAATGATGTCATATACACCCAGAGCCGTAGCTACCAACCGCGCTTCTTCAGGTCTCTTTTCCAATGTCACTACTTTCCTGAATACTGGCATCGATATTCCTTCCGATGACATTCGTTGCGACATGGTCGGATAGAGCTGGCTGGTTATCCATTGTGCTTGACTGATTGCACCTTCCCCTTGTGCCTTTAGCGGAAAGGAGTTTATGACCAACAAAGTCATTAAAGCAAGAAACACATTTCTCATAGCATTCATATTATTACTGTCCGTTATCTTTTTTTTGAACTCTCACCTCCACAGGTCCGAACAACCCCGAGGGGAGCAGGGGGGAGTCGGCGCGGAAGAACTTGAAGGCATAGAACGACTTGCGGCCTTGCGAGGGACGGGGCTTTCCTTGTAGGAGCCAGTCGGGGAGCTTGGCCATATATTGGCCGGCAACGGGGCTTCCGGGGGCGTATTCATACTTCAATGTCTCGCCCCATTCCACGTCTTCCGGTTCCTGCTCGTCGCCAATCATACGGTTGGGCCACAGGTTCGTCACCTCCACCTCGATGTGGTTGTTGCCTTTCGCCAAAGCCTCGGTGATGTCGCACTCGAAGGGTGCTTTCCACAGTATGGGGAAAGCGGTGCCGTTAACCGTCACCCGTGCCATATTCTTCAGCTCGCCGAGGGAGAGGATGTAGCGGGCCTCTTTGTCCTTCAACTGTTTTTTCTTCA
>JAZRMW010000025.1:0-2278 GCA_045647865.1 Phocaeicola sp.
AACCTCAGCCTTGGAGAGGGCGCTTCCCTGTGCAAACTCGTTTTTAATGTCATAAGTAGCGGTAATCATCGCCATACGATGCTGCATCGCAAATGTCACCGCACCCTGACTCTTTGAACCGACGCAATAGGCGTTCATATAATCGGCAGACTTCAGTTTGGTCTCATCGCTTTGGTCTGTCGGTAGTGTAAAACTTCCATATCCGCTTCCGGCAGGATAGGATGCAAGCAGCGTATTGTCATCTTCACCCTCCCAATAGAGTTTCTTGTCCTGCTTCCACGACACGGATTCATCGACAACCGAGGCTGTAAAGGTTGCATTCACATTGCTTGCAGTATTCACCACAAGGATTTGGTCGCCATTCTCCCAAACATCGCCACCTTCAAGTGTATTCACACGAGTCTGTATGGCATCGGTAGTGAATGCCACCCGTATCTCCTGCTCCTGCACTTCCGGAGTATCATCTTGTGTGCAAGCCGTGAAGCCCAATGTCAGTAGGGCTAAGGCTGCCAAAATCCATTTTCTTTTCTTCATATTGTTTCTTTTTTATTGTTTCTACACGTTATGTTTTCGAGATCCTTCGCTCCGCTCAGGATGACACGGAGGGGGGAATCATCGCGTTCCTTCGCTCCGAATGACACGGAGGAGAAGGTATCACTACCTACCGGATACAGAAACGAGAACGTCCCGCCTTGGAGGTTTTCCAGGACGGGACGAAGAAGAAAGGTATGGTCGTTGCACACTAATACAAAAAGCCGAATGCCCACAGCGGAATGACATTCAAGTAGCCGTACTCAATGTCGTCCTTCACCACGAATGCATCCTCAATGCCCTGTATCTGCTTTTGTTTCTTGTTCTTGCCTCCCACCTCGAAGGTATATTTCCCTACCTTGAAGTCTGCCACCGACGATGCCATGACATCGTACACGGGCTTGACGGAGGTGAGGAAGACCGTTTCGCGCAGGTTGCCTACATCGGGCACAGTGTCGCTCAGTGCGTATGCCAGATGGGTGTTGCCTAAGTAAATCTTGTCTACCTTGCCCAGCGAACTCACGCCGAAACTGTCGTCACGCAATATCTGCACCAGGTGCGACTTGTCGAGCAGCAGCACCAGGTCGCTCACGGAGGTGCGATGACATTCCAGGTCACGCCCCAACTTCGAGTAATTGGGCTTGAAGGGTACACTCTGCGCCACCACATACATCAGCCGCTTCAGCTTCTCGATGGTGGTCAGTGACAGTTCGGCGTACTTGGGAATATCGACTTCCAGCACCTGGTTCACCACTTGCTGCAACCGTGTATGGCTGTCGCGCTGCTGGAAGAAAGGATAGTACCCGCCTTTCATATATTCCTTGAACAAGGCGATGGGGCGATGCTCACCTACGGGGAACTCTACCCGCTGTGCCACCACGTCTTCCAAGGTATAGACAGGCATCTCGATGCCATGGGCCAGCAACAGGTATTCGCGGAACGAGAGTCCGTACATGGTGTATTCCAACTGACGGCGGCTCAAGTCGGCTCCACCCCGACGGATGTCCAGGATGGACGAACCGGTATAGACCACTTTCAGGCGGCTGTACGTGTCGTAGATGTTCTTCAGTTCTACGGACCAATTGGGATAGCGGTGCACCTCATCGATGTAGAGGGTACGTCCGCCATGCTTATAGAACACGTCGGCAAGCTCCACTAGCGTATGCGAAGTGAACCAAAGGTCGTCGGCAGTGACATAGAGCGCTGTCGGTGTATGGTCGTACAACTTGATGTGCTGCAGTACCAGTGTGGTTTTCCCCACACCCCGTGCCCCCATGATGGCCACCAGTCGGTCGTCCCAAGCAATGTCATCGTGAATCCGTCGCACATAGTCGGTCGAAACTTCGGCTATCTTTGCACGCGACTTTTCAAATAGTTTTTCCATATCTTTGTCATTTACGAACGACACAAAGGTAATAAAATTGTCGGTTTCAACCAACAAATTTTCAAAAACTTGTCGGTTTGATGTTGAAAACAGCTTGTTTTAACGCATTTCCTTTTTCTTTCTTCGTCTGTATCCAGTATGTCATGGTTCGCTTTGCACCTTCACCACAGGAAGGGCGATGGTGAGCAGGTAGGCGGTAAGGCCATCCTGCCCTGAAATGATAATATTTCATTTCTTTATCTCTACAAGCTGAAGACAAGACGATGAAAACGAAACGTCCCGAACAAGGGATGAGCGAGCGATATATCGCAACTCCTCGGGGAAACTAAAGTTAATAGTGCTAAAGCACGTTCCTTTAGGGAG
>JAZRMW010000026.1:0-8578 GCA_045647865.1 Phocaeicola sp.
GGCATTGAGGATGTTGAGCAACGATGAGCCCGTGAATATGATTTGTAGTTCGGGAAATCCGTCGTAGATGTTCTTGATTTCGCGGCTCCAGCCTTCATATTTATGCACTTCGTCGAGACATAAGCATTTTCCACCTCGTTGATAGAACTCTTCAGCCAACTCAAGTAACGAATGTCGTGTAAAGTATAAGTGGTCTAAACTTGCATACAAGGCTGTTGTGGGTGATGTGCCATAGGTCTTTTTGATGTGTTGCAAGAGCATTGTTGTCTTGCCTACACCGCGTGCGCCACGGACTGCAATAAGTCGGGCATTCCAATTGATGGTTGCCATCAGACTACGCTCGAAGGGCATATTCAGATGTCCTAAAAGTCGCAAATGTTGAGATTGTAACTGCTGCATCATATATTTGCTTTGTTAGTTTTCGGCACAAAGATACTATAATTTGCTTAATGTAATAAGCAAATCTGAATAAATTTTGCTTAACATAATAAGCAAAATGTGTTTTGCGAAGGTTGAGCATTGAAAGGAAGTCATCACCCATTGCAAGAACCTGTGCAAAGGTGATTACCTCATCGATGACCGTGGCAAGAACGGAACGAGTGAGTTCGAGGGCGAATGGATACACTTCGGTTCAGAGCGTTTTCCTGATTGGGAAAGTGTGTTGAACTATCTGTTGGCATCGGAAAGATGTACAAAGACATCGGAACACGTAAGATTGCATCCGAGTTCATCTGGAGATTTTATAGTGCCTTTGGAGAAACTTTTTCCCGAAGATAAATAATGTAATTTTAGAAGATGGCGAATTCAAACTTCTAATGAAGTTGCCCCATTCATTGAATGTGTTTCTTCATATTCCTATAATAATGTAAAAATCATCGGAACAAAATAATCGATGCGGTTGTTATTCCCTTATCGATAAATAAGTGGAATTTATGGAAAAGAAAAAACTGACCGCAGCCAACGGACGTCCCGTGGCAGACAATCAAAACATTCAGACAGTGGGTCCGCGTGGACCTGTCACCCTGCAAGACCCTTGGTTCTTGGAAAAGTTGGCACACTTCGACCGTGAGGTGATTCCCGAACGGCGTATGCATGCCAAAGGTTCGGGAGCATACGGAACCTTTACGGTAACGCATGACATCACGCGATATACCCGTGCTTCCATCTTCAGTGAGGTGGGCAAGCAGACGGAGTGCTTCGTACGTTTCTCCACTGTGGCCGGAGAGCGTGGTGCGGCCGATGCGGAGCGCGACATCCGTGGCTTTGCCATGAAGTTTTATACCGAAACAGGCAATTGGGACTTGGTGGGCAACAATACGCCCGTCTTCTTCCTGCGCGATCCATTGAAGTTCCCCGACTTGAACCATGCCATCAAGCGCGACCCGCGTACCAACATGCGCAGTGCGTCCAATAACTGGGACTTCTGGACTTCTTTACCCGAAGCGCTGCATCAGGTGACCATTACCATGAGCCCACGCGGCATTCCCCGTTCGTACCGTCACATGCACGGATTCGGAAGCCATACCTATAGTTTTATCAATCGCGATAATGTACGCACCTGGGTAAAGTTTCATTTGCGTACCTTACAGGGTATCGAGTGCCTGACCGATGAGGAGGCTGAGGCCATTGTAGCCAAAGACCGCGAGTCGCACCAGCGTGACCTCTACGAGAGTATCGAACGTGGCGACTATCCTCGTTGGCTCTTCCAAGTGCAATTGATGACCGAGGAGCAGGCCGACCATTACCGTATCAATCCCTTTGACCTGACGAAGGTGTGGCCACACGGTGATTTCCCCTTGCATGATGTAGGCATTTTGGAGTTGAACCGTAATCCCGAGAACTATTTTGCCGAGGTGGAGCAGGCAGCTTTCAATCCCATCAACACCATCGATGGCATCGGTTTCTCGCCCGACAAGATGTTGCAAGGCCGCCTCTTCTCCTATGGCGATGCCCAGCGCTACCGGCTTGGTGTCAATTTGGAGCAGATACCTGTGAACCGTCCGCGCTGTCCCTTCCATGCCTACCATCGCGACGGAGCCATGCGGGTGGATGGCAATTACGGAAGCACCATCGGCTACGAGCCGAACAGCTTCGGTGAGTGGAAGGATAGTCCCGAGATGAAAGAGCCGCCTTTGAAGGTAAATGGTGAGGTGTACAACTACAACGAACGCGAGTACGATGACGATTATTATAGCCAACCCGGCGACCTCTTCCGCCTGATGCCGCCAGAAGAGCAACAATTCCTGTTCGAGAATACCGCCCGTGCCATGGGCGATGCCCACCTCTTCATCAAGCAACGCCACGTGCGCAATTGCTATCGGGCCGACCCCCGCTATGGCGAAGGCATAGCACGTGCTTTGGGCATCGACTTGGTGGAGGCGCTGAAGGAATGATGAGAATAATAGGCGCGGATTACGTGGATTAACGCGGATTTGTTTACAGTTATAAATAATCCGTGTAATCCGCGTAATCCGCGCCTAAAATAATTCTATTTCTTCTTCCCAAACAATCGGAATCGTATTTGCCCTTTCACCGTCAGTTGGTGGTCAAAGTTATGGCGGAAAGGCTTCTCCCAAGCACGGCGGGCGGCATATTCCACACCAAAAGAAAATTCTGGGAAGATACGGTAATGAGCCTTTACTTTCAATCCGGCTGACCAATGGCGGAAGGTGAAATCCTTGTCCCATGGAGTTTGAATATATGGATTTGGCACATAAATGCAGTCGTCTATTTCTGGGGAATATTCATGAAACAAAGCGTGCTCGTCCACCCAATGGCTCCATCGTTTCCATGCCATGGTAGGGCCGGCACTCAGTGTCAGGCGCTTGATATTCCACGAATGTAAAAGGTCTATTTGATGGACAGTACTGTTTTCTCCCATACTTCCCCCACAGCCTATTCCATCAATGGTTCCACCACCCGACCATCCCAATGACACCATACGGTTGTCGCGATAGGCATACTCAAAACCCACTCCCAATCCCATAAGGAAAGTTGCTCCGCCTGTTTCTGCATAAGTGTCGGCTTGTGGCACATACGTCCAGTAGTGGGTGTAAGCATTGCCGAATATCAAAAGGTTGAAGTTCCCCTTATAGATGTTGTAGTCCGAAGGTTTCTTTTCCTTTACGGGCTTCTTCACCACCGTTGTGTCCGGCTGGTAGTGCATATACTTCTCCTTGTTTTTCGACAAGAACCACAGGGCCGGCCGGTTGCGGTTGCGCAAAGCCCGTTCCTTCATGGTCATCTGTGCCTCTGCGGCAATCGGAAGCAGGCAAAACAGTCCTAATACAAGGCAAACCCTGCCGATAAAGTTCCTCTGCAAAATCTTCTTCAACGCTTTCATAGTCGTATTGTTTGGTAATCCGTCACAAATATAGGCAATAATATCCTGTTGGCAAAAGATTTACGTGGTTTTCTTTTGACTATGTTTCTTTTATAACTGGCAAATATCTCAAATTGCAGAAAATGTCGTGTGTATTTCCCTGAAATGTTTATCTTTGCAGAAAAATATGGTTGACTTACTAAAAAATAAAGATATATGAATCCTTTTTTATCCCTTTGTCAAAATGTATCCCGATTAGGAGTGATGGCTGTAGTGGCCATGTCAATCCTTGTGTCATGTGCTAAAAAACAACCGGCCGAAGAACCAAATCCTAACAACTTGTTTACTTCGCTTTTAGGCAAGAGTGAAACCGAGGTCCAGGCGCGTATGGACAGCTTGTGGAACCATTTCTTTACCCCTGGCGATTTGAGCAAGTACGAAGCCGATGGGGAAACTACCGTCTATTACGAGGTGGGCGACTCCATGGGCATCATCCTCGATACAGGAAATAATGACGTGCGCTCCGAAGGTATGTCCTATGGCATGATGATCAGTGTACAGTTGGATAAGCGCGATGTGTTCGACCGCCTGTGGCGATGGGCCAAGCGTTACATGGCCTATCCTGCCGATAGCGATTGGGATGGATACTTCTGCTGGCAATGCGGCCTTGATGGCACACAGATAGGTACCAGCAATGCTTCAGATGGCGAGATTTACTTTGCTACCGCTCTCTACATTGCGGCTGAGAAGTGGGGTGAACCGCGTTATGCCCGCGAAGCCGATGAACTGTTGCGCAAAGCCCAGTCAAAGGAGGGACCCCAGACAGGAGTTTATAACCTCTATGATGTGGAGACGAAGCTCGTCACCTTTGTCCCCAACGAAGAGGTGCATTGGTACAGCGACCCTTCGTACTGTCTGCCTGCATTTTTGGAACTTTGGGCGGAAAGGGCCGATACGAATAATGCTTTCTGGAGCGAAGCGGCCGACCGTGCCCGTTGGTTGCTTTTTGCTTCGGCCGACACGGTGACAGGACTTTTCCCCGACTATTGCCTGTTCGACGGAACTCCCTACGAACGTCCCGAGTTTTTCTACAACACTTCCCGCTATCAGTACGATGCCATCCGTTGTGCCATGAACGTGGGTATGGACTATTACCTGACGGGCAAGGACAAGGAACGTCAGCGCACCATGATGCGTCGCTTGCTCCGTTTTTTCAAGAACGAAGGTTTTCGTCACGGTCAATTCAATCTCGACGGTTCGGGAGCTGCCGATGGATACACCGAGGGTATGGCCGGAGCCAATGCCGTAGGAGCCTTTGCCTTGGCCGACAGCCCGTGTGAAGCGGACAGGAAGTTGGCTTGTGAATACGTCCAACGCCTGTGGGACGTGCGTCCCCCGACAGGCAAATGGCGCTACTATGTCGGTATGGTCTATTTCCTATCCAACCTCCATGTAGCGGGAGAGTTTGAATTGGATTGATGTCGCACGGATTAGAGTTTAAGGTTTAAAGTTCAAAGTTCAAAGTTTAAAGTATAAACCCATGCGGTCTCATTTATAGACGTTGAACTTTGAATCTCTTTTGAACTTTGAACCCTCTTTTGAACTTTGAACTTAATCTTTAATAGATAATTATGCTTACAACAACAACCCCCAACATCGAAGGAAAGCGCATAGTCAAGTACTATGGCATTGTATCAGGTGAAACCATCATTGGAGCCAATTTTGTGCGCGATTTGTTCGCCAGTGTGCGTGATTTTATCGGCGGCCGCTCCGGCTCATACGAAGAGGTGCTCCGTAAAGCCAAGGCTACAGCCCTGAAAGAAATGGAAGAAGAGGCCCGTCGCATGGGAGCCAATGCCGTGATAGGTGTTGAACTCGACTATGCAGCCATCGGCAGCAACGGCAGTATGCTGATGGTGACTGCCAGTGGAACCGCTGTCTTGATGGAGGGATGAGGCTGATGAAACGGTTACTTCCCCTTATGGCCGTATGGCTGATGTCTTGTAGCATGCAGGCAGGAGACAAAGATTTCTCCCTTGGCCTTGGATGGAACCTCGGTAATCAGATGGATGCCCACGTACGTGGCGTGGCCAACGAGACCTGTTGGGGAAATCGCCCGGCTACCCAGCAAACCTTCGATTGTCTTCGTGCGTATGGCTTCACTTCAGTACGCATACCCGTCACGTGGTTGGGACACATAGGTCCTGCTCCAGAATACCGAATTGATGAAACTTGGCTCGACAGAGTGGCCCAGTTGGTTGACTATGCTGAGAAGGCCGGATTGAAGGCCGTCATCAACATTCATCACGATGGTGCCGAAAGTCGTCATTGGCTCGACATAAAGAGCGCGGCCAAGGACGAAACTGTCAACCGTCGGGTAAAAGACCAGTTGCATGCCCTATGGACACAGATTGCCGAACGTTTCAAGAAGAAGGGCGATTTCCTTATTTTTGAGTCTATGAATGAGATTCACGACGGTAAATGGGGATATGGTGATAACCTCACTGATGGTGGACGGCAATACGAGGTGGTGAACGAATGGAACCAGGTATTCGTAGATGCCGTGCGCGCCACAGGTGGGAAGAATCGTAAGCGTTACCTTGGAGTGCCCGGTTATTGTACCAACATCGGATTGACGTTGAAACACTTCCGTTTTCCTAAGGATAAGGCTAAGAACCGTCTTCTTCTTTCCGTGCACTATTATGACCCTGTAAACTTTACGTTGGAGAACCGTACGGACGAGTGGGGACATCGGTCATCGAAGAGTCAGGGACGATACACTGACGAGCGTCATGTCGATTCCATCTTCCACCTTCTCAAAACGACCTATGTTGACCAAGAGATTCCTGTCTATATCGGTGAGTTCGGATGCACTCGTCGTGCGGATGGCTCGAAAGAACATTTCCGCGAACACTATCTTCGTTACGTATGCCAGTGTGCCGCCCGCAACGGTCTCTCCCTCGTCTATTGGGACAACGGTAGCCGTGGAGCAGGTCGCGAATGTTCAGGTATCATCGATCATGCTACCGGTGCACCCATCGGCTGTGGGGACGAGATTGTCCGCCTGATGCACGAAGCGTATGGAAGATAGCTTTCTTCAAGAAAGTACAAAAACAATATACGGATGTTGGGCTTGTAAGAACAGTATCTTGGAGGCTCAACGTCCGTATTTTATCAAGGATTAACCCTTGTCTTTATTCTCCGTCCATCCTCGTTTGCAACGAGGATGTTTTGAGTATCAGCATCTGTGATGCGCCTGTGCCTATACCTAGTTTATAGAGTAATGCCTTCATGTGTTTGAAACTTCAGGAACATTCCGTCCCTTCACTTCAAGCGAAGGGACGGGGACGTTAAAATCTTATTGAAAGCGAATCATAGGAATACTTATGTATTTGATGCCTTTCCTCCATTCAGGATCATAATCCCCCCACGGGGTATAACCGTTTTGTGAAGTGTCATTTATTTTTAAAGTTATTTCCTCTAAAGCTTTTGATATGACTTCAAAATCTTCTTCTACAAGAATTCGGTCTAAGACAACGGATGAAACATAGAATGAGCAGTGAAAAATCTTTCCATAACCATTATACCATATGGCTATATTGCTTAAGGTCTTATTTTTCTCAAATTCATCTTTCAATTGGTAGTAAACTTCATCGTATTTTTTACGATGTTTCAATACTTCTTTTATAGTATTTGATACAATGCTATCAATTTCAATCCTATTGATACTGATTTCTCCCATTGTTTGCTTTCCTGTTATTGCCTTAATGGGATTAACGTTCATTATCGCAGGGGAATATTTATTACTATGGAGTTTGATTAGATATTTTTTGTATCCTTTCTTTTTACTATACTCTTTGTAATATTCTGTAATAGGAATCTTCTTCTTCTTTACACTTATTTGCCAATCCGAATCGTATTTATCTAGGTAAATATGACCTCCATTGGTTTGGACTGCTATTTTGACATTTGTTTTCAATTCATTAGAAATATAGTTGATATCATCCTCTGATAACACTTCATTCACAATGAATGGTGACAGATCAAATGAAACATCCGTGATTTTGCCATCCCACTTATACGCGAGGATTATGCTACTTTCTATCTTTAAAGAATCAAAATCGTTTTTCAGGCACTTCGTCACAATCTTATCTTTTTTGAGAGTCCTCAGAGATTTGTAGAATATCTTTTGCACATCCTTAATTAAAGATTTCTCATTAAGGATTTTAAACCTTGCCATCGTTAATCTTTCTTTAGAAGCATTATTGGATTCTATTTTTAGCATGCCAGAGAAGACAGAATCTGTAATTTTGTAATTCTGAAATTTTCCCGTTTGCTGTCCATAAGTATAATGCGAAAACAGCAAAGAAAAAATGAAGCAAACAATGATATTTTTCATATTTAATAGAATTTTAATGATTAATTTGAAATTGTCCACAAATAAACTGAAGGATAAAAGGTTGAACTGTCTATACCAGAGCAATCATTTTAATCGTTGGGTCGTGTGATGACGAATTTCTTTCCGATACGCAAACTGTCCTGACTTATTTTTGTGAACGAATATCTTTTGCATTCAAAGAAATCGAGCATTTGGTTTATCACCGCGATTCTTTGGAATTCACATATTCGAAGTTCTGAGTTGTAATAAACTTCCCTGCCGTCCCACGTTGACCGTGGTTTTATATATTTTTCGTAATACTCATAGTTGTCACTCTTTAAATGTACAATGGCTGGCCAACGTGTAATGTTTAGAAAATTATCATGTTCGGGAGACATTATAGGATCCTCTTTGCCTGGGGTAATATCACACTTTATATTTTTTTGTTTTACGTAAAAGTATATGCTGTCATTCTTTACAGTATAAAGACCTTTTACTTTAACATTCATGCGTTGTCGTTTGCCTGCTATGCCTCCCATGCCTCCGACTCGCATGTGTCGACCTTTTAGTTTGAGTATAAACGTATTATTCTTCTTGAACATAAGTCCTCCTTTGCCTACTTTGTATCCCCAATATTGGTACATTTCATCCGGACATTTCCACTCTCCACGAATATCTTGTGAAAAAGATGCTTGCGGAAGTAATAAGCATATTAGGCCTATTGTTATAATAAAAAAAGTTTTTCGGATCATAATGTTGCTATTTTAAGATTAAGATAAATAATTAGTTGTTTCGTGTCTGCAAATGTATGAATTTGGATTTATTGCTCCAATTATTTTTTTGTTTTTTTTTGCTGTGTTTTCTATGTCTAATCGCGG
>JAZRMW010000027.1:0-127916 GCA_045647865.1 Phocaeicola sp.
TTGGTAATTTCGCAACCGTTACCTTTCAAAGACTCGTGATTTCCCCAAAAGCCAGGAGGAAAAGGATTGTCACCAGCCTTCCAGTCAACGTACCGTCCAAGAATAACGGCAGGGGCACTCTTGCGTTCCCATTGCGTATAGCTGGTGGTCTCATTCGTCGGTTGGCAACTCAGCACCGTTGCCATCAGTGCAAGGGCGCAAATGGATAATAAGGTCTTTTTTATGTTCACTTTCATAATTTGTTATTTTATCATTAATTGAATTTATGTATCTTATATATGGCTTGTGTGGCTTTATGGGGTACAAAAGTATGATTTTATCTGTTTCCCACCAAATAAATGAGTTTACAAATGGTTTACATTTGCTTCTGAATTAGCATGAAAGCAAGGAAACTGTAAATATTGTCACAAGTCAACGATAACTAAAAATAAAATTTAACCCTGTCAACCCAGACTAAAAATAAAGTTTAACTCAGTCAACCACAGCTATAAATAAGGTGGAATGTAGTCAACGGAAATCGTTAACATACATTGACCGTTTGCTTCGCTTGTTTGGCCAAGAGTTTGACCACGCACAGTCAAAAGTTTGTCTGTGCGTAGTCAAAGAATTGACCGTGCGTGGTCAACACATTGACTGTGCGCAGTAAAAAAGTGGTTGAAGCAAGGGGAGGGTCGAGGTGTTGTAAAGCACATGCTTCAGGTTGGTAATTCCGCATTGTAATTGTCTATGTGAGTATACAGATTGGAACCGACTCCTTTTTTCGTGTGACAGAAGTTTTTTAGATGGAAATGTTGTTGGAGTTCTTGGCGTAAAATACTCTTTGATGGTGTTAAAATTACGTCTAAAGCGGTTGAAAGAAGAAAATCTATACTTTTCTTTCATTTTTTTTGCTCCAAATGTTGCACGATTCAAAATTTAGCATTACTTTTGCACCGCATTTCGGAAATAATAAGTACGGAATCACTGCTTCAGTAGCTCAGTTGGTTAGAGCACATGACTGTTAATCATGGGGTCGTTGGTTCAAGCCCATCCTGAAGCGCAAAAATTAAAAGCGTTCTCATTTTAAAGGTTAAATTTTATGCTTCAGTAGCTCAGTTGGTTAGAGCACATGACTGTTAATCATGGGGTCGTTGGTTCAAGCCCATCCTGAAGCGCAGAGAAGGATGTATCGTGAGATATGTCCTTTTTTGTTTGACTTTTATTGTGAGGAAAACGTTGAAAGTTTAATGATTGAGGTTCAAAGAAATGAAACAGGATTTTGAACCTTGCACTTTAAACCTTGAACCCCAAAAGTTGAAACAGATGTTATTACCTTATTTGAATAAAGATCTGGTGGAAGCCGGTTGTGATGAAGCTGGCCGAGGTTGTTTGGCCGGAGCAGTTTATGCGGCGGCTGTAATCTTGCCCAAGGATTTTCAGAATGATATGCTGAATGATTCGAAGCAGTTGACCGAACGGCAACGCTATGCTCTGCGCGAAGTGATAGAGCGCGAGGCTGTTGCCTGGGCTGTGGGAGTGGTCTTGCCGGAAGAGATAGATAAAATTAATATCCTGAATGCTTCTATCTTGGCTATGCATCGTGCGGTGGATGGGTTGAAGGTTCGTCCGGAGGCATTGATTATTGATGGAAACCGTTTTAAACCTTATCAGAATTTGCCACACACTACGGTGGTAAAGGGAGATGGGAAATATCTTTCTATAGCTGCGGCTTCCATCTTGGCAAAGACGTATCGCGACGATTATATGAACAAGTTGCATGAAGAGTATCCCTGCTATGATTGGAAAGGGAATAAAGGTTATCCTACAAAAAAACACCGTGAAGGCATTCGCCTGCACGGTACTACTCCCTATCATCGCATGAGTTTCAATTTGCTGGGTGACGGGCAATTGAAACTTTTCCCAGAAAATGACTAATTGGTTTATTGGTCTAACAGATTATATTCATGTCATTAAAGACCAATGGACACTAATCAGCGATAATCAATACAGTTGCGTAAGCTGAGATTCCCTCCTCGCGGCCTGTGAATCCAAGCTTTTCGGTGGTGGTGGCTTTCACGGAGACATCTTCGGTGTCAATGCCCATCACATGAGCTAATGTTTCACAGATATGTGGAATATGTGCTTTCAGTTTGGGGCGTTCGGCACATACGGTAGCATCAATATTACTTACTCTATAACCTTTCGTGGCTATCAAGTCAATAGTACGGGCGAGCAATATTTTGCTGTCTATATTCTTGTATTCGCCGGCATTATCGGGGAAATGATAGCCGATATCGCGCATGTTGGCAGCACCCAATAGTGCATCGCAGATGGCATGAATCAACACATCTGCATCGGAATGACCGAGTAAACCCAATTCATGCTCCAGGCGTACTCCGCCTAACCACAATTCACGGCCTTCGACCAATTTGTGGACGTCAAAGCCAAAACCTACTCTGATTTTCATAAGTTTATTGTGTTAATATACCATTTACTAATATGCCGGTGTGTCAATGGCTATGCGTATTTTGCACATTGGCATATTTTATCTTTGCACATTCATATCTTATCTTCCAAAAATATCGCGCAGACCGTCCATGTCAAAGGACAAAGAGAAACGCAATGTCTGGTCAAGGGGGTTGGTTTGTGCTACGGATATGACATAAGATGCATCCAATGAGAATACATTCATCTTGAAACCGGCACCTACGGTGTAGTACTTGCGGTTTCCTTTGTAAGGATCTTCGTGGTGGTATCCGGCACGTATGGCAAATTGGTTATTGTACATATATTCAAGTCCGACACTCCATTGGATTTCCTTTAATTCTTCTTCCAAGCCGCCGGGAGCATCGCCGAAAGATTTGAATATGCCGGTGATGGGTGATTGGTCATAGTAGTCCTTCTGGAGTCGATCCTGATAATCGCTGTCATCCTCATCTTCCATTTGCATCGGTACAGTGGGTACCATCAACTTGTTGAGGTCCGCATTGAAAGAGAGTGTGTTGTATTCGTCAATGGGGACGAGTAGTGATGCTCCGATGCCAAGATTGGTGGGGAGGAAGACACTGGTACTTCCTTCATCATATGAAATTTTACTACCGATGTTAGAAGCATTCAATCCGAAGCCGAGCATACATTCGCGTTGGCCTAACATGATATAGTTGTTGTAATAGAATGCAATGTCTGCAGCAAAGGCTGATCCGGGAGCTGTTCCGTCATCCATGTGGGTGGACATGTCGGAATAGATGAAACGTAGGGCAACGGCTGCCGAGAATGTTTCGGACAACATACGTGAATAGGCAACATCTAAAGCCATTTCATACGGATTGATGGCATCAATGGCATTACCGGTTTCATCGTAATCAAGAGGAACTTCACCCAACGAGAAATAGCGGAGCGAACCACTAAGTGCTGAATAGTCTCCGATTCGGTAAAATCCTGAAAGGTAGGCCAAATCAATGTCATTGACCAACTGGCGGAGCCAAGGCGTATAGGAAAGTCCGACTCCGGCACGGGAAATGTTGAACGGATATTTGGCTGGATTCCAATGTTGTGAGTAAACGTCTGCATCGGTTGCAACTCCGACATCTCCCATACCACCTCCTCGTGAGTCGGGGGCAATAGAGAGTGACGAAACTCCCGTTTGTACAGGGTTGAATTGATTCTTGGATCCCCAATCGTCTGCCTGTATGGCTTGTGTTGAGCATAGCAGAACAGAAATGGCTATTGCGATGATTTTTTTCATATTTCAATCTTGTTTTGTGTATCTATTACAACTTTATTCATTTCGTTTTATTGTCTTGTTACGATTATTTTTCGGGCTTTTGTACTCTCGCCTCCACCTTCTGCAGATGAGATGGTAGCCCGATAGAGATAGACACCAGTGCCAACTGGTTGGCCACTGTTTGTGTTCAGGTTCCAAGGAATACGGTGTTCGAATCCTGTCGATACAGAACTATCAGAGTGTGTCCATAGAATGCGTCCTGCAAAATCGAAAACCTCTATTTTGACAGAGAGGTTGCTCATTGGACGGTCGTGGGTGACAATGAAAGTTGTAGCTGTATGTGCCGGACTTTCGGTGCACCAAACGTTGGTCAATGCCGGGCGTAAGCCTTTGACTACTTCAAAGGTGGCATGTACCGTTGATGAGTTGTTCAGAATGTCCCACGCGCGTACCATAATAGTATGTATGCCGGGTTCCAATGGTGGAAGGCTGTAGGTCAATGCACCAAGTGTATAGTCTCCTGGCTCGGATTGATAATAACTGTTTAATACGTAGGTTTTTTGTGGGTCATTGTCAATGATGGCAATGAGATCGTGTCCGATTCCGTTTCCTGTAGTGTTGATTCCGTCTTCATCGTGCAGGGCAACCATTAATAAGGGTGTTTCGTTCACCTTATCGCCCGAAACAAAATCAGTGGTGTTCAGGAATAAGGCTATTTGAGGACCTATAGAATCGTTTTGCAGATTGTCAACTGTTCCATCCAGATAGAATTCGGTATAAGAGCCTTGCGCCTCGTTACGGAGATTGTCCAATGCATAGAAGTTGATATTGCCGTTTTCGGGTGAGTAATTGACATCTAAAGGAACGGGGAATGTGAACGTGAATTCTCCAGCCCGCACGGAGTCACTGCCTGTATAGACTTCTTGTGAATAATTCCAGAATTCATAGACAAAATCTGCCTCCGGATCATTACCGTTGCATACGACCTTTTGTTTACTTCCATAGATGGAAGGATATACAAGTCCATTGAATGTGTTTATTCGTTCACCTTGTTGGTTGACAATCTCACCTTTCAGTGTTACTTGACTACCTGTTTTGAATTGTTTGATTCCGTTGTCTGCTGGTTCTCCGTTTATTTCTGTAATCTTCACTTGGTATTGGTCGGGCGTTTTAAGTTTCAGGGCAGGGTCTCCGATGAGTACATAGTGAAGATTGTTTTCGGTATTGCTGTATAAAGTCGTTTCGTTTTTGGCTTGTCGCAGGGCCTCTCCCAATGTATGCCCGTTGGTAAACAGTTGTTTACAGAAATTCTTATGCATCGCGTTACTTTCTGATCCATAGGTCGAACGGGTAGCTCCAAGGAATGCGATGGCTCCTGCATTTTTATTCAATAAAGCAGTTTCACCCATGTTGTCTTCTGGTAGGTCTATTGGAGAAGTGTCACAGGCGGCCGTTATCCATAGCGGCAGGCGTGGTGAGGAGAGGGCTTCCATTTCTTTGGTTCCCCAAGCCAGTTCATGTGACAGCTCGTCTGCGCGACCGTGTCCCGTGTAGTACATCATCAATGCACCTTCGGCTGATAGTTCACGGATGCGTTGGGTTACTCCCGGATATCGGCGACCGGTAGATCCGTTTTCACACTTGAATGCATCCCAATAAATCTTTTCGATAACCAAATTAGGATTTGACTCTTGTATTCGTTCCACAATTTTGTCAGCCTCTTCCATGTGGCGGTTGTTATCTCCGTCGTCACCCATGATGCAAACTTTGTTTTTCCAAGCACCGGCCTCGCGGTTGAACATGTAGTTCTCAATTTTGTCCACAATAGTGGTTGCTTGTTCCAAAGAACGCACTGTCAGGCGTCCTACTGCAGCATCGGATTTGGCTTTGGTCCAAGTGGTGCCCTCATCATCGTCTAATAGACAAAAATACTCTTCCATGATGTATGAGCGTGTTTCACTGCTTGATAGTTCTGATTGGAAACAGGGCAGGAAGTCATCGGGGTTGTTTCGTCTCCATTCGGTGGTAATCATGCGGTTATCGGCTGCACAGTCTGCAAAGAGAAGCAGATATTTAGGTAGCTCCTTGTCAGATTGAGCACGGTCGTAGAACATTTTCATGAACCGACGGATAGCTGTTGCATCTGGAGTGCCCGATGAAAATTCATTGTAAATCTGATCGGCACGTACTACGGTAACGTGTAAAGAATCATGTTGACGGTGCAGTTCTGCCAACCGTTGTGCCTGACTGATCCATTTGGCTGAAGTTGGAACAACGATAACCATGTCAGTCTTTTCTATACCGTGTAGATTTTGATTGGCTATTGCTCCAACATATTCTACACTTGGAAAGTTATTTGATGCAGCATCCAATACAACATATTCGTCCGTAAGAGTCGCTTTGTCGTTGACTTTGTATGCCGTTCCTTCCAGTGTGCCCTTGATTTCTGTATAGGCATATCCTTGGGCTTTGTTATCGGAAATCTTCCACACAATTGTAGAGGCATTGGCATTATCTATGGAGAACGTCTTCTGTCCGGAACTGTTTGCCCGAAAGATGGTAGAAGTTCCGCGTAATGCTAATTTGCGGGTGAAATTCAGTGTGATATAGTCCAAATGTCCGGAGCCGGTACCGGAATGTGTAAGCTTCACTTTGGTGTTCTCAGATAATTTACCACTACAGTCAAGCGTGCCGCTGATTGTCAGGAAAGCCGTGTAGCTTGAAAGATTGGAAGAGTTCCTCAGAGTTCCAACTTGTTTGTCATTTATGGTTGTTGTGATGGCTGCATTGCCAGCACCTTCGCCGAATGCCAATCTCAGTTTGGCATTTTCTTCAGGTACAATACCTGGAATCTTAAAAGTGTATTCTTGGGTACGTCCATTATTGAAATCGTATGTTTCGAAGAATACTCTTCCTCGGTGTAACCAACTGTATTCATCCTTTTCGTGTACAAGGAAATCGGGGTAAGTATCAGTTTTAGTCCCCGTAATGTCACTTTCCTGTACAGAAAATGCCAAAGGATTGACCTCTTCCATTTCTGTCAGGAAGTAGTATCCATATGAGGAGTAGGTATTTTGTGAATGGGTGAATCCATCGGACGTCCGTTTCCATGAAATGGTTCCATGGGCATAGAAAAGAACATCGTTGTTACGGCGGTATAATGGTACTTCTTTCAAATCATCGATGCAGTCCTGTATATTGCTTTCGGCCATCATTTGTCCACCATGTCCGTACAGGCGTACATGATCCGGATTGCTGAAACCCATGGAATGCAATTCACTGTGCGTTATTCGATGTATGCCAGTTTCCTTGATTCTGATTTTTACCCATTTGCCTTGTGCCAGTTTGGATTGTGTCGCGTATCGGTCATCAGTCGTATTTTCTGCTGCTCGGGTGGCAGGTTTCGGCTTACGGATGACATTGAGTTTTAGCGAAGTGATGCGTTGGTATTTTCCATCGCGGAATACTAAGGGAATCAAGGATGTATGCAATGTCGCCTTTTTGGCGGATATTCCGATAAAGCTTTCTATTACAGGCCAATCCGGAAGTTGGACATCCAACTTCTTGATTTGCTTGACTTCCGTGCTGGTAATATCTTCAAATTCAGGAAATTCAATTTTGATTTGGTGCTCGTATTGTTCGTAATTTGCTTCTAAAGGTATATCGTGTGTAAATACTGGAAGAATAGAGTCTATTCGTAGTTCATTCCAATTGATGTCCAAAAAATCCTGTGCATGTCCCTTGCTACCCCATAAGGATAACCCTATCAGCAAAATCACAGTACGGCAATATTTCAGCATAGTTCTATATACATATTTGAAATGGGTTTCCCCATCTTGATTTTGATTATCTTACGTGGAAGTCCAGGAGTTTTTCTCCTTCAAGAAACCCTTGTAGATGTTGACCAACACTTACAGGCCCTACTCCAACGGGAGTTCCTGTAAACAGCAGGTCGCCAATCTTCAACGTACAGAATTGGCTGACGTAAGCGATGATTTCATCAACCTTAAACAGCATGTCTGCTGTGTGTCCGCGTTGTACTGTCTGTCCGTCAATGTCCAGATGAAAATGCAGATTCTGTATATCTGGCAATTTCTCGGTTGGAATAAAGTTGCCTAAAACTGCAGAATCGTCAAATCCTTTACACAGTTCCCAAGGCAGACCTTGCGCACGGAAATCATTTTGTAAATCGCGTGCGGTAAAGTCTATACCTACTGTTACGGCATCATAGTATCGGTGTGCAAAGCGTGGAGCGATATGCTTACCCAAACGGCAAATGCGTACAACCAATTCTGTCTCGTAATCAACCCGTTGTGTGAATTCTGGGATGAAGAAAGGTTTTCCGTCTTTCAGTATGGCCGAGTCGGGTTTCATGAAGATGACTGGCTTCTCTGGTTTTAATAACGTATTGTCAAGTTCTTTATTGTGTTCGGCGTAGTTCATGCCGATAGCGATTATTTTCATCTTATTTTAAATTTAGTCTGTTGAATATCAATGCCAGATGTGCATAGAGCGATGTGTTTTGTACCACGATATTTTCAGGTACACAAATTCGGTATGGTGTAAAATTCCATATGGCTCGTATGCCTCCGGATATCATCGTGTCCGTTACTTGTTGTGCAATGTTGATGGGTACGGTCAATACACCGATATGTACATCGGTATATTCAAGCATCTTTTTAGGAAATTCTTCTGTGTGGAATATGGGAATACCGTTGATTTCCTTTCCGATGAGTTGAGGGTTTATGTCGAATGCTGCAGTAATTTGCAGACCGAATTGGCGGAGACCGGAATCTGCCAACAAGGCACCTCCCAAACTTCCTACACCGAATAAAAATGCGGTGTGTAAACGGGTGAATCCTAAGAATCGTTCCAGAACATCTATCAGCTCATCTATCTCGTAACCTACACGCGGCCGGCCGGATACGTTCACAAATGACAAATCTTTGGCTATCTGTGATGCGTCCATGCCTAATTGCTTTGCCAACAAAGTTGATGAAGCATGTTGCTCGCCACGCTCTTTCATCAAACGTGCATTGGACAGATACCAAGGTAAGCGACGAAGTGTCGGTTCTGGAACTTTGTCTGTTGTTTTCAGAGAATGTACACTCATGTTGTATGATTGATTGTAGGCGCAAAAATACACTTTTTTTTCAAAATAGCAGGAGAAAAAGTGCTGATAACCTATTTATTTGCTTATATTTGCGTCTTATTTAAAACCATTAACATATCATTTGTATGAAAAGTAGAATTTTATTAGCCTTGTGGAGCGGTATTTTGTATGGGGCGTTGGCAGGTTGTACCTCTGGTTCGTATAATGATACTTCGTGTATAGGAGATTCAATCGTTGTTGATAATGCAAATCCCTGGAATACGATGGGAGAAGTGGAAAAACGTATTCGGTTGACGGCTTTCCCAGATCGAGTTTTTAATATTACTTCAGATTATCAGGCAATTTCTGGCTCAGATATTTCCGACATCCTTAGACGGGCAATCAGTGATTGTCACCGTGCCGGTGGTGGACGAGTGGTGATTCCTGCAGGTGAATATTATACCAAGGCCATTCATCTCCTTTCCAATGTAAATCTACATATTGAAGAAGGCGCAATAGTCAAGTTCTCTACTGAACCAACGGATTATGCTCCTCAAGTACCGACGCGGTGGGAAGGTATTGACTGTATGGGTATGTCTCCACTTATTTATGCTTATCGGCAAGAGAATATTGCAGTGACGGGCAAAGGTATATTGGATGGACAAGCATCGTGGGAGAATTGGTGGAAACTGAGAGCACGCACATCAGCTGAAGACAAAGCAATAGGTAAGTTCATGGGAAAAGAGAAACTGCATGATTACGAAAAACATGTCACCTCCATAGCTGATCGTATCTTTACGGAAAAAGATGAATTGCGTCCACAGTTTATTCAGTTTTATCAGTGCAATCGTGTTTTGGTTGAAGGGGTTACATTGAACAATGCTCCTTTTTGGTTGCTTCATCCGCTGATGTCTAAGAATATAGTGGTACGGGGTGTTACTTTTGATAGTCATGGTCCCAATAATGATGGCTGTGATCCGGAGTCCTGTGAGAATGTTTTAATTGAGAATTGTATTTTCAATACGGGAGACGACTGTATTGCAATCAAGAGTGGACGTAACAATGATGGACGTGCTTGGGCATTGCCAAGTCGCAATATCATTGTTCGGAATTGTCAGATGAAGGATGGTCATGCCGGTGTGGCTATTGGAAGTGAAATTTCGGGCAGTTGTTACAATGTTTGGATGGAGGATTGCCAGATTGGAAGTGCCGAGATGGATCGTCCTTTTCGAATCAAGTCCAATGCCATACGTGGTGGTGTAGTCAAGGGTTTCTATATACGTAATATTGACATCAGCGAATGTAAACAGGCAGTGTTGAAATTGGAACTGAAATATGAAAAAGTGACTGATGGTCCTTATTTCCCTTTATTCGAAAATATTCTGTTGGAGAACATTACTTGTCAGAAGAGTCGTTATGGTATCTGGATTGATGGATTGGAGACTCATACTTGTGTACGCAATGTGACACTGAGAAATTGTCAATTGGATGGTATCACTGACGAGAAGGTGAATTCTATTGTTGGCGCAGAAGGGGTGACATTCAGTAATTCGACTTTTAATGGACAGGTGTTGTAAGGCTTCCTCTCAATATTTCTCTTTTTCCTCCTGCAGGTCCGGGGATGCGTTCCATGGATAGTCCTAACGAAGCTAAAAGGCGGCGGATTTCTCCTTTGGCGCAATAGGTAGTTAGGATTGCGTTGGGATTCATAGTTTGGATTAATCTGCTGAAAGATTCTGCAGTCCACATTTCAGGTTGCTTTTCAGGAGCGAAAGCATCAAAATAGACCACATCGATGGAGTGGGGAAGCGGGTCGGCTAAATAGTCGGCCCGTCTTTTTTCTAATGTAAAGTAAGGCGTAATAGTTACAGGTTCATTCCATGCTGCCTGATGAATGGCACGTAAGAGTGATACATCTACCCATTGGGTATAATCCAATTTTTCCAGGATATCAATTTCTACGGGGTATTTTTCCAATGTAATGTAGTGTACAGGGCAAGTCTCGTCTGCTACCATAGCAGTGACGCAGGCATTCAGACCTGTACCGAATCCGATTTCCAACAGACGTAGGACGGACGTCTTTGTCGTTTGTAACCGGGCACGGTGAAGGAATGCACAATCACGGTAAATGTGGTTCGATTCTGTCAATGCTCCCTTCACTGAATGGTAATGCTCATTCAGTGAAGGGACAAAGATTGTTGCCGACCCGTCGTCGGTTATCTCTATGGTTAGCTGTGGCTTCTCTGTTTCGGCCATATTATTTGTTCAAGAGCGCTTCTATTTCCTGTTTTAGTTGGTCTATATCTTTAATGTCTGAGCTGCGTTTGTAGAGCCCATTGCTACGGTCGATAAGAAAATAAGTCGGCAAATCAGTCACACGATAAGTTATGGAAGAAGTACCTTCAGTATCGCGCACACATATCCACGGTAGATTGTCAGCCGATGTTTTCCAAAAATGTTCATCGGTATCGAAAGATACTTGATAGATTTCAAATCCCTGTTGCGCGTATGTATTATATAGTTCGCGCAAAGCTATGTTGCGGGCAGAAGATGCTTGGTTCTGATAAACAGTGAAGTCAAGGAGGACGACTTTCCCTTTCAAATCAGTAAGGGTATGATTTGTACCACGCATGTCAGGAAGCGACAAATCAAGTAGAGTCACTTCACGTACAAGCTCTTCAGGAATGGGAGTGGTAACAGGTTTTCGGGTATTCTTCATTCCGCGCATGGCAATGTTGTGAAGGTTGATGGCACGTAAAGAATGTGGATAGAACATATCCCACGAAGTGGCTACAGCAGCAAAAGCCCGTACATCTTCGCGTGAATTTTCGGGGTTGAACAGAGGTGTGCCGTTGATACGCTGGAATAGAGCATAATAGGCTGAGCTTGAACGGGGAGTGTTGTAGATGTATTCCTTGCAGACCTGTAATTTGTAAGAGCTTACCATGCGGTCCACACTGTCGCGGAAATCACCGATGGGCAATTGTCGGGCTGCCAATTGGCGTATCTGTTTCTGTAAATCCATTTGCATCGTAGAAAGCTCTTTGATTTTTGCGCTTTCAACAGAACCTTCTACGGTATAATTGGTTGACAAAGAAGGCATGGAACCTTTTATGGTAACAGTTTCGGTGGAGTCAATGCTCAGATTTACAACCTGCTGTTCTATACGCAAACGGTAAAAATCCGGTCCGTCGGGTCGTTTGTACTTGAAATCAAATCCTCCATTCTTGTCTAATTTTATAGAGTCGAGAACTTTGATTCCGTCAAGTGCTGCAGACTCAAAATAAAGCGTCTTGCTTTCTGCTTTGGAAATTTCTCCTTTCACTTGGAATTGTTCACCTTTTTCTTCACAAGCAGCCAATGCCAATGCGAGCGATATGGCTGTAAAAGCTATCTTTTTCTTCATGTTCTTTTTTTAGGGTTCTATGGCCAACTTTGCATTCATTTGTGGCTTTATGGTTATTTTCGGCCGCAAAGTTACAATCCTAAGTGTCAAAACACGACATTTTTCGTATTAAAATTATAAAAAATAAGAACAGAACCCACTTTTCTTTATTTTTCTTGCTCATTATCAATGGGAAAACTGTATCTTTGCACGATTTTTGGAAAGAAAATACAAAATTATAATTTTTATTTAGATGAACGTAATTACAAAAGAGGTCAAGTTGCCTGATGGAAGAACCATCACACTTGAGACGGGAAAGTTGGCAAAACAGGCCGACGGTTCGGTCATGCTGCGCATGGGTAACACCGTGTTGTTAGCTACTGTTTGTGCCGCAAAGGATGCAGTTCCCGGTACAGATTTTATGCCTTTACAGGTAGAGTATAAAGAGAAGTATGCGGCTTTCGGCCGCTTCCCCGGTGGTTTCACCAAGCGCGAAGGTAAGGCTTCGGATTATGAAATCCTCACTTGCCGTCTGGTGGACCGCGCTCTTCGTCCTCTATTCCCCGATAACTATCATGCAGAGGTATATGTAAATATCATCCTGTTCTCTGCCGACGGTGTGGATATGCCCGACGCATTGGCCGGATTGGCAGCTTCTGCTGCTCTTGCTGTGAGCGACATCCCCTTCGGAGGTCCTATCTCTGAGGTGCGTGTGGCACGCATCAATGGCGACTTTGTTATCAACCCCACTTTCCAACAACTCGAAGAGGCTGACATGGACTTGATGGTAGCTGCCACTTACGAGAACATCATGATGGTGGAAGGTGAAATGAAAGAAGTTTCTGAGCAAGACCTGCTCGAAGCCATGAAGGTGGCTCACGCTGCCATCAAGGACCACTGCAAAGTGCAGATGGAGTTGATGGAAGAGTGTGGTACCGTACAGAAGCGCGAATATTGCCACGAGGAGAACGACGAAGAACTCCGCAAGGCTGTGCGCGAGGCTTGCTATGACAAGGCTTATGCCGTTGCTCAGAGCGGTAACTGCAACAAGCACGAGCGTGGCGAAGCTTTCGAAGCTATCCGCGAGGAGTTCAAGGCTCAGTTCACTGAAGAGGAATTGGAGACTAAGGCTGCCCTTATCGACCGTTACTACCACGATGTTGAGAAAGAGGCTATGCGCCGTTGCATCCTCGACGAAGGTAAGCGTCTCGACGGACGTAAGACAACCGATATCCGCCCCATCTGGTGCGAGGTTAATCCATTGCCCGGTCCTCACGGTTCTGCTATCTTCACCCGTGGTGAGACTCAGTCATTGACTAGTGTTACTCTGGGAACCAAGCTCGACGAGAAGATTGTTGACGACGTACTCGATCAGCACCGCGAGCGTTTCCTCCTTCACTACAACTTCCCTCCCTTCTCTACCGGTGAGGCTCGTCCTCAGCGTGGTGTAGGTCGTCGTGAGATTGGTCACGGCCACTTGGCTTGGCGTGCTTTGAAGGGTCAGATTCCTGCAGATTATCCTTACGCAGTACGCGTAGTTTCTGATATTCTTGAGTCAAACGGTTCTTCTTCTATGGCTACCGTATGTGCCGGTACATTGGCATTGATGGATGCCGGTGTGAAGATGGCCAAGCCCGTATCTGGTATCGCTATGGGACTTATCAAGAATGCCGGTGAAGAGAAGTATGCCGTATTGAGTGATATCCTTGGCGACGAGGACCACTTGGGCGATATGGACTTCAAGGTGACAGGTACACGTGATGGTATCACTGCCACTCAGATGGACATCAAGGTGGATGGCCTTTCATACGAGATTCACGAGAAGGCTCTGTTGCAGGCTAAGGAAGGTCGCGAACACATCCTTGGTAAGATTACTGAGTGTATCGCTGAGCCTCGTGCTGAATTGAAGGATCACGCTCCTCGCATCGAGGTGATGATTATCCCGAAGGAGTTCATCGGTGCAGTAATCGGTCCTGGTGGAAAGATTATCCAAGGTATGCAGGAAGAGACTGGTGCAACTATCACCATCGAAGAAATCGACGGTATTGGTCGTATCGAGATTGCCGGTACCAACAAGCAGAGCATCGAATCTGCCATGAACATGATCAAGGGTATTGTTGCCATCCCTGAAGTTGGTGAAGTATATACCGGTAAGGTTCGTAGCGTAATGCCTTATGGTTGCTTCGTTGAGTTCTTGCCCGGCAAGGACGGTTTGCTCCACATCTCTGAAATTGACTGGAAGCGTCTGGAGACTGTAGAAGAAGCCGGCATCAAGGAAGGCGATGAAATTGAAGTGAAGTTGCTTGATATCGATCCTAAGACTGGCAAGTTCAAACTCTCTCATCGTGTTCTCCTCGAGAAGCCTGAAGGTTATGTAGAGCGTCCTGCACGTCGCGAGCGTCCTGAGCGTGGCGAGCGTCGTCCGAAGAGAGATTGATATTGCTCTTATATATAATAAGGTAAAGGGGATGTGTCCACACATCCCCTTTATTGTTTTCTATGCCCCATCAACAAACCCGAATTTATTGATAAATCAACGTTGAAATTCGTTCAGTGGCAAACATGTCGTTGGCTACCTCAAGGAGTTGGTGGGACGTAAGTGATTGGATGCGTGCAAAGAGTTGTTCGGCAGGTTCCAGTCGGTTGTAATGTAGGAAGGATTTGGCCATGTCGAGTGCCCGGTTTTCGAAATTGTCGCATGCTACTCCTATTTGTCCGATTATTTGTTTCTTGGCGGCAGATAGTTTCGCATCGGTCAACTGCTTGTTGCATAGTTGTTTCAATTCGCGGTGTACCAGTTCGAGACAATCATCCACGTCCTCGTGGTCACATCCGAAATAGATACACCATGCCCCCGTGTCGGTATAACTGGTGAGGTTGCTCTCTACGGTATATACCAATCCCCGTTTTTCACGGAGCGAGACATTCAGCCGGCTGTTCATTCCGGGCCCTCCCAACAGATTGTTCAGTAAGTATAGAGCCGTGCGCCGTTCATCGTTGGCATCGTAGGCACGTCCGCCTACAAGAACGTGTGCCTGGTGGGTCTCTTTCTGCAGGGTGAGAGTGCGTGCCTGGTAGATTGGTAGCGGTATCTCTAAAGCAGTTGGGGTGGCAGGAGGCAGAGGGACCGGAGAAATACAGCCTGCATATTTTTCTGCCAATCGGATGACCCGTTGGAAATTTACATCCCCTTTGATGAAGAGTATCAGATTGTCCGGTCTATAATGTTGTGTAGTGAAGTCCAATGCATCAGCCGTACGATAGGTGCGGAGTTGCTCGGGCTTTCCTAAGATGTTCCGTCCTAAAGGATGGTTGGGGAATATCAACTCTTCAAAATCATCGTAGATAAGTTCCTGAGGGGTATCTTCATAACTTTGAATCTCGTCTATGATAACTTCGACCTCTTTGTCCATCTCGTGTTGGGGGAAAGTGCTATTGAATACGATGTCAGTAAGCAATTCGACAGCACGCTCCAGATGCTCGTTCATGAAAGCGGCATATACCACCATTTCCTCTTTGTTGGTATAAGCGTTCAAGTCTCCACCTACGTTTTCCATGCGGTTCAGTATGTGCCAGGCCCGTCGGTGGGTGGTACCCTTGAATATCATGTGTTCCACCAGATGGGCCATGCCTTGTTGGTGAGGCTGTTCGTAGCGTGTACCGGCTTTGATGGCATAACCGCAATAAACCACTCGGGTGGGTGAAGGGGTGTGTACTATGCGCAGTCCGTTAGCAAGAATATGGGTGTTCAGCATCATTTATCTCCTTTTGATTGTGCAAAATTACTGTTTTTTTCATTCTTCAATGGCATTTCTCCACGTTTTGTTGTGCAAATGATGTATCTTTGCAGCGAATAATAAAAATTGCAGTAGTTCTGAACTTCTTACTTCTAAGAATAAACTATGGAAAGAATTGGGATATTTTGTTCGGCATGTGAGCAAATCTCGCCACGCTATTTTGAATGTACCCGTGAATTGGGAACTTGGATGGCTGCCGAGGGTAAGACCCTTGTGTATGGCGGAGCTGACATGGGACTGATGGAATGTATCTGCCGTGCGGTGAAGGATGGGGGAGGAAAGGTCATGGGGGTAGTACCAACCAAACTGGAAGAAAAGGGACGGGTAAGCGATTTGCTGGACGTGACGTTCCATACCGTAAACCTCAGTGACCGTAAGGATGTGATACTGCGTGAGAGTGACATACTCGTAGCTTTGCCGGGTGGTGTAGGTACATTGGACGAAGTGTTTCATGTCGTGGCTGCAGCCACCATCGGATATCATGCAAAACGAGTTGTTTTGTTCAATATGGATGGATTTTGGGATACTCTACTGGCTATGCTTGGCCAAATGGAAGCGCAAGGCTTTATCCGCCGTCCGTTGAGTAATTTCCTTTGTGTCGCCAATACGTTGGATGAGTTAAAGGAATTGTTGAAATGAATATAAATAAGTTGTTCAAAAAAATAGAACTATGAAAGAATGTATTCAATCACTGCTCCGCAAAGAAGCGGAAGCCGTGTTGAACATACCTGTAACGGATGCTTATGAACAGGCGGTGGAACTGATTATCGAACAAGTCCATCGCAAGAAAGGAAAACTTATTACCAGTGGTATGGGGAAGGCCGGACAGATTGCCATGAATATGGCCACCACCTTCTGTTCTACAGGTACTCCTTCGGTATTCCTGCATCCCAGCGAGGCGCAGCATGGCGATTTGGGCGTTATTCAGGAAAATGACGTGTTGCTGCTCATCAGTAATTCGGGCAAGACGCGGGAGATTGTGGAACTGACCATCCTGAGCCGTCGCTTGAATCCCGATTTGAAATTCATTGTCATTACTGGAAACGGCGACAGTCCTTTGGCACAGGAAGCAGACATCTGTCTTTGTACAGGACATCCCGATGAAGTATGTGCCTTAGGGATGGCTCCCACTACCAGCACTACAGTGATGACCGTCATCGGTGACATCCTGGTCGTAGAGACGACTAAACGAAGTGGGTTCACCATCGAAGAGTATAGCAAACGCCACCATGGCGGATATTTGGGACAACGGTCAAGGGAATTGAGTAAATGAAAGAGGCGCTTCTGCAATTTAGTTGAAATTAGTAGGGAAATAAGTGACTTAAGATAAATGCCCCGAGAAGTTAAGATAAAGTGGGACGTATCTTAAGATACTTGGCCGATGAACCTATAATGCTGAGGGCAAAGAGTTTTTCAACTAAATTGAAGAAGAGCCATGAAAGAAAAATAGAATTATGCGTAAAGTAATAGGAATAGGAGAAACCATCTACGACATTATCTTCCGTAACGGACAACCTACGGCCGGTGTGCCGGGAGGTTCGGCATTCAATTGTCTTATCTCATTGGGACGGGCTGGAGTTCCTGTCACCTTCATCAGCGAGACAGGCAATGACCACGTGGGAGAAATCATACTTGACTTTATGCGCGAAAATGGGGTGAGCACCGACTATATGCAGGTCTATCCCGAAGGGAAGTCTGCCATTTCATTGGCTTTCCTCAACGAACAGAGTGACGCGCAATACCAATTCTACAAAGATTATCCCGCCTGTCGCTTGGAGGTGGATTTCCCTCAAATAGAGAAAGACGATATAGTTGTCTTCGGATCCTATTTCGCTCTCAATCCCGTATTGCGTGCCAAGGTCAGCGAGTTTCTCGCCTATGCCCGTCGTCAAGAGGCAATCATATACTACGATGTAAATTTCCGCTCCACCCATAGCGGCGAAATGATGAAACTTACGCCTACCATCATCGAGAATTTTGAGTATGCCGATATCGTTCGTGGTTCGGACGAAGATTTTGACAATATGTATCGTTTGCGAGAGGCCGATGACATCTATCGTCAGAAGATTTCTTTCTATTGCCCTAACTTCATTTGTACCTGTGGTGGTCGGGGAGTAAATTTACGTACACGCACGCTCAGCAAGGACTATCGTGTAACACCCCTCACCCCCGTAAGTACCATTGGTGCAGGCGACAATTTCAATGCTGGTATCCTCTTCGGACTCCTTCGTTATCGTGTCCGTCGCGATGACCTCCCCACATTGACCGAGCGCGATTGGGACGACATTATCCGTTGCGGCACAGACTTCTCTGCCAATGTCTGCATGAGTTTCAATAACTCCATCTCCCGTGAATTTGCAGAGGAGTATGTGAAGCGGAACAGGTGATATTCTAAAATAAGCTTTTTTTCTGCGTCTGCACAAGTACTGCTGAAGTGTTAACTCCGTTCCTCAACCGTGTTCGTTGGGTTCTCGAACGGAGTTAATACTTCAGAAATGCATTTGAACAAACAGACGAGAACAAAAAACAGACAAAAAATCATTAACATTCTTTTGTTTTAAGATTATTTACTATATTTGCATCCGTCTATGCGTGCAGCGGCACGTAGTGGCGATTGACATTGTGGGAAAACATAGCGTTTGCTGTTATTCTAACCGTCTATTGAAACTTAGGAAATTTCAACGGTGAGTCTGGTTAAGAATAAGATGGCAGATGCCTACGTGTAGCGTAGGTGCATCTTATATCTTCGTGACTCCAGGTATCCTAAGACCTCAATAGACAAAGACATCAAAGGTGTGCTTACGCTTCTTTTTTGTCCGAGGTCTTAGGATTTTTTGCTTTCACTATTGCTTTCTGTTTTGTCTGGGAGAGAAAACATGTATAACCTATTAAATATCAAAGATTATGAAAAAAATAGTTATGTTCCTGTTGGCAATCTGTATGATTGCACCCGTAGCGATGTCTCAAAACAAGGCTTTGGAAAAAGCACGCAAGAAAGAGTACAACGCCAAGATGAAGGAATACAAAAAAGAGGGTTGGAAACTGTTTGCCAGTTCACGCACTTTGGAAGTGGCACTTTTGACTCATTATGACAAACTCAACAGTATGGGTGATGATGCCTTTGAAATTATAGGTATAGCAACCAAGTTCAAATCTAAAAATGTAGGCAAGCAGATGGCTGCGAACAATGCCTGTATAGCCTATGCCCAGCAAGCTGGCAGTCATATAGAAGGGCGTATTATGAGCGACATGTTTGGCGATGGTGTGGATCCTACGGGTGAATTTGACAAGTTTTACTCTGCTTATATACGTGAGGTAGAGAAGGAGGTTAAGGGCGAAATGAAAGAGTCATACTGCATAATCCGCGACAACGGAGACGGCACCTTTGAAATGCAGACATTCTACATTGTCAATGAGAATGCTGCTGCGATAGCCCGTATGCGTGCGTATGAAACAGCGTTGAAAGAGAGCGAGGCCGCCCAACGTTATGCACAAAAAGTGGCAGACTTTGTAAAGGAAGGATTCAAAGCAGAGTAAATTTCTAAAAGCTTGATTCTATATTTCACGTATGAAAAAGTACGTTCTCTTTTTCCTATATTATATATGTGCATTGGGTGCGTATGCTCAAAGTTGGGAGAGTATCAAGACTGATCCTCAATATCTGAGCGGCGAGGGATGGGGAGCATCCCTCGCCGAAGCAGACCAAGCGGCATTGTCAGCATTGGTTAGCAGCATTTCTGTAGTGGTCAGCAGTGAGTTTGTACTGACCGAAGAGGAAAACTCCACCCAAGCAGGCTTTGATGCGTCCTCTTATGTAAATTCTAAAATAAAGACTTATTCGCAAGGGACTCTCAACAATGCCCAGCGGATGATTATTTCCAACGAGCCTGATGCTCATGTGTTCCGCTACATTCTGAAGAGCGACTTGGCCAAAGTGTTTGAAGCCCGTCAGGCAAAGGTGGTTGACTATGTGACATCGGCCGTAAAGAGTGAATCGGAGGGCAAAGTTGATAATGCCTTGCGCTATTATTATTGGGCACACATGTTGCTGAAGTCATTGCAAGACCCGACAAAAGCTACTTATACAGATGAAACAGGAGCTGAACGCCTGCTGATTACATGGATACCCGAACGCATGAATGCCATCTTTGATGACCTGCGTGTCAAGGTAACGCGTATCCAAGGCGGTGACATCGACCTGTTCTTCACCTTCCGCGGGAAGCCTGTTGCCAATGTGGATTATACCTATTTCGACGGCAGTTCGTGGAGTGCTATCTACAGTGCACGCGACGGACGCGGCACACTAGAGCTGCCGCCTGATGCCCCGAAAGACAATTTCCACCTCAAGTTTGAATTTGAGTACCGTGGTGAAGCACAGATTGACAAGGAGATAGAGAGTGTCGTTTCTGTAGTGAAGGGTGTCCCCATGCGCAAGTCCTATGTGCATGTGCCCGGTGTGGTAGAAACTCCTCAGCAGGATATGGCGCAAGCGCCTGATGTCCAATTACAGAACCAAACGACGCATACAATGGTATCTGTCGCACTCCAATCTGAGATTGCTGACAATGCGACTTCTTCCACGGCTTCAGCACTCACACAGTCTGCCGTAGAGGATTGTGCTGACTATCAGCAAGTGGTGGACAGGATAGCGAAGTCCATCATTTCAAAAAGTTACTCAGGCGTGGATGATTGCTTTACCTCCGAAGGACTGGACGTATATCGCAAACTCATCACCTACGGGAAAGCCCGACTGGTCGGTGATACCCAATGCCAGTTCTATCGTTGTGGAAATGATGTGATTGGCCGGAGCATCCCCATGAGTTTCTCGTTCAGCAACGGAGCGCGCAAGAGCTTTGTCGAACAGGTGGTATTCACATTCGAGGCGGACAGCAAGCGGATTTCTAACATTGCATTCGGATTGGGCGAACAAGCGGAACATGACATACTCAACAAAGGTAAGTGGTCGGAGTCTGCCCGTACAGCCCTGATGAACTTTCTGGAGAATTACAAGACGGCCTACTCCCTGAAACGGATGGACTATATTGAGAATGTCTTCTCTGACGATGCCATCATCGTGACGGGTAAAGTGGCACAACGGATGGAGTTGGTGGAGACAGGCGACGGACAGCGGAAGTGGCAGAACAACCGTTACGTAAAGCTGACCCGACAGGGAAAGAATGAATACCTCAAGAATCTGCAACGCTGTTTCAACTCCAACGAATACATCAACATTCGTTTTGCCAACAACGATGTGATGAAATTGGGTAAAGGTGGCGAAGTGTATGGCATACAGATTCGTCAGGACTACTTTTCTACCAACTACGGAGATACAGGCTACCTGTTCTTGATGGTAGATATCAATGACCCTGCCAAACCCATTATTGAAGTGCGTACATGGCAGCCCGAGAAAGACCCAAACTTCGGTATCTTGGGACCTGGTGATTTTTAAAGAATTCAACTCTTATAAGTAGATTAAAAACAGAACAGCATAACTATGAAAACAGTAAATCTCTATCTTTTTGCGGCTATAGCCGCTTTCCTGTTCATCGGATGTGAAGACAATTCTGAAGAGCTACAAGAGGTGTTTTATCCGACCAATGTGGATTATGGTAATACTCCTTTAGGACTTAGCTCAGAACTTAATTCAATAGCAGGCGACGGTGTTACAAACGGGGCTGTCACCCTGTATGCTGCCAAGCAGATGCCTTGGCGGTTTTCCGACCTCCCTTCATGGCTCTCTTTTTCGCAACAGAGTGGAAAGGGTAATTCAAATCTCACCTATACGGCTGAGCAAAATCCAAGTGTCACGGTAGAACGTACGGCCTATTTCTTTTTGGAGTCTGAGTTGGGAAATTTGCCTCTCCACAGGACGCTCAGTGCGCATCAACTGACACAACCAAAAAGTTTTACGATAACTCCTAACGAACCATCTTATACATTCGGTCATGAAGGAGGAACATTGGAACTGAATGTAAAGTCGAATCAGAAATGGAGCATCTCTAGGGCTACAGGTGAAGTTGCTTTTGCCAAGCTTTCGCACACCGAAGACTCTGCAGATGCGGTGGTTACGGTTACGATACCTCCTTACAACTCTTTGGTTGTCAGGACTCAAAGTAATACATTCCGTTTTGTGGATGCCTCTTCTACAAATGTGCTCTACGAATTTCGGGTAGATCAGATACCCTCTGCGGTAAGTACAGAACTGATAGAAAAGACTTTGACGTTTGGAAAAGAAGGTGAAAGTCAATTGTTATCTTTGGGTACAGCCCCATTATACACCGTACAGTGTGATTTGGCTTGGGCGGATGTGACACCTGCTTCGGGAGTCGGAGCCGTAGATTTGAATATTTCTACTTTGCCAAACTGGAGTACCGCAGAACGTAGTGGATACGCTTATGTCTATGTGGAAGGAGAATTGAAGGCGAAAATCTTTTTAAAACAAGAGGCCTACCAATTTACTCTTTATGAAAGTTCTCATCATGTGACAGCCGATGGGGGAGCTGTTGCTTTCGATATGCTAACTTCTGATGGGGCGTGGCAGGCTGTTACTAATGTTGATTGGATTAAAGTGACACCCGCAACGGGGGGAGCTGGTGAAAAGCAGACCATTTCTTTTGTTGTTTCGTCCAACAATTCGTTAGATCGTCGTTCGACAACAGTACGTTTTGAACGTACAGATGGTGTTGTGGCCAGTGCAATGTTTACTATTTCTCAAGAAGGCTGTTATTTTAATGCTGATGATTGGGAAGACGGGTTTATACTGAGTCCCGATGCACAAAGTGCTTCGTGCGAGTTTGACTGTAACCTATCTTGGACTGCTTCTACTAATGCTTCGTGGATTTCATTGGAGAAGACTTCAGGTTCTCCTGCATCGGGAAATATCCTTTCGTTTACAGTGACGGGAAATCCAACTCAGGAAAGCCGTGTTGGAGAGATTCTAATATCTTATGATGGAGGAGAAACAAAGATTCCCGTAGCTCAATTATCTGCTTATCTTAATACTTCTTTGGAGACTATAACTTTTGTTTCAACAGGAGGTAGTCATAGCGTTTCTATATCTTCCAATAGTGCATGGATTGCTAAGTCAAATGCTGAATGGTTGAAAATATCAAAAACTGCAGGTAATGGGCAGGTTGAACTTATACTGACTGCTACAGATAATCCATCGGATGCAGTTCGTACGGCAGAAGTTATTATGCTTGTTGGCGTTAATAAAGTGCAGCGGAAATTAGCCATATTACAAAAAGGACGTTATTTGAATGTGCCTGTCACTGAGGCTAATTTTCTTGAGAAAGGTGGCCTGCAACACTTTAACATAGAGAGTGATGGAAAGATAGAAGTCTCTTCGTCTAGTTCATGGCTTCAAGCCAAACTTGAAGTTGGAAACGTATTAGTTTTGATTGCGGAAGAGAATACTTCTGGAGCGGCTAGGTCGGCTACTGTTTCTATCAAACTTTCCGATTTGCAATCTGGCAAACTGGAACGTATTATTACTATAAATCAATCATCAGTTAAAACTATTACCGTCAATGGTGTTTCATTTAACATGATATTGGTAGAGCATGGTACATTTGATATGGGTAAGAGAAAACCATTGTATGAGCTTGATGCTCTGCCGTATACGGTTCATAGTGTGACATTGACTAAGGACTATTATGTTGGTGAAACAGAGGTAACTCAAGAGCTTTGGACTGCAGTAATGGGGAGTAATCCTTCGTTTTCTAGAGGTCTCCAGCAACCTGTTGAGAGTGTCAGTTGGAATACTATTAATGACGAGTTCCTTCCACGGTTAAACAATTTGACCGGATTGAATTTTCGTCTTCCTACCGAAGCTGAATGGGAGTTTGCCGCTCGTGGTGGTAATTATTCTAAAGGCTATAACTATAGTGGCAGCGACGTTGTTGGTGAAGTTGGTGTTCATGGTGAAGTTGGTATTTATGGGTGTGTATATGAGAATCCTCAAAATGTTAAAACTAAGCTTCACAATGAACTAGGAATTTATGATATGACAGGTAATGTGAGTGAATGGTGTCAAGATTGGTATGAGGAATATGGAACTGATGCGCAAATTGACCCTGTTGGTCCTAATTCAAATTTAGGTTTAGGAAAGGCTTATAGAGGAGGCTCATACAATGAACAGATGTTTGGAATTGGCGATGGCTGGTGGTTGTACGAGGTGGTAGTTCGTCGTAATTGTGATCCTCTTTCCACATCTGATAAGATTGGTTTCCGCCTTGCTCTTACCATAGAATAATCAAAAAACAAAGTTAATTCATTATGAAACACTCAATAATCAAAAAAATCCTTCTACTTCCGATATTATGGTTACTCGGATGCATGGGGATGTACGCACAACGCATTTCCGCCCTCTCATTCGTAGAAACATTGAACGATCGCGATGCTGTACATTTCAAGAAAGAAGACCAGAACGGAAATGCCTGCTCGTTGATAAAGATTGTGACCACACAGAAAGGGTTTAAGTTCGACATCGGTTCGCTGCCTGTGATAGCCACCGAAGAAAAAGAAGCAGAAATATGGCTCTATGTCCCTGCTGGTACAGCCCGAATAAAGGTGTTACATCCTCAACTGGGACAACTGATGACCGAGGATGGCTACTATTGGTTTAACCAAAAGACCAAGGCGGCCACAACCTATCGGTTGGTATTGACTACAGGTGAAGTGGAAACGGTAGTCAGAGAGGCGGTCACCCAACAGTTTCTTACCGTGTACCTCGACCCCAAAGAGGCATCGTTGGAAATAAATGGTGACGTCTGGATTCCTGATGCAGAGGGAGTGGTGAGCAAATATTTGGAATTCGGAGAGTATGAATACCGGGCTTTTGCTCCGATGTATTACCCCAGTGTGGGACGGGTGACGATAAACGACCCCGATAAGCCTCATGAGCTGCACATCAGCCTGAGACCCAACCATGGTTTCTTGGAGGTGAAGGCTGCTACGACCGAAATGAACGGCGCGCTTGTCTATGTGGATGATGAACGTGTGGGTGAAGTACCCTTGACCGGACATCGGCTGAAGAATGGAACACACCGCGTACGCATTGTAAAGCCACTCTACAAGCCTTTTGAACAGACGGTGACCGTGGCAGACAGTACTGTTGCCGCCTTGTCTCCTTCGCTCATTCCCAACTTTGTGGAGGCGACAGTGACGGCTCCGAACGAAGCCGAAATATGGATAAACGGTGTCAAGAAGGCATCTGACCGTTGGAACGGTCCGTTGGAACCTGGTACTTATCGTTTTGAGGCCAGATTGGCAGGTCATCGTCCGTCAGTGCAGAACGAAACCATCCGTATAGAAGATGGCAAACGTACCATAGCGTTGCAATCTCCAGAACCAGTTTATGGAGCAGTAAGTGTCACTTCAAGTCCCGTCGGCGCTACCATCTATATTGATGGTAAGGAAGTGGGGACTACCCCCTTCGTCGTACGAAATGTATTGATAGGCGAACGGAAGATAGAACTCAAGAAACCCTATCATTCAACCTTTGTACAGACTGTAACCGTTGAAGAGGGTAAGACTGGTTCGGTAAGCGGTACGTTGAGCAATGTAGCCCACGTGCGGATTAGTGCTTCTGGTTGTGATGGTGAAGCAGCACTCTACATGGATGGAGAGGAAATAGGTGTGTCAGCTGTAGAGAAGGAGATTGCTTGTGGACATCATACTTTCTCGGCACGCTGTACAGATTCAGGGAAACGCGAATGGTACGGTGAAATAACAGTCAATGTGGGTAACGACGGTTCCGATATTGTGGTTCCGATGAAGAAACTTCCACTCAACTATCAAAAGCCTACTCACCTTTATGCCGAGGTGGGATACCAACTGTTGGACTATTCGGGCATAGGTGTGGCATTGGGTGGCTATTTCAAGAACCTCAATTTGGAACTCGGTTATACGATGGGAGGCCAAGAACGTGACATCTATTGGTATAGCGAAGATGGTAACACGAGGGTGCTTACAACGTATGCAGCGAACCGTCTGCATCTGAAACTTGGATATGGAATTGCGGTTGGAAATAGTATCCAAATAACTCCCCAACTTGGTGGAGGCTTGTTGCTCCTGAAAAATGGAAACAGCGACATTGACAATGCGCTGAATACGGCATGGGGCAAAACTTATGCCGTGCAATGGATAGGTGCGGTGCGCATGACTTATGCCATCCTTCCATGGTGTCAATTGTCGGTTACACCGGAATATGCAGGAACTCTGAAGGAAGGTCCACTGTTCGGAGTGTTGGGCAATACCAGTCCTGACATTAAGGCATGGGGCACAGGTCTTAGTATAAAAGCTGGATTCTCTTTCTACTTCTAACACATATTGATATCGTAATGATTCAAGGGTATGTGCATTCTATGTCTTATTTGTATGGAGACATAGAATGCACTCTCTTTTTTTTGTGTCCCAACAAATACTGTTGGCTGTGATGGCCTATGCAGTTGGCTGCGTGAAAAAGGTGGATAAAAAAGCTAAAATCAGTATCAATCTTGGGAAGGATGGGAGAGTGATTCACAATCTTAAAGATATTTTTTGATGCTGTTCGCAACATCCGCGTTTCAAACGCGGAGGGATGGACGCTTATGTTGAATTGTCCAATATTTACACCAAACGCCTAAAAATTGGGAAATCGGCGAAAAATGAAGGAAAACACAATTTTTCCCGAAAGACTTGACACTTACGCTCAAAACTCTTGACCCTCCCGTCCGAAACTCTTGACACTTGCGGACAGGAGGGACAAGAGTTATGGAGCCAAGTGTCAAGTCTTTCGGGCGTAAGTGTCAAGTGTTTCAGGAACGAATGAGGTGGGCGTGAAAAGGCAGAAACATAAGAATGGGATGTTTTGTAAGAACATTTTGATTGGAATACAAAATTCTGCTCCGCTATGCTTCACAGCGCGACAAGCAGAAGGGGGAATCCTTTGTGCATGGTTTCACCTTGGCCATGACCTCGCTGAACCGATTCTACCGCGCCATTTCCGAACAGGACTGCTCCACGGGATATGTGGATTTGTTCCTCCGCCCGGAGTTGGACATCTACAAGGACATGCTGCACTGCTACATCGTGGAATTCAAGTATGTGAAGAGCAGTGAGCCTGATACACTTGTTGAAATCAGATGCCAGGAGGCTATCGAACAAGCCAACCAAATGCTCACTTTCAAATATCCGCCGCTAACAAGCCACTTAGGTAGGTGAAATACGGTAATCTCGAACTCGCGTTATTTATTAGAATGCAGCTAACTGCGATGGCCGATGCAGCTAGCTACGTGAGCTGATGCAGCTAGCTACGATAAGCAATGCAGCTAGCTGCGTGAGAGGCTGGTTACTCTTTTTTCAGCAGCGGACAATCATACGTGATTTCTTTCCCTATGTAAGGAATGCTTGGGGGGAGTGTGAGGGTTTGCAGCCTCTTGCAGTGGGCAAAGACGTAGTGCCCGAGTGTCACAACACTATCGGGAATACGGACTTGGGTCAACATCTGACAGGAGTTGAAGGCATTGCTGAGGATGGTTTTGACGGATGATGGGAGTTGTAACTCGCGCAGATAGATGCATCCGCCGAAAGCTCCGTTACCGATAACCTGTAGGCTTTGTGGGAGGTCTATCAGATTGAGGTTGCTGCAGTTGGAGAATGAATAGTCTCCCATGTGGCGCAAGTTGCGGGGAAGTACGATGTGGGAGAGAAAATAACAATGGCGGAAGGCTGAATCTGGAAGAACGGTTACGTCGGTCTCCTCCAAGTCGATGGTGCGTAGCATTCCCTGTCGGAGCATCTGTCTGAGGGTGGCAAAGTCCTGTTCGTTCATGGAACCGCTGATTCGGATGTGGCGTGTGAGCATGCGGGCATCCTCGCTCAGCTGTTGGTCGAGCGTGCCGGCTGTATCCAAGTGGATGGTTGTCATTGAAGGCCGGTAAGTGGAGTCGGCCACCTCGATAAGCATCCACTGTTCGATGTTGTAGGTGTTGAGGTCGTCCAAGGTGTAGTATCCGTCGCCTTTCCCTTCCCATCCCATGTTGACATGTACCTTGTTCCCCTTGCATCCGTCGATGATGTAGAGGTGTCCGTATCCCTCCTTTTCGCTGTATCCCCGGTAGAGGATGGGGCGTCCGGCTTTCAGCTCTGAAAAGATGAGTTCGTGGTAGATGCTGTCAAGATGGGGCGTGTTGAAGAGCTGGCGGTTGTAAAGCGACATGTAACGGGTATAGCGGAAGTGGTGCTTCATGCTTCCCATGATGGCTGAAAGGGTGTTGCTGCTGCCTTTGTGGGAGTACCAGGTGAAGGCCGAGTTTCCGCAATCCTTGACGAGTTGGGCCACACTCTCAAGGGATTTGTTCTCGGTGCTCGCTTTGTATTTGTCGAACATCAATGTCCAATCGTACGAACGTCCTATGGCCGGTACGTTTTGGGGATATTGATGGTAGTTGATGACTTGGGCCATCGCCACCGGTCCGCATCCTGCAGGGTCTATGGTGGTCACTCCATACTTGGTTGTTTGTGGCGCATAGAGGTTATAGGGGAATTGTTGCCCCCATCGGGAGGTGATGAGGGGCTTGATGTTTTCGGGAAAGCGGTAATTCTCTTGCCCTATAAACGTTACAGGCAAGAGTAACAGAAGGGTTATGCTTGCCAGTAACCTGATGCGGCTTGTCTTTCTCATGACTTCAAATAATCAGATGCCTATCTCTTTGACTGTATGTACGGTTCTCACTTGAGCCAAGTTGCTCGTTTCCATAGATATTCAAGTGGCCCGTGGGTATGACAGCTGAGCCACCAACGGCAGAATGCCCATTGAATAAGGAACAGGCATACGCCAACCAAGGCACTGGCGGTGATACCTAAATCGTCGTGAAGGTCGAACCCCCAATGATAGAAGAGCATGGAGCCGATGATGCTTTGCATGATGTAGTTGGTCAGGCTCATGCGGCCATAAGGGACTATTTTTACAAGTACACGCTTGAAGTTGCTGCGATAGTAGGCGAAAATGACACCCGACACTAAGATGAGCATAAAGGCAAACTTGTGTAAGGAATTGATGATGAGCAATAGGGGTTGTAACAAATTGTGGTTTTCAACGAAACGGGGCAACATGTTGGACAATCCATAAAGGGGGAAGAATGCCAGGAGTGCTCCTGCCAGAATTTTGCCCCATGTCGGTGTGTGGTGTTCAAGTAATAAACCACGACGTCCCATCAGCATACCAAGAATGAAGAGAGACGAAGTCTGGAATATACGGGCATTATCCCAGGCCCAGGCAAGACTGGCCAATTGGCCTTCCCACAGATTTACTTTTACCATGTCGATGAAATTCCCTCCTCTCTGCATTTGTCCGCATGCGCTCCAAAGTTCCCCGGTAGGGATGGAGGGGGTGACGTAGGCAGAATCTATGGCTGCCCGTACTACATGGTAGATGGCTACGGGCTGGAGCATGAACAGGCAGGCCAAGAGGAATGCCCATTTGTCTGACAGACGGCAGGTCAGAACAAGGATGAATCCCAGAATGGAATACATGACCAGAATTTCGGCAGTGAAGAAACATGCATTGAAGTTACCGAAGAGGAAGAGCAGGAACAACCTCCAACAGAACCTGAGCCGGAAATCCTTTCCACGCAAGCGCTGGTTGTCGTCTTGAATAAAGAAACTGAATCCGAATAACAAGGCAAAAATAGCGTATGCCTTACCACCTAAGACAAAAAATAGTCCGTCCCATACAGCGCGGTCACAGAACCGTAACCAAGGTCCATCGCCTGAAGTGTCTGGAAAAGAGTAGAAATTGAAGTGCTCGATACAATGCAGTATGATGATTCCCATAACTGCCAGGCCGCGCAAGACATCGGCCACTTCCACACGAGCATGGTGTTTTTCTTTCATTGTTGTTGAATGCATATCCGTTGTTGTTTGCTTTATCGTTTAATCGTTTATCAAAATCTTTATTTCGTCTGCCGAATCGACCAGATACGTAGGTGAGTGCTGCAGCAGCTCTTCTTTCGGACGGAATCCCCATGTGACACCAATGCTCTCTACTCCGGCATGGAGGGCAGTCTGCATATCCACGCCCGAGTCGCCGATGTAGATGACCTCTTCTTTGTTGACAGGCACAAGGGTGAGGATGTCTTCTACAATCTGTGGATGAGGCTTTACGGGTATCCCTTCGCGCTGACCGAAAACGGCGGCAAAGCGGATGGTGGGGAAATAGTGGCGGATGAGCTTTTCTGTGGCGCGTTGGTATTTGTTAGAGGCTACGGCCAAATGTACACCTGCCGTTTGTAGTTCTTCCAAAAGCTGCGGAATGCCGGGGTAGGGTTTACTCAGGTCTGCATTGTGTTCGTCGTAATAGGGCAGGAAATGGGCACGGATGCGCATGATATTCTCTTCGGAGCGTGATTCGGCGGGTAAGGCGCGTTCAAAGAGTTTGTTGATGCCGTTGCCTACAAACATCGGGTAAGCACTGATGGGATGGGTGGGGAAACCGCAAGCTTCCAATGCCTGATTAGTGGCTGTGGCCAGGTCGGCTATGGTGTTGAGCAGCGTGCCGTCAAGGTCGAAGATGGCAAGATGTTTGGACATGATTTCTTTTTGATGTAATGTGAATTCGACGCAGATAACGCAGATAACGCGGATAAATATAGCCTTTCCGGGTATAAGAATTAGATAAAATCTGCGTCATCTGCGTTATCTGCGGGTGAAAAGTGAATTCCGACACTCTCTCATACGTCAATCGTACTCTTGATAAGGTTGTTGGTAGCTAACTACTCGTAGCTCATCACTCGTAGTTAATTACCCGTAGCTATGCTTACCTCACACGGATGCTCCAACTCCTTCTTCCACTGTTTCATGTAAGCAAACCATTCTTTGGCATTCTTGAAACCGAAGGATTCGCGCAGTGAAGCGAAGGAAAGATAGTATGTGAATTCCTTTTGGCCTTTGGCTCCTACGGTGTAGATAAGGTTGTCTGTCACAGGTTGCTCTTCTTTGACATATTGGTTGGGGATGCAAACAGCCAGACCTACGGTTTCCAATTTGCGGCCAATGGTGTCATTGGCTCCGGCGGGCCAGTCGGTACCCCAACAGCCAATAAGTCCCTTGTGGTCAGAGTAATGTTCGGAATCCTTTACATTGATGACACCTGTACAGAAGGTTTCGTCGGCCAGTGGTTCTTTGAAAGATACTTCGACGCGTACATCGCGGTGTCCGCCATAAAGGATGTATCGGGAGGTCATGGTAATGGTCTTGCCTTGATATTGCCAATCCGTGTCAATCACATCCACTACTGTGCGCAAGGGACCATAAGATCGGATGCATTCGGTGCGTAGGGTAGGAATGATGTGGGCCGGCTTGCCGTTTTCCCATCCTTTCAATGTGCCACCTCCGCAGGTGCTTCCGACCCATAGGACATCGTCGCCATATCCCTTAGCCTTGTGCTCGTTGGTGGGATAGAAGAGGGTTTCGGCAATCTCCAATCCTTTGCGGCTCTTTCCATAAGTGTCAACAGTCTGACGCTTGTCGAAGTAAATGCGATAAGCCACCAATTCCGATTCGAAAGCCGGACCATGGTGATGCAAACTGTTATATACATCACTTTCTCCAGGGACTGTCAGTGATTGGATTTTGGGATATGTCTTCTTCTTGTCGCTCAACATCATTTGGGCATATACCTGTGCGGGATAAGTCTTGTCGCTCTTTTCGGCTGAGAGGGTGACAGTGAGGTTGCGCTTGCTTTTGGCCGGCATATCAAGGAGGAAGGCCAGTTCGTCGGCTTTGCTGTCACCATTCAGGTCGTCCAATTGCGAGGGTATCTCGGTTGCCCCTTCTTTTACAATGGCTGATTTCACTTCGAATCCGGGATTCAGTTCTGTGAGATTCAAAACGATGGGTTCGTATGGTTTGGCCTCTTTCCAAGCATTGCTCACGGTAATTGACCATTCTTTTTCCTGAGCTTGCAAGCTCAAAGCCATTCCCAATGCAAGCAGGGAAGTGGCACAGATGCGTATTCTTTTCATAAAATGACGGTTATGTTTGTGAATATTTCTGCAAATATAGACGAAAAAGAGGGGGTGGGCAAACAAATGTTACATTTTTTTGCCTTTCGGGGTATGATGACAGACAAAACGTTGCTAAAAAGTGTTGTTTAATCGCTTTTTATTGGTTTTAAAAGCTAAAAATTTGTTTAATTCTCTAAAATAATGTACCTTTGCCGCTGAATTTAAAGTAATGGATAGTCGGGAGAATTCCTAAAATACGAGAAGATGCGCACTAAACTTCATTTCTTTTACACGGCTGTGTTCGTCTGTTTGGCTTTTGCTGCTTGCCAATGGTCGCTTGACTATGGGGTAGGCGGACGTGCTGTAACGGACGTGAAGGTGCATCGATATGACAAGCTGCTGGATGAGTATATCGCTCTGAATAGTTTTTCGGCACTTCAGAAAATGAATGCTGAATATCCTCAAGAAACTAAATTCCTGATAGAGGATGTATTGGCCATCGGATCAGTGAGCGATGACAATATCAATCTGCGTTTGCGCGAATATTATTCCGATACTTTGTTACAAACACTGAGGCGCGATGCCATGGCAAAGTTTGCCGATGTAAGGTGGATTGAGCGGGATTTTACCCGTTCCTTCAAACGGTTGAAGCGTGAACTCCCTCATATGGCTGTGCCTCGGGTATATGCTCAAATTTCAGCTCTTAACCAATCGGTGGTAGTGGGGGACAGTGTGTTGGGTTTCAGCATCGATAAATATATGGGGGCAGATTATCCGATTTACAGCCAATTCTATTATGAATATCAATGCAAGAGCATGACTCCTGAGCGGATTGTGCCTGATTGTTTGGCTTTCTTCCTGTTCAGTGAATATCCTTTCCCGTGGGAGTGGCACCGTACATTGTTAGACCATATATTGCATCGGGGAAAGATTCATTGGGTGGTTTCACAAATAATGGGGACTGAAACGTTGGAAGAGGGTATCGGTTATTCTGTAGAAGAGGGGAATTGGTGTCGTGAACATCGTGAGCAAATCTGGCAACTCCTGATTGAAACCGGACAGTTGCATTCCACGGATCCGATGTTGGTACGTGTGTTCCTGCAACCTGCTGAGTGTACTTATCCATTGGGAGTGGATTCTCCGGGTGAAGCCGGATTGTGGTTGGGAGTTCAAATCATTGATGAATATATGCGTAAGAACAGAAACATGAGCATTGCCGATTTGCTTCGTGAGACAGATTACCGTTCCATCTTGAAGAACTTACAGATTCCTTATTGAGGGGAGAGGTTTCCCCCTCGTTAGAAAGGAATTTTTCTCCAACAGGAAAAAATAAGGATCTTATAATCCATAACCTTTTAACTTCTAATTTTTAAATTCAAATGCTTCCCGCCCTTTATCTTATTCCGGTTACATTGGGAGATACACCGTTGGACAAAGTGCTTCCCACTTATAACAAAGATGTTATCCTGCAAATCAAGCATTTTATTGTTGAGGAGGTGCGTACCGCACGACGTTTCCTGAAGAAAGTTGAACCATCGATTGATATAGATTCATTGACTTTTTATCCCTTGAACAAGCATACTCAACCTGCCGATATCAGTGGATATTTGAAACCGCTTATGGCCGGTGAATCTATGGGGGTCATTTCTGAAGCCGGATGTCCTGCTGTGGCAGACCCGGGTGCAGATGTGGTTGCCATTGCCCAACGTAAAGGGCTGAAGGTTGTTCCGCTTGTTGGGCCTTCGTCTATTTTGCTTTCGGTTATGGGGTCGGGTTTTAATGGCCAGAGTTTTGCCTTCCACGGATACCTGCCCATAGAGCAGGGAGAGCGTACGCGTAAAATCAAAATGTTGGAGCAGCGTGCTTATGCAGAGAATCAGACGCAACTCTTCATTGAAACTCCCTATCGTAACCGTCGGTTGCTGGATGAACTGCTTCAGACATGTCGTCCGCAGACGCGGCTTTGCATAGCTTGTAATGTGACATGTGAAGATGAATATATCTGTACGAAAAGTATCAAGGAATGGAAAGGGAAACTGCCTGACTTGGAAAAGAAACCTTGCATTTTCCTTATATATAAGGGATGATTCATGGCGGCAGTTTGTCTGTATGATGTTATTCTATGGCACGGACTACACTGACTTTTTTTTTGTTTTCGCCTGAATAAGGTTTGATATGTCTGTGTAATCCGTGCCTGAATATTGTTTTCCTTTTTATTTCTCTTGCAAATGTTCCTTGAAGTGGTTGGTCAGCCTGGTAAACAGGTGGAAGCGTGTGTTTCCGCCGAAGATGCTGTGGTTGCGATTGGTGTAAACTTGCATGTCGAATTGTTTGTTGGCTTGTACTAAAGCTTCTGCATATTCTGCCATGTTGCGGAAGTGTACATTGTCATCGGCCATACCGTGTATGAGCAATAATTCACCATGAAGATTCTGGGCACGTCCCATGGCAGAACCTGCTTCGTAACCGCTGCCATTTTCTTTGGGTGTGCGCATGTAACGTTCGGTATAAACGGTATCATAGTATTTCCAACTCGTAGGAGCCGCTACTGCAACGCCCGCTTTGAATACAGGACGGCCTTCGCTCATGGACATCAATGTGTTGAATCCTCCGTAGCTCCATCCCCAAAGACCGATATTCGCTTGGTCCACATAAGGCAGTTTGCCCAAGTATATGGCGGTCTCTACCTGGTCTTTGGATTCTTTGACACCTAAGTTCAGATATGTACATTTTTCGAAAGCTGCTCCGCGTCCACCTGTTCCGCGTCCATCTACGCACACGGTGATGAAGCCTTGGCCTGCCCAGTAGGATTCCAACAATCCGCCATCGCGGTAGAAACCGATGCTCCAACTGTCTGTCACCTCTTGTGAACCCGGACCGGAGTACTGGTACATGATGACGGGGTACCTCTTTGTGGCATCGAAATTAGCCGGTTTTACCATCCAACCGTTGAGTTCTACACCTTCCGATGTTTCGAATGTGAATAGTTCCTTGGTTCCGATAGTGCGTGTTGCCAATTGTTCTTTCAATTCTTTATTGTCAACAAGGGTCTTCAATGTCTTTCCGTTGTTGTCGCGAAGGGTTACGACAGGAGGTGTATTGATGTTGCTATATGTATTCATGAAGTGGGAGAGGGTTGTGCTGAAGATGGCACTGTTTGTACCGTCTTTCTCTGTCAGACAACTTTTCTTTCCTTTGCTGTCAATCTTATAGACCGCTGAACGGGTGGGATTCCCTTCATTGCTTTCGTAATAGAATGTATTGGACTTGGCATCCCATCCGATGAATTTGGTCACTTCGTATTCTCCACTAGTCACTTGGCGTATAAGGTTTCCTCCTAAGGTGTACCAATAGAGATGGTTGTATCCGTCGCGTTCACTCAGCAGGGCAATGTTTTCGGGATAAAACCTGATTTGGTTGTAGGCAACAGTCTTGATATATTGCGGGGCCTCATCACGGATGATGAGTTTGCAGACGGTGGAACGCGGGTTGGCCATATAGATGTCAAAGCGGTCTTGATGGCGGTTCAGGGTCATGATAGCCAAAGCGTTGGCATCGGCTGTGAATTTGATGCGTGGGATATAGCCGTCTTTGTCCAATGGAACAGGGACTTGACGTGTCACACGGGTCTTGATGTCGAATGTGTGTACTGTAGGTGTGGAATTCTGGACACCAGATACAGGATATTTGTAGGTGTATGCTCCAGGATACTCGTCGTAGTCGCTTTCTTCTGGCATCAGTCCTTTGAATAGAGGGAAACTGAATTGGGGAACCTCTTTTTCATCGAAACGAATGTAAGCCAGCATTTTACTGTCGGCACTGAAATCGAAGGCTCGGTTGTACTCAAACTCCTCCTCGTTCACCCAATCGGGTATGCCGTTCAGCACTTCGTTGAATTTACCGTCGGTAGTTACTTGCGATTCGCTGTTCTCAAAGAGTAGTTTCACCAGGTGCAGGTTGTTGTCTCTTACGAAGGCTACCAGATTCCCGTCAGGTGAAAAGAGGGGCACTTGCTGTGGACCACCGTCGCTCAAAGGGACCAGTGTGTTGTTTTTTACAGTGTAGATGTAGTATTCTGCTGTAAATGAACGGCGATAGATAGGTTTTGTGTTGGTTTGAATCAGTATTTTATCTTCTTTGGGGGACATGATGTAGCCTTCTACACGCTTCAGGTTGTAATTGCGTGCAGTCTCTACGTCAAAAATGACGCCAGCTTCTTGTCCGGTCTTGAATGAATACTTTACGATGCGTTTTCCGTCAGGACTAATCTGTGCATAGTGTATGCCATCTGCCAATGGGTTGACTCCATTGATACGTTTGGCACGGAATGTACTGTTGGTCACTTCTTGTAGAGTGGGGGCGGGTTGAGCTATGCCCACAATCATCGTCAGGCTGAGAACGATGGATAGTAAGATTCTTGTCATAGTATATACCTTAATTTTTATGATTGTCTGCATTTACGTGGGCAAAGGTAAGGCTTTAAATCCATTTTTACAACATTGTGGACCATTCTTTCTTCGTTCTTTTCATACGTATCAGTTTGGGTGCACTCTCTTTAAAGGATTCATTTTAGGAAGTGTGATGTGTAATTGGAATTTGTATGGAGCAGTTCCTTTCTCTTTTTTTCTGTGTAATGTAGCAAAATATCTGTCCCATTCTTACGGGAATTTCCCGTTTTTTATCTATATTTGCGGCTGTTTTCAAACTTATATCAGAATCTTAGAACGTTAAGACACAATGGGAGGTTTTTTTGGAACAGTCTCCACACGCAGTTGCGTAACGGATTTGTACTACGGTACAGATTACAATTCACATATGGGAACCAAACGTGGAGGTATGGCCACGTATAGTGAAGAAAAAGGTTTTATCCGCTCTATCCATAATCTTGAAAGTGCTTATTTCCGCTCAAAGTTCGAACCCAATCTTGGTAAATTCTCTGGTAATGCCGGTATCGGTGTCATTAGTGATACTGACCCCCAACCCATTATTATAAACTCTCATTTAGGAAAGTTTGCTATCGTTACGGTAGCCAAGATTCAAAATCTGGATGAATTGGAGAAAGGGTTGTTGGCTGAAGGAGTGCATTTCAGTGAACTCAGTTCGGGCAAGACAAACCCTACGGAGTTGATTGCTTTGCTGATTGTACGTGGCAAGAGTTTTGTGGAGGGAATAGAGAATGTATATAATAAGGTAAAAGGTTCGTGTTCGATGCTTATCCTGACAGAAGACGGTATTATCGCTGCCCGCGACAAGTGGGGACGAACTCCTATCGTTATCGGAAAGAAGGATGGTGCGTATGCGGCTACTTCGGAATCAACAGCTTTCCCGAATCTTGATTTTGCAATTGACAGATATATTGGGCCAGGTGAGATTGTACGTTTGCGTCCCGATGGAATCGAACAGTTGCGTAAACCTGAGGAGGGAATGCAGATTTGTTCATTCTTGTGGGTTTATTACGGTTTTCCCGTATCATGCTATGAAGGACGTAATGTGGAGGAAGTTCGTTTCGCTTGTGGATATGAGATGGGAACTAAAGATAAGGCAGAGGTGGACTGTATCTGCGGTATTCCCGATTCAGGAGTGGGAATGGCTTTGGGGTATTCCGAAGGAAAGGGTGTTCCCTATCATCGTGCAGTGTCGAAATATACACCTACATGGCCGCGAAGCTTTACTCCCAGTAATCAGGAACTCCGTAGCTTGGTGGCTAAGATGAAACTTATTCCCAATCGTGCGATGATGACAGGCAAACGTCTGCTTTTCTGTGACGATTCTATTGTACGCGGTACTCAGTTGAAGGATAATGTAAAGATGCTTTTCGACTACGGGGCCAAGGAGGTACATATGCGTATTGCTTGTCCGCCGCTTATCTATGGTTGCCCCTTCTTGGGATTCAGTAGCAGCAAGAGCGATTTGGAATTGATGTCCCGTCGCATCATCAAGGACTTGGAAGGTGATGAGAACAAGAACTTGGAGAAATATGCAGATCCAGACAGTGCTGAATATCGTCGTATGGTGCAGCGTATTGCAGATATGTTCGGCCTCACATCTTTGGAATTCAATCGGGTAGATACATTGGTCAAGGCCATTGGTCTTCCCAAGTGTAAGATTTGTACTCACTGCTTCGATGGAAGTAGCCATTTTTAAATAGATAAAGAAGTTAGGGTAGTTAAACTTTCAACTTTAAGCTTAAATTCTTATGACCCTTGTAGAAAGATTCCTTAAATACGTCAGTTTTGATACTCAGTCAAGTGATGAGACTGGCGTAACACCCAGTACCGACAAGCAGATGACTTTTGCTTGTTATTTGAAGACAGAATTGGAAGAACTCGGTCTCGAAGAGATTGAATTGGATGAGCATGGATACCTTTATGCAACCTTGCCTGCCAATGTTGATAAACCAGTGCCCACTGTAGGCTTTATTGCTCATATGGATACCAGCCCTGACTGTAGTGGTGCGAATGTCAATCCACGCATCGTGGAAAATTATGACGGAACGGACATTGTACTTTGTGCCGAAGAAGGTATCATCCTTTCACCCTCTCAGTTTCCTGAGTTGCTTGACCATAAAGGGGAAGATTTGATTGTTACGGACGGCAAAACTTTGCTTGGTGCAGATGATAAGGCAGGTATCGCGGAGATTGTAGCAGCCATAGCTTGGTTGAAGGAGCATCCCGAAGTGAAGCATGGACGTATCCGTATCGGTTTCAATCCGGATGAAGAAATTGGTATGGGGGCTCATAAGTTTGACGTGGAGAAGTTCGGTTGCGAGTTTGCCTACACTATGGATGGTAGCGAAGTGGGTGAATTGGAGTTCGAGAATTTTAATGCTGCTGGAGCGAAGTTTACTATCAAGGGCCGCAACGTACACCCCGGTTATGCCAAGGGTAAGATGGTTAACTCCATGTTGGTGGCAAGCTATCTGATGGGTCTATTGCCTGCAGATGAAACTCCAGCCACAACTGAAGGTTATGAAGGATTCTACCATCTTGTAGGCTTGCAGGGCGAAGTGGAGCAGACTACTCTCAGTTATATCATCCGTGATCATGACCGTACTCGTTTTGAAGAGCGCAAGCTGTTCATGCAATCGCTCGTAGAGAAGGTGAATACCCACTATGGCGAAGTTTTGGTCAGTCTTGATATGAAGGACCAATACTACAACATGCGCGAGAAGATTGAACCGGTCATGTATGTCATTGACATTGCCAAACAGGCTATGGAGTCAGTTGGAATTGTTCCCAAAGTCAAGGCTATTCGTGGTGGTACCGATGGAGCACAACTTTCATTCAAGGGACTCCCTTGTCCCAATATCTTTGCCGGTGGTCTCAATTTTCATGGCCGCTATGAGTTCTGTCCCATCCAATCCATGGAGAAGGCCATGCAAGTGGTTGTAAAGATCGCAGAATTAGTGGCTCAGAGATAACTCGCAGAGTAAAACGTGAGAAATATACAATCCCCGCAATCTTCAGAGTGAGAGGTTGCGGGGATTGCTTATATTAACGTGAGTTCGATATAAGAAACGGAGTAACTACAACTCCTCCCCTAAGTTTGGGGAGGTGTCGCTTAGCGACGGAGGAGTGTGTGAATATGCAGACTTTATAGACACACGCCCTCCTCCTGCGGGGACTCCCTCTAACTTAGAGGGAGAACTTTAGTTACTTTTGTACCAAAGTTTCTTATATCGAACTCACGTTATATTATTCGTATCTGAAAATATAGGGGCTGATAATAAAACACGGATTCCATGGATGCTGTAAATCCATGAAATCCGTGTTTCGAAGATAGGTAAGACTACTATTATTCTGCAGTCTCTTCTGTTGCTTCTTCTTCTGCCTCCTCGAAATCAGCCATTCCGTTGTTTACGAGAATGTTGTACCAAGAGATGAGTTTCTTGATGTCGTTGTTATATACGCGGTCGCGGTCGTAGTTGGGGAGTACGGCTGCCATGTATTCGTGCAATTCGTTGGCACTGGCTTTTTTGGGGTCAATGGCGGTTGGTTTTCCTTCTTCTTTGGCCTTTACGTTGGCGAAGACTTGACGGAGGGGGACTTCCTCATCGTCGGTGTACATGGCGATGTCGCCAAGGGAGATGACCTTATCGGCACCGTGTACAGGTTGGCGCTTCTTGGTGGCATCGATAGTCTCTACAATCAACATATTCTTTCCGCGTGAGATTAACTTATATAATCCGGGTTTTCCTGAAATGGATAAAATGGTTCTTAACATAGTGTTCTTTGTTATATTGTTAGTTGTTTAATTATTGAAATCGGTCGCAAAAGTAGTACTCACTTGTGAGATGGACAAAATAAATTGGCTAAAATATCCAAAATCTGTGGAAGTATGGCGCGTTTTCCATTATTATATAGGGTATAGTCGGCCAGTTTGCACTTTTCTTCATCCGACATTTGATGTTTCATGCGTGCTTGGATGGATTCGGGTGTGGTATGGTCGCGTTGGCAGGCTCTTGCTATTCGTATCTCTTTAGGAGCATATACGACCATTATTTTGTCTGTCAACGGTGCAAATCCGCTTTCGTAGAGTATGGCAGATTCTATTGCTACCCAAGAAGTGTGTTGGCGTTGTGTCCATTGGATAAAATCTTCTTTGACGGCAGGGTGTATAATGGCGTTTATACGATTGACATGTTCGGGACTTGCAAAGAGGTAAGTGGCCAATGCGGTTTTGTCCAGCGAACCATCGGGAAGATAAACATGGTTGCCTACGAGCTCACATAGAGCTTGACGGATACCGGGATGAGTGTTATTCAGTCGTTTGGCTTCATTGTCGCAGTTATAGATGGGTATTCCCATGATTTGCAGACAATGGGCGGCTACGGATTTGCCGCTACCTATGCCACCAGTGATGCCCAATACGTTTCTTCTCATATCTGTTTACTGATTGTTGGTCTGTTCAATGAGGTATTCGGCGCTTGTGGACGAAAGACGTATATGGCTGACATTGGTGGGGGCGGTGGTCACTTGCAGGTCACACCGGTCGCTTGAGGGGTTCTTCAGTAAGTCTTCGTAAGATACGGATACAGAGAAATCTTCGGCTGTAATCTCTTTGAACCAATGCATCCCCACTTGAAAAGTGATATCAACTTTGGAGGGGAAGGTTTTTAGTTGTCGATTGGCCGGAAAACCGATGCCGATAATGGGGACAGTTACGGTTTTTTCGGTCAATATGTCGGCAATGAATTGGGCATTAATCTGGTCGGGTACCAACTTTACCCCCTTTGTTGTAGCCAATGGAATGGTGTGGGTGACTGTATCCGCAATATCAGTAAGGTCTGTAATTTGCGTATAGACGGTATGCATATTCTCCAATATGGCAGGTGGCGCATATACCATGACCGAATCGGGGGAGATGGTTTGGTCGGCAATGTAATATTGGCGTTTGGCCGAAAAATTTCCTTGCAATTTGACGGGTAGTTTCTTGCCACGTCCTTGTGTATAGATTATTTCCAGTGTGTCGGGAGCGATGTCTATAAGTTTTGTGGAGACAGTGAGTTGGCTAAGAATGGTTTTCTCCAAATCGGTAGAGGGGATGCGTATGTGGTCACCTTTTTGCTTGTATTGGTTGAAATCCAATGTCAGAGGCATGAATCCTTGTCCCAACATGTAGTTGACGAGGACAGTGCCTTTATCTTCTACTCTCAGATCCAATACCGAGGGAATGTCGTTGGTGAATACAACATTTTCCGGTACATTTTTTATGCGTAGGGGGAGGGTGATTTCTGTTTCATAAGTCTCGTCCAACGTTTGGAGCATCCAGAATGCTGAGGCGATAAATACGAAGAATAGAAAAAATAGGAACTCTCTGCATTGAGGGCTTTGCAGAAAGTTCCTGATCTTTTTTACAAGATGTTGATAGATGCGTAAAGCCTCTTCTTTGGTAAGCTTCATCTTGTATGTATTCTTTGAGGGTTAGTTTGCTGTACCCTGTTGGGCATTGGCATAGATTGAGTTGCGGTCCATCTTGATTTTAACACCGGAAGCAATCTCCAATGTTACGGTTGTAACGTCCAATTCCTTGATTTTACCATAGATGCCGCCTGCTGTCACCACTTCTTGTCCGATAGTGAGGTTGTTGCGGAAGTTCATAATCTCTTTTTGTTTCTTCTGTTGCGGACGAATCATAAAGAAGTACATAATGGCAAAAATGGCCACCATCATAATAATCATGGAGAAGTTGCCTCCTCCGGCTTGTAACATAACTGTCAATACATTCATTGCTTTATTATTTATTTTAGGTTAGGAAAAACTTTTTTCTCTGTTAGGGAAAAACGGGTATCAGTTCTTCATTAATTTTCCGTCTTTCTTCAATTGGTTGATGACTGCATCCAATATACCGTTGATGAATGCGTAGCTCTTTGGAGTACTGTAGAGTTTGGCAATCTCCAGATATTCGTTGATGGTGACGCTGATGGGAATATTGGGGAATGAGGTGATTTCGGCCAATGCAATCTGTAAGATGATTGAATCCATGAATGTCAGTCGCTTCAAATCCCAATTGCGTGCATTTTCGCTAATCAGATGCAAGTAATAATCGGAATTCAGGATGGCGCGACGGAACAGACGCCGTGCATAGTCCTTGTCCTCTTCATCCTTGAATTCAGGGAGCAGTTCTTGCTTGGCGCCATTCTTCTCGTCAAACCGCTTGATGGTTTTCAATACGAATGTATCCACTATTTCCTTGTCATCATTCCAATAAAGGCTTTGTTCTTCCAGCAAAGCATCCAGTTCATCATTGTAGAATACCAAATTCTTGTATAATTTGCGCCACAATTCGCGGTCTTCGGCATAGCTGCTGGTTTCTGCAGCCATATATTCCTTATAGATGTCACTTTCTGTAATGCGGTTATAGAACGCTTTTATGAATTCTTCTTCATTGTCCCATGTCTTTTTTTGGTTTTCAACAAAGTTGTTGAGTTGTTTGTTCACTTCCAACTGGGCAGCAAAACGGTTTTCTGCAAATTTCATGTTAGGCAACAGTTCCTCTTTGGTCGGACGGAGTTTGTTTTTGCCCATTTCTATACGTTTGTTGGCATATTGGGTGGTTGCTACGATAAGCAGCAGCAGATAGTTATAGAGATCGTATGCTTTTGAAAGGCTGAAGAATAATTCTTTTTCTGCAGTATCCAGATTCTTTCCGCCGTTTTGATAATAGGCATAGATTATTTGTACGATTTTTAAACGAATGAGAACTCTATTAATCATATTTATCCTAAATTTAAAATCTTCTTCGAATTTGAATTGCAAAAGTAGAAATTATTATTGATACGACAAACATATAATCCTTTTTTTTGAAGATAAAATATTGTATTTCATGAAAAGTCGGCTTGTAAATGCTTTTTTTTCTCCTTTTTCTTGTGTTATTCAAATAAAATAGGCAATTTTGAGGCCGATTCATATGAATCACGTATTATTAACTTAGACTAAGAGGGGTTTTGAGATTATGGAAAATTCTGCAAAAAAAGGTTTGATGCCAGAAAGAATGGATAAGGATATTGTATATTCAAAGGCTGTCAAGGCTGGAAAACGTATCTATTATCTGGATGTGAAGAAGAGTCGTAATGATGAAATGTATGTAGCCATTACAGAGAGCAAGAAAATCTATTCTGGTGAAGGGGAGAATGTGCAGGTTGCTTTTGAAAAGCATAAGATTTTCCTCTATCGTGAGGATTTTGAGAAGTTCGCAAGTGGATTGGCGGAAGTCATTGGTTATGTGGTAGAACAGCAGGGAGCTTGTTCTTCACGTGAAGAATATAGAACTGAGACTTCGGAATCTTCTTCTGAAGAGGCTCCCATCAAGATTGATATTGATTTTTAGTTTAAATTTAGTGGTTAGTTTAGGCTTAGGGATTTTACTTTTTCAAGTAAGTAATGGAATCCCTATAGCCTATTTGTAAAACATAAATAAGGAATTGTTTGGTCAGTTTGGGAAAAAGTATTACCTTTGCGCCCGCTTTTGAAGCATCGTAGGGTGAAAGGACCCCGTGTGATGGTGAATTAAGCAGTGATTAATAACTTAATTTAGAGTAACACAATTAATTAAAAACAATGAAATCAATTGAAATTAAAGGTACTGCGAGACCTGTAGTTGGCAAGAAGTCAACTCGTGACATTCGCAAAGCTGACAGCATTCCCGCTGTATTGTATGGTGTAGAAAGAGGTGAGAACAACCTTCCCGTTGCTACTCACTTTACTGTAACTAACGATGAGGTTCGTAACCTTATTTATTCTCCCCACATCTACTCTGTGGATCTTGTGATTGATGGTAAGGCATGCAAGGCTGTATTGAAGGATCTTCAATTCCACCCTGTTACTGACCGTATCCTTCACATTGACTTCTACCAGATTACAGAAGAGAAACCCATCGTTATGGAAGTTCCCGTTGCTCTCGAAGGTTTGGCAGAAGGTGTACGTGCCGGTGGTAAGCTTCAGTTGCAGATGCGTAAGTTGAAAGTACGTGCTACATACGATAAGATTCCTGAGAAGTTGGTTGTTGACGTTACTCCCCTCGGCCTTGGTAAGACTATCAAGGTTGGCGAGTTGAATTTCGAAGGTCTTGAAATCGTTAATTCTAAGGAAGTTGTTGTTTGCGCTGTTCAGTTGACACGTGCTGCTCGTGGTGCAAAGGCCAAAGGATAATCTTTTTAAGTAAAGAGTGAAGAACGAAGAGTGGAGAATCAAAGAGCCTAGGCTTATGATTCTTCACTCTTCTTATTATTTGATTCTTCATTTTTTATCCCTCGTTCTTTATTTTTTTTAATTGATATGAAGTACTTGATTGTCGGATTGGGTAATATCGGTGACGAATACCGTGACACCCGCCATAATATAGGATTCAATGTGGTTGACGCTTTGGCCAAGGATGCTGGTGTGAGTTTTCAAGACAAACGTTATGGCTTTATTGCCAATATGTCCATCAAGGGGCGTCAGTTGGTGCTGTTGAAACCTTCCACTTACATGAACCTTAGTGGAAATGCTGTACGGTATTGGATGCAACAGGAGAAGATTCCATTGGAAAATGTCCTGATTATTGTGGATGATTTGGCGTTACCTTTCGGAGCTTTGCGTCTGAAGCCCAAGGGAAGTGATGCCGGACACAATGGGTTAAAACATATAGCTGCTACGTTGGGGACTCAAGAGTATGCTCGTTTACGCTTTGGTATAGGAAATGATTTTCCACGTGGGCACCAAATTGATTTTGTCCTTGGACGTTTTACGGATGAGGATATGAAGACCATGTCTGAACGTGTATCCGTTGCTGTAGATATGATAAAGAGTTTTTGTTTGGCGGGTATGGCTATAACGATGAATCAATTCAATAAGAAATAATGTCCAAGATAGAAGCCCGTATAGACAAATGGCTATGGGCTGTGCGTGTGTTCAAAACACGTACCATAGCTGCCGATGCTTGTAAGAAAGGTCGTGTGATGATGGGGGGCGTACAGGTGAAGCCCTCGCGTGTTGTCCGTCCCGGTGATGTGGTGGATGTGAAGAAACCGCCTATTACCTATTCCTTTAAGGTGTTGCAAGCCATCGAGAATCGTGTGGGGGCCAAACTCGTGCCCGAGGTGATGGAGAATGTTACTTCTGCCGACCAATATGAGTTGCTGGAGATGAACCGCATCAGTGGATTCGTTGACCGTGCCCGAGGTACAGGTCGTCCAACAAAGAAGGATCGTCGTGCCATGGAAGATTTTACGACACCAACATTCGAAGCAGATTTTGACTTTGATTGGGATGAAGAAGAGGACGGGGATTGAAACTCTCCAGACATGGAGATGATAATAATCAAAAGTAAAAGACGTGAGTTCGATATAAGAGTATTTTTATCAGGTGTCCCAAAAATCTATTAGCTGATAGAATTTCCTCGGACACCTGATAAATTTTGAAGGAACTGAGACTTCATTTCCAATGTCATTTCTTATATCGAATTCACGTTAAAAAGGGTATGTCAACATGTTGACATACCCTTTTGGACTTTATTCTTCCTTCCCAAAGGTTTCTGGTAGTTGTTTTCTGATGATTAAGGCAGCAATGATGCCTGGTATGGTACAGAAACAGACGAAGATGAAAAAGTTTGTGTATCCTAACCAATCGCTCATATATCCTGCAATCATGCCGGGCAGACTCATGCCGGCGGCCATCAATCCCGTGGCAAGAGCATAGTGTGCCGTCTTGTAAGGTCCTTGTGCGAAGTGGATGAGGTAGAGCATGTAGGCTGCAAATCCGATACCGTAACCGAATTGTTCGATGGCGACAAAACATCCTATCATCCAAAGGTCGGAGCATTTCATCCAAGCCAAGATAACGTAGAGGATGTCGGGTACATTGATGGCCAATGCCATAGGCAGAATCCAATACTTCAATCCTTTATGGCTTACCATGATACCGGCGACTATACCGCCAAGTAGCAGGGCAATGACGCCCAATGTACCGTAAATACCTCCTACAGTGGTGGTACTCAGCCCCAAACCTCCTTTGTCTGGTGAACCTAATACGAAGAGAGGTGCTATCTTTCCTAATTGTGACTCTCCCAAACGATAGGTGAGGATGAAGAAAAGTGCAGTTCCGATGTGCTTCTTCTGAAAAAAGGTAGTGATGGTGTGGGTTAATTCTGTTATCAATGATGAACCTTGAGCTGTACTTGTTTTGGGAGACTGATTTTCGCTATCTGTAACTTGTTGCTTATCATTTCCCTCTTGTTCTTTTTCTACTTTGGGCATAGCTATACTATGATAGAGGAAGAGCCCAATAAAGAGGGCGGCAAGAAGGTAAAACACCAATGCCCATGACAGCGCAACATTTCCTTTAAGCGAGGATATGATATGACCTTCTGCTAACAGACCGGCCAACATAACCAAGACTCCTTGTCCGAAGATGCTTCCGCAACGGTAGAAGGTATTACGGATTCCCACAAAGAAGGATTGGTCTTTTGTCGGAAGAGCCAGCATATAGTATCCGTCGGCTGCTATGTCGTGTGTAGCACTGGCAAAGGCCATTAATGCGAAGCAGGCCATAGTGGCTTGTACAAAGAATGTTGTGGGCAGAAAAAAAGCGATGCAGGCAAATGCCGCAGCCATCAGACCTTGCATAGCCAGCACCCAAAATCGTTTCGTACGGATGAGGTCAATGAATGGACTCCATAGCGGTTTGATAATCCATGGAGTACCTAACCAACTGGTGTAGAATGCTACTTCTTTATCGCTCAAACCCATATTTTGATACATGATGACTGCCATGGACATAACGGCGAAGTAAGGCAATCCTTCGGAAAAATAAAGTGTGGGAATCCAAGTCCACGGGGTGTGGGAGTTCCTATTCATGGCAAGTTTTTTTAGTTGTCTATAGAATTAACAAGTTGATAGTCTCGTTCGTTTTTGTGCAGGTTTAGTACATCTCTTCCACCTCTGCTCCTGGATAATAATGAAGCAGAATCTCATCATATTTATAGCCGCGTTCGCCCATTACGGCAGCACCAATCTGGCATAGACCCACGCCATGTCCCCAACCGGCTCCGGTGAGGATAAAAGCGTTAGGAACTTCATCCTTTATTTCTTCTTTATCTACTACGAAGGCGGAACTAAAAAGGTGGGTGTTAGAGAGGGTGCGGCGTATTTCTAACTCTTTACCGATACACATACTTTTTTTGCTTCCTGCAATTTTCAGACGGGTGATGCGTCCACTCTTTCCGCGTTGCATAGGGATGAGGTCGAGGATGTCTCCATAATCGGTTCTTGTCTGAGTTCGGATTATTTCGGCTAATTCTTCTTGTGTGTAGCGGACTTTCCAACGAAAGAAATCTGTAGTCTCTTGATCGTAGTTGTTCAGAATATTTGCTAAGATTTTTTTGCTCTGTGTGTTACAGAATGCTCGTGGATTAGATCGGATCCATTTCTCTGCTTCCTCCTCCTTAGTCAAGTCGGGTAGGATGGAGGACTTTTCGGGCGCAGTGTCACGTACTGTTTCCAAGTAGGGGAAGTGCTTTTCTTCCCAACAGGCTTCGAATTCTTCGGTTGCTCCTCCACAACATTTTGAGAATCGAGCATCACACACTTCTCCGTTGTAAGTCAAAACTTGTCCTCGTGTGGCCTGCACTGCTTGTATCACGCTTTCTTGAGTAGCTTTGGTGATACCTTGATATCTTTGACAATGGTCGTCGGCACATACATCGAAAATGGTATGGTCCTCGCGGTCGTACCAACGGACATATTCTGTATCATTCTTGATGAGAGAGAAAAATCCACTTTGTTCCTTGCCTGAGAGTGTCCGTCGTTTCTCCATCTGTGCATAGAGCCAACTGCGACTTACTACAGCATGTGCTTTCAGAAATTCCAAGGGTGAAGTCGCTTTCATTTCTGAGGAGATGACACTGATGAGGTAGTCTTCTACGGACAACAGGTTGATGGCTGTTATCTTGCCTTCTTCTACCACTAATTTTAGGGTGCCTTGGAAAATTTGTGTTTCTTGGCGTTCCCAGTGAAAGTTTATACCTATAGTAACATTGTAAAGCGAGAAGGATGCACCTTCCTCCATAGGTGTAAAGGTTAGCTCTTGATAGAGATTTCCCCTCCAAAGGATGCCTCCTTCAGAGAAGGATACGGTCTCTTCGCCTCGATAAGTCCCGCCTTTGGCGGAGTAGTTCATATTGAGTGAGAAGTGTATCTCTTGTGCGTTGACTATGCCTACGCTTATTTCCGGTCCGTTCATTGTTGATGGCTTTTATTGTTAGAAAGATAGTTTGTCCAGTAGCCCATCTTCCTTCATTAGGATTTTTGTAGCTTTTATCAAATAGTTGTCGTGATGAGTCAGATATTCGTGGAAATGACTCATCTTGTTTTGTACTCTTGTTACAGTTTCTTCTGCCTCTTCTCGCGAAATGCCCACTTCAGCAAGAATGCGTTTGGCCGTTCGTTCGTTCATGTGATCGTAATCCTTGGGCCGTGCGATGGGAAACATGCCTGCCATTTCTAGTGCTGCTGGGCTGATAAGTAGTTGCTTGTCACCTTCTGCGTAATAACAGTCGGGTCTGTGTTTGCTTCGTGGGATGATGTACAGATTGTATCCAAAATTCTCCTTTTGACAGAGCACGTTAATGCGTGGTTCTTTTTCATTGTTTACTATAGGAAGTGATTCCAATAGGATGCGTAGCAGCGGATTGCTCATGGGAGCAGGCGAAATGACCGAAATGCGGAATACAGGACAAGCATAATTGGTCAATAATGTCAAACGTTCATGCAGAATGAAATATTCTAAAGGTGTTTGTGCTACATCTTTTTCGTGATAATATCCATTTATTAGAGGTAGGTTTTCAATAACCCCCATCTGCAGGTGTGCATGGTCCGGCGCTGAGGCCCCACATTTGGGGCCGTTATAGAACACCACGTAATCATTATCATACTGTAGGGCTGCATCTATCATCGTGTTCAGTTGTGGAAGGAAAGTTTGTGGTACGTGAGCATTAGCCACAATGGTAACATGTTCTTTCAGAACAGGAAATGGATTGGCTAACGATGTAAAGTTACATCGGCGGCTCAAGTTGAGTTGTTCCTGTGGACGGTTGGATGCACAGAGGAAACAGGGACGTTCTGCGATGCGGCTGATATCAGCTGTCGCCGACTGTATTCGTTTGATGTTTTCTTGGAAAATGAAACCGTTTTTCCCTTTCTTGCATCGCCCTACTTCTGGCATTTTGGGGTTTTCAATGATAAACTCTTTATCTTTCTTTCGTGCCATCAGTTCGATGGTACGCAGTTTGTCCTTCAATAGATTGTTGGCGTTTACTTGTGCCTGATTGAGGTTGGCATCGGAATTACCTTCCCATCGGCGGCATAGATAGACAACATCCCATACACGCCCGATATGAAAAGTACGGCTTAGTGTTAGTCCGATAGCATAGTCCTCACCGTAACTGATGTTGGGAATCTCTACTTCACGTCTGAGTACAGGTGTAAAGAAGGCACGAGGAGCTCCTGCACCATTCACACGCAGAAGGTTGTTGTGACCGTTTTCACGTGTCCATTCGCGGTGGTCTATAACTCCTGGTGGTAGTGTATTGAGGTTGAAATCGGTCATGCGGTATGAACCAATGACCATAGCTGCTCCCTGTTCGTAGAAGGCTTTTACCATTTTTTCTAATGTGTCAGGTCCACTGTAAAGGTCATCGCTGTCAAGTTGTACAGCAAATCGTCCACACTGTTCGTGGTGTATTGCTAAACTCCAGCATCCGCCTATACCCAAATCATGTCTATTGGGGATGAGGTGTATCACTCGCTTGTCTTCTTGTGCCAATTGAGCCAAGACTTCGGTTGTTCCGTCGGTTGAATGGTTGTCCACAATGATGACATTGTAGGTAAAGTTTGTTTGTTGGCTCAGCGCTGATTGTACGGCATCAGCGATAGTGCGTACACGGTTGCGGACAGGGATAATGACGGAGGCTTCTACGGGGAAGGTTCCTTCTGTCAAGTCGGGGCTGAAGAGTTCTTGTTCGGGGATGTATGCGTTAATTTCCTTTAAATATTGGGTGAGTACCATCTCCATTTCACGTTGTACCTCCAATTGAGAAGGGTTAACGTAGTCAAATTGCTTTTCGCCCGATGTGCGACGGTCGGTGCGGTCGATGGTATAGAGTGGCTCGTTGATGTGTACGATTTCAGGCATACCAGTGATGTAGCAGTTTAGTGTCAGAGCGTAAAGCCCTGCATAGCGCATCTCATTTTTTGAATCAATGTGTTCGGGTATCTTTGAAGCTGTGTACACGACATCACGGTGTACCATCAAAAGGGTACCCATGTCGAAATCATTTCGCAGGCTTCCTTTCTGATAGTCAATGAGTGGATGTGGTGTCCGTTCGATTCCGTCTTTGATATAATGGTCGGCATATACAATGCCGGCTCTTGTCTCATTGGCTACATGCAGCATGCGCTCAATGGCTCGGTATCCCAATTCCATAGGAGAAGGATTGGTTACTATCAAGGCATAGTCTCCTTTCATGCATTGGGATACCAATTTTAAATTCCCAAAGTGACCTATTGGATTGAAACTGTGTAGTATTTGACATCCCTTAGGAATTGATGTAGAATTGTCCGGCCTATCGGGACATAATAGGAAGATGGTACCTATGAGCTTACATCCTCTCAATTGTTCAATGGTGGGTAATGCTTCTTCCCAACTGTTAAAGGGTAGAAAGCAGTCTATACGTGGATTCATACCGTGTGTTTTTTCATTATTGTAATATAGGGGACAAAGATAGTGTAAACCGAGAGAAATACAAAAAGAAATTGTTCTTTTTTTCCACAGATGTGTTGCCTGTTCTTGGGTTTTTATTAGAAATTTCAAAGATAGTGCAAACAGAGAGAAGAATGGAGAAAAGAAACTGTTTTTTACATTCCGTCTCTCTTCCTTTGGAATTTCCCGTCATTTCTACTATCTTTGCACTTTATTATATTATAATAATGTATATGGACGGAACAAAACAGCCACTCTTGGGGTTGACATTAGACGAACTGAAGCAGGTCGCAGCTCGTATGGGGATGCCTTCTTTTGCAGCCAAACAGATGGCTCAATGGCTCTACGTGAAACGAGTGACAGACATTAATGAGATGACTAACCTTTCCTTGCGGCATCGCGAGAGTCTCAGTCAAGAGTATGTGGTAGGGCGTGAAGCTCCAGTGGAAGCCATGCGTTCGGTGGATGGTACGGTCAAGTATCTTTTCCAAGTTGGAACAGCTGGGGCGGTTGAGTCTGTCTATATTCCTTCAGAAGAGGGGGATAGAGCTACGCTTTGTGTATCGTCTCAGGTAGGTTGCAAGATGAATTGCCTCTTTTGCATGACGGGTAAACAGGGATTTGCGGCTCATTTGACAGCAACTCAGATATTGAATCAGGTGCTGTCTGTGCCCGAGAGTGAGAACCTTACCAATGTCGTGCTTATGGGCATGGGAGAACCGTTCGATAATATTGATAATGTTCTCCGTGCTTTGGAACTGATGACTGCCGATTATGGTTTGGCTTGGAGTCCCAAACGTATCACAGTTAGTACGGTGGGGGTTATGCGTGGTTTACGTCGTTTCCTTGATGAGAGCGAGTGCCATTTGGCTATCAGTTTGCACAACCCCTTTCCTGATGAACGTCTGGGTCTGATGCCTGCTGAACGGGGTTGTTCCATTACGGATATGTTGGAACTACTTCGTCAATATGATTTTACGCACCAACGTAGGTTATCTTTTGAGTATATTGTTTTCCGTGGTGTGAATGATACTCCTCGACATGCCCGAGAATTGGTGCGTATTCTAAAGGGGTATGAATGTCGTATTAATCTTATACGCTTCCATGCTATCCCTGAAGTGCCCTTAGAAGGCGTGGATATGGAAACAATGGTTGCTTTGCGAGACTATTTGACGCAACACGGTGTTTTTACCACAATCCGGGCTAGTCGTGGCGAGGACATCTTTGCTGCTTGTGGGATGTTGTCAACCATGCGGAAAGAGGGATGTAATTAAAAAAGTAGAATAAAAACTATAATAAATACTGAATTATATGAAAAAGTTACTTGCTTATGCATGTTTGTTGGTCGTACTGTTCTTTTTGGCAGGATGCAAGAAGAGCGGACCATCCATCTTTGCTCCGGCTGCCAGCGGCCGTCCTTATGAAATGTTGGTTGTGATGGATGACTCTTTGTGGAATCGTCCTGCAGGGCGTGCTTTGTTCGATGCACTTGATACAGATGTACCAGGGTTGCCCCAAAGTGAACGCTCCTTCCGTATTATGCAGATAAATGAAAGCCAGATGAACGGAACATTCGGTATATTTCGTAATATAATACGTCCTGAGATTAGTCATATCTATTCACAAGTGAAGTTTAAGTTCGCTCGTGATGTCAATGCTTCTCCGCAGATGATAATGACTATTCAAGCACCCAACGAGGAGGCTTTTGCAGAGTATGTGAACAAACATAAGCAGACTATCGTCGATTTCTTTACACGTGCTGAGATGAATCGTCAGGTAAAACTGTTGGCCAAGGCATACAGTCCTCTGATTGCAGAATTGGTGAAGGATAGCTTTGGGTGTGTGGTTTATGTACCTGAAGAATTGGAGAATTACAAACGTGGTAAGGATTTTCTTTGGGCTACGACCAATCGGGAACGTGATGACCTTAACTTTGTCATTTATTCCTATCCTTTTACTGATAAGGAGACCTTTACACTGGATTATTTCGTTCATAAGCGTGATTCTTTTATGAAAGCTAACCTGCCTGGTCCGTTGGAAGGGTCATATATGGCCACCGAAACTAATTTTCTCCTTTCGCGAGACATTGCTGTGCGTGGTAAGTATGCTCAGGAAGTGAAAGGCTTGTGGGAGATGGAAGGAGCCGTAATGGGAGGTCCTTTCGTGTCACACGTCCGTGTTGATGAGAAGAACCAGCGTGTCATTGTTTCCGAAGTTTTTGTTTATTCGCCCGGGCGTAAGAAACGTGATATCATGCGACGTATGGAAGCGGCTCTTTATACTTTGCAATTACCTGGCGAAGAGGAAATCGCTACTACTGTAGGTTCTGATGTGGAAGGTGTAGAAGAAGAACCCGTAACGAAAGAAAAGAAAAAATGAGTCATATCTAAACAATATAATTATGAGTGAAAAACTGAGAGTGGGTATCACCCATGGAGATATAAATGGAGTAGGCTATGAAGTGATATTGAAAGCCTTTGAGAATCCAACGATGTTGGAGTTATGTACTCCTATTATTTACGGTTCGCCGAAAGTCGCAGCTTATCATCGAAAGGCCATTGACTGCGAGACGAATTTCAGTATCATTAATCAAGTAAGTGAAGCAAATCCCAACAAGTTGAGTGTGCTCACTTGTGTGGATGACGAGTTGAAAGTCGAATTGGGCAAGCCTAGTGAAGAGGGTGGTAAGGCTGCTTTGGCTGCTTTGGAACGGGCCTTGTCCGATTATCGTGAAGGTCTGATTGACGTTTTGGTGACTGCTCCTATCAACAAACATACCATACAGGCTGAGAACTTTCAGTTCCCAGGACATACCGAGTATATTCAGGAGCAGGTGGGTGAAGGGCAGAAGGCATTGATGATACTAATGAAGGATGAATTGCGTGTGGCTCTCGTTACCGGACATTTGCCCGTGAAGGAGATTTCTTCTTCGCTTACCAAAGAATTGATACAAGAGAAATTGAATATTTTCGAGCAATCGCTCCGTCAGGATTTTGGTATTAGTAAGCCTCGTATAGCCGTATTGGCTCTTAACCCTCATGCTGGGGATAATGGTCTTTTGGGAACCGAGGAACAGGATATCATTATTCCTGCTATGGCAGAGCTCAAAGATAAGGGAATGTTCTGCTATGGACCTTATCCTGCTGATGGTTTTTTCGGCTCAGAGCAATTTACTAAGTTTGACGGTATCCTGGCTATGTATCACGATCAGGGATTGGCTCCTTTCAAGGCATTGGCAATGGAGGAAGGGGTTAATTATACAGCAGGACTTCCTATTGTGCGCACCTCGCCTGCTCATGGTACAGCCTACGACATTGCTGGTAAGGGGGTAGCTTCGGAAGCATCGTTGCGTCATGCCATTTATACGGCATTGGATATCTACCGTTGTCGTATGGCCGATGCAGAGGCGCGCCAGAATCCATTGAAAAAACAATATCACGAAAAACGCGACGATAGTCATAAACTGAAATTGGATTAATCCAGGAATATATAGGTCCAGAAGTTGCAGGTGTGTCGTCAAATGTATTGTCGGCATGAATATGGAAGACTTCGTTTGGCTTTTTGAACTTCTGTAACTTTTGGACTTTAAAAGAAGAGAGAAATGAAATTTGCCATCATATCAGCCGGAGAAGGTTCGCGTTTGACACAAGAGGGGGTCACTAAACCTAAACCATTGGTCGAATTGAACGGTATGCCTATGATTGAAAGGCTTATCCGTATCTTCATGCGCCAAGGGGCAGACTGTATTGTGATCATTATTAATGAACTTGTTCCCGAAACTAAAGAATTTCTTTGTCATTTGCAGGATACATTGCCTATTGAATTGGTGGTGAAGACAACTCCAAGTTCGATGCATAGCTTTTATGAGATAAGTCATTTACTGGAGGGGGACCGTTTTTGTCTTACAACTGTGGATACAGTTTTTCGTGAGGAGGAGTTTTCTCAATATATAGAAGCTTTTCGTACTTCCGAAACTGATGGATTGATGGCAGTCACTGATTTTGTGGATGACGAGAAACCTCTTTATGTATCTACAGACAATCAATTGCGAATTACAGGTTTTTACGATCAGAAGACACCGGATTGCAGGTATATATCCGGTGGTATCTATTGTTTAACCTCTCGAGCATTGGATACATTGAACCGTTGTATAGAACAAGGTCAGTCCCGTATGCGGAACTTCCAGCGTCAACTTGTTGCTGACGGATTACATCTTAATGCTTGGCCTTTTGAAAAAATTATAGATGTGGATCATGTTAGTGATATCGTGAAAGCTGAGGTGTTTTTGTGTAAGGAGGAAAGGATATGACCATCATTGCCATTAGTCGCAGTGTCCAATTTTCTCCCAATCACATTGGAAATGATGCTGCTATATATAATAAGGTGATAGAAGAACTTCGGAGTATGGGGCATTCTGTTTGTCTTTATACAGAAGAGGAGTTCATGCAGGTTTCTCTACCTGATACTTCTATAATGGTTGTAACCATGTCACGTGATATCCGTACTGTCAACAAATTACTTGATTGGGAGAAGAGGGGAGTCGTTATCATTAATTCTCCACGAGGCATACTGAATTGTGTACGAAAGACCATGACAGAACTGCTTTTGCAACAAAACGTACCTCATCCCCAAAGTTGGTTCCTTTCTACTGAAGATTCCTTGTCTGCAGATGTGTTTTTCCCCTGTTGGCTTAAACGGGGAGATTCTCATGCTATTGTTAAGGGAGATGTTTGCTATGCAGTTTCCCGTGATGAGGCAATCAGTTTGGTGAATGATATGAAACAACGTGGAATTTCCACTGTAGTTGTTAACGAACATTTGCAAGGTGATTTGGTAAAGTTCTATGGTGTACAAGACGATCCTTTTTTCTATTGGTTCTATCCCTCTTCTACGTCTCACAGCAAGTTCGGTTTGGAAGAAATTAATGGAAAAATACAAGGCTTTTCCTTTGATTCTCGCTTGTTGAAGCAGTATGCAGACAAAGCTGCCCGTGTATTGGATGTCCCCATATATGGTGGCGATGCAGTGGTAGCTCCTGATGGAAATATTCGGATTATAGATTTCAACGATTGGCCCAGTTTTGCTCCTTGCCGTGATGAAGCTGCGAGGGCGATAGCAAGAAGGGTGATAAAATAAACGAAACTATGTCGACAATCAAGCCACAAGGAGGTGTTGCCTCCACTTATAAATCCCTCGATACAGAGGAGCGTTTTGATATCTATTTCAACCGTCCTATTGGTTATGCTTGGGCATTGTTGTTCAAAGCATTGCATATACATCCCAATGTTGTAACCATTGTGTCCATTCTGTTGGGAGCCGCGTCGGGTTACTTTTTTTACTTTACCGATTGGAAACAGAATCTCATAGGCATACTTTTGCTTGTATGGGCTAACCATTATGATAGTGCTGATGGACAATTGGCACGTATGACTGGGCAAAAAACCTTATGGGGACGTATCCTCGATGGTTTTGCAGGTGATGTGTGGTTCTTTTCTATCTATTTCTTTATCTGTTTGCGACTTACTCCCACATGGGGTATCTGGATATGGATGATGGCTGCCTTGTCCGGATTGATATGTCACAGTAAACAGTGTGCTTTAGCCGATTACTATCGTAATATTCATCTCTATTTCCTTAAAGGGAAGGATGGAAGCGAGTTGGACAATTCGCATCAGCAGCATTCTCTTTTCCGCGAGGCTCCGTGGAAAGGACACTTCTGGTTCAAGCTCTTTCACTTTTTTTATGGTAATTACACCCATTCGCAAGAGCAGATGACACCCAAGTTTCAACGTTTCTTTGTTCTGGTACAACAAAAATTTGGGCAACGCATTCCTCAATACTTGCGTGATGAGTTTCGTGCCGGGAGCTTACCACTGATGAAATGGGCCAATATCCTCACTTTTAATACTCGTGCTATCATACTCTTTGTTGTGATTCTTATGGGAGTGCCTTGGGTTTATTTCGTGTTTGAATTGACGGTGATGAACATTCTCTTTTTTTATATGCGTGGTCGGCATGAAGCGTTGTGCGCCCGATTGACAACAGAATTGGAGGGAAAGGCATGAAACAGAAGTATCGTAATATCTTCTTGTTTTTTGGCATTGCAGCTATTGTTGTGATGTTATGTTCCTTTGATATGGACTATGCCGAGCTTTGGCAGAACTTGCTTCGGGCCGGACGTTGGTTCCCTGCTATCGTAGGTTTGTGGGTTGTTATCTATTTGATGAATGCTCTTTCTTGGTATTGTATCATTCGTGATGGAAAAGATTGTCCCGTCTCTTTTGGACGAATCTATAAACTTACCATCTCGGGTTTTGCCCTCAATTATGCAACTCCCATGGGATTGATGGGAGGTGAACCTTACCGTATCATGGAACTGACACCTTATTTGGGGGCCAGTCGCGCTACATCGTCGGTCATCCTCTATGTCATGATGCACATCTTCTCACACATCAATTTTTGGTTTTTTTCTATCTTTCTTTATCTTTTTCTATACAAGGTGACGTGGGAAATAGGTGTATTGCTCGCCATTATTGGGACCTTTTGTCTGCTTGCCATCTACTTCTTTATGAAAGGTTATAGGAATGGTATGACCTTGAGAACTCTGAGTCTGTTGTGTCATATCCCTTTTGTCCGTCGATGGGCTGTGGGGTTTGTAAAACGCCAACATGAAACGTTGGAACGTATTGACAATCAGATAGCCCAATTGCATAAGCAGAGGAAACTTACATTCTATCTCTCTTTCTTGATAGAGTTCCTTTCCCGTATAGTAGGTTGTCTTGAGGTTTGGTTTATTCTCAACATACTTACAACGGATGTCAGTTTTGCTGCCTGCATCCTGATTATGTCATTCTCTTCCTTATTCGGCAACTTGTTCTTCTTCTCTCCCATGCAATTGGGAGCCCGCGAAGGCGGATTGGCATTGGCCGTGGCTGGATTGGCCATTCCCAGTGCTTTCGGAGTTTATACGGGACTACTTACCCGTGTGCGCGAACTCATTTGGATTGTTATCGGGGTTGCCTTGATGAAAGTGGGAAATGGAAAGTAACGTATTATAGGACAATATGATTCAAGGAATAATTTTCGATTATGGCGGCACATTGGACACTAATGGTGTGCATTGGGCCGAAATGTTGTGGCGGCAATATGAAACTTGTGGTCTGCCCGTAGCTAAAACTGATTTTCGTGAGGCGTACGTACATGGCGAACGCACGATGGGAAAGTTGCCATTAGTGAAACCTACAGATAATTTTCATCAAGTGCTCATAATCAAAAGCCGTTTGCAATTGCAGTTCCTCGTGGATAAAAAATGCTTGTGTGCGGAGAAATATCCAGTGGAAACCTATGCCCAACGTTTGGCTGACGGTGGTTATGCCGTGGCCAAAGAGACTGTTAATAATGCCCGAAAAGTACTCCAAAGATTAAAAAAGGAGTATAAATTAGTACTTGTTTCAAACTTTTATGGAAACATCCGCACGATTTTGGAAGATTTTGGTTTACTTTGCTGCTTTGAAGGGGTGATAGAATCTTCCGTAGTGGGATTAAGGAAACCCGACCCTGCAATCTTTGCCTTAGGTGTGGAGACTTTGGGAATACCTTCAGGACAGGTCGTTGTTGTTGGCGATTCTTATGCAAAGGACATAGTGCCTGCCCACACTATCGGATGCCACACTGTGTGGTTGAAGGGTATCGGTTGGAGCGAAGAAAAGGTGGATGAGGCTTTGCCCGATGCAATCATTGCAGATCTGGTAGAAATTCCGGAGACTATTGATAAAATAAATAAAAGATAATATATATGAACAATCAGAATGTGAAGCCGGCTGACGGCAAACTAGGAATCATGGTCGTAGGACTTGGTGCTGTGACTTCCACTTTCATGACCGGTGTGTTGATGGCACGAAAGGGATTGACCAAGCCCGTAGGTTCCATGACGCAGTACGATAAAATTCGTGTTGGTAAGGGCGCAGACAAAAAGTATCTGTCTTATTCTGAAATCGTTTCTCTTGCCAAATTGGACGATATTGTTTTCGGTGCATGGGATGTATATCCTGCTGATGCTTATCGTTCTGCTATGTATTGTGAGGTCTTGAAGGAAAAGGATATCAATCCAGTGAAAGATGAATTGGAGAAGATTGTGCCCATGAAGGCTGCTTTCGACAAGAACTTTGCCAAACGTCTTGATGGTGACAACGTGAAGGACTGCAAGACTCGTTGGGAGATGGTGGAGGCTCTTCGTGAAGATATTCGTCGTTTCAAAGCCGAGAATGGTTGTACCCGCATTGTAGTAGCTTGGGCGGCATCGACTGAAATCTATGTTCCTGTCTACGAACCTGTACATGGTTCTCTCGCAGCCCTTGAGCAAGCCATGAAGGACAACGATACCGAGCATATCGCTCCTTCCATGTGTTATGCGTATGCTGCTTTGTCCGAAAATGCTCCTTTCATCATGGGGGCTCCCAATACCACGGTTGATATCCCTGCAATGTGGGAACTTGCCGAAAAGACCCGAATGCCTATTGCCGGTAAAGACTTCAAGACGGGGCAGACTCTCGTGAAGTCTGGTTTTGCTCCCATTATCGGTACCCGTTGCTTGGGCTTGAATGGATGGTTCTCAACCAATATCCTGGGTAATCGTGACGGATTGGTACTCGATGAACCGGATAATTTCCGAACCAAAGAGGTGAGCAAACTCTCAACTCTTGAATCAATTCTTGTACCCGAAGCTCAGCCCGACCTTTATACTGATTACTACCACAAGGTACGTATCAACTATTATCCTCCCCGGAATGATGATAAGGAGGGGTGGGACAATATTGACATCTTTGGTTGGATGGGGTATCCTATGCAGATAAAGATCAATTTTCTTTGCCGTGATTCTATTTTGGCTGCTCCACTTTTGCTTGATCTTTGCCTACTTTCCGATTTGGCAGCACGTGCAGGGCGTTATGGTATCCAGCGCTTTTTGAGTTTTTATCTCAAGGCACCAATGTACGATTATCGTACCGACGAAGTGCCTGTTAATCATCTTTTTCAACAATATACTATGCTAAAGAATGCCATCCGTGAAATGGGTGGTTACGAGGCTGATGAAGAAATCGATTGATATCACAATTCCTTCACCATAAATTCAATGATACATTTTCGGACACCAATTAAAAACGTCGGATATCCATAATAATTGTTCAAGAAAGATAGGTATGTTGATTTGGATTTTATGCATGGTAGATTCTGATTTTCAAACGTCAATAAAAAATGGTGTCCGATAAGAACCGAAAAGAGTTTTAAAAGTGATCTCAACCGCTGATTTTATGCGGTTGAGATTTCTTTTACTATTATCGGACACCAATAATAATAAATAATGGATGCTATCCCACTTGTTTCTTGATGTATTCACTGGGTGTCATTCCGAAGTGTTTTTTGAACACTTCTCTGAAGTATTTGGGTTCGCTGAATCCCATACGTTCGCTTACTTCCATGATGGTGTATTCGTTGGCGAGCAACATTTCGGCTGCTCGTGTCATGCGTGCTTCGCGGATGAGGTCGCTTGGTGATTGGGTCGTCAGGGTTTTCATCTTGTTGTAAAGGCTTGTACGGCTCATACCTACAAAGTTGCAGAGGTCATCCACATTGAAGTCGGGGTTGTCTATATGTTGCTTTATCAGTTTTTTTAATTCATTCAGGAAGTTGGCTTCCTGTTTGATACTGGTATTTTTAATTTCTTGCAAGTCTTGTTCGAGAGCTGTTTGTTCGAGTCTTTTTTTCCGTGACTGTTGACTGTCCTGTATATTTTTCAGGATGTTCAGAATGCCTTGCATGTCAAAGGTGTTGGTGATGTAATAGTCTGCCCGTAGCTTGAACATCTTCTCTAATTCCTCCTTTTCGTCATCCATCATCAGCATAATGATGGGGATATGGTTGGTGTCAGGATTGGATTTTAAAATGCTGCAAAGGTCTTCTCCCCTGTTATCAGGTGCGATGAAGGAGGTGATGATGACATCTGGTGGCAGTTCGTTTACTATTTCGACTGCCGTCTCTATGTTGTGGGCCATAGAGATATTCCAATCTTCATTTAGTTTGGAGTCCATGTAGGCAAGTGAACCGTCACTCTCTTCGACTAGCAGAATGTGCCCTTGTTTCTCTACGTGTATTTCTGTATGGTACTGAGGCAGTTGTAGGGCTGTCCACAATTCTTTGAAGAATATGATTGGGTTTAGATCTTTTCCTTTTCCTTTCTTAATATATTCGGGGTGTTCTATCGGAAAATTTGCTTCAAACGTGTAGCCTGCAGGAGAACTCTTTTCGTATTGGAGATTTCCGTAGTGTCTTTTCACCAATTGAAGGATTAGGGAAAGTTCGCCTCCAAATTCCTCCTTGTCCATGTGGTGTACATCTTCGGAATCGAACATGACGGGATTGTGTTGCTCAGTTTCGTTGCTGATGATTACATTCCATCTTCTTTCATCGGCATGGCAACGGATCGTGATTTTTCCGTCAGTTTGTGTGTATCGGATAATGTTGTCAAACAGGTTATAGAAAATCAATTCCATTTTTTGTGTGTTGACCCATACCTTTGTATTTTGAGCAGTCGGGTAATATGCCAATGTAATCCCTTGTTGGCTTGCCAATGGGGTGAAAAGCTCTGTGTATAGTCCTATCAGTTTGTCCAATTGCTGCCGGCTGACATCCAGTTTGCGGCTACGGATTGAGGTTTGTTGTTCGAGACTTATTAGGTTGATTGCCATTTTGTGTATGCTGTCGGTATTGTAGTTTACCATATTCAGAAGAGTCTGTCCCTTAGGACTCAATGTTTCATATGTCGCTATATCGTTGACGGCAGCTTTGATAAGTGCAAGTGGGGTTTGTAAACTTTGGGTGTTTCGTGTAAAGATGGAGAGTTTCTTCTTTGTTCTATTCCAAAGACTCCCGAATTGGAAGATTTTCCAACAGATGAAGACAAGCGTAATGATTAGTAGTAGGATTATCAAGTTGGCCCATTTCGTGTGCCAGAATGAAGGCTCGATGATGATTCTCAGTTCTTTCTTGTTCAGTATCCGATAATCATCGCGAGCAATGTTCTGAATGGATAGAGTGTATTCGCCAGGTTTCAGGTTACGGAATTCCAACCAACTGTTCCGTGCGGTTTTTGTCCAATAGTCGTATTTCCCTTTCAATTGCCATTTGAAATAGGTATAGCTGGGAGTGTAATAGTCGATGGTTGTCAAATATATGGCCAAGGACTTTTCCTCATAAGGTAATCGTATAGTATTGAGGGAGTCAACGCTTGAGTATGAAATGGTATCTTCGCTTGTAGAATATGGGTTGGATGTTTTTATTTGGTCTATGATGATTGGGATTTCCCCTTGTTGAGGTAATTTCATGGTGTCGTTCCATTCGATGGCTCCGTTTCCGCTTCCAACGATAAAGGTTCCCCGTGAGGTATGGATACCGGCTCTGGGATTGAAGTAGGTCTTTATTAGTCCCATGTCTTCAGTCCAGTTCAGGAATTTCTGTTGCTTGACATAGAACATGGCCAAATTCTGTTCTGTGACGATAACGATATCGTTCTCGTTTTTGGGAATGATGTCGTTGATGGTATTTGAGAGTAGGGCACTGTTTTGCATACGGTATATATGGTGCTCTCCATTTTGGTGGAGGATAACCAAACCGGAATTGGTAGTCCCAATGTAGAGGTCACCGTTCGGATGCATATACATGGTGTTTATGTGTCCCGAGGCAAACGGCATTCTCATTTTATTTATCTCTTTTGTCTTCTTATTCATGCTGTACATTCCATCACCAGTGCCTATCAGTAGTGTGGTGGAGTCTTTCTCAAGCAGGCAAGTTATGACGCTTCCGATAAAATAATTCTTGAAAGTCTGATTCTTGGCATCTACGCATCCTAAGTAGTAGTTTCCTCCGGTCCATGTGAGTCCTTCGCTGTCTTGATATATGACACGGATGTAATTGTTGGCGAAGTTTGGATTGCTGTTCTGTTTGTAGGAATGAGGTGTCAGCAGCGTTGCTTCTAAAGTTTTCTTGTTGATGCTATATACACCAGTCATGAATCCTCCCGCAATGATGTGTCCTTCGTCAGTTTCGTGGAGTGAGAGGAAAATACAATTTTTTAGAGTTTCGGGGTTTGTCGGATTCCATTCGAAGAGGTGCTTCCATGTGTTGGTTGAGGGACTGTAGAGATTCAAACCGTTGTTGGTGGCAAACCAAATGTCACCATCTCTGTCTTCCAGAATAGCATTCACCAATTCGTCGTTCAGTGAGTTAGGATTGCCGATATTTTTTTTATACCAAGTATATTGGGGGAGGGCTTTGTCAAATATGGTGACGCTTCGTGCATATACCGACATCCACAGACGGTTACATTCGTCAACGAACAAGGCACGTATGTTGTTGCCGTTCATTTTGTTCGGTTTGTCATGCTGGGCATGAAGGTATTGCTCCAGTGTCTGTTCCTGTAGATTGTATCTGTACACACCGGCACCTCGCGTCGGTATCAGTATGTATTTCTCTTCGAAAGGATTGAATCCCGTGATAGGGAAATCCTTAAACCAGATATGCTGCTTCTCTAATTTCCGTAAAGTGATATCATATACAATCATCCCGTTCTTATCGCTGTAGGCCATCAATCGGTTTGAATTGGGGTGAACGTATATGCGTTGCGCAAGTTCACAAATCTTTGAAGGGATGATACATTCGGTGGCAACCATTTTCCCTTCGTGGATGATGACCCGGCAGATGCCGTCTTCAGAACCGATGTAGTAGATGTTTTCGTCGTATTGGAATATACTGGTGATATGTTTGTGCTTGTGGTCTGTCTGGATTTGTTGTATTTGTGCTGTATTCAGGTCATAGGTATAGCAGTGTTCGGGATAGCAGTACCATATCTCATCGAAGTCGGTCATTTCTATCCGTTCAATCTTCTGTGTCGTTATTTCCGGAGGGAGTTGTTTGTGGACGAACAGGTCTGTTTGGGGATTATAGACAAACAATTGGCCTTGCTCGCTGATGGCCCATACATTTCCTTTGCTGTCAGTCTTCAGTATGGTCTTCTCTGAAAATAGTGAGATGTATCCTTCTTCGGATTGCAGACTGTAGTGTTTGAAATGATTACCGTCATATCGGTCGATGCCTCTGTAAGTGAGGAACCACATGAAACCCCTATTGTCTTTTTGGATAGATAATACGCGGTGATCACTCAGTCCTTCTGTCACACCTATATATTTATAGGCTTGTCCGAAGGATGCATGATATGTAGTCAAAAATAGAATGATGCAAACAAGAAAGTTTCTCATGTAGATTGCATGTGTGTAGAGTCCTTATAATTACGAGCTACAAGTAATAACACTCGTAGCTCGTAATTGTTCATTTGATTAATAAATAATTCTAGTCACTAGTAGCTCGTAGCCAGTAACTATCTCACTTTTTATTCGCTTCCACCCACTTACGTGCGTTCACGAAAGCTTCAATCCATGGAGTCACTTCGTCAGCTGTACGTGGATAGAATCCGCATTGCCAAGGGAATATGGTACGTTCGGGATGTGGCATGATGGCCAAATGACGACCGTCCTTGCTGGCAATGGCTGCTACTCCGTAAGAAGATCCGTTCGGATTGGCGGGATAACCGTCATAAGTAAATTTAGCCACAACGTTGTACTCGTCTTCGGGAAGCGGCAAGTGGAACTTTCCTTCGCCATGAGCTACCCAAGTACCAATCTTGTATCCACTCAGTGAACCGAACATCACACTACGGTTGGTGGGGATGGTCAATGATACGAAGTTGCTTTCGAACTTGTGTGAATCGTTGTGAAGCATCTTGGCCTTCTTGTCAGCAGGATGTTCGGGGTTGATGAGACCCAATTCTACCATCAGCTGGCAACCGTTGCAGACACCGAATGAGAGGGTATCTTCACGGGCATAGAAGTTGTCCAAAGCTGCTTTTGCTTTCGGATTATAGAGGAATGCACCTGCCCATCCTTTGGCTGAACCTAATACGTCGGAGTTAGAGAAACCACCGCAGAAGGCAATCACGTTCACATCTTCCAATGTTTCGCGTCCGCTGATAAGGTCGGTCATGGTTACGTCCTTCACATCGAAGCCAGCCAACCAGAAGCTATATGCCATTTCGCGCTCAGAGTTGGTACCCTTTTCACGGATAACGGCAGCCTTGATGCCTGACGGAGTACGACGGTCGGGGTCGAGTCCCCATTGCTTCAGTTTACCTGTAAATTCGGGACCGAAGGCGAGGTCAAGCGGTTGTTGCTTGTAGTTTTCGAAACGTTCCTTGGCCTTGCCATTGAAACTTTGCTTGCGATCCATCAAGTATGAGGTAGAGTACCATACATCGCGTAAGTGGTCGATGCCGAACTGATAGTCGTAACCTTCCTTGCTGACCATGATGTGACGCTCTTCGGTGGGCACACCAATTTTCACATAACCTACACCGGCATCGTCCAGAATCTTCTTCACACGGGCTGAATCCTTGTCTGATACTTGGATGACTACACCGGGATTTTCTGCGAACAATGCTTTCACGATGTCACATCCCTGCAATTTGTCGAGGTTTACTTCGATACCACCTTCTACATTGGCGAAGCACATTTCCAACAAACAAGTGAGCAGACCTCCTGCAGAAATGTCGTGTCCGGCCATCACCAAACCTTCGTTCACCAATTGCTGTACAGCTAAGAATGCATCGCGGAAGTACTCAGGATTCTTCACCGTGGGCACATCGCTACCTACCTTGTTGAGGCTTTGTGCAAAGGCTGAACCACCCAATTGCAAGGTGTCGAATGAGAAGTCGATATGATAGAAACGGCTCTTCGGCTCGTTCTTCATCACGGGAGAAACAATTTTACGGATGTCGCTCACTTCACCACCGGCAGAAACGATGACTGTTCCCGGGCTGATAATCTTGCTGCCATCGGGGTACTTCTGAGTCATGGAGAGTGAGTCCTTACCTGTAGGTACATTGATTTGCAATGAGCAGCAGAAGTCGCTCAAAGCCTTTACGGCTGTATAGAGACGTGCGTCTTCACCTTCCTGTGCGCGGCAGGGCCACATCCAGTTGGCTGAGAGAGATACGCTGTCCAGTCCGTCAGCCAAAGGAGCCCACACGAGGTTGGTCAAAGCTTCGCTCACAGCCAATACGGAACCCGCTGCAGGGTCAGCCAAAGCGGCCTGCGGAGCATGACCGATAGAGGTAGCAATACCCTTGCGGCCACGGTAGTCGAGAGCTACGGCACCACAGTCGCTCAAAGGCAACTGCAACTCTCCTTGGCACTGCTGACGAGCTACACGACCAGTCACACAACGGTCAACTTTGTTGGTCAACCAGTCCTTACAAGCGACAGCTTCCAATTGGAGTACACGTTGGATATATTCGTCGAGTTTGGTGATGTCGTAGGTCACTACGTCATACTTACGCTCTACAGTCTTGTCAATCATATAGGTCTTGGGCGAAGATCCGAACATCTGGTCAACAGCCAAGTCGAACGGACGTACACCATCGGCCTGCTCGAAGGCAAAGCGTTGGTCGCCGGTTGTCTCACCCACAGTGTACATCGGAGCACGTTCGCGTTCTGCAATCTTTTGTACGTGTTCGATAGCAGCTTCGTCGATGAGCAATCCCATACGCTCCTGACTCTCGTTGGCAATGATTTCCTTGGCACTCAAAGTCTGGTCACCGATAGGAAGTTTGTCCATGTGGATGAGTCCGCCACACTCTTCAACCAATTCGCTGAGACAGTTCACGTGTCCGGCTGAACCGTGGTCGTGGATAGATACGATTGGGTTGTTGTCCTCTTCACACAAGGCACGAACTACGTTGTAGGCACGCTTCTGCATTTCTGCATTAGCACGCTGTACAGCGTTCAACTCGATACCCGAAGAGTAGCGTCCGGTCTCTACGGATGATACAGAACCACCACCAAGACCGATGCGGTAGTTGTCACCACCCATCACCACCACCTTGTTACCCGGTTGGGGAGTTCCCTTCAAGCAGTCGCGTTTGGTTCCGTAACCTACACCTCCAGCCAACATGATAACTTTGTCGTATGCATATTGCTCTCCGTTTTCTTGATGTTCGAAGGTGAGGAGCGAACCGCAGATAAGCGGTTGTCCGAACTTGTTACCGAAGTCGCTGGCTCCGTTTGAAGCCTTGGTCAAAATCTGTTCAGGAGTCTGGTAGAGCCATTTGCGCACGGGCAGGATGTCTTCCCATTCGCGTCCCTCCTCGCTGCGAGGATAGGAGGTCATATAAACAGCAGTACCTGCAATAGGCCATGAACCTTTACCACCACCCATACGGTCGCGGATTTCACCACCTGTACCCGTTGATGCACCGTTGAACGGTTCTACTGTTGTGGGGAAGTTGTGGGTTTCAGCCTTCAGGGAGATTACACTCTCAATGTCTTTTACCTGGAAATAGTCGGGTTTGGAGTGGTCAGCCGGAGCAAACTGCTCGATGACGGGGCCTGCTGCAAAAGCGACGTTATCCTTGTAAGCCGAAATGATTTTGTTGGGATTCTCTTGCGTAGTCTTTTTAATCATCTGGAAGAGGCTTGACTCCTTCTCTTCACCGTCGATGACAAATGTTCCGCCGAAAATCTTGTGGCGGCAGTGCTCTGAGTTAATTTGGGCAAAACCGAAGACTTCACTGTCGGTCAACGGACGGCCAAGGTCTTTTTCTACTTTCTTCAAGTATTCCATCTCTTCAGCACTCAAGGCCAGACCTTCCTGCTCGTTATAAGCCTCCAGGTCGGTGATGTGTACGATGGGTTGCGGTTGTATGTTGGTCTTGAAGATTTCCTGTCCTAATCCTTTATACATGCGTTGTAACATCGGATCGTGGTCAGCATTTTCGTCAGCCACGGGGAAGTATTCCTCGATGCGGGCCACACCTTCCAAACCCATGTTCTGGGTAATTTCCACTGCGTTCGTACTCCACGGAGTAATCATCTCCTTACGCGGGCCTACGAAACAACCTTTCAAATTCTCTTCGCTTTCGGGCGTTGCATCACCGAATAGCCAACAAAGTTTTTGGATTTCCTCAGCATTCGCAGCGTGATTCATCTCTATGGCAATCACGTTGTTAGAGGATGTTCTGAAAAATAAAATCATATATTCCGGTTATATAACTTGTTATTGTTTTCTCTTCTTTGGGGCGGTGCGTCTCTGTACACCTTACCAACTTAGGGCACAAAGTTACATAAAAGCCGTTGGATGGGAAAGAGTTAACCCGTTTTTTTTTGCAGTTAATGGAGAAAATGTGTGTTGTGAGCGATGAGATTCCCCCTCCTCCTTTCTCCAAAGAGGGAGGGGAGCTTCCTTATCCCTTACAAATCTCATCCGCCGGATGGGCATGAGCCGTTTTCCACACGCGCCAGCCGATGCAGAGAGCGACAAGGAGGGCGACGAGGAGGAAAATACCGGCGAAGAGCCACCACGAGATTTCAGTCTGTAGCACATACTGCTCCAGCCACGGCTTCATACAGGCATAGCCGATGGGGAAGGCCACGAGGGCGGCTATCCCTTGCAAGGACATATATTCCACAAAGAACATATCCAGGATGTCCTTCACCGTAGCACCGAATACCTTGCGCACGGCAATCTCCTTGCGCCGTTGCTCACAAGTGAGCATAATCATCGACCACACGCCGAAGAGGGCAATGAGAATGCAGACACCCGTGGTGACAGAAAGAAGCAGTTTTAAGTTGTTTTCCGATTTCAGACTTTCGAGATATTCCTCTTCCATTGATACAGGGTTCGAGATGTTCCATCCGTTCTCTTTGCATAGGTCGAGAATCTTTTTACGCACCGTGGGCCATGTGCCAGGTACAAATTTGAACAGAATGTTGCATGCGTTGTGGTATGCGCGTGTGTCTTCGTTTTCTTCCAACACAAATATCAGAGGAAAAGTCGTTCCGTCAACAGTCTTACGTGTGTCTTTGAACACACCGATAACGGTGGACTTATCCTTTCCGCTGTATATCTCCTGTCCGATAGGATTCTTCCATCCCATGGCATCCACGAATGCATCATTGACAATGATGCTTCCCTTTTCGCCGGGATGATACCAACGCCCTTGCGACAACGTCTGTCCGAAGAACTTGTAACTCGTATGGGTGACCCCTTGTCCCATAAAAGAAAAATCTTCGCTTAATTGCGGATTGTCTTCAGCCTTCAGTGTATTCGGCATTAGTATAGAGGATTCTTTCAGCGGTGCGAATTGGGTGTTGAACACTGTGTCAATTTCTGGTTGCTGTTTCAGATATTCCAAGATTCCTTCAACACAGTCGGCTTGTCGGTCAAAGTCATAATTGAATTCGTAGATGGAGGGTACCACATATCCCCGGTTTTCGCGTTGGATGCCAGTGTCTTCAGTACGCAGGCTGTAGAGCTGCTTCATCACGACAGCCACACAAAAAATGCAGAACACGGCTATACCTATTTGGATGCCGGTGCTGGTGCGGCGGAAAGAGTTATAGCCAGCCATTCTACCTATTCCCGTAATACTGCTTTTTAACGACTGATGGCGGAAATAACTGATGATAGGGCCGGAAATCAATAAAGAAGCGGCCATGATGCAGATAAAGTAGGTGAATGTTTCGGTATAGATGTATCCTGCGTCTGCAGGTAGTCCCGAGAGGGTGAGAAAACTTTTTTTCACCGCTTCGATTGTGAACAGGCCACAGCATAAGGCGAAGACCAGCAACAATCCATACTCGATGAGGAACTGTACCAGGATGTCGCTACCCTTAGCACCGAGCATTGTACGCAGCGCTATCTCGCGTTTGCGGATGAACAGGCGGTTGACGAACATTGTCAGGTAATTCAATAGTCCGCACATAATCAGCATCAGACTGGCAATGGCAAACAATTCAAGTTGATTGACCTTAATCTTGGACTCCTGTTCATATCGTATGGTTGCCTGACGGTATTTAGTGACGGGAACGATATTGGCAATGAGTACTCCCCACGGATTTTCCAACTTTTTTAGTTTGGCATTCAGCGAGTCTGCATTGGCGTGCGGATGCAGGCGCACAGCTCCATATCTGTTGAACCTCACCCCTTTGGGTAGCACTTCGGGATATTTGCTCAGCAGGTCGGTAGGATAATTGGTGCGTATTCCCCAGTCCTTGAATACGGCTGTCACGATGCGTCTCCGCTGTTGGGGTACTTGGGAACTGATGTAAAGTTCCTGTCCGATGGGCGATTCGTTTCCCCACAGTTCGCGGGCCAAGCGGTCGCTGATGGCCACTTGTCCTTCATCATTCATGAAGCCGTCGTTCCCCTCAATGAATTTCACACTGAAGACATCGAACCAATGTTTGTCGTGCAACATGCGCTCCGTTGCCTTCACAGTTCTTCCATTGATGGTGTCGCGTGTGGTTGGTGAACTTTCTGTATATGTGGCAATCTCGGGCATCTGCTCCAATTGCTCGCGGGTGACAATTTGCAGGTGATCCTGCTTGTCCTCCATCACGGTATATATCTCCTTTACATCCCGATGAAACGCATCAAACGTCGTTTCATACTTGATCCACATGGCAGCCAGTGCAAAGCAGGCGAATCCGATGCCCAAGCTGACGATGCTGACCACCGATTGCAGACGGTACTTCTTCATTTGCTGAAAAGCAAGTTCGATGTTGTGGGTTATCATGTTATTGTTTGGTTATTTATTAGCCTTTATCTCCATATTATCTCCTTTTATCTCCTTAATGATTTATCCCTTGCAAATCTCATCCGCCGGATGGGCATGAGCCGTTTTCCACACGCGCCAGCCGATGCAGAGGTTGACAAGCAGGGCGACGACGAGGAAGATGCCGGCGAAGAGCCACCACGAGATTTCAGTCTGTAGCACATATTGCTCCACCCACGGCTTCATACAGGCATAGCCGATGGGGAAGGCCACGAGGGCGGCAATGACGAGGAGCAGCATGTACTCGCTGAAGAACTGCCACAGCACCTGTCCGGCCGTAGCACCGAACACCTTGCGCACGGCAATCTCCTTGCGGCGCTGCTCGCAATTGAGCATAATCATCGACCAGATGCCGAAGAGCGAGATGAGGATGCACACCATCGATACGGCCGCCATCAGTTGGCGCAGCGTCAGTTCCGAGAGGATAATCTTGTCGTACTCCTCTTCGCAATTCTGCAGGCGGTAGGTTACCTTGCCCGTCTCAGGATTGTCCAGCAGTCCGGTCAGTTTCTTGCGCAGGCTTGCCCATGTGCCGGGGTGGTATTTGATAAGGTAGTCGTCGGGTCCGTAGCTGCTTCCGTACAGGTCGTTGCAGAAGAGATGATTCTCCGCCTTATCGGCAGGTCCCCGGTAGTAGATGTCCTCCACCACACCCACGATGGTGTAGCCTTCCTCCTTGCTCAGCTCCAATCGGATGCCGATGGGGCTCTCCACGTCCAACTCCTTGACCACCGATTCGGTCACCACGGCACCGTCCTTATCGCCCTCCTCTATCCAGCGTCCCTCCTTCAGTCGCAGGCCGTAGAACTGCTGGAAGTCTTTGGCTCCCAGCACCATGGTGCTAGTGATGCGCTTCTCCATGGATGTGCCTCCCACGCCCAATCCGAAACCTATCATGCCGCTTCGGGGGAAGAGGGAGTACCCCTCGTGCCACTCCTTGATTTCGGGCATTTCGTTCAAGTGTTGGGCCATGGCTTGGCGGTCGTTGTCGTTGTAGAGGTGAAGCACAGCCATATGCTGCCGTTCGAAGCCCGGGTTGGTGTGGCGAAGTTTCTCCAGTTGCATCATCATCACCGCCGTGCAGAAGATGAAGCTGATGCTGATAATCATCTGCACCACCACACTCACCTTGCGGAAATTCTGATAGGTGTGCTGTGCCCCGCGCCCTTGCAGGGAGTGTTGCACCGACCGGCGGCGGAAGTACCCGATGACCGGGGCCGACAGCAGGAAACCGGCTACCATCACGACGGCCGAGTAGATGAGTGTCTCGGCATAGATGGCCGGGCGGGCAGTGGCTATGCCCGTCAGTCCGCGGAACCAGGGGAGCAATGCCTCCATGAAGAACAGACCGCATCCCAGGGCAATGACCAGTAGCAGGGCATACTCGGTGAAGAGCATGGCCATGATGTTGCGTGTGGTGGCTCCGAACACTGTGCGCAGCACCACTTCGCGTTGGCGGATGAAGATGCGGTTGAGGAACAGCGTCAGGTAGTTCAGCAGTCCCGACAGGATGAGCAGTATGCCCGCCAAGGCAATCAGCCGGATGTGGCGGAACTGCACGAGCCCTGTAGCCGCACTCAGCGAAGCCGTTTCACCCGAGTCGCTCAGCACTTGGCGGAACTCAGTGATGGGTACAGCCCCCAGTCCGCTGTAGTCGAATCCCCCGCCTATGCCCCAATCGTGCACCGTATCCGGCACTTTCACCACGAAGGTGTCCATCTTCTGCATGAAAGCCTCGCCGTCCACATTGGGACGCAGGCGGGCAAGGACATAGCCACGGCTGCTGTACCAGTTGTCGTCCCCCTCTTTCCCATAGAGCATCTCGAAGGGGACATTGCTGTGCCTGCCATAGCCGCGCACCACGGCGGCAATCGTCTTCTCACGGTCGCTCCACACGGTGGTGAACCGTTTCCCTATGGGACTTTCCGCGCCCCACACCTGTGTGGCAAACTCTTGGGTGACGGCGTACTGGCCCTTCTGCATCCAGAAGTTCCTGTCTCCCTCTATCACCTCGATGCCGAGTAACTTCATGAGGGTGCTGTCGCACTCCATATCCTTGATTTCGTGCTTCACGCCCTCTATCAGGATGTGTTCGTCCGACTGAAAGAGCTTCGTGCTCGTCTCCACCTCGGGCAGGATGGTGGCCAGGTGCTCACCGAGCGGTTCGCGCACGCTCAGTCCCTTCTTCTGATAGACCACATACAGCCTCTCCGCCTCGGGGTGCTGTGTGTCGAATGTCCGTTCATATCTTATCCATAGCATAGCCAAGGCAAAGCAGGCGAATCCGATGCCCAAGCTGATGATGCTGACCACCGATTGCAGGCGGTACTTCTTCATTTGCTGAAAAGCAAGTTCGATGTTGTGAGTTATCATGTTATTGTTTTATTGTTTTGGTTATCTCCCTTTATCTCCATATTATCTCCCTTTATCTCCTTAATGACTTATTCCCTCTTCATCGCCTCCGCCGGAGGGATGTGTGCCGCCCGGCGCACCTGCACGTAGAGGGCACCGATGGAGATGCCGCCGGTGAGCAGGGCTGCGGCCACGAAGAGCCACACGGTGATGGGGGCGCGGCTGGCAAAATCGGTTGTATAGAGGTGGATGAGCCAGAGCGCGAGTGGGATGCTGACGGCAAAGGCCGCGGCCATGATGGCCACGTAGCGGTTCATCAGCAGGCCGAAGATCTGGTGGACGGTGGCACCATGCACCTTGCGCAGGGCTATCTCACGCCGGCGGCGCTGGATGTCGAAGAGCGAGAGACCCAGCAGCCCCAGACACGAGATGACGATGGCCACCACGCTGAAGGTGGTGTAGATGTGCACCGTGCGGCGGTCGTCGTCAAACACGGCGGCCAGCTCGTCTTCGATGAAGCTGTACTTCAGTTCACCGTTGCCCACCTCGGCATGCAGTTTCACTAAGAAGTCTACCACATCGGCTCTGCGGCCTTCGGGGTACGAGGCATAGAAGACGAAGGGGTGGTGGCTGAAGCCGTCCATGTCGGGCGTGAAGAAGAGGAGGCGTGTGGGGCTTGTCGGGTGTCCCGTCTTGAAGTCCTTGATGATGCCCACCACGCGGTAGGGCGGGTTGGTCTTCATCTCCTCTTGCATTGAACCGTCAGAGGACCAGCTGGTCCACAGGCGGCGGGCGGGTTGCACGTAGGCTTCGGCCAGGTCGGTGATGCCCAACAGACGGGCCATCGATTCGTTGATGATGCAGATGTAGGACTTCCATTCTGCGTATTCCTCGTCGGTGAACAGGCGGCCGGCCGCTAATTCATAACCCATGATGGCTTGGTATCCCTTGGTGAGATCGCCCTTGAGCACTTCGATAGTCTGTCCGTTGTGGATGATGTCTGTGCCACCGCGTCCTTCCACCATCTGGTAAGGCATACCTTGTGGGGTACACCAGTGGGTGATGAGGGGCGATTCGTTCAGACGGATTGGCAGCAGGCGGGCCTTGTGGCTTATCTCTTCCTGCCACTTCTCCCACTCCTCTTCGTTGCGGATTTCATAAGGATTTTCTTCCCCGCTTAACGTGACGGTAACAATGTTTTTGGTGTTATACCCCATATCGGTTGAAAGAATGAGGTTCAGATGGCTGATGAAGTAGAGGGCAAAGACGGCCAGCGTAGAGGTGATGACGTATTGCAGGAAGAGGAAGACGTCGCGCGACACTCCCGGCCGGCTCATGGCTCCCACCGACTGCATGGAGGTGATGGGGGTCTTGTGAACATGTTTCCAGAAGGGATAGAGCGTGGTGACGAATGGCAACCCCACGAGCAGCGCCATCGAAGCCTGCCAGTCGAATGCCTTGTAGACCATTTGCGGGATGCCCAAGTAGCGCTCCATCAGCGGTTGCGATGCATCGATGAACATCCAGGCGAAGAAGAGCCCCGCGGCCACCTGCACCAGATTTTCTACAAACAGGCAGGCAAAGATGTGGCTGCGCGTAGCGCCGTAGATGCGGCGGATGTTCATCTCCTTGCCCCGTCGGAGCAGGATGGCCGTATAGACGTTCACAAAGTTGAAGATGCCGATGAAGAGCAGGATGGTCGCAGCGATGCTGAGTATACGCACATTGCTGGCATTGCCCTTACAGGTTTGTTCATCCAGATAAATACCAAGAGTGGGATGAAAATAGAAATCCTGCATCGGGAAAAGCAGATAGCGGAGGTTGTAACTCCACAATTTGCTGTAGAAGAACTTTCCATTGCGTTCGTTGAAGTCGTGATAGTCTGTACCAGGACGCAAGCGGAGCAATTTATATGACATAAACCCCCAATGCTTGGTGCGATGGATGTTGAACACGATGTCGAACATGAGGGTGCTTTTACACTTGGGTTTGCCCACGATACCTTTTACAGTGAAGACTTTCCCCTTCAATGCTGTGATGGTTTTGCCTAATGGGTCACCGTTAGGGAAAAGTCGTTGGGCGACCTCTTCAGTCAAGATGACGTCGTATGGAGCTTCCAATCGGTTGCTTCCTGCTATCAAAGGGAAATTGGCAATGTCGAAGAAAACACTGTCGGTGGCCATTCCATAAAGGGAAAACTCCTGTTCTTCTACTTTGATGGTTTGCTGCTGGAGGATGCAGAACTCTGCCGTTTCCTCCACTTCGGGTTCACGGCTGGGATAGATCCAATCATCTTCGTTGTTGGGATTATCATCACTGTCGAGGTAGGGACTGGAGTCACCTTCCCGCTCGGAAAGCATGATATACGTATTCTCCAAGTCCACAAAGTGGCTATCCACCGTCATTTCCTGATGGACATACCGCAGAATGGTGAGTGCACAAGTCAGCCCCAGTGCGAGGCTGGTTACATTGATGGCCGTGTGGGCCTTGAAGCGGGACATGGCCCGCAAGGATAGTAGGATGCTGTATAGGTTCATGATTGTTTGGTTATTTCTTGGGGGGGGGAGATAGATGGGACTTCTGTAGGAATGGAGGAGTGACGCTTCGCTTAGGAGTGTAGACGAATGTTTTGCTATACTATTGTCTACACTCCTTTACTCCTGCCTCCTACACTCCTTAGATTACTTTCCCAACACCAGCACCTCTGCCTCGCCGAATTGGTCGTAGCCGGTGGTGATGACGCGGTCGCCGGGGGCGAGTCCGCTGGTCACTTCGTACTGTTGCGGGTTTTGTCGGCCGATGGTGATGGGGGTGCGGATGGCTTTTTCGCCATCTTCGCTCACCTTATATATCCACTGGCCGCCGGTGGCTTGGTAGAAATTGCCGCGTGGGATGACCACTGCCTCTTCGGGTTGTCCCAGTTCAATCTGTACGCGGTAGCTTTTGCCCACGCGCACGTTGTCGGGCATCTCGTCACCAAAGACCAGGTCAACATCGAAACTGCGGTCCTTCACCTCGGGTACCACTTTTGTAATCTTCAGCGGATAGCGCTTGCCCTGGTAGAGGATGGTGGCGGGCAGGCCGTTGGTCACACGGTCGATGTAGTATTCGCTCAGTGAGGTGTGAATCTTGTATTGGTCGAGCACTTTGATTTCGCCAATGCGGTTGTTGCTTCCCACCTGTTGGCCGGGTGTGGCTTGGATGAAACTGAGTTGTCCGCTGATGGGGGCACGTACCACCAGATCGTTCAGTTTCGCCAGTTCGCGGGCAAATTTCTTCTGTTCGCGTTCGCGGTCGGATTGCAACAACTGTCGGCTCAGGGTACTTGTGACCGAGTCGTAGCGCAGACCCTCCATCTGCAGGGCTGCCGTCTGGGTCTTGAAGTTGTATTCCTCTTCAATCACTTCCAGTTCGGCCTTGCTCTTGATGCCCATGGCAAACTCCTCCTTGGCCAGGTCGTAGTTCTTTTTCAAGCGGCGCTGTTCGTACTCAGCCTGCAGTATCTGCTGACGCAGGTTCAACGTCTGTTTCTCCATAGTGATTTCCTGATTGCGGTAGGAAACGAGCTGTTTTTCGTACTCATCGCGTCGGTCGTTGATGGTGCGCTCCAGTTCGGGATTCACCAGTGTCAGGATGGTGTCACCTTGGTGGAGTATAGCTCCCTCTTCGGCCACGATACGGTCCACAAAGCCTCCCTCTTTGGTGTTCACCTGGATGGTGAGGATGGGCTGCACCAGTCCCTCCACATCCACGTACTCCATGAAGCGGCCGGTCTCTACGTTGGCAATTTGAATACTCTCGGTGTCGATGCGCTGTTTGCGCGGCCCCATTGAAAGGGTCATTACGTAAATCATAAAGGCTACAAAGGCCACGGCGGCCATCAGATAGTACTTGTAGCGGATGTACCAGGGGCGTTTTTTCAGTTGGATGTCCATGATGTTATTTGTTTTTTAATAGACCCACCCCATACCCCTCCCTCTATGGAGGGGGTGATTAGTCTTGAGGATGAGGGTTCTTGATTATCTATAAATTATATGATTCTTGTTCTTATGTATTTACTCCCCTCCATAGAGGGAGGGGGTGGGGGAGGGTCTGCAGTTTTATTTGAATTCCCACTCAATCTCCTTCCCCTTCTCAAAGTCATACCCCGTAAGGCTACGGAGGGTGTAGTAGAGGCTCCAGTAGTTGCGCAGGGCAGAGATGCGGTTGCGTCGGGCACTGTCTTTTTCGGTAGTGGCCGAGTTGAGGTCGAGGATGGTGCTTTTTCCCGTCAGGTAGAGGTGGCGGGCCACTTCGAAACGTCGTTCGGCGGTGATGTCCGTCTTGGCGAGGATGTTCATTTGGGCCGTCTGTTGGTTGAACTGGCGTACGAGGCGATAGACATTCTCTTCGAAGTCCCGTTCACTTTGGTCGATACGCATGTTGTTCAGTTCGCGGTTCGAGCGGGCCATCTTCACCCTTCCTTTTCCGCGTCCCCAGTCGAGGATAGGCAGTGAGAGGCTGATTTGGGCGGCTTGTGAGTTGATGGGGTCGCGGTAAGCCGATTCCATATCGGGACCTGTCTGAGTGAGACCGAACTGGAGGTAGATGTTGGCTCTCAGTCCTGCGTTGGCTTTGGCATTGGCCACACTGCGGTCACTCTCCAGACGTGCACGTTTGAAATATTCAGGGTCGGGATTGTGTTCGTAGGCCATGGCCAGCGCTTCGTCGGCCGGCACAATGAAGTGGGGCACAGAGTCGTCCATGACCACACGGATATCTACATTGTCCTGAAGGGCGAGGAAGGAACGGAGAGCCTGCATGTTGTCCTCCACGGAGAATTGGGCATTGATCCGGTTGGTCTCGGCATCCAGTTTCCGGATTTCCAGTTGCAGCATCTCGTTCTCGGTGATGGTGCCGATGTTGTATCGTCCCTGTGCGTAGCGGTAGAGCGTGTCGGCATTGGCATAGTTGAAGGCTGCAATCTCGGCATTCACTTGGGCTGAGGCCAAGTTGAAGAAGTAGCTGCACGCATTGGACGCCACCAACTCCATGGTCTCGTTGTATTGCTTGCACGCTTCGCGGTAGGCGATGGGCTGTATGCGGCGGTCCCACTTCAACGAGTTCACTCCGAAGAGACTCTGGCTATAGCCGATATAAATGGGATTGGTGCTGTACGAAGTCTCCTTGTCCTGTCCTTCACGGAAATAGTCCGAACGGTCAAGCGACGAAGTGATGGAGAACGTACCGCCCGTCAGTGATAGGTTCTGCTGGATGCTCAGCGACAGGTCGGTAGAGAGGCTGTTCTGCTCCAGGTACTTGTACGAACCGTCGGGTTGGGTTATCCGATTGATGCTTCGGCTGTAGTAGGGATTCGAACTCAGCGTCACCGATGGCAGGTAATTGGCCTTGTAGTCCTTGTAGCTCAACTCGGCTGATTCGCGATTGAGCCGTGCACTGACGGCACTGGGCGACTGCTCCTGTGCCAGGTGGATGACCTCGCCGAGCGTCAGGGTCAGCACCTGTTTCTCTTGTGCGCCTGCCGTCAGGCTCAGGGCCGATAGCAGGAGGATGGTTGGTAGTTGTTGTTTCATATATCTTCTATTTTTGTTTCTATTCTTCAAGTTCTGGTATTTGGGAAAAACAGACCGTCCCGTTTTCACCTGCATAGGTGAAGACGGGACGGAAACAAGTGTACGTTATTATATGATAGTTATTTCAGGCGATTAGCTTTCAACATATTTGTCCATATCTTGCATAACCTGTTCATGTGGAATGCCTTTGTTTCCGGCAGCAAAATAGGCTTCTGCCCGATCGAGCCGTGCATGTACATTGTCCAATGAATAGGTGGAGTCCTCATTCGCTATCAGAGAACAAACTTGAAGGCTTTGGTTGATGGCCTGACGTATCTCTTCCATGTTTTCTGCGTGGCTGATGCCTTGTACCACTTGGTTTATCATTTGCAATTTGTAACTTTCCAATGTTGCAGTATTCATATGCTTCGTTTTCTAAAAGTGAATGATGAAGCAAAGGTACAGTCTTTCAAGGAAAAAAGCAAGGATTTGAACACTTATTTCCGTATTTCCCAATATTTCAAAGAACGTTTGCCCCTTCGGGCGCAGAGCTCCCTCCCTCACAGGGAGGGTCAGGGTGGGTCTCCCTCTCACTTCATTATCGTCTCCACCGGCCGTTCCCGTGCCGCGCGCCAGCTCTGTACCGTGACGGTGAGGCAGACGATGGCAGCCACGATGAGGAAGGCTACGCCGAAGAGCCACCAGTGCAGGGGTGTGCGGTAGGCAAACGACTCCACCCAGATGTTGTAGAGGCTGTAGGCCACGGGGGCGGCAAAGAGGAAGCAGACCACGAGGATGCGCAGGTACTGCATGTTGAACATCACGAGGATGCCGCGCGTGGTGGCACCGAACACCTTGCGCACGCCTATCTCCTTGCGTTTGGATTGGGTCTCAAAGAGCACGAGGCCGAAGACACCGATAAGCGAGATGACGAGCGAGATGATGGCACCGGTGAGCACCATGCTGAACTGCTTGTTCTCCACGGCGTAGGCTATGTCGGAGATGTCGTCCGAGGTGTAGAACTTCATCTCGCTCTGTCCGCCCGTCAGCTCCTGGTTGAGGTCTGTCAACATGTGGCTGACCTTGGCGGCCTTGTCGGGCGAGGTGAGGCGGATGGCACAGTTCAAGTATTGTCCGATGCCCCAATTGGTGGTTCCTTGCACGTAATAGGCAGCTGGCACGACCGCCTTGTGGAAGGTTCCGCTTTTGATATCTTCGATGAAACCGATGATTTCGGCTGTTCCTGTTTCAGAACCGATGTGGTCGTTCAACTCCAGGTTGAAAGCCTTGCGGGCTGCTTCGTTGAAGATAATTTTACCATAGTTGCCCACCGAAGAGTCTTCGGGACGGAAGCCACGCCCTTCGGTCAGTTTGACACCCATCGTGCTCAGAAAGTTGTGTTGCACGGGATAGCTCTTGAAGTGAATCTGTTCACCCTTATACTGACGTCCCCACTCCATCACATAGTCACTCTCTCCAAAGCGGTTGCGGCTCCACGAAGCTTCCACCACATCGGGGCAGGCGTTCAGTGCCTCCATGATGGGGACGTAGTGTTTGCTACGAAGTTCATAATCCACACCCATGTAGAGGATGGAGTCGCGGGCGTAGCCCACGGGGCTGTTGTAGAGGAAGTGGGTCTGCGAGGTCATCAGCAGGGTGAAGGTGATGACAATCATTGACACGGTGAACTGCATCCCCACCAATGTGCGGCGCAGGGCGCGGCCGGCCTCGGAGAGGGCAAAGTTGCCGTTGATGACCAGGGCGGGCTTGCGCGAAGTGGAGTACCAAGCGGGATAGACTCCGGAGATGAGGAGGATGACCAGCGTGAGTGCGCCCATCACTCCTAAGATGAGGAGGTTCTGGCTGAAAGCCATGTCGGCGTGCATGTACTCCAGCAACCACCCCTGTTTGTCGATGATGTTCAGTACTACCAGAGAGAGGCCCAAGGCCAGCACGATGGTGAAGAAGGCCCGTCCCAACTGCTTCCAGCGGAGCGGCCATGCCCGTGCACCGAAGACGCGGCGCACGTTGATCTCTTTAATATAATATGGTATAAGGGAAATCTCGAAGTTCATGTAGTTGACCGCCGCAATGGCTACCACCAGCCAGGCGATGAGGAAGTAGAGCATCGTCATGTAGCGGCTGCCCTGCTCTCCACCTGCTTCTTCCGACATGAAGTAAAGTTCGTGCAGGGTGGGGAGGCCGTATTGTATGGTCGAGTCTTGACTCAGTTCCCTCATCTTGTCGGTTATCATAGAGGCGGCCGTTTCCGGGGTCATCCCTTCGTGCACTTTGGCATAGACGTGGCTGCCCCACTCTGATGGCTCTTGGTGCATGAAGCGGTCGTACTCCTCTTCGTTCATCGAGTGGTAGATGCAGTTACTAAGGATGGAGTTGGTGGGGAAGTCACGATAGACGCCCGACACACGGCGGGTGTATCCGCCCTTGCGGTTGAAGGAGAAGGTGCGCCCCACGTAAGGCCCCTCCGGGCCGAAAAGCCTTTGGCAGAGACTCAGGGGGAAGAAGTCGGCATTGGGTATTTCGAAATCCACGGCGTTTCCCTCTATCAGGTCGAAGGTGAAGACCTTGGGCAGTCCCTTGGTCACATCAAGGATGGGGACGCTGATGCTCTTGAACTCTGCGGTAGAGTCGCTATCGCCAATGTCGTAGAAAGAGGCTCCTTTGTTTCCCCATCTGAAATAGACGGCAGCTTCAAAAGCATCCGCACTGTTGTTTATAAGCCATTCGCCCGTGGGGCCGTTGTGATTTTGGAGCCACATGCTATTGTTATCCATGCGGCAAATGCGCTCCGCTCCGTCGTGAAACTTGTCGAAACCATGCACCCACTTCACCTCAGCCATCAGCACGTAGAAGATGACGAAGGCCAGCGTGAGGCCCAGCAGGTTCAGGTAGAATGCCACACGGCGTGTGGCGAACAGGTTATGTAGAAGCTCTTTCATACGTTTTTTCTTCGTTTTTTCTTGTTTTTACCTCTTCGGTACTTCTTTCTTTCTATTCCGTTAATAGTTGTATTTCAAATGTTTGCAGTTTCCTGAGAATTTCCTTAATGGGGAACTGTAGTTTCTCTGGTGGGAAACTCGCGTTTCTCTGATAGGAAATTCACGTTCCCCTTTAAGAGAAACTCGCGTTTCCGTCAAGAGAAACTCGCGTTTCTGTCAAGAGAAATTTGCGTTTCTGTCAAGAGAAATTCTTATCCCTTGATTGTGTGTTAGTTACACTTCTCATTTTTTTTTGCAGGGCACGCACACACGGGAAACTAATACAACATTATTATCATTTTCTTTTGCTTATGAATGTGTGTGTACGTGCGCCTGCTTTATCGGGAGTTTGAGGTTCAAGGTTTAATTTGTTGTATCCTGTTTGTTTTGAGTTCTTTTTCAACGCGCAAGTCTATGAGGTTCAGTAGTAACCACAACTCTCCCTCTAAGTTAGAGGGAGTCCCCGTAGGGGGAGGGCGTGTGTCCATAAAATCCTCATTCTCACACACTCCTCCGGCCTAAGGCCACCTCCCCTAACTTAGGGGAGGAGTGGTAGTTACTTCGCTCTTTATATCAAACTCACGTAAAGCAAGGCACATCAAATTGGACACCCTACCTTGAACTTTGAACCTTCCTCACACCGTAATCTCCGTCACAATGTTACCGTCGAACATGTTGATGATGCGGTCGGCAAAGCCGGCGTCGCGTTGCGAGTGGGTCACCATCACGATGGTGGCACCTTCGGCATGGAGCTGCTTCAGGAGGTTGAGCACCTCGAGACCGTTCTTGGAGTCGAGGTTACCCGTAGGCTCGTCGGCAAGGATTACCTTGGGGTTGCTGATGCCGGCGCGGGCGATGGCCACACGTTGCTGCTGACCTCCCGAGAGCTGGTTGGGGAAATGCTTGGCGCGATGGCTGATATCCATGCGGGCCATCACCTCCTCGACGCGGCGCTTGCGCTCTTCGGCCGGCACACGCATATAGACGAGCGGAAGCTCGATGTTGCGGTACACGGTGAGGTCGTCAATCAGGTTGAAGCTCTGGAAGACGAAACCGATACCTCCGCGGCGGAGCATGGTCTGTTCGTCCTCGGTGAAGGTGGATACCTCCTGTCCGTCCAGCCAGTACTGTCCCTCCGTAGGGTTGTCAAGCAGACCCAGCATGTTCATCAGTGTGGATTTTCCACAGCCCGAAGGACCCATGACGGCCACGAACTCGCCCTTCTTCACTTCGATACTCACGTTTGATACGGCAATGGTTTCTACCATTTCGGTACGGAATACTTTCCGCAAACATTCAGTTTTAATCATAACTAATAGTTTTTAAGTTTATAAATATGTATTGTTTTGCATTTCCAATTCCATGCGTTTTTGCTTTTTTGCTGAACAAAATTATTGAATTATGCAAGAACCAGATGTTAAAAAACCGTTAAATCGTATTTGGAAGGGCAAAATTGTATGATTTTCATACACTCAATTTTTGGAAATGCGTATTTTTGCACAAAAAATAGAGTTTTTATGTTCGAATATCATGTTGTAGTTATCGATGACAATCAAGCCGTGCTTCAGTCTCTGAAGTTGGTGCTTGAGGATGTTTTTGCCAAAGTTACGACCTTACCGCATCCTCATGGATTACCGGGTATTCTCTCTGCTGGTAAGGTGGATGTCGTGTTGCTGGACATGAATTTCAGTGTGCTGAAACTTGACGGTCAGGAGGGACTTACTTGGCTGAAGTATATCAAGGAGCGGCCTGCATCGCCTGCCGTGGTGATGATAACAGCCTTCGGCGACATCAAATTGGCCGTAAATGCGATGAAGGAGGGAGCAGAGGATTTCGTTACCAAACCGTGGGACAATGATGAGTTGGTGGAAAAACTGCTTAGAGCCATTGAAAAAAAAGTGGAGAAACAGGTGGTAGACGAAAAGGTGGGCGAAGCTGACTTGTTGCGCGAACGTCAAGAGCATACACGGCAGATGACGCTCGATGAACTGGAAAAGTTGCACATCATGGAAATCATGCAGGAATGTGACGGAAACTTGAGCGTTGCTTCCAAGCGGTTAGGCATCGGACGACAAAAATTGTATGATCGGTTGAGAAAATATGGTCTGGTAGTATGAATATAAAGAGTATAAAGACAAAAATGCAAACGGTCTTGAAAATGAAGAATGCCTATCAGGTACGCTTTGTGTTCATGGCCTTGCTTTTTATGGCTTTAGGATGGTTGATGGCCCTCTCTTGTTCAGGGGAATGGACGTTTGTTTTCGTGATTCTCATTGTCGTGGTGACCTTCGTATTGATGAGGCATCTGGTAAAGATGGCAAACTTTGTGCCTGGTCAGGTGAACTACTTTCTGCGTTCGCTCCTATGTCATGACTACATGATTCACTTTACTGAGTCCAAGGATATGGAGTTGAAAGATATGTATGAGAACATGAACCGTATCATCGCCCAATATCGTGAAAACTTGTTGGACATCCATTCCAAACAGCAATACTACAACCGTCTGTTGCGTATCATGACGCACGAGTTGCGCAACTCCATCACGCCTGTCATTACTTTGTCAAGTGATATGTTGAGGCGACCGGAAAATTATCATCCGGACAGGTTGCGTAGGGGGATGGAGGTGATACACGGACAATGTAAAAACGTGAAGTCTTTCCTCGATTCGTATTACCAACTGACTCATTTGCCCGTTCCGGAGAAAGGAAAAATAGAACTGGATGAGTTTTTCGGCCGGATGCAGGAACTTACAAATGATTCTGTGATTCACTTCTCGTGGGCAAAGAACATGACTTTGATGGCTGACGAATCCATGTTGAGTCTTGTATTGACAAATCTTATCAAGAACGCACGCGAGGCAACATTGGATATTCCGGATGCATGTGTCCACGTCGTTGCTACGGTGGCAGCAGGTGTGCCTTACATTCAAGTGAGCGATAATGGTCCGGGAGTTCCCGAAAATTTGCGCGAAGAGATTTTTCTTCCTTTCTATACGACGAAACAGGAGGGTACAGGTATCGGCCTTTGTTTGAGCCGTCAAATGATGCGCCAACATGGCGGCGACTTGAAATTGCTTCCTACAAATGCAAAAGGAGCGGTGTTCATAGTGACGTTCTGATGATACTTAGTATCAGAGAGAAGCAATTATAATCATAAAAGGTACCAAATGAAAAATCTCATTTGATACCTTGATAAGACTTAAGAAAACATTCTTCATCTACTTCCAAATGTGGTCTTGGTTTTAAATGAATTTTTCCCGCTTTTGGAGATTCATCAAACCTAACATGATCCATACAAGTTGTCCGATGAAAAGGAATAGACGGTTCTTGAAAACAGTGTCTCCCCAAATAATGGGGTGGATATTCTCGGGTAGTCGGTAAGGATTGAGGGAGATATCCCACATCGTGTCCCGGAAGAAAGAATCACGCAAAAAGATGAAGAGTATTCCCATGATGATAAGGAGGATGGCTGTGGCATTACCACTACGGGTGAGGGTAGAGAAGTAGAATGCCAAATTACCAACAAACAGTACAGGAAACATCAGTTCACCGGCCATACCGAAAGGATTGATGGGGAAAACCAACCAATAAGTGATAAACCCGTATCCGACTAACACCAGAAATACCAATATGTAAATGAGTATCAAACGGGCAAACCATACCTTATACATATAGTTGGGGATTCCGAATAGAATCTCCAATATGCGATTGTCGGCATCATTCTGTATGCCGAATGCTGCAGGATAGAATACCAATAACAGGGATGGAAAGAACAGATGACCGTATATCATTTCGTCATTGGGGAGCTCGCCCATCCAGACACTATTCCACATAAAATAGGCGGTAAGCAAGAAACTGGTGAGAAGGAACCAAAGGAATTTTCCACCAAAAATAATCTTCATATTGGCCGAGGCCGCAGTATAGAGGCTATTTTTCATTTCAGAGTTTTATGGGTTAAAGTTTTAACAATGGGATTGAAGTCGATAATGGATGATAGGGAGACAAGAGCCAATGGCATTACAATACACCTGGCCTTTATCTCCTTTTCATCTCCATATTATTTCTTTTATCTCCATATAATCTAATTATATTTCTTTCAGCAAACAGAGATAGGCATCTTCCAGATTGGCTTCTACAAGGACTGCACCTTCACGCGGACAAGTGGGTGAGATGTAGCGGACCTTTATCTGATTTCCATCCATCATGTTATTTACAATCAACTTGCTGTCAAGTTGAGAAATTTCATTAGGCGGAATGTTGAATGTCCACACTTTGTTTTCTGCCATCTTGATCATATCCATTGGCTCACCATAGTACTTCAGCAAACCTCGGTTGATGACTGCAACTTGGTTACATGAACTGGCGATGTCCTCGATGATGTGGGTTGAGAAGATGACGATACGATCGCGGCTGAGTTCTACTAACAAGTTACGGAAACGGATACGCTCGCGTGGATCAAGACCTGCAGTTGGTTCATCCACTACAAGGATACGTGGCAGATGAAGCAATATCAAAGCAATACCGATACGCTGTTTCATACCACCGGAGAATGAACCGATTTTGTTGTCCTTCCGTTCAAACATGTGTACAGACTTGAGTACATATTCCAAACGTTCCTTACGGACTTTATTATCTGTAATACCTTTTAATATGGCTTGGTAATTGAGGAAATCCCATGCACTCATGTTTTCATACATACCGAATTCTTGTGGGAGGAAACCAATCAGACTTTGGAGTTCTTCGCGATATTCCAATGTGTTCATTCCATTAATCCAAATGGTTCCGTAACTTTGGTCAAGGATACCTGTGATGATACGCATCATGGTAGATTTTCCTGCACCGTTAGGACCAAGAAGTCCGAACATACCTGTCTTGATATCGAATGAAACACCTCGCAAGGCCTTGAATGGAGTACGGCGACGTCCAATAATGGGAATACTCTTGACCAAAAGGAACAGTGTACGGCGGGTTTCGGCAAAACGTCCGGTAAGACGTTCTACATTGATGTTGTTATCATAGAGATAAGCTGATGTGAGATTCACAGCAATGCCTAATGCCCATACTACACCCATCACGATTGTTGCTGAGGCCTCTATACCACGCTGGTATAAGAAATACAGAGTCAGAACCGGGAGTCCGAAGTAGATGAAATGGTGAATACGCTTCAGCATACGCTTTTTCTCGGGCAGACGGTATCCGATGTATTTACGTACCATACCCCAAATGTGGTATAGACCGGCACAAACGATAAAGGTCATCACGACAATCCAGAAACTGCTTTCGAGGTAAAAAGCTGCCATATAAGCAAAGAAAGCAAAGACTACAACCTGCCAAAGAATGGGAAGAAAATCTCCCAATTGATGGAATTTGCGATCCAAACCTAAACGGCGACGAATCTTCAAACCACTAATCCATTGGCGTTCGAAAAGAGGTGCACGGTCATAAATCTTCACCAAATTACGTATTTCGATGACAATTGATTCGTCTTCCTTGATAACATGGGCATTTGCCAATCGGATGGATGACATGATGAACCAAGTACATCCGGGTATCAAGCTTGTCAACGCCATCAAGTATAGCAATTGAATGAATATACCGTCAACACGGGTGTATATGTAAATGACTCCCAAAACAAAAATTACGGCATGAAGCGTATGTAAGTAAGGACTAAGTGACCGATACCAACGCAAAATGTTTTCCATAGACAGATATACTGTAGGTATCAGTACAAGAGTCAACAATGCTGAGAAGGAGAGACCACCAATAACTGTGACGGCAAACGGAGCACCGATTGCTCCTGCATAATCCGTATCGCCCATAGCCATTGGCAACATGGCTATGACGGTCGTGATGGTGGTAATGAGAATCGGACGCAGACGGGAGAAACCACTGGTGATTAAGGCACGGTTACGTCCATATCCACGTTTACGCAGAATATTAGCATAGTCGATAAGGATGATACCATTGTTTACCACTACACCTAACAGAATAAGGAATCCGGTCAAGGTGTTGGCATTCAGAAGTGTTCCTCCTGTAATGAGCAGTCCTAACAGAGAGCCAATGGCTGCAAGTGGTATTGTGAATAACAATACGAAAGGTGTAGATACAGACTGGAATACAGACGCTAAGATCATGAAGATCAAGATCAGTGATGCCATAATCAAGAACTTGAATTCTGTCATAGACTCGTCTGTTCTGACGGCCTCAATGGCTATTCCACTAGGAAGATTGTAGCCTGCAATCAGTTGGTCTATTTCATCACGATAGCCTTCGAGTACATCTTTTGGAAGATCTTCGCTTTGATCTATTGTATAAGTAACAGTGATTTCACGGTCACGATTGACGCGGTTAATTCTTGAAATATCGCGGGTATATTTGATGTTTGCCAATGAAGCCAATTCATGTAATCCGCCATTTGCGTCTTCTATCATTATCCGTCGCAGATCATCTACCGTTTTAGGCATATTCTGCAATTTCTCTTCTTGCTCTTTAGTGAGATTTTCTTTGATAACAATTTCATATTCTTCAGTGCCTAATTTTAAGTTGGTACCTGTACTAAGTTCACGTCCCAACGAATTAAGACCAGAAGTAATATTTTGTCGAGAAATGTCATACGAAGCTAACAGAACAGGGTCGAATGTCAGATGTATTTCGCGGCGGCGTCCGGGATTTGTGGTCCATGTTGATGCGATGAAGTCCATTTCATCAAGATAGTAGCGGATATCTTCGGCAATAACATCCATCATTTCAAAGTCAGAACCTTTGATTACAATGCGTTCACTGTTATCTCCCACACCCAATATGCTCATGAAATTATTCATCGCTGTCATAGCTCCACTTTCGGACGCTTGTGAAGCTCCTGCACTGATGCGGACCCAAATGTTCGGAATACGCATACGACGATTCAAATCGGATATGATATCTGAAATGTCACGTCCGCCATATTTGTAGTAATCTTCTTTCAGAGTCATCGTAATAGAAGCAGCTTCTTCTTCAATACGGCTGATTACATCCTCTTTTTCAGGGAAACTATCCAGTTTGGATTCAAGCAGAGATACTATTTTTTCCGAATATTCCAATGTGCTGGAAGGGGGCATCGTAACTGTCATGGTCACACGGTCGCTGTTTACGGTACGACTGCTTTCTGAATTCATGGAGAGAGCAATCATAAGTGTTGTAACCAATACGACGATACAACCGACAATGGTTGCTGCCGGATAACGCAAACAGGTCTTCAGTAAAACTGCATATATCTGTACTGGACGTTGGTTGATGGACAATTGCTCATGAAAGACACTTCCTGCTTTGCCACGTTTAAGCATCAAATAGGTTGTCATCGGTATGAACAGTAAGGCAACCATTAATGAGAAAAGCAAGGTTGAAATGATAGAAACACCAATGTGCTCACCAATCAGCTTGATATAAACTTCATCTGAAAAAATGAAGGGTAAAAATACTGTGATAGTTGTAAGGGTGGCTGCAAAAATGGATTTCCACACTTCTCGTGTACCCTGTATTACGGCTTCTTCTGCAGTCTTTCCTCGCGAATGTAAACGATAGATGTTTTCTAAAACAACAATACTGTTGTCCAATAACATACCTACGGCTAATGCTAATCCTATCAGTGTCAGACTGTTGATAGATATATCATATGTGTAGAATAAGTTAAAAGCTGCAAGAATAGAGAAGGGGATGGAGAGGGCAATAAAAATTACTAATCGTATATTGTGGAGGAAGAACCACAATATAATAATAGCCAAGATTCCTCCACTAATACCCAATTCTACAACCTGGTCAATGTTGGTTTCGATTGCATCGGCAGAGTTGGACTGAATTACTAACTCTATGTCTTGTGACATGAATTCTTTATTCAATCTGTCGATGCAGACTTTGGCTTTCTCTGACAATTCGAGCAGATTTACTTGGGCATCGTTGACCAATGTTACAGAGATGGCTTCTTTGCCATTTACACGGCTCAGAGTGGTTTCCTCCTTCAAATCAAAAAAGATGGTTGCTATGTCTTTCAGATATACAGGACCTGGCGCTACAATAACATTTTCAATTTCTGAAATGTGATCGTAGTTTGCATCCAAATGGACATAATAACGAAGGTCCGGCTCATTTACATATCCGAGAAAAGTGCGTTCTTGGTTATATTGGGACAGGACTTGGCTGATACGCGAAGGTGTTATTTTCAAAGCTGTCAATGCTGCTTCGTTCACGCGGATTTCAATGGCTTTCTCTCTACCTCCATAAACATTGACTGCTGCGACACCATCAATGTTTTCTAATTGAGGTTTCAATTCTTTATCCACTAAACTACGTAAACGATCAACACCACCAGAACCTCGGACTTGGAGGGTCATAAAATTATTGTTGACACCTGTTACATTCGCCTTTTCAACCGTTACAGTGAATCCCTCCGGAAGAGAAGGAAGAATGTTGTTCACTCTTTCTTGTAATTTGAGGATGGTATATTTTAAATTCATACCTTTATTGAAATCTATACGCAGACGTCCTTGACGGTTACCTGCTTCAGATTCGATGTGCTCAACACCTTCAATGGTGCTGACCACACCTTCCAATGGTATGATAACTTGAGATTCCATATATGCAGGATTCACATCCTGACGAGAGGAAACCTGAATATATAACATCGGCAATTCTGCATTGGGAAGCATCTCCACCTTCAGGTGTTTATAGGAAACATATCCGAGCATGGATATGGCTATAAACAACATGCAGATTGTAATTATTCTCTTTATAACAAAGTTCATAACTTTACTTACAATTTACAATGTATGATTTCAACCTGTAACCTTCTTTTTCATTTGCTCCATCAGGTAGTATACACATGGAATGACAATCAAACTAAGTAAGGTTGATGTCACCAGACCACCTATAACGGCAATAGCCATCGGTGCACGCAAAGATGCACCATCGCCAAATGCGATAGCCATTGGCAGAAGGGATAGAATAGTTGTCAGACTGGTCATAAGGATAGGACGTATGCGTTGACCTGCAGCTGCAATGATGGCATCATCTAAACGGTTATATCCATCTTTAAGCTGATTGATACGGTCCACCAAAATAATAGAGTTGTTTACAGCGATACCACTCAACATGATGATTCCTATGACTCCCATGATGTTGATGGTTGTGTTTGTAATAAAAAACAACCAAATGGCTCCAACCAAAGCTAACGGAATCGTCAGCAAAATGGTAAACGGGTGCAATAATGATTCAAATTGAGATGCCATTACCATGTAAACTAAAACAACAGAAAGTACTAAGGCTAAGATTAATCCTCCCATAGATTCTTGTCGCTTTTCTTCTTCACCAGTAACTGTGATTGAATAATTTACAGGAAGCTCAAAATCTTTCAATGCTTCACGAATGACAGTAGCAACTTCACTCAAAGAATAACCTTCATCCAAATTCGCTGTAACTTTAGCTATACGGTTTTGATTGCGCCGATAAATTTCTTTGGGTGCAATATCTTGACGTATATCTACCAATTCAACCAAACGGAATTTCTGTTCTCCACTGGTGATAATCATATCGTTCAGTCCAGCTAATGTTATTTCAGGAACTTTAATCTTGATGTCTCTCATTTCACCCTTGTAGTCCATTTGTCCCGCATTGATACCAGAAAGCTGTTCTTGAATCTGTGAAATAATGGTGCTTACATTCAAATTATTCATACTTGCAATAGAACGGTTCACGGTTAGAATCATTTCAGGTGCACCATCTTCTATGGAATTGGTAACGTTGAATAGTCCGTCAATCTGCTCTACACGTTCTTTCACAGCTTGTGTGATTTGGGAGATTTCATCTAACTCTTCACCTTTTATTTCAATGACAACAGGAGCATCTTCTGTGCCCATCAATGACCCTAAAGAATTTTCTTCTTGCAGGAATGACATTTCCAATCCTTCAATGTTTTGCGTGTTGACAAATAATTGTTCAATCAATCCTTCAGGAGTAAACTTTGAATCTTTTGATAAGTTTACTTTTATGTGGGCCGTATTTTCTCCATCAAAGATGTCTTTGCCTGCATTTCCTCCAGGTCCGACATGGCTATATACTGTGCATAGAGAATCTTGTGTGAGTTCAAAAATCAAATTCTCAATGGATTCAACTGTTGATGCTGTGCGCTCAAGACGTGTCCCTTCATTCATTTTGACCTTGATACTGAATGAGTGGCCTTCTGCTTTAGGCATGAATTCGGCACCAATGAAGGGAACTAATAGACTTGTTCCAACAATTAATAAAACGGAAACAACAACTACAGTCCAACGCTTTTCTATAATCTTAGCCAATATACCAGTATACCATTCGATTAACTTGTTTTGAGATTCAGGATTAATAGATTCTTGCATTCCTGTGTTTACAGTTGCAGAAGAAGATTTTCTAAATACCCGTTCATACAATGTTGGAATAACTAATATCGCAACAAAGAGAGATGATAATAGTGAGAATGTAACAGTCCATGCTTGATCTTTGAACAATTCTCCAGAGGCTCCCTGTAAATATACAATAGGTAAGAATACAACAATAGTTGTCAGTGTAGAAGCGATAATAGCGCTTCCCACTTCGCTACTTCCTTGGATTACAGCTTCTTTAACAGATAAACCTTTTTCTTGATTACGGAAAATGCTTTCGATAACTACAATGGCATTGTCCACTAACATACCTGCGCCAAGAGCTAGACCTCCCAATGTCATTATATTCAATGTCAATCCATTGAAAAACATTAGATTGAATGTAGCAATGATTGATATAGGTATTGCTAAAGATATGATTAAAGTTACCTTGAAACGGCGTAAGAATACGTAAAGTATAATAATCGCAAGAATTATACCTAATACAGCACTATCCTTTACTTCACCAATAGAGTTATTGATAAAGGTTCCTTGATTGCTTACAATGTTAAAATGATAACCAGGCAATGCTTTTTCGATGATGTCTAATCTTTCGGTAACTCCTTGAACAGCAAGAACTGTATTGAAACGCATTTCCTTATATACGGACAAGCCAATGCAACGTTGTCCGTTGATTCGAACAATGTTCTCAGGCATTTCATTTTCAAAGTAGATTTCTGCAACATCTTTCATGTAGATTGGAGCTTTGCTGATGGCTGCAAATTCAGAGTTGATAGCTACTCCGCTTGTTGCTTCAGTCTCTTTATATCCAACAATGATGTTCCCAAAATCATCTTCTGTATTCAACATGTTCACACCACTGACGATGTATTGTGTGCCCATTTCTGTTACACGACCACCACTGATGCGCTGATTCTCTTCTTGGATTTTAGATGAAAGCGAATTGATATTCAAACCATATGCATCCAGTTTGTAAGGGTTTGTCTTAATGATGAGGTTACTTACTTCATCTCCTGAAAGAACCACATCAGCAATACCTTCTACACGTACTAATTCATTACGGACATATGAGTCAGCCACTTTACGGAGTTCTGCCATGTCTGTGATATTCGTATGGCTCATTCCGACAAGGATGATTGGATCCGTATTGGGGTCGTTTTGAGTAATTTGTAATTCGCTGATGGCATCATCTTGTGCAAAACTGTTCATTGCTTTCTGTAAGTCCAGAAACGCTTCGTCCATATCCTTGTTCCAAGTATATTCGACAGTCATTTGTGCACTACCGGATTTAATGATTGTAGAGACGCCTATGACATCTTGCTGGCGGATAGCCATAGCTTCCATACGTTCTACGAATTGTTTCTCAATCTCTTCAGGTGGCCTTTCACCTGCATTGATTTCTACAAAGAGTTTCGGAGAATTGAGATCCGGCAACAAATCTACACTTAATTTGTCGTATGATATTTTACCCAACAGACCGATAGCCAGTACCATCATAAGTATGGTGACTGGGTTCTCTACTGCCAATGTTATGAACTTTTTCATAAATTATACCTTAATATATATGGTAAATTATAGACGAAATTATTTTTGTATTTTCACTTTACTTCCGTCACGTAAAGTTTCATATCCTCGTGTTACCAATTGGTCTTGCAGATTTAATCCTTCCAAAACTTCGATATTGTCATTATCTTCAAGTCCTGTACGAATGTTTCTCCATAATGCAATGCCGCGTTCTACAACAAACACGTATTTACGACCTCTGTTATTCATTACGATTTCTTTGGGGATAACAATGGTGTTCTCTGCTTGATCCACTACAATGTCAGCTTTCACAAACATACCAGGTCTCAATTTTAAATCTTTGTTATCAATGAGTAACTTTCCCTTGAATGTACGTGTTTCAGGACTGATAGCAGGAGATAATTCACTGATTTTTCCTTGGATTGTATCCTTAGGAAGAGTGTAATGGGTGATGGCTACTTCTTGACCAGGTTTTACCTCGTTGATTGCACTTTCTGGCAGATTGATTTCCATAATCATCTGCTCATAATTCATGATAGATGCAATACTTGAACCCGAAGCCAATTCTACATCCTTAGTATAATGTGGTAAATTAACAATAATACCAGTGAAAGGAGCCTTCACATTCATCTTATCCAAACTGATGAGGGCATTTTCATAACTGTATTTAGCATTCGTAATGGTTACTTCTGCATTGCGGACTTCACTTTGGGTGACTCCTCCCTTTTCATATAGAGCACGTTTCTTAATTTCATCCTGTTCTGCAATTTCCAAAGATAGTTTCTTTGAATCAATAGCAATATCATTTTCGTATTGTTTGCTACTTAATTTGGCAATAGTTTCCCCTGCCATTACTTTGTCTCCCAATTTGAATGGTTGTTTTGTGCGGGGGTTGATTTGCAGATGGTATTCTCCTGCCATTTCTGAGGTCAGTTCAACTTCTGCAATAGATAAAGCAGTACCACTTGTGGTATTATATTTTTTAATAAAACTTTCTTGAACTTCCGTTACGGATACAGGTGATGCAAGTTCTACAGTACTTCCTGATTGTTGGTTACTGCATGCAGTCATTAGCATGTGAGAAAGGAGTATGGCGGAAAAAAAATGTTTCTGTTTCATATGACAGTTTTATTTTATTGTTTTTTGATTGTTTGAATATTTGGATTAAGTTTTGCTCTCTTTGTTTTAATCTTCTGTTTCTTGAGGTATTACGCTCATAGGGACAATAGGTTTATCGTTTTCAAAATCATATAAAGAGATAATTTTGAGGTTGAGTAATTCCAATTTATAATTGATGAGCGTAGAAACGTATGACATCTTTTGGTTGGATAACTGGGTCTGGAACTGATTCATTTCCATACCTGTCAACTCGCCATTTCGGTATCTTTCTGCATTCAAGTCATAGGTAAGTTGTGCATTTTTTACACTTTGTCCTGCAATATTGATTTGTGCTTCCAAATTCTTTAAACTTCGACAACTTCTACGTACTGCCATTTCTATGGATTTCTTTTCTTCTTGTGTATCCATGTCGTACATCTTAATGGCTAACTCTTGCGCCTTGATGCGTGCTCTACGTTCCCCCCAATCAAAAATGGGAACACTTAATGAGACGGATACACGTGGATTATTTGTCGGGTGATCATAAATGTTATTTAATTTTTCATGGTCTCCAGTGATACCTACTGATAATGAGATACTTCCGTCTAAACTGTTCATCTCCTTTATTTGTTTCATTTGGATGTCCAATTCAGTACGTGATATTTCACGTTGTCTCAATTCTAATCGTGAAGCCAATGCACTATGTATAGCTGTAAACATGTCAATTTTAACAGGTTCTGCAGATATTTCAGCAGTAATATCAAGTTCCGTATCAATGTCGATGCCTAAGATTTTTTTCAGTTCATCCTTTGCATTTTCTAATGAAACATTTCGGTTATCTACTGTAGAAATAGCCGTGGCGACATTCAACTCGGCTTGGTAAAGTTCGTCTCGTGCTGCGAGGTCTGCATCCACTTTGTTTTTTATAATGTCAAAATTCTGTTGGGCATCCTTGAGTTCCGCTTGACTGATTTCAAGATTGTTCTTGGCTGTATATACATTATAGAAAGATGAAGTTATGGAACTTTCAAGGCTCAGACGACGTAATGCATAATTGATGAGTGCATTTTCATAATCAAGCTCTATACTTCTAAGGTCAACCTTGGTCCTATTATATGTAAACAATGGTTGGTTGATGCTTAAATAAAGGTCGTTACTGAATGCTTTGTTTTCATTCATAGCGTCATTGACACCTGTACTGGTATTACTTTGCCAACCAAATTTGTTGTTCAATGATACGGTTGCATCGGTCCAGATGATGGGTTGGGTAATGCTGAATGTTCCGTTTGATGAGAAAGACTCATTGGTGTACCATTGTGAGAACCGATTGTCAAACGAACGGTTGTTACTATAAGTAAACGGATTCAGTGTAAATGCAAATTTTGATTTTAATGATGCCCTTTGTGCTTCCAGACTAAGTTTGTATCGTTCCAGATTGATTAGGGCATTTTGCAATTCGGGACTGTGGTCGATACTGTATTCCAAAGCATCTTCCAAGGTCAGCTTCATTTGTGCATGCATGGAGAGGCATCCAAGAAATAGGGAGTATGCGATGCATGCAGTTTTTTTCATTGATCGTAGCATATTATGTATCTTTTTTTGTTTTTATTCTTTTTAGATTTGGATTCTATTTCTTTACAAGTTTTACGGCATCTGCAGTAATCATGTTCAGTTCGCTTTCATCGGTAAGACGTACAACTAAAGTGTCACCAATCAAACCGTATGTGTCAATTAAATTCCATCCGTCATCGGCTCGGCGCATATTGATTTCCGCTTTTGCTTCGTAATCGTCTGCTTCGGATGTCACAACAAAGTGATAATAATATTTCTTTCGTCCCCATCTGTTTTCTCTTCTCAATTGTTCGGGACGTCGTACATGATAATACAGTTCATAACGGCCTGCACTTGGTACCGGGATTTTCCATTCTGCGTATTGGTTGCCTTTTCCTGAACGGATAATGGCTGCCGAACGAATAGATTCTCCATAATAGTTCTGGTCGGTAGTCATTGTCCACCGTGCCGGAGATCTCCATTCATTGATTCCTACATATTTGAAGCTTTCTTCTTCACTATTTTTATTTATCCATTCTTCAAGATAACCAGATGGAGGGGGTACTGATAATGTAAACAATGCAGAATCTTCGTTGTCAACTATAATTTCTTCTTTATTACTTAAGAATTGTTCAGACAAGAGGTATTCCCCTTCTTCTGTAATGGTATAGACCTCTTCTACACGATTGTTTCGTAACGTAACCTGTGCAGGTAAGTTCTTTGAGAATAACGTGTTTACGATGAATGTTCCAGGATTTTCTTCCCAATGTGATACAATCCGTTTGGTCTCATGTGGATTGAAATCTATAATCCACTCGGTCGGTTTTTCTTGCCCGTTGAAAAACTGGTCATCTCCATTATTGGACCAGAATTGTAATTTCAAATTGACACTTCCTGCCCTGTCGGATTTATTGGTAATAATAATTTCTGCTTGATAGATTTCTTGCGTTTCAGTTTCAATCCTTGTGACATTGGGAGTTCCGATAATGAACTCGGCAAGCTCAGCCTTTTTATTCCATTCTTTGAGTTGGCTCCTCAAATCTGTATCTGCAATGTGTCCCAAAGTGTCCAAAAGTGATTCGAACGACAAGTTGCGGAACTCGTTGTTGCTGATGTGTTCGAAGAGGGTATCTCTGAACGCTTGTACTCCTAAATTCCGTTCTGCATTCAAGAATAATCTTTTTCCTTGTAATTTAATGAGATTATTAATCAGCTCACGGTGTTCGATACTGTTCTGTAATTCTTTGAATGTGTTTGTTTGCATGAGCATCAAGGATTTTTCGTCATCGCTCAATCCATTGATATTTCTCATCCAATTGTTATTCCTTCCGCTATTGTCTTGTAGAAGAAGTTCTATCAATCGATTAGCTACGGGCCATTCGGTTGAATAGATATTGTATCGGAAATTGTACATTTGTGGAAAAATGTAGAAGGGACTTTCTTTCATTGTGATGCTGTTTCTTCCCATCTGTCCGGTTCTGAAATCCATTCCTGCATTTTGATCCATCATGAACAAAAGCATGTCACGCATGATGTTCATTTCAATGTCGTAGTCAGTCATGCTTCCTCCGCGTCTTCCTCCGCGTCCACCACCTCTTTGATTGCCTTCCTTGCGCCTTTTCTTTTGTCCTTTGACATCGAACCGCCAGTTGTTGTACATCTTTTCTGGTACGAGTACCATTTCTGGTTGCATTTGTTCTTGAGCTTGTGTCCATGTACGGGAATAGCCTGCAAAATGTGCGGGTACTTCTATAATAGAAAAACGGTTGAAGGGGTAGTACATATTAACAAGTCTTTCATAAGAATAACGGACATCATCAATAATAAATGGAATTGTATCCTTGATAAGGCTTAATTCTTCGCTGAAGAAGTCGTGCCCGTCAATGTACCATACAGCATACTCCGTTCCTTCTACCTCGATGGAGTAATTCTTGTAATCTCCAATGATGAGAGACAATGACTGTAATGGGTATTCTGGTGTGAAATAGGTTGTCAAAGAGTCTGCTCCCATCTCACGTTTACCTTGAGACATGGCAGAAAGTCCATTGTTTGGTGTCACTGCTAATTTGAAATTGGTAAAATAGCTCTGTTGCCAATCCGGGCTTTGATCGCTGTAGCAAACGCCTGGACGGGGATACCAATACGATTCAGGAGTGAGTAAGGTGTATTCCTCTGTTTGATAAGCATATCGTTTGCCAATATTGAATGTGTTCATGAACTTCTCCTGTTCTATCAGTAGTTCTTCGGGAATATCCAAATAACAGATTCGTTCATCAACAATGCCATTGTATTCTATGTTGAAATTTACGCGTTCATCAGCTTGTACTTCGTATGGGAATGTAATCCATAACAGATGTTCTTGGCGTTTGAATTGTAGTGCCTCTCCATTCATGCTGACTGAAGTGACGTGGAATCCAGGGTTGAGCGTAAATGTAAAGGTTTCCGCCGCTTTTATAGGAGTGGCTGATATATTGGCCTTGAATGTTAGTATTTCTTCTTTTTGTACAACTTCGATTTTACAAGAATCAAGTTCCATTTTGGGGTCTGTCACATGTTGATTGTTCAGAGCGACCAAATGTTGTTGGAAGTTCTCTTTTTGAATATATTGGCTGATGTGATGATACATACATCCTATAGCAGCCAATAGGAATACGGCCGAAGCTGCCCGCCAAGGATAGAGGGCGCGTGGAGAATTGGGTAATCGGCGGAACAAAGAAATACTGCACAGGATAAATCCAAAACCTAACAACAGGTAGAGTACACGGTGTATAATGAGGGATTGGAGGTCGGCAAAACCTGTGATGGTGGATTTCAACAAAGGAATGTTGAAACCCATATAATCGAATAGGTAATAACATTTGTCTCCGATGTAGAACAGAGTAAGTCCTATATACCCCAACAGAATGACAAACGTCAACGCTTGATTCTTGATAATCAACATCAAAAAGGTGGATAAACCAATGATGTAGATGAGCGTAGGAATGTTTAATATCAAGAAATATAGGATAAAACTTAATGGGGAAACTGTTTCCGGCTGATATATATAAGAGATGGAAACGGCTATAGCCATGACTACTAAGTTGAGCAACAAGAACACTCGTATGGTACCCCACATTTTTCCCAACAGATATTCTGCATTACTTAAGGGACGAACGTAAAAAACCTCTGAAGTATCGAGTTGCTTGTCGCGTTTCAAATATTCTGAAGCCAAAAAAATGGAAACTATGGCCTGTGCCACATTGAAATAGAGCATCAAGTTATAGGCTGCCAACGAAGGGATGCTGTTGAATGCATGTTGGTTCGTTTTCAGTAGGGCATTTGATGCTCCGATGATGAACAGGACGGACAAGGTGGCGAACACCTTAAAAAACCAGCTTCTGAATAGTAGCTTGGATTCATATTTTGAGACGGATAGTATGTTGTTCAGAAATATCATCTGTAAAATGTACTTTGTGGTTGATTCTCTTCAATTTAATCATTCATCCATAGGTCGAGCTTGCTCTCCATGAAATAGACGTAAGCATGTTCCAAGTTCGGAGTGAACGGTTCGGCATTGTTGTATCCGACCATTTCATCGGCAACAACCTGGATTTCCCAGTTTCTTCCTCGTGGAATGGTGGATATGACAGGGTATTGGCGACTTATTTGCTTGTAGTCCTCGTTGTTTACACATAGTCTCCATACTTTGCCTTCTGCCCGTTTGAGCATTTCTTCGGGAGAACCTTTGAATGATACTTGCCCTTTGTTGAGCAGGGCCATGTCAACACAAGAACTGGAAATGTCTCCGACAATGTGCGTGGATAGTATGATGGTGATGTCGTTTCCACTTGCTTGAGTCAGCAAATTACGGAAACGGATACGCTCTTCAGGGTCAAGACCTGTAGTCGGTTCATCCACAATGATGACTTTAGGTTGGTGGATGAGAGCCTGTGCAATGCCTAATCGACGCTTCATACCTCCTGATAACTTCGATGCATAGCGTTCGCGTACTTCGTAAAGTCCCACTTGTTCCAGCATGTCTGCTACTGCCTGTTTGCGCTTTGTGCTATTAGTCATTCCCGATAAGCGTGCTGCGTAATCGAGATATTCTATAACTTTGTATTTTGCGAAGAAACGGAAATCTTGTGGTAAGTAACCTAAAATGCGTCTGACTTCGCGGCGCTCTTTCAATAGATTGTAACCATACATTTCCACTTCACCACTCGTTGGTTCCATTAGAGCTACCAATATGCGCATCAAGGTAGATTTACCCGCACCATTAGGTCCCAATAGACCAAACATGCCTGAAGGAATCTCTAAGTTGATGTCTTTCAGCGCATGATGTCCGTTTGGATATATTTTGTTTAGGTTTTTTATGACAATAGACATGGGTCTTGCTGTATATTAATTATGCTTATAAGATATAAATATCATAAAATGGTTTAACGGGCATCCTCTTTAATTTGAAGATTTTTGAAAAAAATGATAGACAAGGTTGAAGCCTTGTAAAAAATGTAAATCCTTTTATTAGGTTGTATGCAGAATTTACATTTTGTCAAATGTATATTTTGTTTTATAAGAATAACGTATTTATGTCAGTGTGAGCAAATAAATGCGTACAAGCCAAGGATTTTTGATAATAGAAAACTAATTATCTGATTATTAGTATAATATAGGAAGTTGTGCTCAAAAATACCATCAATTATAGAACAGGTATTCAGCTCGTTTATGAGAATTTGGATACGAAGAGAGGAACGTGTCGATGAATTTCTCCTAAAGTTGCGATTAGCTTCTCCTAAAATTCTGCAGACTTGCTCCTAAAATCTCTTAGGTAGGGTAGGAAAATTTCTTTGGTTGGTCAGAAAAAATACAGTGGAATTTTAGGATTGGTTAAGCGGGGAGTATAGTCCTGTTTTATGTTGGTTAAAAGTTGTTTTTATCTGGATTTTCTGCTCCAAAATGATGTTTTTTTAATGTAGAAGAAGAATTTCTATCGATTTTTCTCTTCCAGAAATCGTTTTGATGCGTATAAATATACAGAACAAGGGGTAATTCTTAGCTTTATTCTGTATATTTATACGGATTAAAGAGTCAATATACATTTTGTTAATTGTCAAAATGTAAGTGCTTTTTCGATTTTCCTAATTTCTTGTAAGGGATTAATGCTGTTAAAAAGTAAATGCCAGCTTGTATCCATAGGGCAAACCATTCGGTACGAACTTCGAGTAAGGAGGCTCCCATGCTATTGATGCGGACGTATCCGTTGATGCCGAAAGTGGATGGGAAGAACCATGAAAATACTTTCCATGGGGTCGGAATGTTGCTCTCTGGCCACGATATGCCTGAAAGAAAAAGTAGGGGCACGGAAGTGAAGACGAATAGCAACATACAGGCTTCACGATTGGGAACCAAGCGTGCAAGTGTCAAAGCAAAGAAGATGCAGGAGAGAAGATAAGGAAAGATGAATAGTGCTAATGTGGTAGCATTGGCCAATTGAGGGAGGCTGAAAAGATATGGAACTCCTATCAGTATCCAAGCTGATGTGGTTGATGTCACTAATAGATAAGCAAGAGCTCGAGCGGTCAGTCTGGAAACAGAGAATGCTTGAGAAAGAGGGAGACGGTGGTCTCGGTCAGTACCAGCAGTAAGTCCTGCTCCCAATAGCAATGTCTGTTGGATTATGAGAATCAATACGGCAGGGATGAGGAATGAAGCGATACCTGTTTGTGGATTGTATAAGGCGATGTCCTTGTATCGGATGGGGACAGTGTTGATTGCAATCTCGCGTGGAGTCGCTCCAGATAAAAGTTGGGCTTGAATCGTGTGGTTCATCTGTAGAGATACGTCGGTGCAGGCCATTAACAGTGCTTTGTAGTAGAGTAGTCCGCTCATGTCGCAGTAGAGGGTGATGTGAGCTTGACGTCCCGAATGTAGTTGATGGCTGAACTTGGAAGGCAGATAGATGATGCCGTATGCATCACCTTGCTTCATCAGTTGTTTGGCTTCGTTCATGTTGTTGGTTCGGAGGATGATGTTGACATCGGGTGTCGCATCTGTCATTCGCAGGAATTGTCGGCTTTGTGATGTGTCCGACAAATCTACGGCTACGACAGGGACTTCACGTACCGTTTCGTTATTATAGATAAAGGTATAGAGAAGGGGATATCCTAAGGGAACCAATAGCAAGAAGATGAGTAATCCTTCGTCGTGAAAAATACGCTTCAACTCTTGAAGAAGAAAGGAAAAGAAGGTTGGCATGGCGATAAATGTTTAGGAAATATAGAAGGTCAGACAAATGTCTTATTTGCATGAATATAAATAGGATGTCTTTTATTCAATATATTCATAGGTAATCATTGCCCGTTTTAATTTTCCTAAAAAGGGTAGAGGTAGTAGGGCAAAAATAATTAGGGCAATATATTCTCCCAAAGAATAAAGTATTGGGTATCCATTGAGTGCTTCGTTGGTATAGATGAGAAAATAATGGCGCAAAGGGAATAAATTGTTAAGGGCCTGAAGGGATGGGCTCATGGCTATGGCTGGGAATGTGAATCCTGAAATGGAGAATGATACGACTCCCCATAAAGAAGCGATACTCATGGCCATACGCATCCATGGGATTACCGATATCAGGAATATTCCAAGTCCTTGAGAAGCTATGACCAACAGGAAAGAGGCTAATAACATAGGAATAGGACCGCTGTATAAAGGAAATTGAAGGATGCCATATAGCCAAATGTTGTAGAGTAGGGCCATGATGAAAAACACAAAGGTTTGCGGTAATAATTTCCCCAATAGGGCAGCAAGTATCTGCCCGTTGGCTTGTCGGAGCCAACGGTGTGCACTTCCCCTTTTTAGTTCTGTGCCTATGGAATACACCGTGACCAACAGGACCATTAGTGAAAGTATGCCGGGTAGCAAGGTGTTGTTGAGATATACCGAATAGTTGAGCCAAGGATTGTGTAACGGGTGCGTCTCCAATAGAATCGGTTGGAGTATGGGTGTGGTTTGCCATGGCATGGAACCGTGGGCATAGAGGGAGGCTTGTTGTATGGCGGCTCCTGTCAGTTCGGACAAGGTACGCATGTCTTCGTAAAGTAGTGAACCAGCAATCAGATAGGCATAATTCAGATAGAAAGAGACAATGGGTTGTCTGCCTGATAAAGCTTGTGCTTCCAATCCTTCAGGAATATAATAAAATGCGTAAATCTTACCTTGTCTCATGGCGCTTTCTGCTTGGGCTGCATTGGGGTAGTGTGCGATGATATCAGTGTGTTGGAATGCTCCGAGGTTGCGGATGACGTTTCGCGAAAAGGCAGATTCATCCATGTTTACAATGCCACAGGGTAGTTTGGTTGGTAATCCAGCCGACATCAATGTGGTGAACAGTACATAGCATAACAAGGGAGGGAATATTATGCTTGGGAGATAGAGCGGAACGTATATCATACGAAACCATTCGCGTCGAGCAGTGCGGAGTATTTCAATTTTCATAACCATCAATCCATATTAATGACGAGACTCATTCCTGGACGTAATCCTGTAATCCTTTTTAAGGGTTTGGCTTTTACTTCAAAAGTTTTCAGATTGTACTCTCCAGTTATCTTGGTGGCTTTCCATGCTGCGTATGTTCCCATATCCTTCAGATAAGTCACTTGCATGGGAATCTGTATGTCCAATGCAGGTGAATAAGCGTTGAAAAGGGTGCCAATGGGAAACTTCTGCAAACGATCTTCGCGTACATTAAAACTACCCCATAATTGCTCCATCAATGTGATGCTCATGATGGGAGCTCCGCTTCCTATTAGTTCGTCACGTTGGGGATAGATGACGGATACTTCGCCGCTCATAGGGGCGAGCAGAACTGTCTCTGCCACGTATGACTCAACTTCGTCTAATCCGCCTTGGGCTTGTTGGACTTGGGCGGTAGTGATTTCTTTATCCTCTTTTTGAGCACCTTTCTGAGCCATTTCGTATTGTAATTGGGCGGCCTTTGTGGTTGCTTTCATGGCTTCGAGGTTGGCTAATGCCTCATCGTGTTGTTGGGCAGTTGTTACTCCCTCTTGATAAAGGCGGTTGATACGGTTGTAGGTTTTTTCTGCAATCTGTAGTCCTGCAATAGCTTTTTGCCACATTTCATAAGCGGACAGAAGAATCTCACGTCGGGCAGGCGTATGGCTTTTTTCGTTCAGAGCTTCAGCCGCAGAACGGATGGCTTCAGCTTGTATGAGTTTAGCTTCTACGTCAGGGGCTGTAAGAGTGACAAGGGTGTCCCCAGGTTGTACCCAGTCGCCTTGTGTGACGTAGAATTTCAATATGCGTCCGGGTACTTTGCTGGATACACGGTATTCATCAGCTTCAGCTTCGCCTTCAATATATTCTTTGTCTCCTCCCATAAATAGCAGTCCAATGGCCGAAATGAATAGTATAACGGTAATGAGGATAACCAATACGTAAATGGTATTGCGTTGTTGGAATTTGTCTTGTGAATCCATAATTGTTAATTGTTTATATGTTATAATTCCCCTTTCGCTTTTTGGAGAATCGTTTCTGTCATTTGGATGTTTATCAGTGCATCTATATGTGCGGATTGGGCAGAAAACCATGCGGTTTGTGCTTCCATGACTTGAAAGGATGGGATGATGCCTTCTTTGAAACCTAAATTTGCAATGCGTAGGTTTTCTTGGGCTTTTCCTATGTTCCGGTTGGTAAGGTTTAATCGTTTGTACGCTTCTTTGGATTGATAAACTGCTTGTTGGATTTGTAAAGTGACGAGTTCTTTGGCTTCTTCCAACTCGTATTGGGCGATGTGGGCCTCTGCTTGGGCCTTTTTGATTTTATAGACACCCTCACCCCAGTGGAATAGGGGTACGTTCACCAAAATTCCGATATTCCACGTCCCTCTGAACTTTCGTTCAAAACCGTTCAGAAGTGATGGGTTGCTGAAGATAAAGTTTCCTGTTAATGCTATTGACGGGAGGTGCTCAGATTTGGCTAAACGGATTTTCTCTTGATAGATGTGGGTTGCTAATGTCAAACATTGTAGTTCGGGACGGAGTGATTGTGCTAAGGAGATATCCTCTTTGGGGTGGGTCTTTGATGCAGAAGAGGAATAAAGATTTTCGTCGCTTAAGCGGATGGAATCATAGAGTGGAAGGCCGCAAAGTTGACAAAGATTCATTCTGCTTAATGCCAATCCGTTTTCAACTTGCGACAGAGTCATTTCTGCTTCATTGACTTTAACTCCTACGGCCAGTTTTTCTGCATGTGTAGCCATACCAGCATCCACTAATTTATAGATGTCATTTTCTAATGTTTTGACTAAATTGAAATAGTCTTCTGCCAATCTTTTCTTGTAAGTCAATGATAAAACTTGCCAATAAGCTTCATCGGTGGCTAAGATAATGGATTGGCGCTTTTGTTCGTATTCCCAGCCTGCTACTTCATGGAGTTGTTTGGCAATGAGGTTATAGGCCGTTATCTTGCCACCCATGTATATTGGTTGTGTCAAATTGATGGTACCACCCCAAATGTCCCGTGTATCCGTACGTAAGAAATCATTGATTCTTTGTCCGAAGGAGTTCAAAGGAGAGACGATGTCTGTTTTTTCGATTAATTGTAACAATGAAGCCCAATTGGGTGGAAGTATATTGGATACTTGTAATATGCCATCCTTTAGTTGTTCCTGTAATGAGGTTCCTAGTTGGGATAAGGCTTGTTCTTGTCTGTTGCTGAGCAATGATATGGAGTTGCTGTTGTGCATATAGGTTCCCGTAAAGCTTAATTTGGGAAGGAGGTTGGTGTGTGCTGCTTTTTGTTCATAGTGTGCAGCCGTTTCCTTCTTATGACCAATAAGTATTCCTTTGTTGTTATGAAGTGCCAGAGTACGGCAACTGTCTAAAGACAATAAGTGTTGGGCTTTGCCTGATGTAGCAAAGAGCATGAGAAATGTGAAAGATAGGAGATTCTTGTTCATGATATGCGTAGGTATGTTTACTGATTTTTTTCTTTTCAAACAAATGTGTTCCCTTTTGGTTTTCGTTATTTGTGGCTTTGTCTTCTATACCTTATATTATATATAAAGGGATATTTGTGGTTATAAAAGACCTTTTTTGTGCCAGTTTGTTGTGTTTGTTTACAAAATGACAGTTTGAAGAGAAAAATACATGGAAAATATTTGTTGGTTCAGTTTTAATCGCTATCTTTGCCCGTGAAATGATAACATTTTATCATTAAACCTTAATACTTGAGCTATGAATATCCAGCAGATGATGGTTTCTCTGGAAGCAAGGCATCCAGGAGAAAGTGAGTATTTGCAAGCTGTGCGTGAAGTCCTTCATTCAATCGAAGAGATTTACAATCAGCATCCTGAGTTTGAAAAGGCCGGTTTGATAGAACGGCTAGTAGAACCTGATCGTATTTTTACCTTTAAAGTACCTTGGGTAGATGATAAGGGAAAAGTGCAGGTTAACTTAGGTTATCGGGTGCAATTTAATAATGCGATAGGGCCTTATAAAGGAGGTATCCGATTCCATGCTTCGGTCAATTTGTCTATACTGAAGTTCTTGGGATTTGAACAGACGTTCAAGAATGCACTGACAACATTGCCTATGGGTGGTGGTAAAGGAGGTTCGGACTTCTCACCTCGTGGAAAGAGTAACGGTGAAGTGATGCGTTTTTGTCAAGCCTTCATGTTGGAGCTATGGCGTCATTTGGGGCCTGATATGGATGTTCCGGCTGGAGATATAGGGGTTGGAGGTCGTGAAGTCGGTTACATGTTCGGTATGTACAAGAAGTTAACTCGTGAGTTTACAGGTACATTCACTGGAAAGGGACTTGAATTCGGAGGCTCTCTCATTCGACCAGAAGCTACGGGTTTTGGAGGATTATACTTTGTGAACCATATGCTAGAGGCTAAAGGTATTGACATAAAAGGAAAGACCGTAGCCGTCTCTGGTTTTGGGAATGTGGCTTGGGGAGCTGTTACCAAAGCAACCCAGTTAGGAGCAAAAGTGGTTACTATCAGTGGTCCTGACGGGTATGTGTATGATCCTGATGGTATTAGCGGTGAGAAAATAGACTATATGTTGGAACTTCGGAATTCAGGTGAAGACATTGTAGCACCGTATGCTAAGAAATATCCTTCGGCAACATTCTATCCAGGACGTCGCCCATGGGAGGTAAAAGTTGACATAGCATTGCCATGTGCCACTCAAAATGAATTGAATGGAGAGGATGCCAAGCAGTTGATTGCGAATAAGGTGGTTTGTGTGGGAGAAATCTCTAATATGGGATGTACACCCGAAGCGATTGAAGCGTTCATTGACAATAAGATTCTGTATGCACCAGGAAAAGCTGTAAATGCAGGTGGAGTGGCTACGTCGGGCTTGGAGATGAGCCAGAATGCGATGCACATTAGTTGGAGCGCCAAGGAAGTGGATGAACGTTTGCATGGTATCATGCAAGGGATTCATCAGCAATGTGTGGAGTATGGTACAGAGCCTGACGGTTATATCAACTATGTGAAAGGGGCAAATATTGCCGGGTTTATGAAAGTTGCTAAAGCGATGTTGGCGCAAGGTGTTGTATAGGAATTGATAAAGGAAAATTCTCATAATGAAATATCTCGTTTAGTTGTATTTGTATTTTGTATTGTAGTGTGCTGCCTGCCTCCTGTGATAGGACGCGGGCAGTTTTTTTTGTTCTTGTTGTTAATGCGCGTTAACTTATTGATGGAAATTGTTGCTCTTTCATTTAAAAGTGCTACTTTTGCAAAATTGTTGGATTTTTAATTGTTGTAAATATTCTGTATATGAATAATAATCGTACAATCTTTTTTGTGATTATATCGATATTAGTCGTTGGCTTGTTAGTTGTATCTTACTCCTTGGTACAAAAAAGTAATGAGAACGAAGAGATGGCTATACTTTTTGAGATAGAAAAAGAAGAAATGGAGAATGAGTATTCGACATTTGCCAATCAGTATGAAGAGTTGCAGGTGCAGATTAATAATGATTCGTTGCAGGTGAAATTGGAACGTGAAAAATTGAAAACTCAAAGATTGTTGGAAGAACTGCGTCAGACGAAATCGACCAATGCTGCAGAGATAGCCCGTTTGAAGAAAGAATTGCGGACGGTTCGTGCAGTGATGCGTAGTTATATCTTGCAGATAGATTCTTTGAACCAACTGAATCAAGAATTGGCTACAGAAAATAAAAAAGTGAAGGCTCAATACCGTGAAGCGACTCAACGTATGACCAAACTTTCGGAGGAAAAAGAACAGTTGAACCAGAAAGTCGCTTTGGCTGCTCAGTTGGATGCAACTGGAATTACTTTAGAGATGAAAAATAAAAAAGGTAAGGAGACTGATAGGCTTAAACGGGCAGCTAAATTGGCTATAGGATTCAAGATTGTTAAGAATGCTACTGCACAAACGGGTGAGCGTTGTATTTATGCCCGAATCATGAGACCTAATGGAGATATTTTGACTAAGAAGGATGGTGCTACATTTGAGTTTGAAAACCGTCAGTTGCAATATTCAATCCGTAAGTATATTGAATATACTGGTGAAGAACAGAGTGCAACGGTTTATTGGGATATTGAAGAGTTTCTTAGTCCTGGAGTTTATACCGTTTATCTTTTCTCTGATGGTAGCATGATAGGTTCTCAAGAATTTGATTTGAAGTAGATATATTGAAGGCGGATTTTTTTAAGTAGATTAAAAAACAATCTTCCATCTTTGTCTGTTTAAAGGAAAAGTAGTATTTTTGCCCCCGAATCGCTCCTGTGGTAGGGAATGATTCTTCTGTTTTTATTTTTTTTTATAAATACCAATATGAATTTATACGTTCGTTTTTTTGATTACGAAGCATTGGTGCCTGACGGGGCTGCCGTATTGGATTTCTTGGCGACTATACCTCAAATTCGGATGGAGAGTATATCTGAAAAGAAATTGCACAATTTTTTAGAAGGGGATTCCCGTTATCCCTTTAAAGGTAAAATCGATGACCGGAACTATTATCTTGTCATCAAAACTGATGCCCCGACATTGGAGGCTTTTCAAGAAGCTCAGTTGGCTATAAACCAGCATCCGGTGGGAAGCTTGAAAAAAGCTCCGACAGAAGTTGTGCGTACTGAATCGCGTGAGAGCCAACTGAATTCCGAGAATTATGGTTGGTACGAAGCTGGTTTGGTGTTTAAACGTGCGATGCCTGGTGATGAGACTCGGAAGTTTCAGTATGTAGATACTCCTTTTCGTGCACGTTTGAAAGCTTATAGTGGATTGGATTGTTATAATCGGATTGTTGACCATTTGAAAGCTCGTCCTGAAGTAGATCCACGGAGTCAGTTCCCTTCGGTTAAAGGAAAAAACTTTGAATTTCATCTATTGGAAGAGCTCGAAGCATAATCTTTATTCTATGTAGGTGCTCTTCCTTAAGGAAAAGGCTTGTAGCTTTTGCTATATATTTGTTTGTGCAGTGTTACATTACACTATCGTGTGGTGTGGCACTGCACTTTTTAGTCAGTTTGGTAGTTCTGTGTTTTTATAGTGTAAATAGCTTGGGTATAGGAAAGTTGTGATGAAACTTTACAGAAAAACCTTTCTTTGTTAAAAATAAAGGCGCATGAAATTTATTTAAAATTTTCTTTGGTTCTGTAATATTTATTATCTATTTTTGCAATGTTTTATATAAATCTATGCTATAATAGGGCAAATAGTACGCATTAGAGCCTGAGGATTTGCAAATAAACTATAACAACAGAAAGAATAACCTAATTAATATTGTAGTGATATGCTGAACAAGAAATCAAAATGGCTCCTATGGGGCAGTATGGTTCTTTGTTGTGGTTGTGTGGACAATGCATATGACCTTAACAAGGATATTGTGATGGATGTGACGATTGCCGGCAATAAAATTACGTTGCCTGTGGGAAATGTTAAGCCCATCGTGTTGGATTCGCTTATCAATGTTGATGACATTGATTTACTTGAAAAAATGAATGGCGTTTATAGTCTTAAGAAATCAGATGTAATTGATCCTATTGATATTGAAATTGATCCTATCAAAATCAATATTGACCCGATTACTCATTCTAGTACATTCCAATTCGATGAAGTGACTATTGATGAAGCGGTTTTGAATGAGGTGAAAAAGGAACAGACGTTTGGAGTGAACGAGGTGTCTATTGAGGACTTGAATGAATCGTTGCCGACCCTTGGTACAGAGGTTACAACAGGATTGCTTACTGACGACTTGAAAAAGCAGATTGAAGATTTGAAGAGCCTCGGTGGTTCTCAGGAAATTACGATACCGTTGAAGCATGCAGTTAATACTGGACTGCAAAAAGTGGATTTTGAGCTTGATTATACTTTACCTAAAGAAATTAAAGCAATCACCGATATTACATTGAATAATCTGATAAAATTTAAGGTGACTAATCCTGCAATCTTGGAGGGGGTGAAGAAAACGATTGCGTTCAATGCAACTTTCCCTGAAGGATTTGTACTTCGTCTGGATGAGAGTGCTCCTTATGGAACGTATGATTTGTCTGCTGATAAACGTACAATTCAAGTTAGCGATGTTGAAGCTCAAGGTGAGGAAATTTGGCTGCAATTCTATATTGCGGATTTGAGCGGATTGGAAAATAAAATCAGCAATGGGGCAATCTCGTTCAATGACCAAATTGAGTATCAGGTAGAATATGCTGTAGATGGTGAAATTGCAGTATCGGCTAATACAAACTTGGATGAATTCAACTTCCTTGTTGTCATGGAGCATAAAGTCTCTTTTGAAGATGCGGAGGGTAGTACCAACGATATTGACGTTGATTTTGAAACAATGGAATTCGATTTTTCTGCACACTTTGACAATCTGGAGCATATCAAAAAGGTAGAGTATATCGAATTTGATGCAGCTAATAGTAAAATCAACTTTAAGACCGACTTAGGTGATGGTGGATTTGCTCCTTTCAATTTGAAAGAAGGATGTCAGTTAAAATTGTCTTTCCCTGATAAGTTCGTATTGGATTTGGGACAATGTGTCTATCCCGAGGGAGTTACGTACAATGAAGAAGAACATGCTTTCTTAATCCGTGATGTGAATGTTTTGAACGGTTTTGAATGGCAATTGGCAATTGACCGTGTTGATGTATATACTGAAGTTGTAAATAAAAAGTGTGATTTGGAAGCAGCAGCATCAATCAGTGTTGTTTCACCTTCAGAAAATGATGTATTGAAACTCGGTGCAACCGTTGTTGAATCATTTAATTCAACTTTGGAAAATTTGAAGAGTAAAGATGTTATTTTCACGATGGGAGAGACACATTTGCACATTGATGATGCCGTAGTGATGACTGAAACTATCCATGAAAAGATTGATGAGCATACTTCATTATCTGTGAATGAAAAGATTGATGAGGGCGTCAAGCGAATCGAAAGCATTGAATTTGTTGGTGGTGAAGTGCCTATTACTTTGCATGTGGGAATGACTGGTGTAGAAGATATTGATACAGACATTCACCTTAAGTTGGATGTAGAACTTCCTTCTTTTTTGGTATTGGATAAATCTGATGAGGAATTGGGCGTGACAATCAATAATGGAATGTTGACAATCGAGAAGGATTATAATCCTAAAGAGGGTAATTTGACTGTTAAATTGTTAGGAAAGAAACTTGACTTTGAAAAAGAATATGGTGAAGGTGGTGTCGAGTTGGAAAAAGCAGATGACAACAGTTATTATTTGAAATACGAAAAAGATATTCCCATCTCAGGTGAAGCTTATATCAATGAAACGGAAATGCACTCTACCATTTTGGGAAAAGACGTTGGTATCAATGTTGATTTTACCATCGGTGAAATGGAGGTAAAGAAATTCAGTGGAATCTATTGTGGAAAAATTGATGATATTAATGAATCGATAGAGTTAGACCTTGGTGAAGATCTTGATTTCTTGAAGGAAGATGGAAATACGGTAACTTTGTCTGATCCACAGATTATGTTTACTATTGACAATCCGGTAAGCGTTCCTGTAGATATGGCTTTATCATTGTTCGGAAAAGATGATAATGGACAGATTATTGAAACTTCTCGTGTGGAAACCGTAATTCGTTTGGAACCGGCAGTTTATGATGAAGTAACGGGCAATATCACAACTCGTGATATGAAATTCTTGCTGACAAACAAGGAAGTTGAATTGGACGGATATACAACTGTTGTCGTTCCCGATTTGAGTAATTTGCTCAAGAGAATCCCCAACACATTAGATATAGAGTTGAAACCGACAATTGACGAAACTGTGACTCATCATGTCGATTTGTCGAAAGACTTGGTGTTCCATCCGGAATATGATGTAGTGGTACCTTTGAAGTTTGATAATATACATATTGAATACACCGAACTTGTTGAAGATTTGAATAAGGATTTAGGTGAAGCATTGGAACATTTTGCGAATATAGAACTCAAGGTTGATATGAACATTCGGAATACGGTGCCTGTGGGTTTGGTTCTTACTGTTGAGCCTCTTGATACCTATGGAAATCTGATTGAGGATGTAGAGGTAGAAAATGTACAGATTGCAGCCGGTAACGGTGATGAAATTAATGGTGCTGATGCAGAGGGTGATTCAGGCGAAAAGTTGCAGTTGATTGTAAAGAGCAAAGGTGATGTACTTCGTCGTTTGGATAAATTGAACCTTTTGATAAAGGCTGATGCTGATGAAACCGTAGGTGGTGAAGCTCTTACCCCCAAGCAGGGTGTACACATCACGAACATCGTACTGGAGGTTAAAGGTGATGTAGATACTAATTTGGATGAATTATAATAAAATAGAAAAAACGATGAAACAGATCAAATATATTATAGCCACTTTCGCAATGGCGTCTTCCGTGATGACTGTTGGGGCACAAACGGCTAAGTCATCCTATTTTATGGATGGTGCATTTCATAATATGCAGATGAATCCTGCCATGAAAGCAGAACGAAATTTCATCAGTTTCCCTATGTTGGGTAACATGGGAGTCTCGTTGAATGGTAATGTCGGACTTTCTGATTTTCTCTATCCTCATGGGGAGAATGAATTGGCCACCTTCATGCACAAGTCGGTCTCTGCAGACGAGTTTTTGGGTAATATTCCTTCTACAACCAAAATAGGAATGAATTTTGATATGACCATTTTTGCATTAGGTTTCAGAGGATTTGGAGGATACAATACCTTGAACTTGACTCTTCGCTCACAAATGGGTGTTAATTTGCCGAAAGGTATGTTTGAATTTATGAAGAGAGGCCTGTCAAGAGAACAGCATTCATTTTCAAATCTCAATGTTAATTCCATGAACTATGCAGCATTGACTATTGGTCATTCTCGCGATGTCATTGAGAATCTCCGTGTCGGAGTTAATCTTAAATATCTGATTGGATTGGGATATGCAAATCTGAATGTAGATAAAATGAATCTGACTTTGCAGGATGATGTATGGATGGCTGAGTCATATGCAACTGCTAGTCTTGCAACAGTGGGTGAAGCTAATTGGAAACTTGATGAAAACGGACAGATTGATGAGTTGGATATGCAGTTCAATAGTCCTAAGGCTTCTGGTTTTGCCATTGACCTTGGTGCTACTTACGATTTGAAAGATTATGTAGATGGTTTGAAAGTATCAGCTTCAGTAGTAGATTTGGGATTCATCAATTGGAAACACATGATTAAGGCTAAGACCAAGGATGCAAAGGTGCGCTTTGAAGGATTCAAGGAAATCGATATTGATGACTTTGAGACAAGTGTGGAAGATCAATTGGATGACATCAAAGATGATGCTGAAGAGATGATAGAACTTTATCCTGATGGCAAACAGGCTGGAAGCGAAAGAGCAAAATTGGCTGCCACCATGTATTTGGGTGCTGAGTATGAAATGCCTTTCTACAAGAAGTTGTCAGCAGGAGTACTTTATAGCAATCGGTTCAGCGATGTGGCTGGATGGTATGATTTGCGCGGTTTCTTGACGGTTTCTCCCCTCAAGTGGTTCGAAGCGTCAGTAAATTATGGTGTTTCTACGTATGGAACAGGATTCGGTTGGATGCTTAATTTCCATCCGGCAGGACTTTCTCTGTTCTTGGGTAGTGACTTTATGATTACGGATGTGGCTCCCCAATTTGTCCCCATTGACAATTTGAATGCCAACTTTACTATGGGTCTTTCCATCCCGTTTGGACGTAGAAAATAAAGTGTGAATAAAAAGAAAGCTGCATATAATTCATGTATGAAGAAGAGAATTATATGCAGTTTTCTTTTTTTGGTATGTTAGATAGGTTTATTCCTATAAGTCCAATTCTAATGGACTATTTGGGATAATCCGTGGAAATCTGAATATAAAAAAGTAAAAAAGTGTAAATAGATACCTTTCATTTCGTAAAAAAGTATCATCTTTGCATTATGAATTGGTTTGAGCATATTACCGTACTTGATTTACTTATCAAAGGCTTTATTGTCGGTGTTGTTGTTTCTGCACCGATGGGGCCTGTTGGGGTGCTCTGTATCCAAAGAACTTTGAACAAGGGACGTTGGTATGGCTTTGTCACAGGATTAGGTGCGGCTTTCAGCGATATCATCTATGCCCTCATTACAGGATATGGTATGAGTTTTGTGGTTGACTTTATTGAGAATCCACAAACTTTATATTATTTCCAGCTGATAGGAAGCATTATGTTGTTTTGTTTTGGTGTATATACATTCCGAAGCAATCCTGCACAGAATATTCGTCCTGTGTCAGCCAATAAGGGAAGTTTGATTCATAATTTTGTGACAGCATTCTTTGTCACCCTTTCCAATCCCTTCATCATTTTGTTGTTTATAGGTTTGTATGCCCGTTTCTCCTTTGTATTGCCTGAGCGTTTCTTTTATGAACAGAGTATTGGTTATCTGGCAATTGTATTGGGGGCATTGACTTGGTGGTTTGTCATTACCTATTTGGTCAACAAACTGCGTGCGAAGTTCAATCTTCGTGGTATTCGTATATTGAACCGTGTTATTGGTGTGGTGGTGATGATTGCTTCTGTCGTAAGTGCAATATTTACATTGATTGGTAAGACGTTGTACTGACGGAATCTGAGGGTATCTCTATGGGTGTCGGAGGAAAGGTCTGATGTCTTTAGTCCATAATTCAAAATTCACAATTTATAATTAGAAAAACGTGTTTGTCTCAAAGCAACTTAAAGAAAATAATATCGCTGAATATCTGCTTTATATGTGGCAGGTAGAGGACTTGATACGTGCCAATGCTTTGGATATGGAGCGTATCAAGAAAACATTGGTCATTCCTGCTCATTTGGATGCAGAGCGTGAGGCCCAATTAGTGGAATGGTACGAAAATCTGATAGAGATGATGCGTTTGGAAGGTGTCTCTGAACGTGGACATCTGCAGATAAACAAGAACATTATAACGCTTCTTACCGATTTGCATTTGCAATTGCTGAAATCTACGAAGTTTCCTTTCTATAGTGCAGCTTATTACAAGGCACTTCCGTTCATTGTAGAACTTCGTACTCAGGGTGACAACCGTAATCATTCCGAATTGGAGAATTGTTTCGAGGCTCTTTATGGCTTATTGTTACTCAAGTTGCAGAAACGTGATATCAGCGAAGGTACTCTTCAAGCTTCCAAAGCTATCAGTCAGTTGTTAGGGCTGTTGAGTGACTATTATAAGAAAGATAGGGTAGGGGAACTTGAATTGGAATGAATCAGTGATTAGTGATGAGCTACGAGTGGCCATGCGGCACTCACACTCATACTCTTCACTTGTAGCACCGCTCGTAGCTAATAACTAATAAACATAAAGGAATCGTGATGAAGAATATTTTAATTACTGGATCCAACGGACAGTTGGGAAACGAAATGAGGGTGCTCGCTGCCGAGCATCCCGAATACACCTACTTCTTTACGGATGTAGAGGAACTGGACATCTGTGATGAACAGGCGGTGATGAGTTTCGTGCAAGACAATGCCATTGACTGCATTGTCAATTGTGCAGCCTATACGGCAGTGGATAAGGCCGAGGAGTGTGTGGAGCTTTGTGACAGACTCAATCACATGGCTCCCGGGTATCTGGCCAAAGCGGCAGCTTCGCGTGAGGCCTCTTTGATTCAAGTATCTACCGATTATGTATTCAACGGAACCAATCATCTCCCTTATCGTGAGACGGAGCCGACTTGTCCGAACTCGGTGTATGGACGCACGAAGCTGGCCGGTGAGCAGGAGGCCATGAAGCAATGTCCGCGCACAATGATTATCCGCACGGCATGGCTCTATTCCACCTTTGGCAACAACTTTGTGAAGACGATGCTCCGCCTGGGACGCGAGAAGGAGCAGCTGGGAGTCATCTTCGACCAAGTGGGTACCCCTACCTATGCCCGTGACTTGGCCCGCGCCATCTATGCCGCTATTGCACAGGATGTACCTGCTGGAGTCTTCCACTTCAGTAACGAGGGGGTCTGCTCCTGGTACGATTTTACCCGTGCCATCCACCGTATAGCAGGAATCACCACGTGTCGTGTGCGTCCGCTCCATACCGAGGAATATCCCACTCCCGCAGCCCGTCCGCATTACTCAGTACTTGATAAAACGAAAATAAAAGAGACTCTGGGCATTGACATCCCTCATTGGGAGGAGAGCCTCAGAGAGTGCATGGCACAGTTGTAATCCGTGCCTAAAAACAAGATTATGAACCAAGAAATAGAAAGAAGAAGAACCTTTGCGATTATCGCACACCCGGATGCGGGTAAGACATCGTTGACCGAAAAGTTGCTGCTTTTTGGTGGTCAGATACAAGTGGCTGGTGCCGTCAAGAGTAATAAAATCAAGAAGACGGCGACCTCCGACTGGATGGACATCGAGAAACAGCGTGGTATCTCCGTTACGACCTCTGTGATGGAGTTTGACTATCATGACTACAAGATTAATATTCTTGATACCCCGGGTCACCAGGATTTTGCCGAGGATACCTACCGCACACTGACTGCTGTGGATTCCGTTATCATCGTTGTCGATGGTGCCAAGGGTGTGGAGACCCAGACACGCAAACTGATGGAGGTGTGCCGCATGCGCAATACACCGGTGATTATCTTTGTCAACAAGATGGACCGCGAAGCCAAAGATCCGTTTGACCTGTTGGACGAACTGGAGGAGGAACTCCATATCCATGTGCGTCCCCTGACATGGCCTATTGAAAGTGGTGAACGCTTCAAGGGTGTCTATAACCTCTACGAACACAACCTCAACCTCTTCCAACCCTCCAAGCAGGTGGTGGCCGAGAAGGTGGCGGTGGATGTCAACACCGAGGAACTGGACAATCAGATAGGTTCCAACTTGGCCGACAAACTGCGTGGCGAACTGGAACTGCTCGAGGGCGTCTATCCCGAGTTTGAGACAACGGAATACCTGAAGGGTGAATTGGCTCCCGTCTTCTTTGGTTCGGCACTCAACAACTTTGGTGTGGAGGAATTGTTGAACACTTTCGTTGAAATTGCCCCCAGTCCCCGTCCGACCAAGACCGAGGAGCGCGAAGTGAAGCCCGATGAAGAGAAGTTTACAGGCTTCATCTTCAAGATTACGGCCAACATCGACCCCAATCACCGCTCTTGTATTGCCTTCTGTAAAGTCTGCTCGGGCAAGTTCTCACGCAATACCCCCTACTACCATGTTCGTCACGACAAGACGATGCGTTTCTCCAGCCCCACCCAGTTTATGGCTCAGCGCAAGACGACTGTCGATGAGGCTTGGGCGGGCGACATCATCGGTCTGCCCGATAATGGGACCTTCAAGATTGGCGACACGCTGACCGAGGGAGAGAAACTCCATTTCCGCGGTATCCCCAGCTTCTCGCCCGAGATGTTCAAGTACATCGAGAATGCTGATCCCATGAAGCAGAAGCAGTTGGCCAAGGGTATTGACCAGTTGATGGACGAAGGTGTGGCTCAGCTCTTTGTCAACCAGTTCAATGGTCGCAAGCTCATCGGAACCGTAGGTCAGCTCCAGTTCGAGGTTATCCAGTACCGTCTGGAGAACGAATACAATGCAAAATGTCGTTGGGAGCCTGTCAGCCTCTATAAGGCTTGTTGGATAGAGAGCGACGACCCCGCTGAATTGGAGGCTTTCAAGAAACGCAAGTACCAGTATATGGCCAAGGATCGCGAAGGCCGTGATGTCTTCCTGGCCGATAGTGGCTATGTATTACAGATGGCTCAGAATGATTTCGAGCATATCCGTTTCCACTTTACCAGCGAGTTTTAGCAATTGTTTTTTCTTGACACAAACAGATAGGGGACATAAGAAATCATCATTCTTTTGTCCCTTTTTGTTTGGAATCTCTTATCAGTCTTGAACCTGTGAGAACAGACCTAAAAAAATGAACATATGTTCAAGTGCCAACGAACTTATGTTCAAATGCCAACGAACATAGGTTCGTGGTCATTTGAACATATATTCTTGTCTTTTTCTGATTTCAACAAAATTGCAGAAGAGCCGAAAAGGTTGGTTTTCAAAAAATATTTTATGAACTCAACCTTTTTAACAAAAAGACATACGGTTGAGAATAATTTTTCAAACGCAGTTATGCGGACTCTTTGGCCTATTGTTATCGGATTGTAAGCTTAATTTTTTTTAAAATCGGGCATTGTTAATGTAAATTAACAAATATGGGGGGGGTAAAAGAAGCTTTTTTAATATATTTGCATCCAAATATACACTTGTTAACCCTGTGTCTGCCAAGATGATTGTGAGGAACAGGTGCGCGTGAACCTTAATAATATTGTAACGTGGAATCTAAATGCTAATGTTGTGTTTAACTAAATAATTATTAACTATTAAAATTTATTCATTGACTATTAAAAACATGAAACTATCAAAACGTTTCTTCGGACTCATCGCAGCTGCGCTGTTCACGATGGGTGCATGGGCACAGACGATGACGTTCACGTTTGCAGATGGTGTAACTGCCACTGCTTCAGAAATGTCAGACGGCTCTTGTCTCATACAATTGCCGGCTGGTACCAACTTGAATGGGGCCATTAAAGGTGTCTGTATAAACGGTACTGCTGTAGAGGCTACCCAAGTGACACCAAATCCTACTAAGACCTTCATCACAGAAGGTGAGATTGAGACCTTTGTCTATAACGATAAGGCCTATTCGTTCCGATTCCTTGCGGGGGAATATTTTACCGTAGTCATGTTTGGTGACCCTCATGTCGCAGAGTCATCGGGCATTTCGGTAACAGACATGCAGACAATGGCTGCTAATATTGTTAATATGGGTAAAGATGGAGGTAAAAAGGTTACTTTTTCCCATGCCCCCAAGGGATATATCCCTACAACAGACCTTGTGATTTGTCTTGGTGACATGGACAAAGATAATGAGACATCTGGTAATGACTTTAATAATGCAATGAAAGGATTTAATGATGCTCAGATTCCTTTTATTACAATTACTGGTAATCACGACCTTGTGCCCGACATCTATTGGGATAGTACCAATGACTATGGGTTGAGCTTCTCTGGTTGCGCCAATAATCAAAAGGCTCTTAACCTTGTAAAAACACAATATGAGAAAGCTGCTGGTTTCGGGGAGTTTGAAGTAGAGACTATCACAGATCCCAAATGCAAGGCTGAAGTTCAGGTTGGGCATTTTACCTTTAAGTATAAGGGGGTTCGTTTCTATTGCGCGAACAGTTATTGGTTTCAAAAACCTTATGACGGAGTTGGTTTGAATATTTTGGGCAAAAGTACTACAACCTACGCAGCAGATGGAACTATCAAAGCTTTAAACGATTATGTTGAAGCTCATTCTGGTGAACCGGCAGTTTGGGTGTCACACTATCCCTTTTATTCAGAGGCTAACAACTACAACGATGCTGCGGCACGTTGGTGGCTCGACCAAAACAATGCCGCTGCAGACCGTGCTCCTGTATGTCTCTGGCCTGTAGATGCTGCTGAATCGGAATTCTATAACGGAGGCACTCCAATTGCTTATACTTCAGAAGAGGGTAAGGCTCTTGCTGAAAAGAAGAAAAAAGCTTTGGCAGACATTATTGTAAAAACCAAGAACCCACTTCATTTCTCTGGTCATTCACATAAAAATGATGATATAGATGTCACTGCTACTAATGGAAAAATGTTCAGAGACCATACCATTAAAAATTTTGTTAACCACGAAGCTTTCGTTGTGCTCTGTAAGGAGGGAGAAGGGGTTATTGAAGTTTTACGTGTAACTTTTTAATACTAAATAATCATGAAGAAAATTAATAAAATTTGCGCAATGTTTGTTGCGATGCTGGGGGTGGGGACACTTTCGGCACAAACATGGGAAGCCCCTGTGATTGGTGTCAATCTCAATGAGGTAAATGAAAATACAGAACTTTATATGTACAATGTTAAGGCTGATGCCTTTGCATGTTCAGGTATGGCATGGGGTACACATGCTATCGTTAAGGAATTACAGAATGGTGATAGTAAACTTTCATCTGACGTACATAGATGCCGTGTATCTAAGCCTGCGAATGGACAAGTGCAAATCAGATTGAATGAAAGGACATTCCTTGGCGGTGGTGGTCCTACATCCATCAACGATTGTTGGGTAGATCATGCCCAAAACAACGTGTATATATATAATGAAGTTAGCAGTAATGTATATACGTTGAAACCTACAACAGCGACTGGCGAGAGTTACTTGGACTGTTCTTGGGCTTATGGTGGTCATATTACATTCAGTGCAACCAATGGTTATGGCAATACGGAGTGGGCATTCGTCCTCCGTTCAGACATTACTTCGGGAAAATATTTGCTTTACAAGGCCAAGAAAGAAATGTATGATATTTACGAAGCCGTGGTTGCTGCGGGGCATAAAGACACCTATGCAAAAGCATTGGAAACCGCAAATAGTGCTTATGTCGCATCCTCTGCTACTGCTGCTACTGTAAATGCCGCAACAAAGACCCTTTTGACTGCTGTCGCTCCTGTGCTTTCTAGTAAAAATTTTGCAGCCAACAGTCTGTTTAAGAATCCTGACATGCGTGGTTATGGTGACGATACAGACTGGGGCAATGGCTTGAATGCATTTGGTGATGGAATTTTTGAGTCATGGCATTCTTCTGAGACTATAACACAAACTCAGACAGGACTTCCCAATGGTTTCTATACCGTAGTGTTCTTGGGCATGTACCGTCAGGATGGTAGCGATGCTGCACCTACATTGACATTGACTAGTGGCAGTAATAGTTCTCAAGCTAATCTTAAAGCATTGACTGAAATTGATTTCGGTTCATGTAGTGGAGGCAATAAATGGACAGGAGCCAATAAACCTGATGATAAATATTCTGCAGGTGAAGCATTGGCACACACTGATGCTGGTGTAAAGGTTGAGAACTTCGTGGTGGAGAATGGTGAACTTACCATTACTGTTGCTATGCCGAGTAAGAGTCAGTGGTTGCTTTGCCAAGGATTCCAAATCTATTATAAGGCCGAAAGCTTGGAGCAATATGCAAACTTGTTCTATGAGGCTAAATTAGCCGCAGAAGCAATTGATGCGACAACATTGAATGCTTATGCTGCAAATCAACTTGCTACAGCTTTGGAACATTCTGATAATGAACAGGTAAATAAAGAATGGTATCAAGCACAAGTTTATGAATTGAATGCTGCTGTTGAATTGGCAAAAACAATTACAACTCCATATACACAACTTAAATCCTTGATACTCCTGGCTACCGAATACACTAAAAACTCCAATGCAAACTCTGATGACGTGTTGAGCACATTCAATGCTGCGATCAGTACAGCAACTACAGAAGGAGATGCAGCAACAACTGTTGATGCAATTAATGCTGCTTACAACACTTTGGAAACAGCCCGTCAGACATATGTGCTGAATGCATACCCCATCAACGATGTAACCTTTGACCTGACCTTTAAGGCAAATACCGCATGGGCTAATGGGGGAAATAACTATTCTGCAGCTGGTGTGGTGATGAAGGAAAGATATACTAAAACTCCTTATACTGGTACTGTGATGTCAACTTCTTACACTGAAGTTCCCAACGGAGTATATGAAGTACAAGTCTATTGTAATGCCAATGCAGCCATGCATGATGGTACATGGGAATTTACTGATGGTGCAGAATTGACCAGTGTACATGCAAATGACGTTTCAGTGAAAATTCCCGTAAAGATTACTAAGGGAAATGATTATGCTAATGTCATTACGTTGACTGATGTAATAGTAAAGGACCACACATTGACAGTGGAAATAGTCAACGATGAGTTGGCCGCCAACTGGGTAGTTGTGGCTCACAAGTCGCTGACTTTGAAGGCAGCTTTAAATGTTAGTGAACAGCAGGCTACTGTTACAGAATTGTTGATAAATGCTAACGCTCTTAAATCAAAGGCAATGAACAGCACAGTAAAGACAGAATTGACTACTGTAATCAATAATGCTGATGCCACTAATGATAATCCCGATGAGTTGGAATCGATGATTACCGCTCTGCAAGAGGCCATTGCTGAAGCAGAATATTCTATTGCTGATTACGAAAAAATTGCTGCTTATATTACTAAAGCAAACGGTATTGCTGCTTCTATTGCTGCTGACTATCAGACACAATACGACAACGGTACTATCTCTGAAAGCTCTGAAACTGTATTCCAGAACTTGGAAGTTGCTACCTATAATTATGTGATGAGCAACTTTACATATCCTGTAGCTCTTGGCGACACTTGGAACTCTACAGGAACTAATACTGAAGCAGCAACCTTCAATAATGAGCACTGGAGTGGCACAACTCGTGACTATAAGAACCAGAAGGATGGTACAGGTATGGGATGGCAGGCTAGTGCTTGGACGATCGACTTTGATCAAGAGGTAACTCTTCCAGCAGGTAAGTATGTGTTTAAGGTGGCTGGCCGTAAGAGTGCGGATGCAACATTGAGTCTTGTTGTTACGCAGGGTGAAACAACGCTAGGCACAGTAAACGACTTCCCCTCATCCAACAATTCTGTAGGAATCAACAAGGCAGGAGCTACTAGCTTTGATGCAAATGACGCAGCTGGTTTTGCAAACAATGGTAATGGCTTTGGGTGGCAGTGGCGTTATGTAATGTTTGAACTTGACGCTGAAGCTACCGTGAAGGTTGCTGTACATGCCGAGACGAACGTGGTTCATCAATGGGTTTCATTCGGTGACTATACCTTGCAGATGACCGAAGAGACTTACTTGGAAGCTAACAAGGGTGGTGTGGAAGCTGCTGAGGCTGCTGCTCAGGCATTGGTTAACACCAAACCCATGGGTGATGCAGAGAATGCTGCGTTGCAAGAAGCTCTTGATATGACTTACACAACAGGTGCTGAAATGTTGGCAAAGATTGAAGCTCTTGAAACAGCCGTGGCCAATGCCAATGCATGGGTAACAGCCTACAACGAGGCCAAAGCTCCATTGGTTGCCGCTCTCGAACGCTTCGAGGCTGACTACAACGATGGTGAGAATGGTGCGAAAGACCACATGGCAAAGAGTCGTTGGGAGACAGTTCTCGCAATGGTTCAGGCTGCAGCAGAAGCTAAGGACATTACCAATAGCTATGATGGTTTTGCTGCTGCAACAGAGAATCTTGTTGCCGCTCTGGATGCCGCTACCGTATCAGTGAACGAATATGCAGCATTGGATGAGGCTATCAAGGCTGCCACAGCTCTTGCAGAAGGTGCTAACTGGGGTGACAAACCTTTCCAAAGACCCGAAAGTGCAAAGGCTGGTTTGAATACTGAAAGAGCACAAGCTGTATATGATGCAGCTGAAGCTGATGGTGAGGCTTTGGCTACGGTAGCAGAAGCATTAAACGCTGCAATGGACATCACGCTGAATGTTCCCGAAGGTGTCTTCTATCTGAATGTTGCATCTGAAAGTCATACACTTTTGGGTAAATCTGTTGTTGCTACATTGGGAAAAACTGTAGCTAACAATCCAACAGGATATGGTTTCAGTGCAAAAATCGAGACTGCAAACTATCGTCCGAAGGTATTCACATTCGATCAGGTAGAAGGCAATCTGTATCACATTAGTGTGGAGATGGAAGTCGGTACGGTATATCTGACATACGGTTCATTGAATGGTAGTGCTGCAGATTGGGCTACGTCACAGATTCAGGGTACGACCGATGTGAAAAAGGCTGGAACCTTCAAGATTGAGGCTTCGCCTGCTGTAGAGGGTGCATTCCGTATCATCAATACAATAACCAATACCTATATCGCTTGTGAAGATGGTGGTTCTCTTTATACGAATAATGACACTCAAAGAGCTGATTTCGCTATCGCTGATGCTTCAACCGTATCTGTTGATATCAACATCGCAGCCGAAAACATGTGGAGCACTTGCGTACTGATGTTTGATGTGGCTGAACTTCCCGAAGGATTGCGTGCATTCAAGAGCTGCGAATTGACTGAAGGAAGCCAGAGCCTTGTATTGGAAGAGGTGACAGCTCTGGAGGCTTACACTCCGTACATCCTGTACGCACAGACCGGATATCAGGGTACATTGACAGGTTCTGTTGACTTTACTAACTATGTGGCTGTTGCTAGTGACGATATTGCACTCAAGGGTGCCGTAGAACAGCAGACTATCACCGAAGGATATATCCTGCAGAATCAGGGTTATGGCATGAAGTTCTATAAGATTCTCAATAGTACAGAGTTCACTATTCCCGTAGGCAAGTGCTGGTTGGAGGTTAATTCATTTGACGCAGGAACACAATCTGTCACTCTGATGTTCAAGGAAGGTACTACCGGTATCGAAGGTGTGGCACTGGATGTAGAGGTTCTGAACGAAGCTGACGGTATCTATACCATCGATGGTAAGCGTGTCAGTGACATACAGAAGGGACAAATCTACGTGGTTGGTGGACAGAAGACCATCAAACGTTGATGAGAATCCGTTGTAATAAATAAATGATAACTAATAAATGAATTTAAAGATATGAAGACTGAACAAATGATAGAGGCTTATGAAGCTCCTCAAGTAGAGATTATTGAAGTGGCAGTGGAAAAGGGTTTTGCATCATCAGATCCTTGGAGTATAGATGTTACTGATGACGGTGCAGATACAAGTTACGGTGTTTATTAATGACTGTCTTTGATAAATCTCGTAAGAGATAAGTGAACATGACTCGGCTGCCGTCGAATGATGGCAGTCGAGTTTGTTTTATAAAGATGTAAGAAATAACACAATGAAGAACAACAAATGCTTTTTAGGTATATGCCTCATGGCTTTGCTTGCAGTTCAAGGATGGGCACAGATGAAGTTCTCGTTTACGGGAGTAGAGGTCAAGGAAACGGTGTTGCCCGATGGGACTGTCCTCATGCAGTTCCCTTTCGGAACAGACCTGAACGGGTTGGCTGGCTTGGGCATGAAGGTTACTGTGGGAGAGAGTGTCGTGGCTCTTGATGCCATCACTCCCAATCCAGCAACGACCTTTGTCACCGAAGGTGAGATTGAAACCTTTATTTACGAGAATAAGGCCTACTCTTTCCGTTTTACGAAAGGTGGATATGCAAGTTATCTCTTTGCTTATTTCAATGGCAATGCCCAGTCGCAAGAGCAGATTTGTTTTGCACTGAGTGATGATGGATTTAACTATGATCCACTCAATGGAGGAAAACCTATTATCAGCTCTGACACCATTGCATTGAAACGAGCTGTGCGAGACCCGCATATCCTGCGTGGAGAGGATGGTTGCTTCTATATGGTGGTGACTGATATGAAATCAAGTGACGGATGGGATTCGAATGATGGATTGGTATTGCTACGCTCGAAAGATCTGGTAAGTTGGACGCATACGGCTATCGATTTTCCTACAGCATGGCCCGAACGTTTCAACAGGGACGATTTGACTCAGGTGTGGGCACCTCAGACCATTTATGACCCCGAGGTCGGAAAGTATATGGTCTATTATACGATTGGTGAAAAGGGTGAACATTACAAAATTTATTATTCGTACGCCAATGCCGATTTTACAGCATTGGCAGAACCCCAAGTGCTATACGACCATGGTGCAAACACCATTGATGCTGATATTGTATGGTATGACGGAGAGTACCACATGTTTTTTAAGACGGAACAGGATGGTAACGGTATACAGAAGGCTACTTCCCAAATGTTGCACGGTTCATGGACTCCTGGAAGCAAGGACCTGCAGCAGACGAACGATGCGGTAGAGGGTTCATGTGTCTTCCAACTGATAAATTCAGATATCTGGGTATTGATGTACGATTGTTATAGCAGTGGGCGATATGATTATTGCACAAGTAAGAATCTTATTGATTTTACCTTTAAGTGTAGCTCAAACAATACCAATATTTTTACTCCGCGTCATGGAACTACCATTCCCATTACATGGGAGGAACGTATCCGACTGATGATGCATTGGGCTAAAGGTAAGTAGCATTTATCTTTTTATAGAAAAGGTTGATTCTTTAAGAGTCAACCTTTTCTATAAAAAACACTCTTTGAGATAAAAGAATTCCCGCAAGCTGTTCTAAATTTAGCTTGCGGGAATCTGTTTTATCGTCTAATATGTATATCGGAAATTATTTCTGGAGATACTTCTTTCCGTTCTTGATGACGATACCCTTGTAGTTTTCGTTTACGGGCTGGCCGAGGAGGTTGTAGATGATTCCGTTCTCAGGCTGTGCAGGACGGACAATCTCCTCGATGCTGTAAGCAGGATTGTAGATACCGTTGACGTTTACTGTACACTCGTTGCAAGTAACGTTTACCTTGCTGCCTCCCTCTGCATCGATGCAGGTGTAAGCTGAACCGATTTGAGTGGTTACTTCGTTTGACTGAAGGTTCATCTGGTAAATCTCCTTGCTTGTGGTTGAGAGGATGGCTGACTCGTTGTCGATGGTCATGCAAACGGCTTCGTTCTCCATGCCGCTGAGGAAGGTGCCGTTCACTGTGCCGTCGGCCTTCTTCACAGAAGCCATGAAGATGTCTGAAGCGAGTTCGCCTGTAGTCTTCTGGTTGTCGAAGGGAAGTTCGCCGTGGATGGTTCCACCGATGATGAGGTTCTCACCGGCAACATTCATGAGGAGGTTGTAGGGAGTGTAAAGCTTGCCGTGAGCAGCTGCATTGTAGGTCTTGGTAGTGGTAGTTGCTCCGATGGTGGCCAATACGAAGGCATGCTCCATGGCTCCTTCGTCGGTAGCTGCGAAAGAGAAGTTCTCAGCACCTGCAACTGTGGTAAGGGTCAGTTTCTGGAAACCGATGAAGCCCACATATACAGTACCATTTTCGGCCACGAAGTTCAATGCTTCGGGGTAGTACTGAGTGTCAGCAATAATGCCGGTCATCTGTACGTTAGCCACATTGGCAGCACCACCAAGGTCAGCCTTGTTCAAAGAGAATACCCCCATGCTGTAGTTGTCGGTGTACATCATGCCGAACATGTCGATGTAGCTACCCTTCCATCCGAGGTCTGCTACGTCACCCATGTATTTGGCAGAAACATAAACCTTGTCGCCATCAACCTGAATCTTGTT
>JAZRMW010000028.1:0-3475 GCA_045647865.1 Phocaeicola sp.
ATGAAGTACAACTTGAAGAAGTAAGAAGTATAAACACGTAAACTAAAGAATTACAATGAAAGCGAGTAAAATAGCGTCCATCGCGTATTACGTACTGCTCGCCATCTCTTTGGTGGTGTTCGTACTGTTCTTCTGCGTTGGATTCGGAAGAGAGGAAGCCGTAGCCAGTGGCTTCAAGAAGGCCCCCCAGTTCCTTAGTCTGCTGATGTATTGGATGTATGCATTGGTTGCTATCTGCACCGTGTGTACCATTGCAGGTGCTGTGACATCTAAGGGAGGTAAGGTGGACTCTAACATGCCTAAGTGGGGCGAAGTGTTGGCCCAGGTAGGTACATGGTTGTTTGTTCCTGTGCTAGTGGTTACATGGTTTATGGGTGATGACACTCCTATCCGTATGGGTACAGGCGAATTGTACGAGTCTACATTTTGGTTGGTTGCTACCGATGCCATGATTTATACCATTTATGTATTGGTTGTTGTTACAGTCTTAGCATTGGCAGTTAGCTTGTCAGGAATACTCAAGAAGTAATCGGTCATAATTTATAGGAGATTTTAATTATGGCAAAGAAGAAAAGAAAAGTTCCTGGGTTGAATGGTAGCTCGTTGGCCGATATTTCGTTCATCCTGTTGATCTTCTTCTTGGTGACCACTTCAATGGACACGGATACAGGTTTGGTGCGTCGTCTGCCGCCGCCACCAGATCCCAACCAACAGGAAGAGGATGTAAAGGTAAAGGGTAGAAACGTGTTAGTTGTCTCAGTGAACCTGAACAACGAAATCATGTACTACTATGGCGATGAGTCAAAGCGCGTGACTCAGATGGGCGTTAAGCCCGAGGATCTCCGCGTTATCGCGAAGGAGTTTGTTGCCAATCCGGGTAATAAGGCAAATATGCCGGAGTTCCATCCCGCAGATCCCCCTCTGCCCATTCTTGGAGCATATCCGATTACAAAGAACCACATCATCTCTGTGCAGACCGACCGTGGTACAAAGTATGAGGTGTACTTCCAGATTCAGAATGAGTTGATGGCAGCATACAATGAACTGCGTGATGAATTTGCGATGAGTAAATTTGGTAAGCACTATAATGATCTCCATCCTGAGTCTGATGAGGCTCTGGCTGTGAGAGGTGTGTATCCAATGAAGATTTCTGAGGCTGAGCCTAAAAAGTATGGAGGAAACTAATCATGGGAAAATTTAACAAGAATGGCAGTAAGGAAGTTCCTGAACTGAATACCTCGTCACTCCCTGACTTGATTTTCAGTATCTTGTTCTTCTTCATGATGGTAACCTCTATGCGTGAGGTGACATTGAAGGTGGAGTTTGAAACTCCTAAGGGTACTGAAATTGAGAAGTTGGAAAAGAAGTCTCTGGTTACCTATGTTTACATTGGTAAACCGACAAAGGAGTTCCGTCCAAAGATGGGTACGGCTTCTCAGATTCAGCTCAATGATGCTTTTGCAAGTGTTGATGCTATCGGTGAATACGTTGAACAGGAACGTAATTCAATGGCTGAGCGAGATAAGCCTTTCATGCGTGTATCAATGAAGGTTGATGAAGATACGCAGATGGGTCTCGTTACTGATGTGAAATTGGCATTGCGCGAAGCGTGGGCATTGAACATCGTATACTCAGGCGGTAAGCGTCAGTAATTATACGTAGATAATTGAAGAGTGGGGTATGCCAATCGGCATACCCCACTCTTTGTTTGTTTTATTCGCACCTTCGGCGAGTGCTTCAAAATACAGAAATAAGTTTCATTGATTTTATTCATTTGCTAATACCCTATACGAATAGCGAGTTAAATTTGGGTAAAAAAAGGATAGAAAAGATGAGTTTCTTTTGCGTTGTCAAGAAAAAATACTATATTCGCCCTTGAAAGTGGAGAGAGATAATTGTTTGCGAGAACTTTCTAGACTTTCGAATGTATCTATATAATAAGGTATGCCTATGATAGCGGGATTCTTAGACTATCTGAGCCTTGAGAAAGCTTATTCATCTCACACGGTGGTGAGCTATGAGAACGACTTGAAGGCGTTCGAGGCATATCTTGGACAAACAGAAAGAGGACTGCAATTAAAAGATGCTGATGCCGATCTCGTGAGGGGATGGGCCATGGAGCTTATGGCCTCAGGCATGAAGGCTACTTCGGTGAATCGTAAGCTGAGCTCTTTACGGACTTTTTACAAATATCTGTTGAAGAAGGGCGAAGTTGGTGTTTCTCCTTTGCAAAATGTGCGTGGCCCCAAGAAAGCGAAACCGTTGCCCCAATTTGTCCGCGAGTCCGATATGGAGCGCATGCTCTCTGCTACTGCTCAAGGTGATTCATGGCACGAGGTGCGTGAACATGTTATTTTACAACTCTTTTATGAGACAGGTATCCGCCTCTCCGAACTGGTGGGGCTTAATGAGGAGGATGTCGATTTCAGCCGTAAAACGATAAAGGTGACAGGTAAGCGTAACAAGCAACGCATCATTCCCATTGGTGATGGACTGGTAGGGAGCCTGAGGCGTTATATGGAGGCTAAGGCTGATAATTGTCATTTATCAATTGCCAATAGCCAATCGCCTCTCTTTGTTACGGATAAAGGACAGCGCGTATATCCGGAGTGGGTGTATCGGCTTGTTCGTAAGAACCTTTCGCAAGTGGTGACGCTTAAGAAGCGTAGCCCTCACGTGTTGCGTCATACATTTGCTACTGCGATGCTTAACAATGCCGCAGAATTGGAGGCGGTGAAAGAACTGATGGGGCACGAAAGTGTTAGCACAACACAGATATATACGCATACAACGTTTGAAGAATTAAAAAAAGCATATAAGCAAGCCCATCCAAGGGCCAGTATTAACCAATAATAAAAGGAGGTAAGTATGAAGACTAACATCCAGAGCATCCATTTTGATGCAAGTGAGCAACTGCAAGCGTTTGTTGAGAAGAAAACTGCAAAGTTGGAGAAGTTCTTCGATGAGATAGATACCATAGAAGTGACTCTTAAAGTTGTCAAGCCGGAGACTGCTATGAACAAGCAGGCTGATGTGAAAGTATTGGTGAAAAACGAGAGCCTTTTTGCTTCTAAAATCTGTGATACATTTGAGGAAAGTGTAGACCAATGCGTTGATGCTTTGCGTATCCAACTTGAGAAATATAAGGAAAAATTGCGTGGAATGTGAAAAAAAAGCGAAAACCTTTTGCAGGTTTGAAATAAATGCCTAAATTTGCAGCCGTTTTCAGCCCCGTTCGCTGGACGGCTGCTTTAAACCGCCTCTTTAGCTCAGTTGGCCAGAGCACGTGATTTGTAATCTCGGGGTCGTTGGTTCGAATCCGACAAGAGGCTCGAAGAGGAGAGATCTTTAAAATATTGAATCGGGCAAATTCCAGAGTGGCCAAATGGGGCAGACTGTAAATCTGCTGTCTTTCGACTTCGGTGGTTCGAATCCATCTTTGCCCACACTCAGAAAGATGCGGAAGTAGCTCAGT
>JAZRMW010000029.1:0-34618 GCA_045647865.1 Phocaeicola sp.
CCTGCTACGACCGCAACGGAAACGTCATCAAGCAGGTGGCCTCCGACGACGAGGGCAACGTCGAGGACCCCGAAGACCCGGGCAATGGCGGTGGCGGTAGCACCAGCGGGGGCAATGATGATGGGAATAATCCGTTGTAAACTTTTAATTTTTTAGACGCGGATGACGCGGATGACGCGGATTATAAGTTGCCATGCGGCACTGATTTTAGGCGCGGATTACGCGGATGACGCGGATTATAATTTACCATGCGGCACTGATTCTTAGGCGCGGATTGCGCGGATTACACGGATTAAAAGTTGCCATGCGGGTGCTGATTTTTTAGACGCGGATTGCGCGGATGACGCGGATTATAATTTGCCATGCGGGTGCAAAAGTAACTACCACTCTCCCTCTAAGTTAGAGGGAGTCCCCGTAGGGGGAGGGCGTATGTCTGTAAATGCTTGTTTTTTTCACAGACTCCTCCGTCGCAAGCGACACCTCCCCTAACTTAGGGGAGGAGTTATAGTTACTCCGCTCCTTAATAATTAACACTCAGGATGAAAGAAAAATAAATCCGCGTCATCCGCGTAATCCGCGCCTAAAAAATCAGCACCCGCATGGCAACTTTTAATCCGTGTAATCCGCGTCATCCGCGTCTAAAAAATTAGAGGAGGGAGACACCATGCAAGCAGCACTATCGTCTGCACTCCTTAAGAAAAATCCTCTGCGCCTCCGGTTTTCTATATCCCAGCGATCAACTAACTTTCCATTTCCACAATCAAATGATGAAGGACATCCGAGAAGGGAACATCCACCCCGATTGTTTACAACCATAAGTTTTATGCATAGAAATCGGATAAGAGTTAATCCGTTTCATAATATTTGATTATTTTTGTATATTTGCCACCGAAAATGCTATTGTTTATAAATGAACATGAAACGAACCTTTTTTACCCTATGCGGTATGGTGCTAACTATGGCAACCTCTGCACAATACACCTTGAAGGACTGGAACATTCGAGGTGTGGACGAGAACAGTGAACTACACTTGAATGTGAGTGAATACAAACTGAACTATAACCATCCACTACCCTATGCCGACTGGCAGAAAAGTTGGGTGGTGAAGGCCGACCTCAAATGTGGCACACTGGGCACAGAACAGGTGTTTGTGTGCAAGGAGGGAAAGGCCAGCCATCTGATAGGACGCAACTCGTTGGCAGGTGACATCTCCCTGGGATATGACAACATGCATGGGCAATTCTTTGTGGAGGTGATTGACAAGAATGAGGAACCTCATCGCCTGTGTGCAGGTCCCAAGGTGGAAAAGGGTGTGTGGTACACCGTGGAGGCACGAGCCGAATATGATGCACGCAAGGACAAATCTACGGTGACCCTACAGGTGAACAACGAGACAGGTACACTCACCTATCCTGGCAAGGCACTACGCCACAATAGCTCGTTGTGGGTGATAGGTCATGGCTTCCCCGGTGGATTCCCCAATGCCCTGCAAGTGCGCGAAGGTGACCTGAGAAACCTGTACATTGATGGAGAACCTCTGCCACGTGTGGAGGGACAAAATCCGATGTTCCCCGGATTGTTTACTGCTGACCCCGCCTTCGTGGTGGTGGGCAACACGGTATATGCTTACATGGGCGAGGATAAGGCAGGACCTGGTGGATGGTTCAACATGCCCCACTGGTTGTGCTACTCATCTACAGACATGATTCATTGGACTTCGCACGGAGCGGTACTCTCTGCCGGTGACTTCCCCTATGCACAACCCCATGGTTCATGGGCTGCCCAAGTGGTGCAGGGAGCCGATGGCAAGTATTACTTCTATGTGACGCTCGATCGTAAGGATAATGGACAGCACACCATTGATGTGGCGGTGGCTGACACGCCAATTGGTCCCTTCCGCCCGGCAAGAAAGGATGGTACTCCTCTGATTACGGATGATATGACACCCGACTCACATCGTGGCAATGCTGACATTGACCCCACCGTGATTATTGACGACGATGGCACACCTTGGATGGCATGGGGAAATGGTGATTGCTATATGGTGAAACTGAAAAAGAACATGATAGAACTGGATGGGGAGGTAAAGAAAGTGCCTATGCGCAACTACTCAGAAGGACCCTGGTTGTTCAAGCGTGGCAAGCTATACTACAATGTATATGCCTCTGATGCACCTGGTGTGCAACCCGAGCAGATGGCATACTCCTATGCAGAGAGCATCGAAGGCCCATGGACTTATGGAGGATTCATCAGCACCTCGGCCAATCATGGATTTACCATTCACCCCTCGGTCATCCAATTCAAGGGAAAATGGTATTACATCTACCACGATGGTTCCTATAGTCAGAATGGAGGACCTGGTGGCGATTGCCGACGAAGTGTGTGTGCCGAGTATCTCTACTTCGACAAGGAAGGAAAAATCAAATTCATTCCTCTCACACAAGAGGGAATCAGCAAGAGAAAATGAGAAAAAATAGATTAGAAAATAAGAGATTAAAGTGCTACGAGTGATGAGCTACGAGTGACGAGTGACATGCGACTGAAAATCAACTCATAACTCGTAGCTTGTAGCTAATGTTAAATTTCCGCCAAAACGGGAGTGCCTCTTGACATCCCTCGGGGCTGAAAATGGTATCTTTTGCAAAAGTGAGAGAGAAAAGAAAATCGTCCGCAAGTGCATGATTGTAGAGGAAAAAGCGTATCTTTGTACCCATCTAAAAACAAAACAACAGAAAGAAATTATGAAACATTCAAAACTGGTACTTCTGGGTGCCATGATGGCCTTCTCGGCCGTAGAGGCACAGGTGACCCCAACCGTGCAGATGGAGCCGTTGACACGCGGAGTGATGGCCATGCCGGCACAAAAGAGAGGCATCTACGTGAGCTGGCGCTTGCTGGGCACGGACGATGCGCAGACGACAACCTTCAACCTCCTGCGCGACGGAAAACTGATTGCACGCAACATCTGTGGACGCACAAACTTCGTTGACCCTAACGGTACGGTGGACAACCAGTACCAGGTGGTGACCCTGGTGAACGGACTGGAGGTGGCCACCAGCGAGGCGGTGAACCCGTGGACGGACAAGTACAAGGTGGTGCAACTGGACCTCCCTGCGGGCGGGGTGGACGACGTGACGGGCGAGACCTACACCTACACACCCAACGACTGCTCTACGGGCGATGTGGATGGCGACGGGGAATATGAAATCATCGTCAAATGGATACCCTCGAACAAGACTGACAACGGAGGCGAGGGACGTCACCCAGGCCTCGAGTACATCGATTGCTACCGCATGACGGGCGAAAAGCTATGGCGCATCGACATGGGTATCAACATGCTGGCGGGCGACCACCACACACAATACCTCGTCTATGACTTCGACAAGGACGGAAAGTCGGAAATCATCATGCGAACAGGCCCCGGCGGTAAGGACGGACTGGGTAACTATGTGAACCAGGTGGCGGACGACCCTACCATCAAGTCGGCTGACAACTCGCGCGACTGGCGCGCATCGGGTGGCGCACGCATAGTGGGCGGACAGGAGTACCTGACCGTATTCGAAGGGGCTACGGGTAAGGCCATACACACCATCTTCTACAACCCCAACCGTGACGGAGGATACGGAGGTGCAGCCTCGGGCACTACGCTCAACTGGGACGACCGTTCGGGCAAGAAGGACTATGTGGCCTCCTACGGAAACCGCGGAAACCGATTCCTGGCAGCAGTGGCTTATCTGGACGGACAGGACAAGCGCCCCTCGGCGGTGATGTGCAGAGGATACTACACCTACTCCTACCTGTGGGCCGTAGATTTCGATGGCGAGAAACTGAAACACAGATGGTTGCACGGCTCAGTGTCGAGAACCAAAGTGGAGTTGACGGACTCTACCATGAAGAAAACTTCGCGCACGTACAATAGTAATACCTTCGGAACGAGCGACAGCTATACGGCCTACGGACAGGGTAACCACAACCTGAGTGTGGCCGATGTGGATGCCGACGGATGCGACGAAATCATCTACGGCTCGGCCACCATCGACAACGACGGATGGCTCCTCTACTCCACCGGCTTGGGACACGGCGATGCTATGCACGTGGCCGACATGATACCTTCGAGACCCGGCTACGAGGTGTTCCGTTGCAACGAGAGCTCACCCTACGGCATAGCCATGTACGATGCACGCACGGGCGAAGTCATCTTCCACCAAACGGCCGATGGCGACACCGGACGAGGCATGGCTGCAGATATCAGCGACAAGTACGAGGGATACGAATTCTGGGGACCTAAGGGCAACAATCCGCGCGAGACGGCATCGGGTGAGTTCAACACCGTCATCAACTCGGCACCATCCATGAACTTCCGCATCTATTGGGACGGAGACCTGCAGGACGAACTCTACGATGGCTCGTTGAACAGTTCGACAGGCGTATCATCGCCACGCATAACGGATTGGAACGGAAGCCAGTATGTGAACACATCAGTGGGATACAACAACTCACAATCGTGCAACTGGACAAAGGCTACCCCCTGCCTTCAGGTCGACATCATGGGCGACTGGCGCGAGGAGATGATCATGTGGAACAAGAACGACCCCTCGCAACTGAACATCATCGCCACAAACATCGAAAGCCCTCATCGCGCACCTACCCTGATGCACGACCACACCTACCGCATGGCCATCGCCTGGCAGAACGTGGCCTACAACCAACCCCCACACCTGGGATACTACCTGGCGGGCGCGAACTTCAACATCGAGGGCGAAGAGGAGTTCCTCGAGGAGGTGAAGCCCGAGGAGATACCGGGCGACGAACCTCTGGGCGAGAACGTCCTCTTGGCCTACACCTTCGAGAAGGGCGAGGCAACCGACTACTGGAAACGCGGAAACGGCTCGCTGGTGGAACCCATGTTCGATGGTTCGACGGGACGTGCGGCAAGCATCGTGAACAGTGCCGACAGGGCCGACTTCTTCCTGACACCGGCCGACTTCACGGGTGTGAACAGTTATACTCTCGACCTCGACCTGGCCATCGTAGAGGGCAAAAAGACGGCTTACTTCGCCGTGATGAGCCAATCGGCCCCCGATGAGGTGGCCAACAACTGGGGATGGTTCTGGGTGACTACAGAGGTCGAAGTGCACAACCCCTACCTCTTCGAACTGACCCTGCCGGCAGGTAGAACCGCTACGGTGAACGAACAGATATTCGAGGACGGGACAGAGCGCAAGAACCAGGGCACATGGACATTCACAAGTAGTCACTGGTATCACCTGACACTCAATGTGGATGTACCCACGGCCACGGTGAAATACCTGATGAAGGACAAGGCCAACGGAGCCACCGTGCTGGAAGGAACCTACACCTTGCGCACAGGAGAAAGCCCATTGGTAAAAGGTATCTACGAGCGCAACAACCGCAACGGGTACGACCCCGGTGCCATCCTGATAGACAATGTCATCATCACTAAGGCGGACAATGCAGAATCCATCGAAAGCATCCTGAAACCCACCACCTCTCCTAACCTCTTCTACGACCTGACAGGTCGCCAACTGGACGGAGTTCCCACTCGCCCCGGCATCTACATCTCGAACGGAAAGAAAGTGGTGATACGAGCTACTAGCTACTAGTGATAAGCTACGAGTGAATAGTAGGGGCAGACCTGTGTGTCTGCCCTTATTTTTAGGAGTTCTGGAGTGCAGACGATACCTCTGCTTGCTCACACACTCCTCCGTCGCTAAGCGCAGCCTAACGGGTCTCCTTCGTCCAAAGGAATCCCCGATTGCTGTGCCTGCTCGCAATCGCCCCTAGCTTAGGGGAGGAGCTTTAGTTACTCCGCTCCTTATCTCGAACTCACGTTAATTACATTCGGGTGAAAGAAAAATAAATCCGCGTCATCGCCTAAAAAATGAACACATCATCTTCGCTACGCTTAAAATTTGAACCTTGAACCTTAAACCTTTACCACCATGGACAAACGTGAAATTTGGAAAATCGTGATTCAGACGCTCATCACTATCCTTACGGCCATCGGCACGAGCCTGGGCGTGGTGAGTTGTATGTAAAGACAATAGGGATGTACTGTAAAACAACAAAAAAAAGCGAAGGTCCCTAGATGAGGGATTCTTCGCTCTTTCTCTTCATATTTTCGTTAATCTGTTTACTTCAGCACTACGAAAATTTCGTTTTCAACTTCTGAAACGGCTACTTTGTCCTCGCGGAGCAACCAACCTAAACCAAGGAAGAAATCCTTGTCAACCAACTTTGTAGCCTTCTTGATCTGTTTCTGAGTCAAACCCTCAGTTTCGTTAAGTGCATTCCAAATCTTTCCTGCAACTTCTCCTGCTTTTTCTTGCAACATAAAATTCTGTTTGTTATTTTGACATTAATACTTGCGCATCAGTCTCTCTGACTGAGTTTTGCGCTGCAAAGGTATGAAAAATATGTTATATAACATACTTTTTGGGGAGAAATATTTAAAAAAGAGGACAAAAATGTCGTTTTTTTGCTTATAAATGCTCTTTTTTGGAGGTCAGATAAGGTGCTGAATGGTAGATTTCTGCTATTTGCGGTGCTCTTTCAACCACTCTGCCCAGATGCGTGCAGCTTCTTCAACAATTTGTGAACAGGGACGTTTGGCATAGTATTGGGCGGTGCGGGCCTCGGGCGTGGGGGGCGTAGCATCATCCTTCTTGAGTCCGAGGAGTTCGGCACAGATGAGTGTGCCATTGGCTTGACGGAAGCGTTCGGCAAGTTCTTGTACCAAGGCATAGTTGGCTGCTTTTCCTTCGCGATCGGCAGGGTCGGTGGAGCCTGTTTCGAGGCCGGCTACGAGGAAGAGTCCGCAGGCTGCTCCACAGGTTTGGCGCATGCGCCCTATCCCACCCCCGAAGGAGGCGGACATGCGCAGGGCTTGTTCTTCGGTATAGCCATAGAGGTGGGCAAAGGCTGCTACGACGGATTGCGAGCAGTTGAAGCCTGATTTGAAGAGTTCGACGGAGCGGGCAACGCAGGCGTCGAGTTCGGCTGGTGTGGGGATTGATGTCATTGGGTTTTGCTTTTTGTTTACTATTTCATGATTATTCTCCGACCCTGGCAGATTGTGTTGCTACACGATTCACTCCTTCTCCTTGGTACTTTCGTACACGATATCCATCACGGGAGTGCCCGTCGCACTGGTGCGATAGACGTAGCGGAAGGTCATACCATCTTGGACATAGGGAATCATGTCGGTGGAGTTGAGTATCAGGTCGATAATCTGCCGGCGAAACGATTCTTCGTTTGCGCGTAGCAACGAATCTTCAATTCCACTTACCTTATAATAATAGGTGAAGCAATGTGTGTCGGGGGTATAGGTCAAACTATCCATCACCGTCAGCTCATCGATGGCCATGGGGCAAAGGGCGGTGGTTTCGCGTGCTTCGCGTGCATAGCGCTCGGCTTTCGTCTCCTTGTTGCAGGAGATGCAGAGCAAAAGGATGAGGATGGGGAACAGGTATCCCTTAACCCATGCTTTTCCCAAGGGAAAGGAGTAGAATGTATGATACATGGTTGACCTTATTTTTTTGATTCATTTTTTAGGTGTTACAGGAGTGAAGGAGTTCAGACAAATTCTGCACTTAGCACCCAATCCCTCTTTTTCAGCTCGTTGGCAAGCTACGGAGTGCCTGGCAGAGTTGGTCGGGGCACGATGTAGGGCGATGGTTGCACTGAATGCCTTCGAGACGGGCGATGACGTCGGCCACCTTCATACCCTTCACCAGTCGGCAAAGGCCTTGGAGATTGCCATTGCATCCGCCATAGAATTGCACGTGGGTGACGATGCCGTCCTCCACCTCCACATTGATGTGGCTGGAGCATACTCCTTGGGTCTTGTAGGATGTTTTCATTGGTTGGTATAAAATGACCCTCCCTCTGCCCCTCCATAGAGGGAGAGGTAAAGGGAGGGCTTTTCTTTTTTAATTGCTTGTTTTTACTCTTCCTCGGGCTTCATGTTGGTATAAACCGTCTGCACGTCGTCGAACTCTTCGAGGCGTTCTACCATCTTGTCGATGGTGGCACGCTGTTCTTCGTTGACGTCTTTCAGGTCGTTGGGGATGTAGGTGAACTCACCACCCACGTCTTCGAAACCACACTCTTCGAGGTGCTTCTGGATAGCTGAATAGCTGGTGGGGGCACCATAGATGGTGATTGTGCCCTCTTCGTCATCCTCTTCGTAGTCTTCCTCTACGTCGAAGTCAATCATTTCGAGGATGAACTCTTCCATGTCCATACCGTCCTTCTTCTTGAAAGTGAACACACACTTGTGGTCGAAGAGGAATGCGAGCGAGCCTGTAGTACCGAGGTTGCCACCGAACTTGTTGAACACCGAACGAACGTCGGCTACGGTGCGGGTAGTGTTGTCGGTGAGGGTGTCCACAAATACGGCAATACCGTGGGGGCCATATCCCTCGTAAGTCATGCTCTTGTATTCGCTCTGGTCTTTACCCATGGCGTTCTTGATGGCACGCTCGATGTTGTCCTTCGGCATGTTTTCGCGCTTACAAGTGGCGATGATTGAACGCAAGGTGGGGTTTGTGTCTGCATCGGGACCTCCGGCCTTTACGGCAATGGCGATTTGCTTACCCAGGCGGGTAAATGTCTTGGCCATGTGGCCCCATCTCTTCATTTTGGCAGCTTTTCTGTATTCAAATGCTCTTCCCATTGTTGATTTATGATTTATAATTTATGATTTATGATTTCAATATAAAGTCTCATTCGCTTCTTTTGGGCAATAGCTGATTTATGGATGAATTATCTCAACTTCGCCTGTAACTTGTTCTCCAGGTTGGCGATGATTTTGCTCATGATCTTGTCAATCTGCTTGTCGCCCATCGTGGCATTCTCGTCTTGGAGAAGGAAGCTCACGGCGTAGCTCTTCTTGCCAGCTTCGAGGTTCTTGCCTTCATAGACGTCGAAGAGGGATACTTCCTTGAGGAGTTTCTTCTCTGATTCGTAAGCTATCTTCTCGATGTCGGCAAACTGTACGGCCTTGTCGATGAGCAGGGCCAAGTCGCGCTTCACGGCGGGGTATTTGCTCAATTCCTTGTAGCTCACCTTCTGGCCCTTGATGGCACGCATCAGCTCCTTCCAGTTGAGTTCGGCATAATAGACTTCGTTGTCGATGTCGAACTTGCGTTGGATTTTCTTGGTGATGATGCCGATGGTGGCAAGGAGCTTGCCTCCACGGGTGTGGATGGTGATGGCATTGGCGAAGACATCATTGGCCAAAGTGCCGAACACCAGTGCACTGAGGTTCAGGCCGAGTCGGGCGAAGATGTTGAGCACGTAGGCCTTGAGTTCGAACACTGAGGTGGCTTCGTCGGCATGTGCCCATGAATTGTTCACGCGCTTACCTGTCACCCAAAGACCCATGAGGCTCTTCTCGGTATAGGGGGCGAGCACCTTCTCATCGTTCTTCTTCTCCTCGTTGTAGCTGTAACAATTTCCGAACTCGAAGAATTTCAGGTCAGCTGCCTTACGGTTGGCATTGTGCATGATGCTCTCGAGACCTCCAAAGAGGAGTGTCTGACGCATCACGTTCAAATCGTTGCTCAAGGGGTTCATCAAGCGTACGAGGTTCTTGGCGGGATAAGCCTCCAACTCGTCGTAATAGCTTGCCGAGGTGAGCGAATTGTTCAGTATCTCGTTGAATCCGCATCCTACCAATTGCTCGGCCACGAGGTTCTGCAACTTGTGGCTCTTGTCGGCTTCACCTTTGGTGGTAAGGCTTGACTTGAGGGTAAGGGGGATTTCCACGTTGTTGTAACCATAGATGCGCAGGATGTCCTCCACCACGTCACAGGGGCGCTGAACGTCCACACGGTAGGCGGGCACGTCGAGGGTGAGTCCTTCGCTTGTTTCGCTTACGATAGCCATTTCGAGTGAAGTGACGATGCTCTTCACCGTGTCGGCAGGGATATCCTTACCCGCCAGCATGTTCACATAAGCATAGTCGAGCTCTACGCGGAAATTGTTGATGGGGTTGGGATATACGTCGGTCAGTTCCATAGAGATGGTTCCTCCGGCCAACTCCTTCACGAGGAGGGCTGCCTGCTTGAGGGCATAGATGCAACCGTTGGGGTCGATACCGCGCTCGAAACGGAAGCTGGCATCGGTACTGAGGCCATGGCGACGTGCACTTTTGCGGATGCTTGTGGGATTGAAGTAGGCGCTCTCGAGGAAGATGTTCTTTGTCTCCTCCGTAGTACCCGATTCAAGACCTCCGAACACACCACCGATACACATGGGCTCCTCGGTATTGCAAATCATGAGGTCGCGCTCAGAGAGCTTGCGCTCCACCTCATCGAGGGTGACGAAGGGAGTGCCCTCGGGCATGGTCTTCACCACCACGGTGCCTCCCTTAATCTTGTCGGCATCGAAGGTGTGGAGGGGTTGTCCGTAGGCATGAAGGATGTAGTTGGTAATATCCACAATGTTGTTGATAGGGCGCAGACCAATGAGGCGCAACTTGTTTTGCAACCATTCGGGGCTCTCCTTAACGGTGACACCCTTCACGCTGATACCTGCATAGCGGGGGCAAGCCTCGGTATTCTCCACGCGGATGGCAATGGGGAGGTCGTTATTGTCGATGGCAAAAGCATCGCACGAGGGACGTGTCAGAGATGTCTCCCTACCCTGCTGGACAAGCCATGCATAGAGGTCGCGGGCTACACCGTAGTGTGAGCAGGCATCGGCACGGTTGGGGGTGATATCGACTTCGATGACATAGTCGCTCTTAATTCCGAAATAATCCTTGGCAGGTGTGCCGGGCACGGCATCGGCGGGGAGTACGATGATGCCATCGTGGCTGGTGCCAATACCAATTTCGTCCTCGGCACAAATCATGCCGTTAGACTCCACTCCGCGGAGTTTTGATTTCTTGATGGTGAAGCACTCGTCGCCATCGTAGAGTTTGGTACCCAAGGTAGCTACCACCACCTTTTGTCCTGCGGCTACATTGGCCGCACCGCACACAATCTGCACGGGCTCTCCACTTCCGAGGTTCACGGTAGTCACGTGCATGTGGTCGCTATTGGGATGCTCTTCGCAAGTAAGAACCTCACCAATCACAATGCCTTCGAGACCACCCTTGATCGTCTGCACCTCTTCCACTGAACCTACTTCGAGGCCAATGGAGGTCAGCGCTGCTGAAACCTCTTCGGGAGTCATGTCAAAGCTCACATATTCCTTGAGCCAATTGTAAGATATATTCATACGCGTATGTTATTATATATATATTCTTTTTAAAAAGACGTGCAAAGGTAATGCTTTCATTTGAATAAACCGAGATATAAGTAGCGAAAAGTGATGATTTTTGCCAATTATACCTCGGTTTACACATAAATTTTTCAGAATGTAACACTGTTTTCAGCCTTTGTCCTGTCAGAATGGCGGTGGTGCGTCCACTGGTCCTGCTCCGAAAGGCATGTCGTCGGCAGGAGGTGGCGGAGGAGGCGGAATGGGTGAAGACGCGCTACTTGAATTCATACGCGAACCCATCTCGTGCTCTTGTCCGGGCATAGGGATAAGGGTGTCATCATCGGGATTTTGGAAACGTGCATATTCTCCACGGAAGCGGAGAAGCACATCGCCCACGGCACCATTACGATGCTTGGCAATGATGATTTCGGCCATACCACGGAGGTCGCGCCCCTTTTCATCTTGATAAATTTTGTAGTACTCGGGACGGTGGATGAAGCACACCATGTCGGCATCCTGCTCGATGGCTCCCGATTCACGGAGATCGCTCAGCTGAGGGCGTTTGCCTTCGTTTCCTTCACGTTGTTCAACACCACGGTTCAATTGGGAAAGGGCGATGATGGGGATATTCAACTCCTTGGCCAATCCTTTGAGCGAACGCGAGATGGTGCTGACCTCTTCCTGACGGCTTCCGTAGCTCATACCCGATGCATTCATCAGCTGGAGGTAGTCGATGATGATGATTTTCACCCCATGTTCGCGCACCAGTCGGCGGGCCTTCGTGCGGAGTTCGAAGACACTGAGCGACGGGGTGTCATCCACATAAAGGGGAGCACCAATGAGATCTTTCAATTTGTAGTCGAGTTGTCCCCATTCATAGGGAGCAAGTTGTCCGCTCTTGATTTTTTCACCCGGTATTTCACATACGTTGACGATGAGACGGTTCACCAGCTGGACATTACTCATTTCAAGCGAAAACATGGCTACAGGGACACGGTTTGTCACGGCAATGTTGCGGGCCATGGAGAGCACGAAAGCCGTCTTACCCATGGCAGGACGGGCGGCAATGATGATCAGGTCGGAGTTTTGCCATCCGCTGGTCATCTTGTCCAATCCTCGGAAGCCGCTTTCCAATCCACTGAGACCATCGGTGCGTGCAGCTGCTTTTCGGAGTAGTTCGTAGGCATCTTCAATGACGGGGTCAATCTGAGTGTAGTCTTTCTTCATGTTTTGCTGGGAAATCTCAAAGAGTTTTCCTTCAGCCTCTTGCATCAGATCGTCCACATCGTGGGTCTCGTCAAAAGCCTTGCCTTGTATGACACTGGTGTAAGTGATAAGTTCGCGTGCCAAATGCTTCTGGGCAATGATGCGTGCGTGATACTCGATGTGGGCACTGGAAGCAACCTTTCCGCTCAACTGGGTGATGTAGAAGGGGCCTCCTGCCTCCTCCAGTTCACCAGTGGAGCGAAGTTGTTCGGTCACTGTGAGGATGTCCACAGGTTTCTGTTGGAGAGCCAATGTGGTGATGGCTTTGTAGAGCAACTGGTGACGATGTTCATAGAAGGATTCGGGCTTCAAGATGTCACTCACCTGCGAATAGGCGTCGCTTTCAATCATCAGTGCACCCAACACAACCTCCTCCAACTCGGGAGCTTGGGGTTGCAATCTGCCATATTCTCCTACCGATGGAGCATTGGCATTGGTTTTGCGCGAAGTGCGCGGGGTTCTTTGGGGGGTTGCCATTATACTGTCTTAATTATTCGTTTATAAAAGAAAGGAGTGCAAAGATAAAGGATTATTTTGGGAAAAAGTGGGCAATCATGAGTTGTTTTTTGAACACAATAGTGCATTCTTCATGTTCAAGAATCACCCATTTGACTCAAAATAAAGGAGATAGTGTGTTGATAAAATCTCTTGAGCACTTCTCCCTACCCTTCTATCTCTCCTAATTCAAACCAACGCATGGTTTTCTCTTCCAGCTCTTCGATGAGCAGGGGAAGGCGCTTCGACTTTTCAGTAAGCTCGTCCACACCAAGTGTACCACTACAAAGGGCACTTTCTATGTCTGCCTTTTCGGCTTCAAGTGCGGCAATCTCTACTTCCAGTTGCTCGTATTCACGTTTCTCCTTGAAGGTCATGCGTTTGCGCTCGGTTTGTGAGGATTTCTGTTTGGAAGGAGACTCCTTTTCCTTGGGTTTGGACGCTTCACGTTCGAGTTGCTTGCGTTCCTCTTTCCATTCACGATAACGACTATAGTTTCCTGGGAAGTCACGGATGTCGCCCTGGCCCTGAAAGACAAGCAAATGATCCACTACCTTGTCCATAAAATAACGGTCGTGGCTCACCACGATGACACACCCTTTGAAGTTGCTCAAATACTCTTCAAGGATTTGCAAAGTGACAATATCGAGGTCGTTCGTCGGCTCATCCAATACAAGGAAATTGGGGTTGCGCATGAGCACCGTACACAAGTAAAGCCGACGTCGTTCTCCACCACTTAATTTGTAAACATAACTGTACTGTGTCTCAGGAGTAAAAAGGAAGTGTTGGAGGAATTGGGATGCGGTCAGGCGTTGCCCGTTTCCAAGCTCTACGACCTCGGCTATTTCGCGCACTACGTCGATGACCTTCATCTGTTCGTCGAACTGAAGTCCTTCTTGAGAATAATAGCCGAAGCGCACTGTTTCTCCGATATCTATCGTCCCACTATCAGGGGGAATAATACCCATGAGCATCTTGATGAAGGTACTTTTACCCGTACCATTATTTCCTACGATACCCATCTTTTCGTAGCGGGCAAACGTATAACTGAAATCATCAAGAATTGTCAAGTTATCCCATCGTTTGCAGAGATGGTCAGCTTCAAATATTTTTGAACCAATATAAGAGGCCTTCATCTGAAGGTTTACGTTGCGATTTTCGATGCGTTGTTTAGCCACTTTTTCTAATTCATAGAAAGCCTCTTCGCGATAACGAGCCTTGTGTCCGCGTGCTTGGGGTTGTCGGCGCATCCAGTCGAGTTCGGTGCGATAGAGGTTATTGGCACGCATGATTTCGGTGTTCGTCGCATCAATGCGCTCTTGCCTTTTTTCGAGGTAATAGCTATAATTTCCCTTATATCCATAAATCTGCCGGTTATCAATTTCAATGATTTCCGAGCATACACGATCAAGGAAATAACGATCATGAGTCACCATCAACAGGGTCAGATTTCCTCGTCTGAGATAATCTTCGAGCCATTCGGTCATCTCGAGGTCGAGATGGTTGGTCGGCTCGTCAAGAATCAGGAAATCGGGTTCGGTAATGAGGGCATTGGCAAGAGCCACACGCTTGAGTTGTCCGCCTGAAAGTTGGCTTATCGGTTGCTCAAAATCGCGTATTTTCAATTGCGAAAGGATTTGCTTGATTTTCCGTTCATAATCCCACGCTTTCTCATGCTCCATTCGTGCAAGTAACTCTTCAAGACCCGGATTGCCATCCGTCTCCATACAATGCTCATACTCCTTGATGAGTTGGGTGATGGGACTCGATTGCCAGAAGCAGGCCTCCAGCACGCTGAGTTCGGGTGGATAGACAGGCGATTGCTCGAGGTATCCTACACGTACATCGCGGCGATAAGTGATGCTCCCTTCGTCGTATCCTTCTTTGCCCGAAAGTATATTTAATAAGGTGCTCTTTCCGCTTCCATTCTTAGCTATGAGACCGACACGTTGCCCTTCGGCAAGACCGAAATTTATATCGCGAAAGAGAACGAGGTCACCGAAAGATTTTGTCAGATTCTCAACTTGGAGAATAGGGTTTACCGTTGCCATAAATCAGTTTAATTATTACTAATCAATTGCTCGTAAACTTCCTTCAAGTCACACTTTCCCTGCTTGGTCATATAAGACGCAAGTCGTTCAGCCGGATTAATCATCTTGCCATTGGCGAAAAGTGCAGGAAATTCATTGTGTTCGTCGATGACACTCACCCATTCAACTCCATCCAATTCTTCGATGAGGAAGCATCCGAGTACTCGGCCAAGCTGTTCGATAATGGCTGGGCTCTTTTTCAACTTTCCTTCGTCCAAAAGACGTTGCAGGTTGGTGATTCCTGTGGAGGTATTCACAGACGAGAAGTCTTTCTTCAACTCCTTTTTCACCATTTTCTGCATCTGTTCGTAGGCCTCATTGATTAGAGCCACTTCAACCAGACGCACGGGGATAATCTCGTGACACTGAGGTTTCATAGGATTCATCAAATAGAGCGACTCCAATACGCGGAGTGCCTCCTCCACAGAGTCGCCTTTAGTACACGTGAAGGTGATGTAAACCGCCATATGCTTGTATCCAGTCACCCAAAAGTGTGAAGTGTACCAAGCATCACCCTCCTGGAAAGTTTCGCGACTATAGACAAATTCGTGACGTCCGATGGTCACCAGCTCCGCATCAGAGTATTGTGCCAACTCATCGCGCAAGGCATTGCGTGCAAAGTCGGGTGAATTGTCCATCACGGCTGAAATGCGGAAATTACCCGTCCATAAGGCGGGATTATAAAAGAGGAAGCTACCTGCTTCATCTTCGAATTCGTGCCACGCATCGGGGTATTCTATCGAAAACCACGAGCCGGGAGATATGTATTTCTTCATAATTCCTATATTTCTTTTTTTTCTTATGGGAGGAAACTTTATTTCTAATGTGATTTTTTTCAATCTTAATATAAACTTCACATCATCCTTGGGATGAAATAGTTTCAACTCAGGGTTGAACTTCTTTCATCCTTAAGATGATGTTCGTTCATTTTATAATTAGCCTATTGGCGATGGATAACCTTGATGGTTTTCACCCCTTCACCTATCCGTTTGTCGGCTTCGCGAGGGAGGTAGATGGGGGCACCTTCTTGCATGGGCATGATGTGTAGCTGAAGATTCTTAATCTCTTTCGGGAGTCGCCATAAACCATAGAGGAACGGACGTCCATATTGGAAATTATCATTGATGAGTTTGCCATCTGCATAGAGGCGTGCGCAATCTCCTTGATAGGTGATACTGAGCAACGCATCTTGAAGGTTCGTGACAGAACTGAAATCAATGGTGTAAATAGCTGCTTGTTTCCACTCCTCTTCCGACGGAGCTTCTGCCACTTTAGCTTTGCCTTTCTTGATGGTACGCAGGGATTCTGCTTCTTTTACCTTTGTAAATGCGATTTCCTGTTCGTTGATGTTTGTGACTGATGGTGACAACTCGAAATATTCAGCATCTTTGCGGGTAATGAGGTATATGTTTTTGTAAACGGGTTTTTCCAATCCACGAGGCTTCAAGTTTTTCAGTGTTTTGCCATTCTCCAAAGATATGGTGGTAGGAATTCCCTCTATCTGCATCATGTAGATATTTCCGTCGCGACGGGCCACCAATTGTGCCGTTGCATAACGGATACCATCAATGTTGATTGGGAAGATGGCCATTGTGCCGCTTGGGATGTTCATCTTGGGTAACTTCACGCCACATGCCTCGAGGATTACTCCCTTTTTGGCACTCAATGGATAAAAACGCTCGTAGTTGTTGACGAAGATGAATCCTTTGCCATCGGCTTCTCTGATAGCCCAACGGAGTTCGGTGTCTTCGCCTTGCTTCAAATCCTGCTTGGAAGGAAATGAGGCTTCCATCGTGGCAATCATATCTCCCCAATCCTGCATGAATAGGTGCAAAGGACGCAATTGGTAATATTGCGGATAGGTTTGTCCGAACTCTCCGAGAGGTGCCTGAAAGTCGTAGGTACAAACGGGAAGGTCGTTGTTGGCCGTACCTGGTGAAGTTTGTACCTCGTTCAATGTATGTAACACTCCCTCAGGATTTGTACCTCCATGATACATATAGTACCCCAAGAGATTTGAGCCGCTACCTAATTTGACCAAAGCCATTGAGTAGGCATCTTCGGGGTAAACATATGGACGTCGGTGGTAAGCCGTGGCCATACCTCCACCCAATTCACAAGTGAAATATGGATACTCTTCGTCTCCTTTATTGATTTTCTCTTCTTGCTTGCCGAGCAAATCGGTACCGATAGCTGTTGACGAGCGGAAAGCCTTGAAGTTGAAAGCTTTGTAGTAGTTTCCAGCCCCCTCACTTGTACTCTTATCCCAAAAACCATCCGCATAGTCGCCGTACAACGGAATCATTTCGCCAAAAGGAACGGGGGTACGGAGTTCTGGCCATCCCGTGCGGGTGTAGAAAGGAAGGTCGAAACCTATCTTGCGGGCAATCTCTTTCAGAGCCATCAAGTATGCACCATGTCCACGATATTCATTGTCAAATTGAATTGCCACAACTGGTCCTCCATCTTTCCACTGAAGTCCTTGTACTTGGGTAAATATCTGTCGGTAAAGCAATTCGCAATAGTGCATGAAGGTGGGATTTTGCTCTCTTAATCTGCATCCCTTGGTGAACATCCAATCGGGGATTCCTCCGTTGCGCACTTCTCCGTGACAGAAGGGACCTAAACGAAGGATCACGGGCATTTCCTGTTTTTTACACTCTTCAATAAATTTGCGTAAATTGCGTTGGTCATCCCAACGGAAGATTCCTTCCTGCTCTTCTACGTGATTCCAAAATATATATGTAGCAAGGATAGTCACACCGCCTTCTTTCATTTTCTTGATTTCTCTTTCCCATTCATTTGCAGGGATACGTGAATAGTGCACCTCTCCCATGACAGGACATACGCGTTTGCCATCTATAATCAAGCTGTGCTTGTCCCATTTTACCTCTTTTCCGAAGTCGGAAGCATCCATGGGCACTCCCATCATTGCCAGTATAGTGGCCATTAGTATCGTTTTCTTCATGTTAATGTTATGTTTGATTAATTTTTGTTTTCTTAGTTGGGATTTCAACATTTTGCAAAAGTACATATTTTTTTTTAATCTCTATTTTCTTGAGGAAATAAATCTTTTCTGCTTTATAACATATAAAAAAAGTGTTGTTATTGGATTTTTATTTGTTACTTTGCCACGTTTTTAGACTAAACCATTTATTAACATCAAGAAAACATATGATTAATAGATTTATTTTAAATGAAGTTTCATACTTCGGTCCTGGTGCACGCGAAGTGTTACCACAAGAAATCAAAAGACTAGGATTGAACAAAGCATTTGTTGCTACAGACAAGGATCTTTTGAAATTCGGTGTTGCCGACAAAGTATTGAAAGTGCTAGAAGCTGCCAATATCCCTTATGTTGTATTCAGTGACATCAAACCCAATCCGACGGTGAGCAATGTGAATGCTGGTGTGAAGGCATTTGCCGAATCAGGTGCCGATTTTATTTTGGCTATTGGTGGAGGTTCGTCTATCGATACTTCAAAAGCTATTGGTATCATTACTAATAACCCGGAGTTTGCTGATGTGGTTTCACTCGAAGGTGTAGCTCCTACCAAAAAGAAATCAGTACCCATCATAGCTTTGCCAACTACTGCAGGTACGGCTGCTGAGGTGACCATTAACTATGTGATTACCGACGAGGTGAATGAAAAGAAAATGGTGTGCGTTGACCCCAACGATATCCCAGCTATTGCTATTGTGGATGCAGAATTGATGTACACTCTTCCGAAGAGTTTGACCGCTTCAACCGGTTTGGATGCATTGACTCATGCCATCGAAGGTTTGATAACCAAGGGAGCTTGGGAAATGAGTGACATGTTCGAAATCAAGGCTATCGAAATGATTGCCCGTTATTTGGAAACAGCTGTAAACGAACCCAACAATGCCGAAGCACGCAATGGTATGGCCGTAGCTCAGTATATAGCAGGTATGGCATTCTCTAACGTTGGTTTGGGTGTTGTTCATGGTATGGCTCATCCGCTCGGTGCTATCTTTGATATTCCTCACGGTGTTGCCAATGCGCTCTTGCTTCCTACTATCATGGAGTTCAACGCACCTGCCGCACTCGACAAATATGTGGATATAGCTAAGGCTATGAATGTCTATAAGGATGGTATGACCAAGGAAGAGGCTGCTGATGCTGCTTGCGAAGCTGTACGCCAACTTTCTATTCGCGTGGGTATTCCTCAACACTTGACCGAGATTGGAATCAAAGAAGAAGATTTGCCCAAATTGGCTAAATCGGCCTTCGCAGATGTGTGCACACCGGGTAATCCCCGTGAGGTGACTGAGGAAATCATCCTTGATTTGTATAAAAAAGTTCTTTGATGAATTAATAAAGTTTTCATAATAAAGTTTTGATTTATAATAACTAAATGATTCGAGGTTTTTGTGAAAAAATCAAGAATAGAAAACCGAATTATATAGTTAATTATTACTGAATCAGAATAATTAAGAATTTAATTTTGTTTGAATCTCAAGGCGTGTCTCTGTGAAGAGATACGCTTTCTTTATAAATGATTTACGAATCTTATTTATAGAGTAAAAAAGAGAGGAATTTGGCTGTTTTTTTTAGAGAAAATTAGGATTAGTAGATAAAAAAAACGTTAATTCACGTTAACCGCTTGAATATTCGAATGATAATTCATACTTTTGTATGTTATAAATAGAAGGCATATAACTGAACCAAGAATAAATTTATAGTATGACCACATCAGATAGCATTGTCATTATTCCTACATATAATGAAAAAGAGAACATCGAGAATATCATCCGTGCTGTATTCAGCTTGGAAAAGACATTTCACATTTTAGTCATTGAGGATGGTTCGCCAGATGGTACAGCGACTATTGTAAAGGAGTTGCAGAAGGAATTTCCTGACCGCTTGTTCATGATTGAGCGTACAGGTAAATTGGGACTTGGTACAGCCTACATCACAGGTTTCAAGTGGGCTATTGAACACAAGTATGACTATGTCTTTGAAATGGATGCCGACTTTTCTCACAATCCCAACGATTTGCCCCGTCTTTACTCTGCTTGTGCTGATCAGGGATATGACCTTTCTATCGGTTCGCGCTATGTAAGTGGAGTGAACGTGGTTAACTGGCCTATGGGACGTGTGCTTATGAGCTATTTTGCATCCAAATACGTACGTCTCATTACAGGTGTGAAGATTCACGACACCACGGCTGGATTCAAATGTTATCGACGTCGGGTGTTAGAGACCATTAATCTCGATGATATCCGCTTCAAGGGATACGCTTTCCAAATAGAAATGAAATACACCACTTACAAGTGTGGGTTCAAGATTAAGGAAGTGCCCGTCATCTTTATCAATCGTGAATTGGGTACCTCCAAAATGAGTGGCGGCATCTTTAGCGAAGCTATGTTTGGTGTAATGCGTCTCCGTTGGGACGGATGGTTCAAGAAATATCCCAAACCTTTGAACTGATATGAGAACAATAATCCGTAATGTAACGCTTGTCAACGAAGGGCGTGTTTTCCTCGGACATTTGGGGGTTGAGGACGAACGTATTTTTGAAATATTATCTGTTGAAGAATCACCATTTGCACCATATGATGTAGAGATTGATGCTACAGGTATGTATCTCTTGCCTGGGGTCATAGATGATCATGTACATTTTCGTGATCCGGGGCTTACACATAAGGCTGATATAGAGAGCGAAAGCCGAGCTGCTGCCGCTGGTGGAGTGACTTCATACATGGATATGCCCAATACCCAACCTCAGACGACAACTCTTGAAAATCTCGAAGCGAAGTTCTTAGATGCATCTATGAAGAGTCGGGTAAATTATAGTTTCTTTTTTGGAGTGACTAACGACAATGCATCCCTCCTGTCTCTTTTGGATAAAAATAGGGTGTGTGGTGTGAAACTTTTTATGGGTTCAAGTACTGGTAATATGCTCGTTGACAAGCAAGAGGCATTGAAGAAAATTTTTTCAGAAGCAGGGATGCTTATCATGACGCATTGCGAAGACCAACAGATTATCCAAGCGAATACCGAGCGTGTAAAAGCAGTTGAGGGAGAAGACCCCAATGTACGTTTCCATCCCATTATCCGCGATGTGGAAGCTTGTTATCAATCAACTTCTCAGGCCGTAGAACTTGCCAAGGCCACTGGTGCACGTCTGCATATTGCTCATGTGACTACAGAGAAAGAACTTTCACTTTTCTCTCCCACTCCGCTGACTTCTGATAAGTTGATTACCGCTGAAGCATGTGTTGCCCATCTTCATTTTACCGACAAAGATTATGACACTTTGGGTACACGTATCAAGTGCAACCCTGCCATCAAGCAGGCATCCGATCGTAATGCCCTTCGTAAAGGAATTTTGGATGGACGCATTGATGTCATCGGTACTGACCATGCACCTCACTTATTAAGTGAAAAAGAAGGTGGATGTCTGAAAGCCGTATCAGGGATGCCTATGGTGCAATTTTCTTTAGTAACTATGCTTGAAATGGTGGACAAGGGAGTGCTCACTCTTCCTCAATTAGTGGAGAAAATGTGTCATGCTCCTGCCCGTCTCTTCCAAATTAAAGAGCGTGGATATTTGCGTCTAGGATATAAGGCTGATTTGGTACTTGTACGTCCTGATGCTCCATGGATAGTAAAGGCTGATACAATTTTAAGCAAATGCGGATGGAGCCCGATGGAGGGACACACTTATAGTTGGAAAGTTGAACAAACATTTGTCAATGGCCAGCAGGTATATGCTGGAGGAAAGCTCTGTGATATGGTGCGTGGTCAACGGTTGGAGTTTGACCGATAATTCACTCTTTGGGTATTCGATAGTCATCCTTCAATTATTTATCCCTTACATACCATGGATAGTGTCCGTTTTTCCTATTCGATACATGATGTAGCGGGATATATCAATTGGGTATATTTCTTTCATGCGTGGGGATTTTCTCCTCGCTATGCATCAATTGCTGATGTGCATGGGTGTGATTCGTGTCGCGCTTTGTGGCTTGCTTCTTTTCCTGAAGATGAGCGGATGAAAGCATCCGAAGCTTTTCAACTTTTCAAGGAGGCTCATCGGATGTTGGCTTTTCTTGATGAGAATTTTTCCACATATGCCCTTTGTCGTTTGTGTGAGGCCAATGGTGATGGCGATGATTTGCTTCTGGATACAATCCGCTTGCCGCTTCTTAGGCAACAGACGTGCTCTCGGTCAGATGGTCCTTATCTTTGCTTGAGTGATTTTGTCCGTCCTCTTTCATCGGGCGTGAAGGATTGTGTGGGAGTCTTTTCCACCACGGTTGATAGTCGTATTTTAGAACTCTTTCCCGATGATGAATACAAGCGTTTGCTTGTACAGACATTGGCCGACCGATTAGCAGAAGCTACATCTGAGGTCCTTCATCTTTATGTGCGTCGCAAGATGTGGGGATATATGCCTGATGAGCAGTTGACTGTTGCTCAACTCCATCGTGAGGAGTTTCAGGGTATCCGTCCAGCTATAGGTTATCCTTCCCTTCCCGACCAATCAGTGAATTTTCTACTCAACGAGCTTTTGGACATGAAGCGGATAGGCATCACATTGACCGAACATGGTGCAATGTCTCCTCAAGCTTCAGTTAGCGGTTTGATGATTGCTCATCCCGCATCGCATTATTTCTCTGTTGGGAAGATTTCGCATGAACAACTTGCCGATTATGCCTTTCGTCGTGGATACACTGAGGAGGAAATGAGGAAATATCTCACTACCTTGTTATAAATATAGGTTTTGATCAAATATATTAATAAAAATTCATAACTCTCTATGATACATAGAATATCTTTGCTTATACTTTCTCTTCTTTGGCTTCCTGATGCGTATATTTACTATCAGTTTGTGAAGCCATCCACTATCCGTATGCGTTGGCTCCGTCTGCTTTGGTGGATTCCTTCGATGGTGCTTACGTTGAGTCTTCTCTATATGATGTTTGGTGACAATTTCACTTCCTTGCGTGTGACACTTACGGCTTATTATATGATCGCATTTCTTACGTTGGCGGTGCCCAAAACTCTGTTTGTACTCATATCCTTGTTTGGAAAAGGTGTTCATGCTTGTGGTCGTCTTCCATTATTGAGAGTATTGTTCAAATGGCCGGTGGAGACGATGTTCAATCTTTTAGGTGTCTTGCTTTCTTGTGTGGGAGCTTACATTATTATATACGGATTCCTTTGTGGATGGAGACGCTATGAAGTGAAGGAAATTACCTTTTTCCATCCTGATGTGCCCGAAGCTTTCAATGGCTATCGTATAGTACAGATTTCCGATCTCCATGTAGGGACAATATCCCGTTATCCTAATGATATCCATCGTGTGGTGGAGCTTGTCAATGCCCAACATCCCGATTTGGTAGCTTTCACCGGTGATTTGGTAAATAACGAAGCCAAGGAGTTGGAAAGTATAGAGGAAATTTTGAGTGGACTACGTGCGCGTGATGGGGTTTTCTCTGTGCTAGGCAATCATGATTACGGCACCTATCGCCGATGGCCGAGCAGACGTGTACAAGCTGAAAATTTGGCTGATTTGAAGCGTCGTGAGGCGGATATGGGTTGGCGTCTTTTGCTGAACGAGAATCACATCATTCGTCACGATGGAGATAGCATAGCTGTAGTAGGAGTGGAAAATGACGGAAAACCTCCTTTCCCTGCTCTTGGAAATCTGCCCCGTGCGACTAGGGGAACAGAAGGTTTATTTAAGGTTTTACTCAGTCATGATCCAAGCCATTGGCGAAGAAAAGTCTTGCCGGAAACAGACATCCAGCTGATGCTTGCCGGACACACTCATGCCATGCAATTTCGTTTAGGGGGCTTTTCTCCTTCTGCTTGGATTTATCCCGAATGGGGAGGGCTTTATACCGAAGAAGGGCGTGGTTTGCATGTTAATGTAGGTCTTGGTTCAGTGATGATTCCTTATCGTTTTGGTGCGTGGCCTGAAGTGACGGTAATAACCTTGCGGAGGAAATAAGAAAAAATGAACAGTATTTGCGAAAAAAACTTTGTGTGATATTTTTTGTGTTTTGCTCACGTTGTAGTATCTTTGCACCGTTTAAATTATTAATAGAGTAATTGAATATGAAATTCTTTTATTGCCTTTATCAAGTGTTTATCGCTCTTCCTCTGATGTTAGTCAGCACCATTTTGACAGCTCTCATTACTAGTATCGGATGTCTTTTGGGTGGAGGTCATTTCTTTGGATATTATCCTGCTAAGGTGTGGGGATGGCTTACTATCCGTTTGTTTCTTCTCCCCATCGAGGTGCGTGGACGTGAGAACATTGACAAGCATACTTCCTATGTTTTTGTAGCCAATCATCAAGGTGCGTTTGATATTTTCATCATTCTTGGTTTCCTTGGTCGTCATTTCAAATGGATGTTGAAACAGTCACTCCGAAAAACTCCTCTCATTGGTCGTGCATGTTACGATGCGGGATACATTTTTGTAGATAAAAGTGGTCCGAAGGCTATCAAAAAAACCATTGACCGTGCACGCAAAATATTACAAGGAGGAACTTCGTTGGTGGTTTTCCCCGAGGGAAGCCGTTCGTGGGATGGTCATATGATACCATTCAAGAAGGGAGCTTTCCAATTGGCAGACCAGTTGCAGATGCCAGTAGTGCCCATAACCCTTATTGGTTCGTTTGAAGTATATCCTCGCTACCATAAGGGCTTTGTGCGTTTCCATCCTCTCACGCTGACTATTCACAAGCCTATTCTTCCCAAGGGGGAAGGTCCTGAGAATATGAAGGCTACGATGGACGAGGCGTATGATGTTATTAAAATGAGTTTGGAGAGCGGAAAGGCTTGAAGATAAGATTGGTTCACTTATCTTCTTCCTGTGCCAATCGGAGATATTCTTTTACAAAGGCATCTTGCTTGAATGAGTCGGGTGCCTTTTCTATGATTTTCTGTATGGTGGGTGTTATTGTCGGTTGTGACAATGCCAGACAATATACCTTGAATATCTGTACAGCCAAGAGATTGTCAAAGTTTTCGGTCACGAATTGGATTATCAGTTCGTTCATCTCTGCGAGTAGTGCATCATTCTCTTGATTCACCATTTCGTCCACGTTGTCTGTTGGTGTTCCATTCACAATCAATTGTATCTGTTTGTGTTGCACATCCATCAGACGTTGCTCTAACAGATTCTTTTGCTTAATGAATCCATAAAGGCGCTCGTTCAACGGAGTTCCTCTCACTTCCAAACGTGAATTTTCGATGAATATCTTTATCTTTCCCTTTTCCACAACAATGGGCATCAAACTCTCTCCCGCCAAAAAAAGCGAGCCCAAAGCTATGGAATCTACATCACCATTCATGCTGAACATGCCGTGCAGCACTTCACATGAATCCAAGTCTATGAGATTGTCGTTCGTGGGGACTTTTAAATAGAGCTTTTGACCGTCCAGTGATGGTACATTTGTTCTTCCTTCCACTAAGTACGATGCGCACGAAGGAAAAAGTATAGAGAGGCAAAAGGGTAAAATTCGTAATATTTTCATCACGTTTGTCACGATTTTGTTCATCAAAAGTATTGCAAAATTACAACCGTTTCTTCGTTGTGCCAACGAAAAGGTTCACCTGTTAGTGTTTTTTATGTTTTTGAATACCCGAATTTACATTCAGAAATACATTTCTCTCTTTTTATATTGATAGAATTGTCGTAAATTTGCAAAAAAAATATAAGAGAAATATATTAACCACGTAAAATATGATGAATAAATCGAGACTGTTTGTGGCTTCTTTGGCGATGTTTGTCCTTGCGGGCAATGCAAAAGCCGATGAAGGCATGTGGCTGCTTCAGATGATGAAGGAGCAGCATTTGGCTGACCAATTGACCCGTCAAGGGTTGAAATTGACTGTTGATGAACTCTACAACCCTGCCCAACCTACCTTAAAGGATGCAGTAGGTATCTTCGGAAGTGGATGCACGGGCGAAATCATCTCTCCTGAAGGGCTTGTTCTCACTAATCACCATTGCGGATATGCTTCCATCCAGCAACATAGCACCGTGGAAAATGATTATCTTTCCGATGGTTTTTGGGCAAAGAGCCGTACAGAAGAGTTGCCTACCCCAGGACTTACGTTCACCTTTGTAGAGGAGATTGTAGATGTCACCGATAGCATCCAGGCATGCATCGATCGAGGTGATGCGACAGAACTGGAAGTGATGGCCTACCCTTTCCTCAACAATTTTGCCAAGCGCCAACTGGATGCAGGCAAATATGACGGAAAGCATGGTATCAAGGCTGAATGCCTCCCCTTTTACGGAGGAAATCGGTATTACCTTTTTTTCATGAAAACCTACTCTGATGTGCGCATGGTGGCAGCTCCCCCCTCTTCAATAGGAAAATTTGGTGGTGAAACCGACAATTGGATGTGGCCTCGACATACAGGTGATTTCAGTATTTTCCGTATTTATGCGGATGCGAACGGTGAACCTGCCGAATACAATGCTGATAATGTCCCTCTAAAAACTCCCAAACACCTCGTAGTATCGCTCAATGGCATTGCCGAGGGTGACTATGCTATGGTGATGGGATTCCCTGGAAGCACCGATCGGTATCTCACGCGTAGTCAAATCCAACAGCTCATGGATTGCGAGAATGCTCCACGTATCCAAGTGCGCGAAGCCCGTCAAAACGTACTTAAGGAGGAGATGGCTGCAAACCCTAAAGTGCGTATCCAGTATGCTTCAAAATATGCTAGGAGCAGCAACTATTGGAAAAACTCTATCGGTATGAACAAAGCCATTGTGGACAATGGCGTACGCGAAGCAAAGAGCGAGCAAGAAGCCCGTTTCACAGAGTTTGTCGATGCAAGCGGACATGCCGAATATCAGAGCGTTGTGAGCGATATCGAAGGCCTCATGTCACGTAGCAACGACAGGCGTTATCTCTATACCGCTTTCAACGAAACCTTCATGCAAGGCATCGAGTTCGGTGCACCTTATGGTCTGATGGATAGCCTCAAAATGGCCATCAAGAGTAAGCGCAAAGAGGATATTGAACATTGGAGTAATGTCGTGCGCGGAGCCTTCCACTCCATCCACAACAAGGATTATGACCACGAGGTTGACCGCAAAGTTGCCAAGATGCTTTTCCCCGTGTATAAGGAGATGGCAGAAAAACTGAACGTCAGAGAAAACCCCTCAAACCTTTCTGCAATTGAGCCTCTCCCCCTTTTCTACAAAGTTATTGAAGAGACATATAAAGGGGATTGCAACCGCTATTTGGACGACCTCTACTCCAAATCTATCTTTGCCAACGAAGAAAATCTTGAAAATTTCTTGAAAAAACCTACCGTAAAAGCTATCGAACGCGACCTCGCTACCGAGTATTCGCGTTTCAAATGGGCTTTTTATGATGATTTGAAAAAGCGTTTGACACCTGTTGAAGAAGAACTTCAACTCCTCCATAAAATCTACGTGCGCGGCCTTTGCGAGATGTATGCTCCTACTCCCAAATCGCCCGATGCCAATTTCACCATCCGTCTCACCTATGGTAATGTGGAGTCCTACAGTCCAGCTAATGGAGTGCACTACGATTATTTTACCACCCTCGAAGGAGTGATGGAGAAGGAGAATTCAACGAATTCCGAGTTCGTCGTACCCACCAAACTCAAACAACTTTATGAAGCCAAGGATTATGGTCGTTATGCCCTACCCGACGGGCGTATGCCTGTATGCTTCATTACCACTAACGACATCACCGGTGGAAATAGTGGAAGCCCCGTCATGGATGCACATGGACGTCTCATAGGTTCTGCCTTCGATGGCAATTGGGAGTCACTCAGTGGCGACATTGCCTTCGACCCCGACAAACAGCGTTGCATCGTTGTTGATATTCGTTACGTTCTTTTCGTCCTCGATAAACTCGGTGGATGCAGCCATCTGATTGATGAAATGACGATAGAGGAGTAAGATTTGTTAAACATAAAAATATATAATTCTATGAAATGTAATGTCAGTGCTCAGAGTCATGTGGGTCTTCGTCGTCCTAACAATGAAGATATGATATTGATAGGAAAACGATTATTGCGTGATGAGACTTATGAAATACAGCTTCAGATAGATGAACATAGTGGAAATATGCTGTTTGCCTTGGCTGATGGCATGGGAGGACATAAAGGAGGCGAGGTGGCCAGTGAAGAGGTGTTGAAGCATCTGTCGGTCTTTTTTGATTCATTGCCTTCAGGCCTTTCTCCCGAGGAGCTTCGCCAAAACCTTTCTACATGGGGGAGAGAGGTGCATGCCCACTTGAAGGAGATGGGTACTGCTCCTGAGTTGTTCGAAATGGGAACCACTTTGGTCGGATTCCTTATTTATGAGCGAAAGGCTTTTTGGTTCAGTTGTGGTGATAGTCGTGTGTATATGATGCGTGGAGGTGAATTGACCCAATTGTCGGATGACCATACGTACGCCCGTTATACAGGGAAGAAAGAGCATGCCCACATTTTGGTCAATTGTTTGGGATGTGGCGATTCTATGTATTTCGATTTTCAGGAATTGACAGATACGCCATTGGTCGGTGATACATTCCTTTTATGTTCTGATGGCTTGAGTGATTTGGTTTCTAATGAACAATTGACTCGTTTCATGCGCGTAGGATCTACAGCTCCAGCTTTGGTCCGCATGGCTCTCAGTGAAGGTGGACGCGACAATGTTTCCGTATGCTTGATAAATTTTGTCTCTTGAATGTAAAAAGTTGAGAATTAAATATTTGTACACCATGAATATACGCAAATATGCATACCTTTTCCTCTGTGTAGCAATGCCGGCAATGGGGCGTTCTCCTTTGAATACTGGAGAGATGCCTCATATCCACCATACGGACAGTACCCTTGTCGTGCGTCCGGCACAGGGCGGACACACCGTGCGTTTGCAACCGATGACGGAAAGCATCATCCGTGTGACCATCACTCCCGACAAGGAGTTCCCACAAGACAGTAGTCTGATTATCCTCCCCCGCACATGGGAGAAACCCGCGTACAGGGCTTCGCAAGATTTGCGTATGGCTACACTGAAGACCTCTAGGGTGTCTGTTCGGGTGGACCTTGTGGATGGGCGTGTAAGTTTCCTGCGTCCCGATGGAACACCCCTGTTGACCGAGCATCGCCCTACCCGCTCGTTTACGCCCATCGAGGTGGAGGGCACAAAGGCTTATACCACCTGCTATAGTTTCGTGGGACATGATGAAGAGGCTCTCTATGGCCTTGGCCAGCATCAGGCCGACGAATTCAACTATAAGGGTAAAAGTGAGGAATTGTTTCAATACAATACCAAAGTGTCTGTACCTTTCATCCTCTCCACCCATGGTTATGGCATCTTGTGGGACAGTTATTCCATGGGGCGTGTTGGCGACCCTCGCGACTATGCCCAGTTGCACCGTGCCTTTACCTTATATAATAAACAAGAGGAAGTGGGTGGATTCACCGGCACTTATCGCCATAAAGGGCTGAAGGAACCTTTCGTTCGTCGCGAAGATTCGCTCTATTTCGAGAACTTGAAGACCATCAAGAACCTGCCGAAGGAAGTTCCCTTGAATGGTTCGGAGGTGACTTACGAAGGATGGTTGGAGCCTCACGAGACGGGCACACACGATTTCCTGCTCTACTATGCCGGATATGTGAGGGTGTATGCCGATGGAAAGGAGATTGTCCCCGAACGATGGCGTACGGCTTGGAATCCCAATGCCCATAAGTTCAGCCTTCCGATGTCGGAGGGCAAACGGGTGAAATTGCGTATCGAGTGGACCCCCGATGGAGGGGAGTCGTATTGTGGCCTGCGCGTGCTCACTCCTCGCTCCGAGGAAGAGCGCAACCGTTTGACTATCTGGAATGAGATGGAGGAGCAGATTGACTATTACCTGATAGCGGGCGAAACGATGGACGAGGTGATCAGCGGATACCGCACTTTGACGGGTAAGTCCCCCGTCATGCCACGTTGGGCCATGGGATATTGGCAGAGCCGCGAACGGTACAAGACACAGAAGGAACTCACTGAGACGTTAGATGAATTTAGGCGTAGAGACCTGCCCATCGACAACATTGTACAGGACTGGAGCTATTGGCCCGAAGATGCTTGGGGAAGCCACGAGTTCGACCTCAAGCGTTTTCCCGACCCCAAGGGTATGGTGGACGAGGTGCACGACAAGAATGCCCACCTGATGATTTCCGTATGGCCCAAGTTCTATGCCTCCACGGAGCATTACAAGGAGTTCGACCGGCAAGGGTGGATGTACCAGCAGGCCGTGAAGGATAGCATCCGCGACTGGATAGGCCCCGGATACATCGGCTCCTTCTACGATGCCTATAGCTATGGTGCACGACGTCTCTTTTGGGAGCAATTGCGCGACCACCTCTACCCTCTCGGTATCGATGCTTGGTGGATGGATGCCAGCGAGCCCAACGTGCGCGATTGCACCGACATGGAGTACCGCAAGGCCTTGTGTGGTCCTACGGCCCTTGGCCCTTCAGCCCAGTACTTCAATGCCTACGCACTGATGAATGCCCACGCCATCTACACCGGTCTTCGCGAGGAGGATGCCGACCGACGTGTCTTCCAGCTCACCCGTTCGGGTTTTGCCGGTCTCCAGCGCTACGCTACCGCTACGTGGAGTGGCGACATCGCTTCGCGTTGGGAGGACCTGAAGGCGCAAATCCCTGCGGGCATCAACTTCTCGCTCAGCGGAGTACCCTTCTGGACCATGGACATCGGAGGCTTCTGTGTGGAGAACCGCTATGTGAAGGCCTACAAGGATTACCTGAAGACTGGCAAGGAGAGCCGTACCCTGGACGAATGGCGCGAGTTGAACACCCGTTGGTTCCAGTTCGGAGCCCTCTGCCCCCTCTTCCGTTCGCATGGCCAATACCCCTATCGCGAGCCGTGGCACATCGCTCCCGAGGGACACGAGGCTTACGAGAGCATGCGTTATTATCTCGACTTGAGATACAAGCTTATGCCTTACCTCTATACACTTGCAGGAGAGGCTCACCACAAGGACTACACCCTGATGCGTGCCTTGGCCATGGACTTCACGCACGACAAGCACACCTACGATGTGGGCGACCAGTATATGCTCGGCCCCGCCCTGATGGTAGCCCCCGTCTATGCATACAAGGCCCGCTCGCGCAATGTCTATCTGCCCGAAGGACCTACGTGGTACGACTTCTATACAGGAAAAGCTTATGATGGCGGGCAGACCCTGAAGGCCGATGCACCCTACGGACGCATCCCCCTCTATGTGCCTGCGGGCAGCATCCTCGTCACCGGACGTCCGATGCAATATGCCGACGAGCTCCCTACGGACACGCTCACCATCCGCGTCTATCAAGGAGCCGACGGAGCCTTCACCCTCTACGAGGACGATGGCAACACCTATGCCTACGAGCGTGGCGAATACCTGACTATTCCCCTCTCTTATAATGAGAAAAAGCATACACTCACCATCGGCGCCCAGCAAGGCACCTACTCCGAATCGGTCAAGGAGCGCACGTTGCACATCGTCACCACCTCACCCGACGGACACCAACGCGAAGTGAAGACGGTGAAGTATCGGGGAAGGGCCTTGAAGGTGAAGTTTTTGTAAACGATTTTATCATTTTTTGACGTGAATTGGATATGAGGGGGGGAGACAGGATACCTACAACTCCCGTTCCTTATATCCAATTTTCCGTATCTTTTAGCACGTTACTTTGCTTATAACATGCTCATGCACGAAGTCACCCCCAGGCTCGTGCCAATCGCTGTAAGGATGGTGATGAGTGTCTGAATCACGATTTTCCAAATTTCACGTTTGTCCATAGTGGTAAAGGTTTAAAGTTTAAAGTTTAAGCGTAGCGGAGATGGCGCTTTTAATTTTTTAGACGCAGATGACGCGGATGACGCGGATTAAAAATTTTGCCATGCGGGCTGATTCTTTTTAGGCGCGGATTACGCGGATTTCGCGGATTAAAAGTTGCCATGCGGCGCGGATTTGTTTTCAGGAGTGCAGGAGTGCAGGAGTGACGCTTCGCTTAGGAGTGCAGACGATAGTGCTGCTTGCATGGTGTCTCCCTCCTCTAATTTTTTAGACGCGGATTACGCGGATTACACGGATTATAATTTACCATGCGGCGCGGATTTGTTTAGGCGCGGATTACGCGGATTTCGCGGATTAAGTTTGCCATGCGGGTGCAAAAGTAACTACCACTCTCCCTCTAAGTTAGAGGGAGTCCCCGAAGGGGGAGGGCGTATGTCTATAAATGCTTGTTTTTACACTATCATAATGCTTGCATTTTCACAGACTCCTCCGGCCTTAAGGCCACCTCCCCTAACTTAGGGGAGGAGTTATAGTTACTCCGCTCCTTAATAATTGACCACTCAGGATGAAAGAAATAATAAATCCGCGTCATCCGCGAAATCCGCGCCTAAGAATCAGTCCGCATGGCAAATTTTAATCCGCGTCATCCGCGCAATCCGCGTCTAAAAAATCAGCACCGCATGGCCCCCTATTTAACCTTCTCCATATCACTGACCAAAATGTCCTGATACACCTGTCCGTTGTACTCGCGGGTGGTGAAGCGGAGCGAAGCCATCACAAGGTCGTCCTTGTAGAATCGGCATTGCGCCAAGTTGCCCAGCATGGTTGCCACGAAGGTGTCCTCATACTTTCCGCCAAACACTTGGAGGGTGATACTGCATTTGCTCGTCTGTCCGTTTTCGGACTTCTGGCTTTGTATCGCAATGGGTTCCGTTTGCGATACGACTCTGAAAATCTGTTTCATACGTTTTGTCTTGATTTTTAATTATTCAAAAGTTGATAAATAAACTCCCTTCCTCGCTCCGTCCACACGAGTGATGAGGTGGTGTGCACCGTGCCGAACATGTCGTGATACGCGTGCACGCGGTTCGTGGCAAGTCCCTGTCGGGCGTAGGGTGCATAGAGCAGGTATTGTCCGCTCTGCCCGTACTGGATGCCATGCAGGCAGAGGAGGCGGTTCAGCTCCTGTGCCGTCATGCCCATGCCCTTGGCCACCTGTGTGGTGGTGAAGCACGATACGGAGTCGAGCACATGGTCGGCATACTCTGCGCGGGGTTGCAGACGGGCAATCTCCTTGTCGCGTCGTTCGAGCGTGGCCTGCATGATGAGCATCGCACGGGCCATGATCACCTCGTCGCTCTCTTCGGGTCGCGCCACCATGTAGCCACCCTGTTTGCGGATGGAGGGGAGCACTTCACTGGTGACCCAATGCTTGAACTCGCGTGCCGTGGGTAACTTCGACGAGAGGATAAGCGCATAGAGGCCACTTTCGTTGATGAAGGTCACAAGTTGCGTCCGCCCCATTGAATCGATGGTGTCGCATTTTGCGACGTCATCCCTTTCCACATGTTTGTGGAGTGCATCACGTGTGTTTTTGTACCCCAATGCCTCCGCCACATCCTTGGCACAGAAGAGCGGTTCGCCCTTCTCGTCCTGCATTGTCCGAATCTGTCCGAACGCTGCGTTTTGAAATACTTTTATTTCCATAAATACAAATTTTTATACTGGCTCCTCCTTGCGAGCCAGTGTATTGTGAATGAATAAATTAATTTTATTTTCCAACTTGTAGCAACATCTCAAAGAGCACCGTCAAGAGCGTGGTTGATTGCTCATTGACGATGCAAAGTTAAGGCACAAAAAAGCCGACAGGAAAAGAAATCCTATCGGCGTAGAGTTTTCGGGAGTTTTGTGTAGAGAAGTGATGTTCTCGGGGAGTTTTGCGAAAACGGGGAGCAAATTCCCGTAGAGTTTTCGGGAGTTTCGGGGAGTTTTTACCTCGTAAGCAAATTCATTGTCGTGCGTGCTATGCGCAGGTGTCGGGTGTGGTGTCGGAGTGGTGTAAACATGATAAATAGTACGCAAAAGTTTTGCAAACACAAAACTTTTCCATAACTTTGCGCTATTGATAAGAAGCAATAATATGGGACAGATGAAATTGCTTGATTATGAGGATATCCTGACTGAACAGTACGGAGAAATAGGCACTCCACGCAGAGACCAGTTTGAGCGTCAGGTGGACGAAGCCGTACACGCGTACAGGATTGGTGAGGCGGTCAAAAAAGCCCGCCTGCAACAGAATCTCACCCAAGAGCAATTGGGCGAACGTATTGGAGTGAAGAAGGCGCAGATATCCCGCATCGAAAGAGGATACAGCATCACCATCCCCACCATGAGCCGTGTGTTCAAAGCCTTAGGAATCGCTACGGCCACACTCGATTTGGGTATGGCTGGGAAGGTGGCGCTTTGGTGATGTGGAGAAAGGGACTTCTTAAAGCAAAGATGTTTGATATTTACACCGATAAATCGGAATTTGATGGAGGAATCTTTATGAAATCATTTGAAAATATTATCCCAAGAGATTTTCAAGGTGGAGTGCTTGTTCTTAAAGACGGTCAAGTTGTTTTTGAATATTGTCAAGGTAATGCTGACCATAGCACAAACACTCCCTTCACATCACATACTACAATTACATTAGCTTCGCTGTCTAAGCAATTT
>JAZRMW010000030.1:0-12873 GCA_045647865.1 Phocaeicola sp.
GTCTGCCCCCTGCCGCTTGGCACCCCCTGAGTGTTTTTCATGGTCTGGCTGCGCCTGGAGCAGTCAACCTTTTCAGTACGAAGTAAACAAAAACAGATGAAAAGTAAACAATATCCGTCTGATGTCTACGTTTTTAGGAAAAAGGTCAACCTCTCCAGTGAAAGTGGTCAACTTTACTCAGACGAGGCGGTCAACCAAATCCGTATGGGTAAGCAAGTGTTAAAAAACAAGGCTTAAAAGGAGTCAACCTTATTTAGGAAAAGACAGATTTAAGAAATGTCAGATTTTCTATGAGCCACTCCTCAATAGGGGAAGGAAAAAATAGAAAATATTGTAAATAATATTTATTATATATATAATATATATTTATATATATTATATATATAATACCTTAAAACTCCCCCATTCATTTCAGGATATGCCATACAAAAATCTGACATTTCTTAATCTGACAATCTTACATTTTGTCTTTTCCTAAATAAGGTATTCATCTTAAATCGCACATTTTCACCATCCCCCTTTGCCCTTCCGAAAATTATCGCTACGTTTGCGGAATCGATAATGCGCATATCCGCTTTCAGTCTTGAGTTGTCAATCTTTTCTTCAAATTTTCTTTGATTTATGCGACTATGTCGCAATCTTCTGCAAACTTAGAGCGTCTAAAAAATTCGCGCCGCATGGTTCACTCGTAGCTTGTAGCTCATCACTCGTAGCTCAATGTTCCGCATGGCTCACTCATCACTTGTAGTTTGTAGCCCGTAAAATATCAAAAAGTAGCTAAAAGCTTGCTTCGGCTTACAATTTTAAAGAAATGATGGAAAAAAAGTCGTAAATTTGTTTGTGGATTGCGAAAAATGACTTACCTTTGCGGACGTTTAAAACACCAAGGAGAAAAGATATGCAGAGTACGAACATTACACGAATTAGCAACCTACAGGTGGTGGTCAACGTCGTGGTGGAAACATCAAGAGCGTGAGAGGGTCGTGTATATGCGTAATAATTAGTTGATAATCAATATGAATGGCCTTTCTCACTGACGTGAGAGAGGCTTTTTGAATTAAAAGAATAAAGAGTGAATATGAAACATCCATTGCGTAGCGCATTCAGTACACAGGGTCGCCGTATGGCCGGGGCACGCGCCCTTTGGGTAGCCAACGGAATGAAACGCGAAATGATAGGCAAACCCATCATCGCCATTGCCAACTCGTTCACCCAATTTGTGCCGGGACATACCCACTTGCACGAGATTGGCCAGTTGGTGAAGGCTGAGATAGAGAAGCTCGGATGCTTTGCTGCCGAATTCAACACGATAGCCATCGACGATGGTATTGCCATGGGGCACGACGGTATGCTCTACTCCTTGCCGAGCCGTGACATCATTGCCGATTCGGTGGAGTACATGGTGAACGCCCACAAGGCCGACGCACTGGTGTGCATCTCGAATTGCGACAAGATTACACCGGGTATGCTGATGGCTTCGATGCGATTGAACATCCCCACCGTCTTCGTGTCGGGAGGACCGATGGAGGCGGGCGAGTGGAAGGGGCAACACCTCGACCTGATTGATGCCATGATCAAGAGTGCCGACGAGAGCGTGAGCGACGAGGATGTGGCACAGATTGAGAACCATGCCTGCCCGGGATGCGGATGTTGCTCGGGTATGTTTACGGCCAACTCGATGAATTGCCTGAACGAGGCGTTGGGTCTTGCCCTGCCGGGCAATGGCACCATTCTGGCTACACACGAGAACCGTACCCAACTCTTCAAGGATGCTGCGGCCCTTATCGTGAAGAATGCCTACAAATACTACGAGGAGGGCGACGAAAGTGTGCTCCCCCTGAGCATTGCCAAGCGCGAAGCGTTCCTCAACGCCATGACACTCGACATCGCCATGGGAGGCTCTACCAACACGGTGCTCCATCTGCTGGCCATTGCCAACGAGGCGGGAGTTGATTTCACGATGGACGACATCGACATGCTTTCGCGCCGGGTGCCCTGCCTCTGCAAAGTGGCTCCCAATACACAGAAGTTCCACATCCAGGACGTGAACCGTGCGGGGGGTATCCTCAACATCCTGGCAGAGCTCTCCAAGGGCGGATTGCTCGACACATCGGTGTGTCGCGTGGATGGATTGACGCTGGGCGAAGCCATCGAGAAGTATGACATCACGAAGAGCCTCACTGGTGGAGAGCGCATCTACTACAGCGCACCTGCCAACAAGTTCAATATCAAGCTGGGTTCGCAAGCCACTTATTATAAGGAACTCGACACCGACCGTGCCGAGGGTTGCATCCGTGACTTGGCTCATGCCTACTCCAAGGATGGCGGACTGGCCGTGCTGAAGGGAAACATTGCACAGGACGGATGTGTGGTGAAGACCGCTGGTGTGGACGAAAGCATCTGGCGCTTTACAGGTCCTGCCAAGGTGTTCGACTCGCAGGAGGCTGCTTGCGACGGTATCCTCGGTGGTAAGGTGGTGAGTGGCGACGTGGTGGTCATCACCCACGAAGGCCCCAAGGGAGGACCCGGTATGCAGGAGATGCTCTATCCGACCTCGTACATCAAGAGCAAGCACTTGGGCAAAGAGTGTGCACTCATCACCGACGGACGCTTCTCGGGCGGAACCTCGGGATTGAGCATCGGACACATCTCTCCTGAAGCAGCTGCAGGTGGAAACATCGGCAAGCTGGTGGATGGCGACATCATAGAGATTGATATCCCCAACCGCACCATCAACGTGAAGCTGACGGACGAAGAGCTGGATGCACGCCCCATGACACCCGTCACCCGCGACCGTGTGGTGAGCAAGAGCCTCCGCGCCTACGCCAGCATGGTGAGCTCGGCCGATAAGGGAGGAGTGAGAATTGTAGAATAGGGGAATGCCTCCCCTGTCCGTCCTCCGTCGCTAGAGCTTCCCGATTGCTGTGCCAACTCGCAATCGCCCTCTATGGAGGAGAGTAGATACTCAGAAAATGGGTGGATAAAGATAAAATGTAATATAGAGAATTGAATATAATAGAAAATAGATAAAGACATTTCACTCCCCTCCATAGAGGGAGGGGTTTGGGGGAGGGTCTTTCATTTAGATTATGAACCAACAAATAACAGGAGCAGAAGCGCTGATGCGCTCGTTGGAGCACCAGGGGGTGAAGACCCTCTTCGGGTATCCGGGCGGAAGCATCATGCCTACGTTTGATGCCCTCTATGGCCATCGCGATACGTTGAACCATATCCTCGTGCGCCACGAACAAGGCGCTACACATGCTGCACAGGGTTTTGCCCGTGTGAGTGGCGAGGTGGGTGTATGCCTCGTGACCAGCGGACCTGGTGCAACCAATACCTTGACGGGTATTGCCGATGCCATGATAGACAGTACGCCCATCGTGGTGATAACCGGTCAGGTTCCCACAGGTATGTTGGGCACGGACGCTTTTCAGGAGGTGGACCTCGTGAGTGTGACGCAACCGATTACCAAGTGGAGCTATCAGATACGCTCGGCCAAAGATGTGGCCTGGGCGGTGGCTCGCGCCTTCTTCTTGGCCAAGAACGGACGCCCCGGTCCTGTGGTGCTCGACTTCACGAAGAATGCACAGACAGAGATGGTGGATTACGAACCTGCCACGGTGGATTTCATCCGTAGCTACGACCCCAACCCCGACACACAGGAAGGCGCTTTGGAGGAGGCCGCTATGCTTATCAACCAGGCTGAACGTCCACTCGTGCTTGTCGGACAAGGAGTGGAGCTGGGCGATGCACAGGCTGAGCTGAAAGAGTTCCTCGAAAAGGGTGATTTGCCCTGTGGACGGACACTCTTGGGATTGTCGGCAATCCCCTCTGATCATCCTTTGAACAAGGGTATGTTGGGGATGCATGGTAATCTTGCACCCAATGTGAAGACCAACGAGTGTGACGTGCTCATTGCCGTAGGTATGCGATTCGACGACCGGGTGACAGGAAACCTTGCTACCTATGCCAAACAGGCCAAGGTGATTCACTTGGATATTGACCCCTCGGAGTTCAACAAGAACGTGAAGGTGGATGTGGAGGTTTTGGGCAATTGCAAACGCACATTGAAGGAGTTGACCCGACTGATTGCAGAAAACAAACACACGGCATGGATAGAGAGCTTTGCAGAATATGAAAAGGTGGAGCAGGAGCGGGTGATTGACCCCGAAATCCACCCCACTGAAGGACCCTTGAACATGGGCGAAGTGGTGAGTGCCGTGAGCGAAGCTACCCACAACGAGGCCATCCTCGTTACCGATGTCGGACAAAATCAGATGATGGCTGCCCGCTACTTCAAATATACAAAGAATCGGAGTATCGTCACTTCTGGAGGCTTGGGCACGATGGGATTCGGTATGCCTGCTGCCATTGGTGCCACTTTCGGACGCTCCGACCGTACGGTGTGTGTCTTCATGGGCGACGGAGGTTTCCAGATGAACATTCAGGAATTGGGCACCATCATGGAGCAACAGGCACCTGTGAAGATGATCCTGATGAACAACAACTACCTCGGCAACGTGCGCCAATGGCAAGCCATGTTCTTCGGACGTCGCTATGCCTTCACTCCGATGATGAACCCCGACTACATGCAGATTGCATCGGCCTACAACATCCCTGCCCGACGTGTGACCAAGCGCGAGGAGTTGCAGGACGCTATCCGCGAAATGCTGGCTACAGACGGCCCCTTCATCCTCGAAGCCTGCGTCATCGAAGAGGGCAACGTCATGCCTATGACTCCCCCGGGAGGAACAGTTGACAAGATGTTGTTGGAGTGCTAAAATAACAAGAGATTATTATGGATAAGACATTATATACATTGATTGTTCATTCTGAGAATATCGCAGGTTTGCTGAACCAGGTGACCGCAGTATTTACTCGTAGGCAAATAAATATCGAGAGCCTGAACGTGTCGGCTTCATCCATCAAAGGTATTCATAAATATACGATTACCGCATGGGCTACAGAAGATGAAATCCGTAAGGTGGTGAAGCAGATTGAACGCAAGATTGATGTGCTTCAGGCAACCTATTTCACCGACGATGAAATCTACCAGCACGAGATTGCCCTCTACAAACTGGCTACACCGGGCTTTCAAGCCAATCCCGTGGCTTCGAAAATCATCCGTCGCCATGCGGCACGGGTGGTGGAGGTGAATCCAACCTTCTGCATCGTGGAAAAGAATGGCATGAGCGAAGAGATTACCTCTCTCTACGAAGAACTCCAGCAATTCGGTATCGTCCTCCAGTTTGTACGCTCAGGACGTGTGGCCATCTCTACCAGTTGCTTCGAACGACTGAACGAGTATCTGGCTTTCCGCGAGGAGAAATATAATAAGGAGAAAAGAGAAAAATATGATTGACAATAAAGTAGGAACATACAATTTCGTAGCCGAACCCTTCCATGTGGATTTCATGGGACGATTGACCATGGGGGTGCTGGGCAATCACTTGCTCAATTGCGCAGGTTTTCATGCTTCCGACCGTGGCTTTGGCATTGCTGAGTTGAACGAGAATCACTATACGTGGGTGCTCTCGCGTTTGGCCATCGAATTGGAGGACATGCCCCATCAATACGAAACGTTCAGCATCCAGACATGGGTGGAGAATGTCTATCGCCTCTTTACAGACCGCGACTTTGCATTGGTCAACAAGGATGGAAAGACCATTGGCTACGCCCGTTCGGTGTGGGCTATGATAAGCATGGAGACCCGTAAACCAACCGATCTGTTGGCTTTGCATGGTGGAAGCATTTCCGATTACATCTGCGACAAAGAGTGTCCCATAGATAAACCTGGACGTATCAAAGTGGCTACAGAGGAACCTGTGTGGGTGTATCAGACACGCTATAGCGACATTGATATCAATGGACACGTGAATAGTATCAAGTACATTGAACATATCCTTGACCTCTTCCCCATGGAAACATTCAAGGACAAGCAGGTGAAGCGATTCGAAATGGCCTATGTGGCTGAGAGCTACTATGGAGACTCGCTCTCCTTTTATAAAGAAGAGAAAGAGGACGGCTCCATTGACATTGAAGTAAGGAAGAACGACCAAGAAGTGGTTGTTCGAAGCAAAATTATATTTAAGTAAATCATTAATTATTAAAATACTAAAGTAAAATGGCACAATTAAATTTTGGCGGTGTTATCGAAAATGTGATGACCCGCGAAGAGTTCCCTTTGGAAAAAGCACGTGAGATTTTGAAAGACGAAACCATCGCAGTAATCGGATATGGCGTACAAGGCCCCGGTCAAGCATGTAACTTGCGCGATAATGGTTTCAATGTGATTGTCGGACAACGTCAAGGTAAGACCTACGAGAAGGCCGTTTCTGACGGATGGGTACCGGGTGAAACTCTCTTCAGCATTGAAGAAGCAGCAGAGAAAGGTACCATCATCATGTGCTTGCTCTCTGATGCGGCCGTAATGAGTGTATGGCCCACATTGAAGCAGTTCCTGACTCCGGGCAAGGCTCTCTATTTCTCTCATGGTTTTGCCATCACTTGGAATGACCGTACAGGTGTAGTTCCTCCCACGGATGTGGATGTTATCATGGTTGCTCCTAAGGGCTCAGGTACATCACTCCGCACCATGTTCCTCGAAGGTCGTGGCTTGAACTCATCTTATGCCATCTATCAGGACTTCACAGGTCGTGCATTTGACCGCACCATCGCACTCGGTATCGGTATCGGTTCGGGTTATTTGTTCGAGACAACTTTCATCCGCGAAGCAACTTCTGACCTCACCGGTGAACGTGGTTCATTGATGGGCGCTATTCAGGGATTGCTCTTGGCTCAATACGAAGTGTTGCGTGAAAACGGACATACTCCCTCTGAAGCATTCAACGAGACCGTAGAGGAGTTGACTCAGTCATTGATGCCCCTTTTCGCTAAAAACGGTATGGATTGGATGTACGCCAATTGCTCTACTACCGCTCAGCGTGGTGCGCTCGACTGGATGGGTCCCTTCCACGATGCCATCAAACCCGTGGTTGAGAAACTCTATGCCAGCGTGAAGTGTGGTAACGAAGCTCAGATTTCTATCGATAGCAACTCAAAACCCGATTATCGCGAAAAACTTGAAGAAGAACTGAAGGCCCTCCGCGAAAGCGAAATGTGGCAAACCGCTGTTACCGTTCGTCAACTCCGTCCTGAGAATAACTAAAAAATAATACGAGTAAAAAAAGAGAGTGGGTATGTTTTTATCTTGAACGACCCACTCTTTTTTTTGCTTATTTGTTTGTCTTTTCTTCTTTCATCCGTTTCCTCCACAATTGCCAACTGTTGAAGAGATTTTGCCAAAGCACGTATGAGCCGGGTCCAAGGGAGGAGAGGGGTGTCAGATAGGTGTAGGCCATCCAGATGGCAAAGACGGTGTTCTTCTGCCCCAGTGCTTGTCCTCCGCTTATTCGGTCGTTGTAGCGACCTCCAATCATCTTTCCGAAACCGAATTGTATGATACATGTGGCAAGGCTGGCTCCTCCGATGCAAAGCAGGGTGGAAATGGAGGCTTGACTATGTACGATGGAGCGTATGGTCTGTCCTACCACGATGGCCAGTGCTATGCTCCATAAGTAAAATGCCAAATCATGACAAGTCGTGATGCGTTCTTTCAACTTGGGTAAAAAACGTCGTACAAACATAGCAGCAATGAATGGTGCAATAAGCAGGGGAAATACTTTCCCCAATATCAACCAAAAGGACGACCAGAATCCCATTCCTTCGTGAGGCTCTACCATGGGGAAGATGATGGGCACGATGATGGCCGTAACGATGTTGGACAAGATGGTATAGGTCGTCAGGCTGGAAGCATTGCCTCCCAATTTTGCCGTAATGACCGCTGCTGCCGTAGCCGTGGGGCATATCAGACAGACCATAGCGGCTTCGAATGCCACTTTGTTGACCGATGAGGAAAGAAAAATCAATATTGTCGCCAAGGCAAGACAACTCGCCACTTGAAAGGTGATGAGCCAAATGTGCCAACGACACGGGCGGAGTTCGCGCGGGGATACCTTACAGAAGGTAAGAAAGAGCATGACGAAAATGAGGGTGGGGGTGAGCAGGCTTACCAACCAGTTGATGGCTGGTTTCAATGGGGTCAGAAATGGAATATGGGCAAAGATGAAGTAGCTGATGGTCCCTGCCAGCATGGCGATGGGCATTGTCCAGTTTTTTAGGAATTGTATCATTTCGTTTTTTTTATCAGTATTCTCTTTTCGGTTGCAAAATTACAAATAAAAAGTGTCTGATTTGCACTCCTATTGGTCAAAAGGACGTTTGTTTTGTCTGTAAAGTGTGAAAACTGACTATTTTGTTTCAGTTTCTTGTAAGAAAATTGTATTTTTGCATCCACTTTTAATCATGTTATGCAAATAAAATTTTTTATCCGACAACTACTTTGTCTGTTTCTTTTGCAGGGTTTACCTATGTATGCTTTGGCAGAAGAACGGGATTATATTGTAGTAATAGATGCGGGACATGGTGGAAAAGATCCAGGTGCTGTGGGTAAAAAAGCCAAGGAAAAGAATATAAATTTGAATGTGGCATTGGCATTAGGACAGCTGATTGAAAAAAACATGAAGGACACGAAGGTGATGTACACGCGCAAAACGGATGTGTTTGTTTCGTTGGATCGTCGTGCTCGGATTGCCAATGAGGCAAAAGCTGATCTTTTTATTTCAATCCATACTAATGCTCTCCCGAAAGGCCGCATTGCTCGAGGGACAGAAACCTATACGTTGGGTATGGCCCGCGCGGATGAGAATCTGGAGGTCGCTAAGCGTGAAAACTCCGTTATCTTGGTGGAGGATGACTATAAGGAACGGTATGCCGGATTCAATCCAAAGTCATCAGAGAGCTATATCATGTTCGAATTCATGCAGGACAAGTATATGGAACAGAGTGTATCCTTGGCTAAGGGAATACAAGGACAGTTCAAGAGTTATGCCCGTCGTGTGGATAAGGGAGTACATCAAGCTGGCTTCCTTGTACTGAGAGCTACTTCTATGCCAAGTGTATTGGTTGAATTGGGATATATCTCTACTCCGGACGAAGAAACTTATTTGAGCAGCAAGAAAGGGGTGGATGCTTTGAGTCAAAGTATCTATAACGCTTTTGCTGAATATAAGAAAAAACAATGTGTGTCTCCTGCTAAGGAACAAATGAAGAAAAAGGAGAAAAGCAATGAGAGGAATGGACAGAAAAATGTGGTTGAATCGAAGAAAGAAAAAAAGAGTAATGCTCCTGTATTCAAATTGCAGATATTGACCTCTTCAACTGAACTTTCATCTGAAAACAGTAAACTGAAAGGGGTGGAAGTTGGTTTTTATAAAGAAAACGGCTTGTATAAATATACTACAGGATCAACGGAGGATTACAATGAAATACTCCGTATCAAGAAGCGCTTGGAGACAAAATTTAAGGGCGCCTTTGTCGTTGCTTTCCGTAATGGTGAAAAAATGAATCTACAGGATGCTATCCGAGAATTTCAGAAACAGAAGAAATAAGTGACATATTCTCTATCGTTTGGTGTTATATTCTCTATAGTTTAATAAATAAGGTAATAAGCATTATAAGATGAAATATTTGACGAAAGAAGTAAAAATTGGCTTGACAGGCATTGTTGCTGTGGCGGTATTGGTATTTGGTATCAATTTCCTCAAGGGAATCAATATGTTTAAAAGTGGTTCTGGTTATTATGTTGAGTTTGAAAATATTGCGGGGCTTGTAACCTCAAGCCCTGTGTATGCCAACGGTTTTAGTATCGGGTTGGTGCGTGACATTTATTATGATTATAATAGTTTGGGCAAAATTGTCGTAGAAATCGATTTGAATGATAATATGAAATTGCCATTAGGAACTACCGCTGAATTGGAAACAGAGATGTTGGGTACGGTAAAAATGAATTTGATATTACCGCCAACTATATCGGGTATGCATGCTGTTGGAGATACCATCCCAGGTTCAGTAAATGCAGGTATGATGGGGGCAGCTGCTGATTTGGTCCCTAAAATAGAGACAATGCTTCCTAAATTGGACTCTATATTGAGTTCTATCAATACTTTGTTAGCCGATCAGGCTTTAAGCAATACTTTGCATAATACGGAGCAGATAACGGCTAATTTACAGGTGACAACAAAAGAACTAAATTCTTTGTTACAGAATGATTTGCCTTCTATTACTGGAAACTTGAATACTGTAACGGCTAATTTTGTTACAATCAGTGATAATCTCAAGGATATTGACTATGCGAATACCATAGCCAAGGTGAATGCTACATTGGATGGAGTAAAGAAATTTACAGATGGTCTGCAAAATCCGAATGGAACAATTGGAATGTTACTTAACGATCAGACGCTTTATAACAATCTGACACGGACAACAGGTAATGCTGCATCATTGCTGGAAGATTTACAGGCTCATCCTAAACGGTATGTACATTTCTCTTTATTCGGAAAATAAGTAATGAATCTTTATATAGGAAAATGCAGGTGCTAAAACATCTGCATTTTTTGTAATCAAAATATTCCTTTATAAAAAATAGTTGGAGATGTTTTAAATGCCTTATTAGATTTTGTCTAAATAAAATAGTTTGTTGGATATATTGGGTGAAACTCTTGAAACAGCGCTGAATTGTGGCGCTTTATCATTGAAATATATATTTTCCTTAAATAATCTTTCTTTTGAATTATGTTAATCAAGTTGTTGAAATATAGAGTTTTGCGAGTGTAATTGTATTCTAAATTTCAATGCAAAATAAGGGAGTTGTAACTGTCTGAAATATAATCCTTTATTCTATGTATCAAATTACCAAAGAAAAAATGATTTTTTTATTCCAAATAAGATTTGCAACTTTGCATCGTGAAAATCTAACGAATCAGTAAAATCGGATAAATAAAATGACGGACAATAGCCATGTTGTACTTTGGGAACGCTGTCTGAAAATCATTGCAGACAATGTCCAGGAGGCAACATTTAACACATTCTTTCAGTCCATTCGTCCTGTAAAGTTCGAGGATAATACACTCACATTGGGTGTACCTAGTCCTTTCGTATGCGAATATTTGGAAGAACATTATCTTGATCTGCTCCGTAAAGTGATATACCATCACTTCGGGACAGGTACACGATTGATTTATCGTGTGCTGACAGACAAGGAGCATCAGAAGACCCAGCAATGGGAGAGTGACCGCGCTTCGTTGGTGGTTAAACAGAAGCCTATCACCCATGATGGTGATAAGGCTCCAAAGGCTATGCCTATGCCTGCAGTGCAGGATTTGGATCCCCGATTGAATCCGAAATACAATTTTGAAAATTTTATCGAAGGGCTTAGTAATAAGTTGTCCCGTACAGCGGGCGAGGCTGTTGCACAAAGTCCTGCTAAAACTTCTTTCAATCCCCTCTTTGTATATGGTCCGTCAGGAGTGGGAAAGACTCATTTGGTGAATGCTATAGGTACGCGTATTAAGGAAATATATCCAGAAAAACGTGTCCTTTATGTCTCGGCACATCTCTTTCAGGTGCAATATACCAATTCTGTACGCGAGAATACTGTCAATGACTTCATCAATTTCTATCAGTCTATTGATGTTTTGATTATTGATGATGTACAAGAGTTTGCAACTTTAACTAAAACTCAAAATACATTTTTTCACATCTTCAATCATTTGCATCAGACTGGTAAGCAGTTGATTCTTACTTCTGACCGTTCTCCTGTAATGTTGCAGGGTATGGAAGATCGTCTGTTGACACGCTTTAAATGGGGATTGATTGCTGAGATGGAGCGTCCGAATGTAGAGTTGCGTAAATCGATTCTGCGCGACAAAGTACATCGTGATGGCTTGAAATTCCCAGAAAAAGTAATAGAATATATTGCTGAGAATGTTGATGAAAGCGTACGTGATTTGGAAGGTATCGTTATTTCATTGATGGCATATTCTACCGTTTATAACAGAAATGTGGACATTGAGATGGCTGAGCGTGTCGTGAAAAAAGCCGTTCGCATGGTAGAGAAGAAACCGCTTGAAGTGACTGATATTTTAGAAAAGGTTTGTGAACATTATGGTGTAGATACCTCTGTTGTTTATAGCAAGGGTCGAAAACGTGAGATTGTACAGGTTCGTCAAGTTGCGATGTATTTGGCAAAAAAACATACCGACGCTTCATCTGCAAAAATAGGTAAGTTAGTAGGAAAACGTGACCATGCAACCGTACTTCATGCTTGCAAGATGGTAAGTGCACAGTTGGAAGTGGACAAAGTCTTCAAAAGTGAAATGGAAGAATTGGAAAATGAATTGCGTAAACGATAAAATTTTTGAGGAACTAAATTTAGTTCCTCATTTTTTTGTCTTTTTTTTGATTTTTTCCATTTGATGCGGAATGATTCTTTAATAGATTTATAGTTTCTCCCTTTTTTGCCAAATTTTCTTTCTCGTTTGGAAAAAAATCCTCCACATAGAAGAAAATCCCCCTTTTTTAGTTCGTATTTCTCTTTCTCTCGTGCGCGTATATATATAATAAGGTGTACACTTTCCATTCTTTCTTCCCCTTTCTTTCCTTATATTTCAGTTTTTATGTTTTAAAACATATTTTTACTGGTTCATTATCAGCATATTCTGAATAAAAATGCATTTTTTGCTAAAAATAATCAGGAAAAGTTTTTGTGATTCAGAAAATAGCAGTAATTTTGCATCCGCTTTCGAACGGGAAGCGTTGATAAAGAAGCGGTCTTTGATAAGATTACATAAACAGACAAGTAGTACAAGAGCCATCTCTAAGATATAGAGATGTGGTAAAAGAGATACGAACCGTCGATTATAATAGATTGGATAGCATCTTGAATCTGGATTAGATTAAGTTTATCTTAAA
>JAZRMW010000031.1:0-33051 GCA_045647865.1 Phocaeicola sp.
GATTTACCACTCTGCATGTACTCGATGCAAATACTGCGCTTCAATGAGCGACTGAATTTTTGTCTTCCCATAAATCTTAAATGAATTTGATAATTTAACATTTAAGGCTATTTGGAAGTCAACCTATTTCAGTACAAGACACTGTAACGCGTCTTTTTCCTCCTTAACGGTATTCACGTTACAACTGGCAAAAAAATAATAGCTACTAGTCATAATAACGAAACTCCTGTGGTCGAAAAATAATTACAAGTGAGAGGTACGAATGCGCCCCTTTCCCCATCAGCAATCTCCCGATTTGGGGGCAATGTATCAGCAAAATTTTTGGAGTATCCGAAATAAATTTATTGTAGGTAGGGCAGAAAATCGGGGAGTGTGAATTCATACGGGGATGTAAGAAAGTAAAATTGTAAGAAAGTAAAATTATGGTATCCCCATAGCAATCGATGAGATAAAATAGAATTATGTATGTTAATATATTTTATTGTAATCTAAATAAAGGGTGACTATTCCATGGGCGCACATAGCCATCGAGGTAGGGGATGAGGGTACAAAACAGGGCGTCATCTTACAAAAAAGGAGAGGCAGATTGTGTCCACAAAGCTATATATTTCCTACTACAAACGGTAAACTCCGCCTATAGTGGGTTGAAAATAGGAATAAATACCTATATTTTTGCAGAGCAAAAACTATGTAAAATCATGGAAAAACTAGAAACCAATGTTCGTTTTGGCCTTCGTTTGCGCGAATTACGCATTCGTGGAGACTTCAGCCAAGAGGAACTAGCCCTAAGAAGCGAACTCAACCGCACCTATATAGGCGACATCGAACGAGGCGAGAAGACCCCATCCCTCATCACCCTTGAGAAAATTGCCAACGGATTGGGAATCACGTTGAAGGAGATGTTTGATTATTGAAAATTGCATAAATACCATGATGATGACCATACAGGAAAAACTTGGAAAAGCCATTGTTCAACTTCGCAAGGAGCGAAACCTATCGCAAGAGATATTTGCCTACGATGCAGGTATCGACCGACGCTACATGAGCGACATCGAAAATGGAAAACGAAATATATCACTTGACATTCTCGAACGCATTAGCCAAAAACTAGGCTTAAAAATTAGCGAGTTGTTTGCGATTGTGGAAGGGATGGAATAAATGAATTAGAAAATCATTTTGAGTTAAATTAGTAATAGAAACATTGTTATATGGAGTCGTATTTTATAACGAATTACACAGAAAACACATTTCTATCAACGATACAAGCAAATCTGCGATCATGCAAGGCTTTCTATTTTACTGTTAGTTTTATCAAAAAGGCAGGGTTAGTATTACTAGCCAATGATATTAAATCAGCTATTGAACGTGGAGCAAAGGGTAAATTGATAACGTCTACTTATCAAAATTTTACTGATGTAGAATCTCTAAATTTTTTCTTAAAATTGTCTTATTCATTTGATAATTTTGAGTGCCATCTTGACGATGAATGTTTCTACGATGAAAAGAACTATACAACCAACGGCTTTCACACTAAAGGATATTTATTTGAGTTTGAAGAACGATGCGAATTAATCATTGGTTCATCCAATATCACTCGTTATGCTCTATTAAAAAACATTGAATGGGATTTAGTCGTAAATTGCGCGAAAGAGAATGAACCCTATAAAAGTGCTTGTATAGAGTTTGATGATTTATGGGAAAAGACTATCAATCTCACACAAGATTGCATAAGCATTTATGCTCAAAAACTAAATTTTGTCATTGAAAGGTGGGATATGGATTATGACCTTGCAGAGCAAAAGATTAATCCAAACTATATGCAACGTAAGGCATTAAAAGAGTTAAATAGAAATAGAGCTTTAGGAATAAATAGGGCACTTGTGGTTTCTGCTACAGGTTCAGGAAAAACATACCTAGCAGCTTTTGATGCATTGAATTTTGCACCTGACAAATTACTTTATGTTGTTCATGAAGGCTCCATTTTGCGAAAATCACTTGACACATTTCAAGAAGTTTTCGGAGGGCTAAAAACATGCGGAATGTATTCAGGCGAAGCTAAAGAAATCGAAGCCGATTTCATTTTTTCTACAAATGTTTCCATGTGTCGCTCGCTGGAGTTGTTTGACAAAAAGGAGTTCGACTATATAATCATTGATGAATGTCATCATGCAGTTGCTGAAACCTATCGTAAGATTATTGATTATTTTGAACCTGAATTCCTGATAGGACTCACGGCTACTGAAAATCGTATGGACAATCAGGATGTAGTAGAACTATTTGGAAATAACATACCCTACGAATTACGATTAAGAGATGCAATCATTAACGACCTGATTGTACCTTTCCATTATTATGGGATTCGTGATGAGTTGGTAGATTACGGATTGTCAGACTCATCCGAACGACGTTTAATCGCCCAAATTGCGAATGAGGATAATTGTGATTTTATTCGTCAACAAATTGAAAAACATCGTCCTACGGGTCAGAAATTGAAAGCATTGGCATTTTGTCGAAACATCCAACATGCACGAATGATGGCTGATAATTTGAGTGAATATTATCAAACAGCCTTTTTAAGTGGACACAATAAGACTGGAGAACGAATACGTGCTTATAATGATTTACAAAGTGATTCAAAAGAACTAGAAATTCTTTTTGCCGTTGACATCTTGAATGAGGGTGTAGATATTCCTGGAGTTAACATGGTTTTATTTTTACGTCCTACCGAGTCAAGTACAATTTTTATTCAACAATTAGGACGTGGTCTTCGTAAATATCCCAATAAGAGTTATGTTACAATACTCGACTTTATTGGCAATAGCTATAAACGAAGTGTACACATAGCCCTTGCATTAGGTAGTTTATCAAAAGGTTATATCCTTGAAAAGAAACTACTTAAGCTCATGGTTAAGCAAGATTTCAAACAATTAGGATTGGATGAATACGGTGTTAAAATAAACATTGATGACTTGTCAAAAGAAGAAATTCTGCAACATATCGACAATGAGAATTTTAATCAACTTAGATACCTTAAGAAAGATTATCAAAACTTCAAAAGTTATCTTAAGACGCAATCATATCCAAAACACATGGATTATGTGAATAGTGACTATGCGCCTAACTTACTGAAGTTTATGAAGATTAAGATAAACAATCAGAAAACTAATTCGTATTACAATTTCTTAGTAGGAATTGGCGAAGATATTTCATTGTTTACTGACAAACAAGTGGTAGCTATAAATTATCTATCATCTCTTTTACAGTTAGTACGTAGGCATGAATTCCTTATCATAAAATGCATGCTTCAAGGGGAGTATGAAAAAGATAAGATTCGTCAATACCTATCAAAAGAAATAAGCGGATATACTGATGAGCAATTTAAACACGCCCTACAATTCATGGTTGAAGGTGGTGTAGTGACTCCTACAGATAACACGTTAAATTTTAGTTGCGAAATTGATCAGGAATTTATCGGGTATGTTGACGATTTACTTGAATATGGTTTGTCACAATATTCAGTAAAATATACAACAGATGAGGAAGATTTCTTGCTTTATCAGGATTATAGACAAGATCAAGCACTTCTAAAAATACTTGAAAATCCCAAACATAACCAGTATGGCACTTATTACAAAAATGGTAATATGTACATATTTGCAGGTTTAAAGAAAGATGGTTCAGTACAAGAACACCTTAACTATAAGGATAAATTTCTAGACAATGAAACATTTCAATGGGAGAGTATTGCCAATATTTCAGAAAAAGATGAACTATTGCAAAAGAGTAGTAAGGAAGCGTTTATCTTTGTGCGCAAAGTAAAATCTGAAAATGGAATCACGTTACCCTACACATTTGTTGGTACTGGACATTTACACAATCCTCGTAAAAATGCCACTACAAATGGCTCTATCCTATACGACATTCATTTAAACAATCCACTACCAGACGATTTAATGGAGGATTTCCAATGGATGGCTTAATACTAATTAAAAGCAGATCTCAATCACAAAATACAAATCACAATTAGTTTTCGTTTTACCCAATAAAAATACTCACGATTATGAAAGCATTCTTTAGCATCCTACTGATTATAGTTATTCTCAGCGCCACATGCGTAGTGACTTGTCCCGAGAAAGAAGCACATACAGAAGCCTTGATGGAGGTATTAACCGATGTTGTGGAAGAGAAAATGGGGGATGAGATGAATGAAAATGCATTATCAATGGTGGTTTCATCTGCAGCATTAGGTATAGGAAAAATGGTAGTAAAAAACACTATGGATGTGGATAATTATTTTCTCTTTAGTGTGGGTAAAGTTGGTGAAAACACAATCTCTGTGGGTGTAATGAACCATGTGTTCACCATATCGAAAGAGGAACTTCTAAAGAAGATGGAGGTACAAGAATGAAAACCATCAACGTAGTAGCTGCCATCATACAGGATGAAGAAGGAAATGTGCTTGCCACCCAACGGGGATATGGCGAGTATGAGGGATGGTGGGAGTTTCCTGGTGGAAAGATTGAGCCAGGAGAGACGCACGACGTGGCCCTCGTACGCGAAATATGGGAGGAGCTGAACGCAATGATAAAAATTGACAAATGGCTCTGCACGGTGGAATATGACTACCCGACGTTTCACCTGACAATGCATTGTGCCCTGTGCCACATTGTGCAAGGAAGGGTGCAACTGAACGAACACCTCTCTGCCCAATGGCTCAGTAGGGAGCTGCTGGACTCTGTGCAATGGCTACCTGCAGATGTGGAGGTGGTGGAAAGGATAAAAGGATTGAAAGATTGACAAAACAAACAAAAGATATGAACTACATAATCACACGAGGAGAAGCTTGTGACATCGAAAGCATCGTTCAATTCCAAGCGGATATGGCGATGGAATCTGAAGGATGCGTGCTCGATAAAGAAACGGTAACACAAGGGGTTACATCTGCCATGATGGATGAATCAAAGGGCGTCTATTGGGTGGCAAAAATGGATGGAAAAGTTATTGGAAGCCTGATGCTGACGCAAGAATGGAGCGACTGGAATAATCAATGGTACTGGTGGATTCAGAGTGTGTACGTGACACCTGAATACAGAAATCGAGGGGTCTATAAAGCCATGTACACGAAAGTGAAGGAGGAGGCAAGGGAGAAGAATGTGTCGCAGATTCGCTTGTATGTGGACAAGACCAACCTCAGCGCACAAAAGGTTTATGAAAGCCTGGGGATGAAAGAAAGTCATTACCTGATGTTTGAGACTCCCATAAGCAATTTCCAATAAGAGTTTCGCTTTTTACGATGAAATGTCTTACCTTTGCAGGGAAGAAACAAACGTAACAACATGCACACGACCATCGAACTGAGGAACCTGTCCATCGGCTACAACGAGAAAGGGAAGGGGATAAAGACCATCGCACAGGGCATACAGGCTCATCTGTGTGGAGGAGAACTGACCTGTCTGCTGGGAGCGAATGGGGCAGGGAAGAGTACGCTACTGAAAACCCTTTCGGCCTTTCTGACTCCCCTGGAGGGAGAAATCCTCGTCGAAGGAAAAGCGCTGAAGGAATACACCCAAAACGAACGGGCCAAACTCATCGGAGTGGTGCTGACGGAAAAGCCTGAACTACACCACATGACGGTGAACGAACTGGTTGGCTTGGGGCGCTCGCCTTACACGGGCTTCTGGGGAAACCTCTCGAAGGAGGACCAGGGTATCGTGGACGAGGCACTACGCATGGTGGGTATGCAGAAAATGGCCTCGCGACAGGTGGACACCCTGAGCGATGGCGAACGACAAAAGGCGATGATAGCCAAAGCACTGGCCCAACAGACGCCCATCATCTTCCTGGACGAACCTACGGCTTTCCTTGACTATCCGAGCAAGGTGGAGACGATGCTGCTCCTGCGCCAATTGGCTCATGACACAGGCAAAACCATCTTCCTATCGACGCACGATGTGGAACTGGCTCTACAAACGTCTGATACCCTCTGGCTGATGAGAAGAATCAGGGGAGCTATGAGTGACGAGCTACAAGCTACGAGTGGAGACTCAACCACTCAATCGCCCGAACCTTTAAGGAACACCCCCCTCACCATTGGCTCACCACGCCAGTTGGCAGACGATGGCTCGCTGGGGGGATTCTTCGTAGGAAGAGATTTTGCGTTCGACAAGGAGGAAATGAGGTTTAGAGTGAAGAGCTACGAGTGATGAGTGAAAAAATATGAAGAGGAAAACGATTATATGGATGTTCGGCCTGTTGTGCCCTTTCTTAAGGGTGATGGGCGAGAATGTGGAGAAGGACTCTCTGAGGAGCCAAAAGGAGAGACCTACCTACCTGATGCCTGCCATCGGAGGGGGCTTGGTGGTGGCAGGTTCGTTGCTCGACTTTGACCATGGAGGAAGCACGCTGGGCATGAACCTGAAGCCATCGTTTGACTACAAGGCTGATGAAGTGTTGCGCTTTGTACCGGCCATGGCACTGGTGGGCATGAAGAGCCTCGGTGTGGAGAGTCGTACTGAACGATGGAGCGAACTGATGGTGCGTAGCGCAGGGGCTACCGCTATCATGGGACTCTCAGTGGAAAGCGTCAAGCGATTGGCAGGACGTGTGAGACCTGACGGAAGCGACGAACGTTCGTTTCCCAGCGGGCATTCAGCAACGGCATTTCTTACGGCTTCGCTCTTTGCCAAGGAGTACGGGCACTTGAGCCCCTGGTACTCGGTGGGAGCTTATGGAATGGCCACCTCTACGGCTATGCTCCGACGCATGGGCGACCATCATTGGATGAGCGACGTCATGGCGGGGGCTGGCATTGGCATCCTGTCGGTGGAGATTGGCTATGCACTGGCCGACGCATTTTTTGCCACCCATCCGCACAAAGCCTACCGGAGAGACGAAGGGCGAAAGGGCGCTTCCTCGGCGGGTGTCTATATGCACTATGTCCTTCCACATACGCTTTCAGGAGAAATGGGCAACCTGCATATCCATTCAAACTTTGGCTATAGTGCAGGCCTGGAGGCCAACCACTTCTTTACCGACCACATAGGCATTGCCGGACGCATGGGAATCACCAGTTCGCAGATGGAGATTGACGGGGAAACCATTGCCCGCCCGCTCGACCACGTCACCCTCGGCATAGGCCCTACCGTCTCGTGGCCACTCTGCCCAAGGCTCACCATGGGGGCACACATGCTCGGAGGATATGGATTCTATCCACAAACAGAATGGGCCACGATGAAGATAAAGGGTTCGCAAGGATGGGGCTACGAAGGAGGTATTTCGCTTGCTTACATCACCCATCAGAACGTATCCCTGGCCCTCTCAGCCGACTACAGGGCATGGTCAAACCCTACCCAGAGCATCGAGAACAAGGGATTCAGCATTGGCCTGTCGGCAGGATGGGGATGGTAACTCTCTTCCCCCAAGGTGAAGAAAATAGAAAACTAAACATTCATACATACTTACGAAAAACTATGGCAACTAACAAGGAAATCATAGCTGCAAACAAAGAGAAATTCATCGAACTTCTGCGCTCTACAGGACGCAATGGAGTGGAGAAAATCATTGAAATGCTGGAGGAGCAGGGATTCTTCACCGCACCTGCATCCACCCGTTTCCACCTGTCGTATGAAGGAGGATTGCTGGAGCACTCGCTGGGAGTGTGTCGCATAGCACTGATGGTGCGCAAGCAGGTGCTTCTGATAAGACCCGAACTGGAGCCTCAACTACCTGTAGAGAGCGTTATCCTCACGACGCTTCTGCACGACACCTGCAAAGCTGAAATCTATAAGCTGAACAAGAAATACCGCAAGAATGAACGAGGTGCATGGGAAGAGTATGACGGATACGAGGTGGATTACTCAGACTTCCCCGTGGGACATGGCGAAAAGTCGGTCATCGTATTGCTACAATCGGGCCTCGAACTCACCAAGGAGGAGATACTCGCCATCCGTTGGCACATGTCGGCCTGGGACCTTCCCTTCCAAAGCTACGAACTGATGGGCTCACTCAATGCCGCCCGCGAAAAGACTCCGCTCATAGGTATCCTGCAAGCAGCTGATGGCCTTTCAGCCAATGTGTTGGAGATGAAGTGATACGACACTAAATAACTGAATCTTTTCAAGCAAAAAACGCTATGAACTGGATTATCCTTATCATTGCCGGCTTGTGTGAAGTGGGATTCACCTTCTGCCTCGGAAAAGCCAAAGCAGCTACAGGCCTAATCTATTGGGAATGGATGGGAGGCTTCCTGGCCTTTACGATAGCAAGCATGTGGCTATTGGCCAAAGCTACAGAAACATTGCCCATCGGAACGGCTTATCCCGTGTGGACGGGTATCGGAGCCGTAGGCACAGTATTGGTCGGCATCTTTTTCTTCCACGAACCTGCCACTTTCTGGAGACTCTTCTTTATCATCACACTGATTGCCTCCATCATCGGATTGAAAATGGTGTGAACGAAAATCTCAAAAATATTGCCACAAAGATGCCAAAGAAATGAAATAAACGCTGTATCTTTGTGGCAATTCTTTTTAAACACACATAGATAATTATGAAATTCATAGGAATAATCCCTGCAAGATATGCTTCTACGAGATTTCCAGCAAAGCCATTGGCCATGTTGGGCGGGAAGCCAGTGATCCAACGCGTGTATGAACAAGTAAACGGAGTGTTGGACGATGCCTGTGTGGCAACAGACGACGAACGAATCGAAGCTGCCGTGAAGGCCTTTGGAGGCAAAGTGGTAATGACCTCTACCGAACACAAGAGTGGCACTGACCGCGTGCAAGAAGCGTTCGAAAAAGTGGGCGCAGGATACGATGTGGTGGTGAACATCCAGGGAGACGAGCCTTTCATCCAACCCTCGCAATTGGAGGCAGTGAAGGCCTGTTTCGAAGATAAGAGAACACAAATTGCCACACTGGTGAAACCCTTCACTGAGGCCGACGGATGGGAAGCTCTGCAAAACCCGAACTCACCCAAAGTGGTGGTGGACGGACAAATGAACGCCCTCTACTTCAGTCGTTCAGTAATCCCCTACCTGAGAGGTGCAGAAAAGGAGGAGTGGCTGAAACGACACACCTACTACAAACACATCGGCCTCTATGCCTACCGTGCAGAGGTATTGAAGGAGATTACCCGCTTGCCACAATCGTCGCTCGAACTGGCTGAATCGCTCGAACAACTCCGCTGGTTGAAGAATGGGTATTGCATCAAAGTGGGCATTACACACACTGAAACCATCGGCATCGACACTCCTGAGGATTTGGAGAAGGCGGAAAAGTTTCTTGCCACTCAAATAAAATCGGAAAGAATCTGACACACATCCTATTGCCACAAATATATACAAAGAAAAATAAATGCTCAACCGTACACAATGTCCAGACATTAATCCACTGACGGACTTTGACATACAAATGCCTGAAAGGACAATCATGCCCAATGGCATCCCCTTGAACATCATCCGTGCAGGAAATGAAGAGGTAGTGCGCATGGACATACTCATAGGCGCAGGCACCTGGCATCAGACATACCCTCTGCAAGCCTTGTTCACCAACCGCATGTTGCGCGAAGGAACAAGATACATGACTTCTGCCGAAATCTCTGAAAAGCTCGACTTTTATGGCGCATGGGTGGAACTCAGTACATCCATGAACTGCAATTTCCTGACACTCTATTCGCTGAACAAATTCTTCCCTCAAACCCTGGCCATCCTTTCGGCCATGATGAAGGAGGCGACCTTCCCTGAAGCGGAAATGCGAGTGACGGTGGAAACCAATCGACAACAATTCCTGGTAAATAGTACCAAAGTGGATGTGATGGCACGTAAGGAGTTCAATCATGCACTTTTCGGAAAGAACCATCCTTGTGGCCGACATGCTGTATTGGAGGATTATGACCGATTGGCAACAGAGGACTTGAAGGAATTCTACAACCAATATTACCATTCAGGGAATTGCTCGATTTACCTTTCAGGGCTCATCACAGAGCAAATAATCGCTCATCTCTATGATGAATTAGGTTCAGCTCCTTGGGGAAGTATTACACCAAAAGAACCCATTTCTCCGATTGCCACACCTGATTACAAAGGCAAACGGATTCACATCGAACACCCTTCAGCCATACAGAGTAGCTTGAGATTGGGATGTCCAATGATGGATCAAAACCACCCCGACTTTGCCGCATCAAAAGTGCTGACCACAGTGTTGGGTGGATACTTTGGAAGCCGTTTGATGAGCAACATCCGCGAGGAAAAGGGATATACGTATGGCATCAGTGCCACCATCGCCTCGTATCCCTTCCAAGGATTTCTGGCCATCGGCACTGAAACGGCCAACGAATATGTAGAACCTTGTATCCGCGAAGTGAAGCACGAGATGAAACGTTTGCAAGACGAACGCATCCCTGAACAAGAGTTGACTATGGTGAAGAACTACATGATGGGCGAAATGTGTCGAAGCTATGAAGGGCCTTTCTCACTTTCCGAGGCATGGATATTCATCGAAACAGCTGGATTGGAGAACGATTTCTTCCAAACTCAAGCAGAAAAAATCCGAAACGTAACGACCGAAGAATTACGCGATTTAGCCATCAAATACTTCCGTCCTGACGATTTACTGGAGGTCGTAGCAGGTAAAAAAATGTAGAACTCCCCTCCATTTGAATCTGAAAAACAAAAGAAAACTTAATGGAGGAAATTTATGTGATAAATATGTATTACTTTTGTACTCAATATACAAAAGGAGAAATTGAACAATGAAAAAACTGATATATCTACTATTCATCTTATCGCTTACTCATACCACAACCCACGTCCATGCACAAAGCAAAAAAGTGGGAACATACACCTTCAAGAATGGAGACGTATATACGGGTGAGTTGGCAGGAAATTTTGTGTTAGGATACAAACCCCACGGACAGGGAAAAACCACCTTCAAGAATGGAGACATCTACGAAGGCGAATATATAAAAGGAAAACGCGAAGGATACGGAGTGTATATTTTCCCTGATGGCGAACGATACGAAGGCCAATGGAAGGAAGATCAACAACACGGAAAAGGTATCCTTTTCATGGCTAACAACAACAAGTATGACGGTGAATGGTACACCGATTACCAACAAGGACATGGTATCATGTACTATTACAACGGAGACAAGTACGAAGGAGAATGGGAAGCCGACAAACGAGAAGGTAAAGGTACATACACTTGGGCAAACGGTGCACAATACATAGGTGAATGGCAAAACGACCTGAAAGAGGGAAAAGGTATCCTCGACTGGGCTAATGGCGAACGCTATGAAGGAGAATGGAAAGCTGGCATGAAACATGGAGAAGGAACCTACCTATATGCCAACGGAGACAAATACTCTGGCGGATGGAAAAATGACATGATGCACGGAAAGGGAATTCATATTGCAACCGATGGCGAACGATACGAAGGAGAATACCAAAATGGTGAACGAACAGGCAAAGGAACTGTAACCACTATAAATGGCAACAAATACATCGGCCAAATGCTGAATGGCGAAGCACATGGAAAAGGAACTTATACATGGGCAAACGGAGCCGTTTACGAAGGAGAATGGAAAAACGACCAACAACACGGACACGGCAAGTACACTTGGGCAAACGGAGATGAATACGTAGGCGAATGGAAAGACGGAAAAGAAAATGGCCAAGGCGTACTCATCCAAACAAACGGTATCAAATACAAAGGAGGATTTGTCAACGGGAAAAAAGAGGGAGAAGGTATTCAGGAAAATGAAGAAGGTATCAGATACAAAGGGGGATTCAAAGCTGGAGAAAAACATGGAGACTTCGTAGAAACCGATGCTGAAGGAAATGAAAAACGAAGAGGTTCGTACAAAAACGGACGCCTCGTATATGAAGAGAAAAAGAAATAGAAACATTTCCTAGCAACAATCTATTCTATACCTATATTTTAAGACATTATCCATCATGATAAATCTTGAAGAACTGACGAAACAGGTACGTGTCCTGGCCATGGAGACAGGCAAATTCCTAAAAGAAGAAAGAGCCCATTTCCAACGTGAGAAAGTACAGGAAAAGAATGCCCATGACTATGTGTCATACGTCGATAAGGAATCAGAACGACGCATTGTAGCTCGCTTGCAAGAATTACTCCCCGAAGCAGGTTTCATAGCAGAGGAGGGGAGTGGAAGCCTCACTACCGAGGAATACTGTTGGGTAGTTGACCCGCTGGACGGGACAACCAATTTCATCCACAACAATGCTCCTTTCTGCGTAAGCATAGCCTTGCGTAATCGCGAAGAAATCCTTCTGGGTGTTGTGTATGAAGTTTGTCGAAACGAATGTTTCTGGGCATGGAAGGGAAGTGCTGCATACCTCAACGGAGAGGAAATACACGTCACGAACATTAATAACCTTGACCAATCATTCATCGAATTGGGATTCCCCTACGATGCTGAACGTTTCCGCCCAATCATCACACGCTTGATTGAACGCCTGTATGGACGAGTAGGAGGACTCCGACTAATGGGGTCGGCAGCCGTAGAACTTTGCTACATTGCCGCTGGACGTTTTGAAGCACGCTTCGAAGGATTATTAGGACCTTGGGACATTGCCGCAGGTTCAATAATCTTGACACAGGCAGGAGGAAAAATTACGGATTTCAGTGGTGGTGATTCTTTCTATTCTGGACACGAAGTGTTGGCTACAAATGGACAAATTCATGAACAAATGCTCAAAATCATTGCTGAAATACAAAAATAAGGGGAAAAATCATGGTTTTTCCCTTTTTTATTTCTACATTTGTGGATGTTTAATGAAAATTACTTATTTATTAACTTAATACTAAATCTATTATGATACTTGACACTCTTGACAATTTGGAACAGTATGCGTCCTTGAACCCCTTGTTTGCACAAGCCATCGAATATCTAAAGAACACTGACTTGAATGCATTGGAACCTGGTAAGGTTATTTTGAAAGGCGATGACATCGTGGTAAACATTGCACAGACTTCACCCAAAGGCAAAGAAGCAGCCAAATTGGAAACACATAACAAGTATGTAGATATCCAAATTCCCCTTTCAGGAAACGAAATCATGGGCTACACCCCAGGTAATGCATTACCACTTGCCGAATACAATGAAGAAAAAGACATCACCTTCTTCGAAGGATTGGCAGAAAGCTATTTTACTGTAAAACCCGGCATGTTTGCCATCTTCTTCCCACAAGACGGACACGCTCCAGGCATCACTGAAACTGGTGTGAAGAAAATCATCGTGAAAGTTTTGGCATAAATATAAATTCTAAAGCGTCACCCCAAACAAGAAATCATGGATACTCAGTTGACACTCATCAAAAACGACCCATGGCTCGAACCATTTGAAGAAGCCATCAATGGTCGGCATCAATTCGTCAAAAACAAATTGAAAGAACTGACAGGCAATAACAAGAAATTATTGTCTGACGTTGCAAACGGACACCATTATTACGGCTTGCACTGCACAAAGGATGGATGGGTCTTCAGAGAATGGGCACCCAATGCCACAGACATCTACCTCATCGGAGAATTCAACAACTGGCAGGAACTTCCCCAATACAGACTCCGCCGTAAAAATAGAGTCAATTGGGAAATTACACTCCCCACTGACGCCATCAAACATGGTGACCTCTACAAACTGAAAATCCATTGGGAAGGTGGCGAAGGTGAACGCATCCCTGCATGGGCACGTCGCGTGGTGCAAGATGAACAGACTAAAATATTCAGTGCACAGGTATGGGCACCCGACACTCCCTACAAATTCAAGCATAAGACATTCCGTCCGAAAGTAAACCCGCTCCTCATCTATGAATGTCACATCGGCATGGCCGCACAGGAAGAGAAGGTAGGAAGCTACAACGAGTTTCGCGAACTTATCCTGCCCCGCATAGCCGCTGATGGATACAACTGCATTCAGATAATGGCCATCCAGGAGCATCCCTATTACGGTAGTTTCGGCTATCATGTGAGCAGTTTCTTTGCCGCATCTTCACGCTTCGGTACTCCCGAAGAATTGAAACAACTCATCGATGAAGCACATGGTATGGGTATTGCCGTCATCATGGACATCGTACATTCTCATGCCGTGAAGAATGAAGTGGAGGGCCTTGGTAACTTTGCCGGAGACCCCAACCAATATTTCTATCCGGGCGAACGCCATGAACATCCCGCTTGGGACTCACTTTGCTTCGATTATGGAAAGAATGAAGTGCTCCACTTCCTGCTCTCCAATTGCAAATATTGGATGGAAGAATTCAAGTTCGACGGATTCCGCTTCGATGGTGTAACCTCAATGCTTTACTATAGCCACGGATTGGGCGAAGCCTTCTGTAACTATGGAGACTATTACAACGGAGGTCAGGATGACAATGCCATTTGCTACTTGACATTGGCCAACCTGCTTATCCACGAGGTAAACCCACGCGCCATCACCATTGCAGAAGAGGTATCAGGTATGCCAGGTTTAGCCGCACCCTTCATTGCTGGCGGTTATGGATTTGATTACCGTATGGCCATGAATATCCCAGACTATTGGATTAAGACAATCAAAGAGAAGAGAGACGAAGACTGGAAACCCAGTAGTCTCTTCTGGGAAGTGACAAACCGTCGTAAAGACGAGAAAACCATTTCATATGCAGAGAGTCACGACCAAGCATTGGTGGGTGACAAGACCATCATCTTCCGTCTAGTTGATGCCGACATGTATTGGCACTTCAAGAAGGGGGACGAAAATTATACCGCAACCCGTGGTATTGCTCTCCACAAGATGATTCGCCTACTCACGGCCAGCACCATCAATGGTGGCTACTTGAACTTCATGGGTAACGAGTTCGGACATCCTGAATGGATTGACTTCCCTCGTGAAGGTAACGGATGGTCACATAAGTATGCACGCCGCCAATGGAATCTGGTAGATGATAAGGAACTCTGTTACCACTATCTGGGCGACTTTGACAAAGCCATGATTGAAGTCATCCGTAGCGAACGTAACTTCCAAAAGAGCGAAGTGGTGGAAATCTGGCACAACGATGGTGACCAAGTGCTTGCCTACAAGCGTGGAGACCTGATATTTGTTTTCAACTTCAACCCTACACAATCATTCACTGATTATGGTTTCTTGGTTCCTTATGGAGCCTATGACGTAGTGTTGAATTCAGACTCTCCTGCATTCGGTGGATATGGTTTGACAGATGATAGCATCCGCCATTTCACCAACCACGACCCCATGTACAAGAAAGTACGTAAGGAATGGCTGAAACTCTATATTCCTGCACGTTCAGCCATAGTGCTTCGTAAAGTGAAGAAGTAATAATAAACAAGCTACAAGCTACGAGCTACGAGTGATACAATTTCTGCATAAGAAAAGTGAACTCGTAGCTCGTTTTATCATTATTGTAAAGAAAGACAATGAAAGAACTTTCAGAAAAAGAAGCCTACAACAAAGCTGCTATCTATTGTTCGCGAAGTGAGCACTGTCCGTCAGAAGTGTGCGAAAAACTATATCAATGGGGTGTTACTGACAAGGAGGTACAACAACGCATCATCTGCCATCTGATGGAAGAACATTACATAGATGAAGCTCGCTTCTGCCACGCATTTGTTCACGACAAATTCCACTTCAATCACTGGGGACGCCAAAAGATAGCCATGTATTTGTCACAAAAAAGATTACCTTCATCATTGATACAGGAAGCATTGGAGGAAATCAGCGAAGAAGACTCTTTTCAAACGGCATTGGATTTGTTGTCATCTAAACTAAAAAAAACAAAAGCCAATAACGACTATGAACTCTATGCCAAACTGATGCGCTTCGCATCAAGCCGAGGAATAGAAATGGACATGGCACACAGAATCATTCAAAAACTTGTCAATGAACTTGACGAATAAAGTAAAATAGGTATGCATAAAAAATCTCCTTAATATATTCTTATGCACACCCATTCTAATAATTATTATTCTGCTCGTCGGCTCACCTCATCCCAATTGATGATTTCCCACAAGCGAGCAATGTGGTCGGCCCGTCGGTTCTGATAATCCAAATAATAGGCATGCTCCCATACATCAAATCCCAACAAAGGTAATTTCCCGTGACGGAGAGGATTGTCACCGTTAGGACAAGAAATAATTTCCAATGCTCCATTCTCGTTCAAACAGAGCCAGACCCATCCTGCCCCGAACAAGCCGATGCTCCGTTCATTCATTTTTTCTTGTAACTTTTCAAAGCTTCCGAAATCTCGGACAATCAGAGTCGCCAGTTTTCCTTCAGGCTTATTTGTACGTGGAGTGGGAGAAAACTGCAAGAAATAGAGCTGATGGTTCATTACCTGCCCAGCATTGTTATATACCACTCCTTCAGGAGCATCCATTACAATCTCTTCAAGGCTTTCGCCCTCCAATGCAGTACCGCGAATCAGTTTTTCCAAGTTATTCACATAAGTTTGCAAATGCTTTCCATAATGAAAGTCAATGGTTTCCTTACTGATAACAGGCTCCAAAGCATCGGTTGCATAGGGCAGGACGGGCATAAATTTACTCATAACACTTACAATTAAGATAGTTAGACAATTCATAAACAATTCATTTTTACGTCATACTCACAACAACTTTATCTCCCTTTTTGTTCGACAATCGGAATGAAAGAAGTATCTTTGCTGCGCAAAAAAAATAGATATAATGGAAAATATCAACTACCGAATGATAGTGCTCGACCTCGATGGCACATTGACAAATAGCAAGAAACAGATAACCGCTCATACTCGCGAGACCCTTATCCGTGCCCAAGAGCAAGGCATTAAAGTGGTGCTTGCCTCCGGTCGGCCCACTTATGGTATAGCCCCCATTGCCGACCAACTGGAACTGGCTACCTATGGTGGCTACATACTGGCCTACAACGGTGGTGAAATCATCGACTGGCGCACACGCGAAGTTCTTCATGCCCAGGTGCTCGACCCTGAAGTGCTTCCTTATATGTATCAGTGCGCTCGGGATAATGGCTTTGCCATCGTCACCTATCGCGACAACTACGTCATCACCGAGACCCCCGATGACGAATACGTGCAGAAGGAGGCCATCCTCAACGTGATGCAGACACTGAAAGTGGACAATTTCTTGGAGTACATCGATTTCCCCGCACCCAAGTGTCTCATCGTAGGCGAAGCCGAGCGTCTTCACCAGCTCGAACTTCAGATGTATGAGCAGCTGAAGGAGACCAACGAGGTCTATCGCTCCGAACCCTATTTCCTCGAACTCGTTCCCAAGGGCATCGACAAGGCCCAGTCGCTGGCTGTCCTGCTGGAAAAGGTCGGCATCCGTCGCGAAGAGGTCATTGCCTGTGGCGATGGTTTCAACGACCTCTCCATGATTCGCTACGCAGGACTTGGTGTGGCCATGGAGAATGCCCAGCCCGTAGTGCGCGAAGCAGCCGACTTCATCACCCTTTCCAACGACCAGGATGGTGTGGCTCATGTGGTGGAGCAGTTTATGCTGTGACAAGCATCATACTATTCCCTTACGCATAAGGATATACTCCCTTATGCAATAAAAGTACGTCTCGGAAAACCTCTTCACATTTGTAAAGAGATGTCTTCACTTCTATGACGAAACCTCTTCACTACTGTCAATAGACCTCTTCACAGCTGTGAAGAGGTTATTCAAGACATACTTTTATCCCCATCAGATACGTTATCCATTGGCATAAGCAATTATATGTTGCTCTCTTTACCATTTATGATGCACTTCCCCTTTCCTAACATATTGCAGTAAAAAATCCTGCATCTCCAGAATCCTCTGTTCTGCAAATCCGTAAGCCTGCAGAATGAGGCATTTTCTACATATTCATGCAAACATGGGATTCTTTCTGTTTTCAATCCCGTCGGCCGTGTACACAAGTGCAGAAGTCTGTGTAAACACTCGCTTCAGCGGTTGTTCACAACCATCCTCATAGGTTGTGAACATCCTGTACTACCACTTGTTCACACGGAGGGTGGCAATTGTGCACAAGTGGTGAAGAAGTTCTGTTTTCCGGCTTGTGGGAGATGATACAAAATCTATAAATATACAATCACTGCATAAATATACAAAAACAGAGCCTCTGAGAATGCTGTATTTGGTTCGAAGTTCCTGTTTGGAAGAAAATATGCGATTTTTGATTTGTTACTCATGCTGCGCTGAATGTCAAACAGATACAACCACGCATGTCTCTATAACAGCCACATCCAAAGCCCTTCATAAGCAACTTAATAAGCAGTTTGAAATTCTGGATTATTTACAGTTTGAACAGAAGAAAGTTAACAAAGGACGTTGTTCTTCACTCTTCATTCACAACAGCTTTGCTCTCTCCCCCTTTGTGGGAGTTGGATGGGGCTGCATCTGTACATGAATTTGTGTTCTTCAACATGTTTGGCGAATTTATTCGGAATTTGTAATCTATAATTCACAATTATTCTCTATCTTTGCCGCTGAGTAGGACGAAGTGTCGTCCGATTCAAAAGACATTTGGAATATAGCGTTTTAATGCTATTGTCATTTGCTCAGAGAAACTACCACTTTCAATAATGCGAATATCAGACAATAGGCACATGAAACGCCTGCGCGATAGCGTGGGTTGTGCTTATCTGGTATTCGAGTATGTGGTAGTACTTTCTGAGCGTGATAAACCAACTCACGCTTTTTCTTTTGTAGTTATGCGTGAGGGAAAACAGAGGAAAATAATTTAACCATTATGTATAACTTTAAAAGAAAGAGAGTATGAAGAAGATTTTTATTTCATGTCTTTTGGCATTGATGCCTCTATTGGTCAGTGCCGTGAAAGTGCGGATTGATGGCATTTGGTACAATCTGGATGTTGACAAAAGAACGGCCGAGGTTACAAACTCGACTCCTGCTCATGACACCAGTGATCGTTTCGATTATGTGGGAGATGTGGATATTCCTGCAACGGTGCAATATGAGGGGCAAACCATTGATGTCGTGGGTATTGGTGAAGAGGCATTTGAGTATAACAGAGCGTTGACTTCTGTGACATTTCCTAATAGTCTTACGTATATTGGACAATATGCATTTAATGAATGTGCAAGCTTGAATGGAGTGACCATACCCGAAAAACTTCGGAAAATTGGCAGTGCAGCTTTTTCACATTGTTCCAGTTTGACTTCTATTGTGATTCCCAAAAATGTGGATGACATTGGAGCATGTGCGTTTGAGTACACAGGATTAACTTCTGTGGTCCTTGATGCAAGAAAGTATAATAACATGGGGAAACTCTCATTTGCCAATTGCCCAAACTTGACTTCTGTTACCATTGGTGAGAACATAACTTACTTGGGATGGGAAATGTTTGCAGGATGCATCAATCTCAAGTCTGTAGAGATACCAAGTAACATAGATTTTAAAGCAGGTGACGGAACCTGTGGTTGGAATTTATTCAAAGATTGCATATCTTTGACTTCTGTGACTCTTCCCGATAATATGGCAATTATTCCTTCCAACATGTTTGATGGCTGTACATCTCTCACTTCCATAGATATTCCAGAATCTGTAACAGAAATAGAAGGTCATGCTTTCTGCAATTCAGGATTAACTTCTATAACCATTCCAAAGAATGTGACACTTATAGCGTCGGGGGTTTTAAATAATTGCAGGAACCTAACTTCCATTGTAATTCCTGATAATGTAAAAGACTGGAGAGATGGTGGGCAGTTTGATGGTTGTACAGCTTTAGAATCAGTGACAATAGGTTCAGGCGTTTCTATTATACCAAGTTCTATGTTTGCAAATTGTACCAGTTTGAAAACAATTACGATCCCCGATAATATAGAAGCTATTTATCCAAGTGCCTTTGCGGGGTGTATCCGATTGGAATCTATAAAAATAGGTAGCGGAGTTCGGAGTATTGGAGATGCTGTATTCGAGAACTGTACTAATCTGACAGATGTGTATAATTATGCAGCGCAAGTCATAACTTATTTTTTTAACTATAATGATCCTTTCAGAGGCTTCTATCCTGAAGAAGCGACCCTCTACGTACAAGATTCACTCTATTTTGATTATAAGAATGCCGATAAGTGGAAAGACTTTGGTACAATCAAGACTCTTTCGGGAGAAATACTCTCATACACCAACAAGTTGGTTTACATGGTGGACAGTGTGGAGTACAAGAGCTATGAAGTGGATTACAAGACCCCACTTGCACCCGAAGAAGCTCCAGTGAAAGAGGGACATACCTTCAGCGGATGGGACGGACTGCCCGAAACAATGCCGTGGCATGATGTGACCGTCTATGGCTCGTTCATCCCCAACAAATATACGGTCACTTGGCAAGTGGATGGCGAAGTGGTGAAGAGTGAACAGGTTACGTATGGAACAGCCATTCCCGTACCCGAAACCCCGGTCAAAGAAGGACATACCTTCAGCGGATGGGACACTATCCCTGAAACGATGCCTGCCGAGGACTTGACTCTGACGGGAGTCTGCACCCCCAACAAATACACGATTGCCTATATGCTTGACGGCTCTCTCCTTCAGACAGATACCATCACGTATGGAAACAGTGTGACACCCTGCCAAGTTCCAGAGAAGGAAGGCTACACTTTCAGTGGTTGGAGCGAATTGCCCGCAACTATGCCTGCTACAGACTTGGTAATCAATGGCGCTTACACCATCAACAAGTACCGCCTGACCTACCTGGTGGATGGTGCGGTATATAAGGAGCACGAAGTCACCTATAACGATACTATCATTGCCGAAGCCGCCCCTGTCAAGGACGGTTACCGGTTCGGAGGTTGGAGTGAAATCCCCGTAAGAATGCCGGCACATGATGTACAGGTCGATGGTGTGTTTCTCGAAATAGTTTATTGTGGCCGTCCAGTCATCAGCTATGCGGATGGGCAGCTGACATTTACCTGTCAGACAGAGGGAGTGGAGTTCATCTCCTCAATCACTTGCGATGATGTCAACACTTATCGCGATGCACAGATTGCCCTCTCTGTAGCCTATAACGTCAGTGTATATGCCACCAAGGAAGGATGTGAAAACTCTGACACCGTCACCGCTGTTCTTTGTTGGATAGAGTGCGACCATCAGGACGAAGAGGAGAAGGGTATTCTGAAGGTAGCTTCAACTCCTGCCCTTATCCAATCATCCAATGGAATCATCACCATCGAAGGTTTGGAGAAGGGTACGTCCGTATCCGTTTATACTACATCGGGCATGGAAGTGGCTAGTGGTGTGACCGAAGAGAATGTGACTCTGACACTTGATACCCAAATGACAAAGGGTGAAGTGGCTATTGTGAAGATGGGTGCAAAGAGTGTGAAGGTGATGATGAAGTAAGGAGTGCACCTGTAATATTTAATCTATGTAGTTGCATATATGTAATTATCACGTGTTTATATTGTCTATCCACCTGCGTTACAAACGCGGGTGGATAGAGTAAATTCGAGTGAAACTCTCTGAACATCCCGCTGATGAGGAATACGATAATGTTTTCTAATGCGGAAGTGAAAAAGTTTTCATTGGCAAAAGCATAGGGGCATCGTATCGGAATGCGACAGGTTATATATAGAAACAGATTGCGCGGATAATGCGGATGAATGATTCCGCGCTATTCGCGCAATTCTGGCTTAGAGGTGATTTACCACGACGTAGTCCCCTCGAAGATGGTGGCCTCACTGTAGGGCACAAGGTTGCCGTTCATGGTGAGGTTGTTGCCGTTGAAGTTGGGGCTGATGTAGATGCTCGCTTCGTTGGTGCCTGCGGTCAACGTCAGGTTCAGTGTGGCCGAGATGGCTCCTCCAAAGACGGAGAAGTTCATGAAGATGTTTCCGTCCTTGTCCTGTGAGAGGTCTTGGCTGGACACTTCTCCCTGCACCGTCACACCACCCAATCCGTTAGGGCTATAGACAAAGTTGTCGAAAGCCGTCTGCACGGTGCCTTCGCCATCCTGTACGGCCACATAGTTGGTGTTCGAGGATACGTATCGCAACATACCGTTACGGAAAATTACATTATCGCCCTCCAACACCCAGTTTCCCGTTTTCAAGGCTTCCACAGCTTTGAGAAACGCAACAGAATCCTGCACCGCTTCCAATTGTTTTGCCTCGGCTCTACGCTGTTCACGTGCTTCTATCCAAGCTTCGCGACGCTTTTGACGGCTATTTTGCGCTACAATCACTTCTCCGCCAACCATTGCCAGCAATGTTGCAATAAAAAACATTCTTCTCATAATCTGCTGTTTTATAAGTTATCAAATCATACCTCAAAACAACTGAAATGAGAAGAATGTTCAAGTCACTTTTCTTTTACTTCGTTTCCTGATTCTCTTCCTTCGGTTTCCGGTCAAAGAAAGGATTCTTTGATGAAGCACTTACAGGAATGGCAAACACTGTATGACATCCTTCGGGCCAACCGAGACGTTGGGCAGCTTGTCCTACAGAAAACATAACACGCGTATCTACCCTAAGGTCGGCCGCCATAGCACAAGCTGAACCAATAGCAATGCCTACATCGACCGTATTCAAGGCACACGGCACATCAGGCAAACGGTCAGCACACAAAGCAAATCCACAATGTCCACAATTGAGCCCTTGCGATTGCTCGCGCGTACCTACTAATATAATAACCTCCGCACTCTGGATATTGTCTGCATCACGCAAAAAGAACTTGAATCCATTCTCTTCGTACATCTGCCTCATCGTTTCACTCAACAATTGAATGTCAGCTCCCGTCACAGCAATGGTTTCTATCACATCGATGCCTTTACCCTTAGGGGCAGTACGTGCTGCCGTCATCATCTGTCGGGCCACCCACAAGAGATGTTCTTGCCGCTCTTCTCTTTCGCTTAATATCATAATTCTTATTTTTTGACCTACTATATAATTATAGGTGATTTGCCTATCCTAAATGATTACGAATCACAGGTTACTAATCACCATTCACGATTTTTTTCCGCTGCGAAGATAAGACCTTTTCTTCAATCCGTTGTTATATTTCCCAAAGAAATTTATCACAACCCAATAGAAAAGGATACAGGAGACCTACAAAACAAAGAGAGGATGTATACACCCTACACCCTCTCTTCTATTCGCGAACCATGCTTATTTATTCAGCATTTTCTTACCATTCTTGATAACTATACCCTTATAATCAGGATTCACTCTTAAACCGTAGATATTGTACATAACATCCTCACCCGGTTTCTGATCATCCAGAGTGACATCCTCGACACCACTACTTCTGACGAGTTTCAATTCTACCTTGTCAATGTTACCCAAGGCAGTATTGATAGTGAAGCGGAGTCTCTGCTGACCGGCTTCAAGCTCTACACCTAATTCTCCACTTACAACTTTATAAGTATTGTTATTCTTAGTATTGGGAATAGTCACCTTACACAAGTTTGTAACTGTTCCGTCCGACTCCACTCGTCCGATAGAGAAGTTTGAACCTGTAACAATGGACGACACTGTCGCTTCGTAAGCATACAAACCAGGTTCTTTAACATTTACCGTATATTCCATCCACTCCTTAGGCATTGTTTTACCAATGGCATATCCACCATTTGGAGCAGAAATAATATCCACACCTTCATTGTCGAGACGATAATTGGTTTTTCCTTCATCAGTGTCATCTTTATCATGGAAGGTACTTTCTTCGCCTCCCTTGTCAAAGTTTTCGGCTTCGATAATACCCGGCAGACTAATTACTCCCTTAAAGGACGTACGACGGTTGTTTACTCTCAATGCATACGTAGCCACTTCGGAATCCCGACCTTCTGCATCCGTAGCAACGGCCGTAATCTGATAAATTCGCTTAGACGTAGGTCTATAGACAACTTGGAATGGGGCAGCTGTAAAAGTCTTCAAAAGGACATCATCCACATACAGTTTCACACTCGCAATGGTGCTGGTAGGAGAGGAAGCCTCAACACGGATAGTAGTGTTGTTATTCAAAATGGTCGGAGCAGGATCTGCAGTAATGTTTACCAGAATATCCTCATCTATGTTCAGATGGTTGAACGTAATCTTATCCACATTGCAAGAACCTCCATTGATATTCAGCCGGATGACCTGCTGGCCTTCATCCAATTTCATAAGCAGACGACCATGAACTGTCTTGTAGGTATAACCGTTTGGTGTCGCACAGGGTACGGGGATAACTTCAGTTAATGGTTTCAAGTCGTCCCCATCCTTCAGAGAGAGACTAATAGACGAAGTTGTAACGTTTGACGCTACACATGCATCGAAGGTATAAAGACCCGCCTTTGTCACATTCACCGTGTACTCCAACCATTCACCCGTTGTCGTATAACCAATGACATATCCACCATTTCCGATTACGATATCCACACCGCCACCATTGGTACGATATACAGAAGTTCCTTGGTTATTGGTATCCGAATCGTGGTATGAAATACCTTCAGCACCAGTATCAAAATTCTCGGCTTGCAATGTACCTGGCAATTCAATAGGTTCCTTGAAAGGTGCACGGGCATTGTAAGCTGTGAATCCGCCAATACGTTCATATTGAGAACCATCCGTAGCCACTACTACAGCCTTCAAATCGTGACGTCCTAATTCCGTAGGGGTATATTCCACTTCATAAGGAGCTTCAGTCAATGTACTATACAGTTTTCCCTTCACATAGAAATCGATGTGATCGATGTTTTTTGTCTTCATGCGAGAACGTACAGTGATAGTGAAAGGTGCTCCCAATGTAGGAGTAAACGTACCAGGTTTGATATAGACCGAAGCCTCTTTTGTCATATCAGGGAAAGGACTCTTGGCATTCTTGGCCTTGTCACTCCGCATGTATTCGCGCAACCAAGTCATGGCCGGACGGTCTTTACCATCCTTGATGATACCAGAATGATCAATCCATGTTTTACCATAAATGTATCCCCACAAGGTAACACCTGCACAATAATCGGATTCCCACATATAGGGAATCTGCTCTTTATAGCGTTGCAACTGTTTGTCATCACTTTCATGATTGATGTCATACTCTGTACTGTACATTGGCATCTTCAGGGCATTCTGAATCTCCGTCATGTACGACTTGAAATTATTAATATCCAAATCTGTCAAGTCATGCGACTGACATCCATATGCATCAATCGGTGCACCAGCATCACGCAAAATCTTTACCAAATCTATGAATTGCGAGCGATTCCATTGAAATGTATTGTAATCGTTGTAAATAAGAATAGCATCCGGCCAACGTTCATGCGCCATTTCAAAAGCTTTGATAATCCAATCATATCCCGTTTTTCCATCGCCACCGAGAGCTGCCCTATAAGGAGCTGGTTGATGTCCAGGCAATGCCTCGTTCACCACATCTATCAATTGCAAATCCGGATAACGCTCTTTAACGGCATCCATCCATTCCACAATCTCGTCATACTGATCTTTGGTTGAAAGATTATCCATCCATCCAGGATATTGCGCTCCCCAAATCAAACAATGGAACTTGAAGGGGAATCCATGCTGTTTTGCATAATTATAGGCATTGTCACACCCTCCCCAATTGAATCTGTCGCGTGTTCCTTCAATAGACGACCATTTAGATTCATTCTCAGGAGTAATTTGATTCCATAGTGTGTAGTACAATTCACCACCAGATTCAACTCTTCCATAGGTGGTGATATTTCCCAAAAACTTGTCGGGGTTCGATGACAATTGCGCCTCCACATCCGTAGGAAAGGAGAGGGCCGCGCATGACAACAGACAAGCGGAAAGTGCCCGTTGCCAACAATTGGTAACAAATTTTCGATTCATAGTTTTTCTGCAAATTGATTATGATTTGTATTTTAAAGCGCAAAAATAAGAAGGAACTGCCAAATCTCCTAATCATTGGGAACAAATATCCCACCAACAGATACACAAGAGCAAGAACTTGCAACGATTGGAAAAACCTGCACCATCAAAAAAACGGCCAACAACGTTTTTTTTGTGCACAACAAACATGATATATCCAATCAAGTTTCCTATTTTTGCATTACCCTTCCTATATTTTTTCCCTGTCTGAAAAAAAATAGTTGCAGACAGGGCCATAAAAACGAAGAAATGTTCGTACCTTCGCAGGACTTTTCATCAGAAAGATGCAACCATGCTACAAATAGAGAATTTAACCATACGTTTCGGACAAACGCCCATCTTCAGCCACCTGAATCTCAGGGTACAAAAGGGAGAGGCAGTCTGTCTCACTGGCCCTTCAGGATGCGGAAAGACTACCTTGCTAAAAGCCGTGATGGGATTTGTTTCCCTGCACGAAGGCACAATCTTCGTAAACGATATCGAACTTTCACCTCGCACAGCCAGCCAAATCCGCCACCTGACAGCTTGGATGCCTCAAGGCCTGTCATTGCCCTGCGAATGGGTGAGGGAGATGGTGTATTTGCCCTTCGGTCTAAAAGTGAATAGGGGAGTACCCTTCATAGAGGAAAAACTGTTGGAAGCCTTCGATGCCTTAGGGTTGGAAAACGGATTGCTGGACAAACGCCTCCACGAGATATCGGGTGGCCAGCGCCAACGCATCCTGCTTGCCATCACGGCTATGCAAGAGAAACCCCTTATCATCATCGACGAACCCACTTCAGCACTCGACAAAGCCTCCACCCAAAAAGCCATCCAATACATACAACAGCTGGCAACTCAAGGTAAAACCATACTGGCCGTCAGCCACGACCCCGACTTTATGGCCGGATGTGGAAGACAATTCACCATCCACAACTCATAACTCAAAAACTATCAGACTCCGTGGGCACAACCATCGACATCAGCTACTGGGGATTGGGCATCGGCATGCTGCTCCTGCTCGTACCCCTCTATTTCTTTCACCATTACAAGACAGGACTCGTGAAAGCCACCATCATAGGCGCATTGCGCATGGTGGTGCAACTGTTTCTCATCGGTATCTACCTCCGTTATCTCTTCCTCTGGGACAATCCGTGGATTAACTTCCTCTGGGTCTTCATCATGGTATTCGTAGCCACCGAGACTGCCCTTTCGCGCACACGCCTCAAGCGCAGCATCCTAATGCTCCCCCTTGTCATAGGCTTCCTGATATCGGCTATCCTCATCGGCCTCTATTTCTTAGGCATAGTACTCCAGCTCGACAACATCTTTGGTGCACAATATATGATACCTATCTTCGGTATCCTCATGGGCAACATGCTATCGAGCAACGTTATAGCCCTCAACACCTTCTACACCAACCTGATGCGCGAACAGCAACTCTACTACTACCTCCTTGGCAACGGAGCCACCCGCCACGAAGCCACCGCCCCCCTTGTTCGCGAAGCCATCATCAAAGCCTTCAGTCCCGCCATAGCCAATATGGCCGTGATGGGGCTTGTAGCCCTGCCTGGTACCATGATCGGCCAGATTCTCGGTGGCTCATCACCCAATGTGGCCATCAAGTATCAAATGACGATTATTGTCATCACCGTGGCCGCCTCCATCCTCTCCTTGATGACCACCCTCCGCCTTTCCTTCCGTAAAACCTTCGATTCCTACGGATGTATCCGTAAAGTGTTCAAAGACTAAAAAAAACTGGTACAAATTCCAATACTCTATAGTAACAAATCTTGCATCTGTATATTTTCCTATTCCGCAAATCCTGCGATCTCCACAAAAGAGCATAAGTATATATCCCTCTAATGCCATGCGGTGACACCATTAAGAACAAGTGTCTGTCATGTTATCTATCCGATACTTGTTTCCTCTTATATCTTGTGAATTCATACGGACTGACACAAACAAATATACTCTGATTTGGAATGAAAATCAAAGGAAATTGACATTTTATTATGATGCAAAATTAGGTATTATTTTTTCGATTAATGAATAAGGTAAGAGATAACACATGATATATCGCCAACTTTTATTCATTTTTTCCACTCGAATAGAAACACTATTTCGAAGAAATTTCGTATCTTTGCACCCAAATTCTCATTTTCAGGCGAATGAAAGTTAAGGAGATAGTATGTGCCCTTGAACGATTCGCGCCACTGCCCTTGCAAGACGGATGGGACAATGCCGGCCTGCAAGTAGGACTGACAGAGGCGGAAGTTACAGGGGCTTTATTGTGTCTGGACGTAACGGAAGATGTTGTCGATGAAGCTGTTGCGATCGGATACAATCTTATCGTATCGCACCATCCACTCATCTTCGGTGGACTGAAATCCATCACAGGACGAAACTACGTAGAACGCTGTGTAATGAAGGCAATACGCCACGGCATCACCATCTGTTCACACCATACCAACATGGATAATTCCACAGGAGGAGTGAACTACAAAATTGCAGAAAAACTGGGACTCAAGAATCTAAAAATCCTGGCCCCAAAAGAGGATTCTCTGCTAAAATTAGTGACTTTCGTGCCTACTGCACAAGCTGACAAGGTGAGATTGGCGCTATTTGATGCTGGATGTGGATGCATCGGTGGATATGACCAATGCAGCTACAACCTGACCGGTGAAGGAACTTTCAGGGCAGGAGAGGAGTGCAACCCCTTCTGCGGAAACATCGGTGAAATGCACCGCGAAGCGGAAGTACGCATTGAAACAGTGTTGCCAGCCTATCTGAAAGGAAAAGCTATAAGTGCCTTGATGAAAGCACATCCGTATGAAGAACCGGCATACGACCTCTATCCACTGAAAAATACGTGGATGCAGGCTGGGGCAGGAGTTATTGGCGAATTGCCCGAAGCGATGAAGACTGACGAGTTTCTACAACTAGTGAAGGAGACTTTCCAAGCCGAATGCGTGAAATCAAACAAGTTCAACGGAAAAACCGTGCGCACCATTGCCCTATGTGGAGGAAGTGGCGCCTTTCTGCTCCCTAAAGCTATCGGACTGGGAGCTGATGCGTTTCTGACGGGCGAAATAAAATACCACGACTATTTCGGACACGAGGACGACCTGCTGATGGTGGAAATCGGACACTATGAAAGCGAACAATTCACTCTGGAAATATTTCAATCAATCATCAAGGGCGCGTATCCCAATTTACCCGTAAGACAGACAAATGTGGAGACGAATCCGATAAAATATTATTAATAATAATAAAGAAGATAAGAGAGATAATATGGAAATAAAGGGAGATAAAAGCTAAATATTGAACCATCTAAAAACTTCACAAATCTTTTGGTGTAAAAAAAACGATTGGTCTCTATTTTCCCAAGAAGTGAAGCGACTATCTCCATAATAAAATTTAGAAACATATAAATTATAAAACTCAATAATAAAAAACGTATGGCAAGAGAAAAAAAAGACCCTACAGACTTGAGCGTAGAGCAAAAGCTGAAAGCACTCTACCAGTTGCAAACCATGTTGTCAGAAATTGACAAAATCAAGACCCTCCGTGGCGAACTTCCTCTCGAAGTACAGGACTTGGAGGATGAAGTGACAGGCTTGCATACACGCATCGACAAAATCCGTCGTGAAATGGCCGAACTCCGCCAATCCATCGCTACAAAGCGTAATGAAATTGAAGATGCCAAGGCTTTGATGAACAAATATAAAGAACAGCAAGACAATGTACGCAACAATCGCGAATACGACATGCTGAGCAAGGAAATCGAATTCCAGTCTTTGGAGATTGAACTTTGCGAAAAGCGTATCCGCGAATTCACATCTGCCGAGAAGAGCAAAAACGATGATTGTGTGCGTAGCGAAGAGCTTCTGGAAGACCGCTCTAAGGACTTGGAACTGAAAAAGGCCGAACTGGAAGAAATCGTATCTGAAACAAAAATGGAGGAAGAGAAGTTGAGAGAAAAGGCCAAGAGTTTGGAAGTTACTATCGAACCCCGCTTGCTCCAAGCATTCAAACGTATCCGCAAAAACTCACGCAATGGACTCGGTATCGTGTATGTTCAACGTGATGCCTGTGGAGGTTGCTTCAATAAGATTCCGCCCCAGCGCCAACTTGACATCCGTATGCGCAAAAAAGTTATCGTATGTGAATACTGCGGACGTATTATGATCGACCCAGAATTGGCCGGTGTAGAAAAGCCCGTAGAAGAGAAGGTTGCACCCAAACGCAGAAGTCGCAAAAGTTCTGCCGCAGAGTAAACTATTATAATAGGATAGAGATTACACGAATTTCACGGAAAAAGAATAAAACTTCCGTGTAATTCGTGTAATTTTGTATCTAAAACATATTTCATACCATTCAACGCAAAGACCTAATCTAATACAGTTCTCCATACTCTGGGACATCACTTAAGAACTGATAGGAATGGTTTTCATAATCCATACGACAACAATAGTGGGAAAGTCCGTTGCTGACTATAAGATAATCTACCCGAAAAACAAGATTGTAGCGACTGATTTGATCAAAAACTTTTTGGGTTATTGGGATATGAGGCGCCTTATATTCCATAATCATACGAGGAGAAAGGGTGCGGTCGTAGAGTACGGTATCACACCGACGCGAAGTACCATTCAGCACTAAAGCTACTTCATTGGCTAACAAAGAAACAGGATACCCCTTATGCTCGACAAGAAAGTGTACAAAATGTTGACGCACCCATTCCTCGGGAGTCAAAGCCACATATTTACGGCGAATAATGTCCCAAATGGTATTTTTTCCATCACGAACTGCAATTTTTGTGGCATAAGGTGGCAGATTTAATGATAACATTTACTATTTTTGCGGATTATAAATTCAACCTCGGAAATGTTTCCGTGTACAAAAGTAATTGTTTTTATGAAAACAAAAAAGGAAATCGTCACCAATTGGTTACCACGGTACACAAAAAGACCGTTGGAGAAGTTTGGAGAATACATCTTGCTGACCAATTTCAACAAATATGTCGAAATTTTTGCCGAAGTAATGAATGTGGAGATTCATGGAAAGGATGCCAACATGACCTCAGCTACAGCAGGAAACATCACCATGATAAACTTCGGTATGGGAAGCCCCAATGCAGCCATCATCATGGATCTTCTAGGTGCCATTAACCCCAAAGCCTGCCTATTCTTGGGTAAATGCGGAGGATTGAGCAAACACACACAAATAGGCGATCTTATCCTACCCATTGCGGCCATCCGTGGAGAGGGAACATCGAACGATTATTTGCCAGCCGAAGTTCCAGCACTGCCTTCATTCATGCTCCAACGTGCCGTCTCGTCAGCCATACGCGATCATGGAAACGACTATTGGACAGGCACCGTCTATACAACCAACCGACGCATTTGGGAACATGATGAAAAGTTTAAACAACTACTTCGAGATACACGGGCTATGGCCGTAGATATGGAGACCGCCACACTCTTCTGTACCGGATTTTCCAACCGTATCCCTACAGGAGCACTATTATTGGTATCTGACCAACCTATGATACCTGAGGGAGTAAAGACTGAAAAGATGGACAACTACGTGACAGAGAAGTATGTATGCGACCATGTTAAAATAGGAATAGATGCCGTACAGATGATTCGCGATGAAAAGAGAACAGTCAAACATTTGAAATTCGACTGGTGATAAAGAAACATTTTTTAAGCAGAGATACCCCAAAAAGCAAGGACAGAATAGAAAAAATAAAATAGAACTTATATACTGATATTATATCAGAAAACAAAACAAATATAATGGCAAAGCAGGAAATTACACACGTTGACATCGTCAAAGATTTACAGGCAAAAAAATACAAACCCATCTATTACCTGATGGGAGAGGAATCGTACTATATCGACCGCATCGCTGACTATATGGCCGAAACCATCTTGACAGAAGAAGAAAAGGAATTCAATCAAATAATCCTCTATGCCTCCGACACCGAGTTGTCAACAATTATCAATGCAGCCAAACGCTATCCGATGATGGCCGAATATCAGGTAATCATCGTAAAGGAGGCACAAAACTTAAAGAACCTGGACGAGCTCTCCTTCTACCTGCAAAAACCACAACCTTCGACCATCCTCGTATTCTGCCACAAAAATGGAACAATCGACAAACGAAAAAAAATAACATTAGAGATTGAAAAAGCGGGTGTACTTTTTGAATCAAAAAAGATGAAGGACACCCAACTTCCCGGATTTATCACCACTTATCTAAAGAAGAAAGGCATCGACATTGAGCCACAAGCATGCCAACTGATTGCTGAATCCATAGGAGCAGATTTGAATAGAATAAGTAGCGAACTTGACAAATTATTTCTTAGCTTATCACCGCAACAAAAACGGGTAAATTCAGAATTGGTGGAGCGACATATCGGCATCAGCAAAGACTTCAACAACTTTGAATTGCGCAATGCACTCATCGAAAAGAATATTTTTAAGGCTAATCAAATAATAAAATATTTTGAAGAAAACCCAAAGAGCAACCCGATACAGATGACCTTATCAATGCTCTTTAATTTCTTCTCAAACCTGATGCTTGCTTACTATGCACCCGAAAAAAGCGAACAAGGAATAGCTGCACAATTAGGACTTCGTTCCCCATGGCAATCCCGCGACTATATGGCAGCCATGCGAAAATATTCAGCCGTAAAGGTAATGTATATCATCAGCGATATCCGCGAATGTGATGCCCGATCAAAAGGAGTAGGGAATCCATCAACAGGAAGCGGAGACTTACTAAAAGAACTTATCTACAAGATTCTTCATTGATGATCTTCATTGATGATGTACTCACACCTTTTCTATAACCAGCTTTAACCTCAATCAGCCATTAGATTACAGAAATGTTATCCAATGGCTTCAAGTAAATTATACTCTTTTCTTTCCTGATGGGGCATAAATGAATATGCCCCCCCCATTATATGAAATTGAAATAAGCCAAATTCATAGAACTTTTAGTAGATTTTAGCCTCAATATTCAATCAGAACGTTTTTTTTCTATTTCAGACATTTTTCAGAACAAGAAAAATCCTTGTTTATCACTATATACCAATCAATTACGACGATTTTGACCTCTTGAGAATCGTTTAAAAACGAACATTCCTTATCCCAGCCTTGAATAAAGCAAGGAAATAGCATTTTAATAAAAAAGAGGGCAGGAGAGCAGCCTATCAGAAAGGAGCATACC